>CACFXJ010000001.1:0-171743 GCA_902570225.1 uncultured SAR86 cluster bacterium
AACCCAAGGTGGTTAACCTTCTAACGGGGAAATATTATCGTCTGAATATCAATTGTCCTGATGTGCAAGATGACCTTACAGGCTGGAGAATTGAGATGCAGGATTTATTAAGAAATTCACACCTTCGATTAGTGACAGTTGGCGACATTGAGATTCATCTTCAAGGGTTGAGTTTTAATGCAATTGAATGTGATGAAATAGGATCAGCGCATGTAAGTTTTGTTCCTATTAAACCCGGTAAATATGAATTGTATGTTGGTAATGTGCCTAGTGCACTTGGAAGACCAATGGGAGAAGCGGGCATACAAAAGAATGGAAAATTTGTAATCGGCAACTTTGATGTTAGGTAAAGAGACCTTCAATTGATACTTCTTTACTTTTAATTTATTGTTATTTGGTGGATAGAATTTAAAAGGAGAGAGGTATGGAATCAACTGAACATGTAGAGGCACAGACTAAAAAGAAATCTGAATTAGTCAGAGCTAAGCTTATAAATAGAACAGCAAAATGTGAGAAGTTATCTCATCGCGGTCAGGCTGCTTTAGCACAGGAAGTTGTTCAGACTGTAGACCTTCCTCATCCTATTTATATAGAGTCTGCACAAGGACCTTACCTGACCGATTTAGATGGCAATCGTTACATAGATCTTACTGGTGGTTTCGGCCCTAATGTTCTGGGTAATAAACCTGAGCCAGTTGAAAAAGCTTTAGCCACACAAATAAAGAAGGGTTGGCATTTCGGAATACCCGGTGACGGTCAGGCTTATTTAGCCGAATTGATAAAAGACTCTTCACCTGCCGTTGATGAAGTTATGTTTTGTAATTCTGGCAGTGAGGCGACTATGTTTGCCTTCCGAGCTGCAAGAGCACTAACAGGTAAAAGAGTTATAGCATTGTTTGATGGCTCATATCATGGAATTCATGATTACGCTCTTATAAGAGCTAATCTAAAGAGTGACAGATCAACACCTTCAAGTATCACTTTAGGAGCTGGAATACCAGACGAAGTCTCTCAAGATTTAATGATGATGCTACCTTATAGAGATGAGAATGCTTTTGAATTAATTAGAAAGTACAAAGACGAATTAGCGATGGTTGTAATTGAACCAGTTCAAAGCTCCAATCCAAGACTCGACAATCAAGAGTTTCTAAACAATTTAAGGGAGGTTTGTTCCGAGTGTGATGTTCTTTTAATGTTCGACGAAGTAATTACAGGTTTTAGAATTGAATATGGTGGATGCCAAGAGTACTACAATATTAAACCGGATGTAATCACTTATGGAAAGGCTGTAGGCGGAGGCTTACCCATTGGAGTTGTTGCCGGATCTCAACGAATAATGAATACATTTTCAGGTGCTGAAGACACACCTGCAATATTTGCTGGCGGAACTTTTAGTGGCAATCCCCTGACAATGGCAAGTGGTATAGGAGCAATAGAATATCTTAAAGAAAATAAGGAAGAAATTTATCCTTATCTGCATGAACAAGGAAATAGATTGGCAAATGAAATTAATGACTTTTGTCATGCTAACAATATACCTGCAAAAATGATGAATGCAGGCTCAATGATGCATCTCATCTTTGGTGGAGAGAAGATAGAGTCCTCTAGAGATATAGATCATAGTCTCTATAAGCTAGAAAAAGAGTTTTATCTGCATTTGTTAGGGCATAACGTAATAGTTCCAGGCATTCATTTAGCTTTTATTTCTTATGCTCATAAACCTGAGGTTATTGATGAAGTAATACTTGCTTTCAAAAATACCTTTGAAGATTTAAGAGAAGATGGATATTTTTAAAAATTAATTGGAAAGATTATGAGCGAAAAGGACAATTCTGAAGAAGTAAAATTTATATCTCTTGATGAAGCTGCTTCGATGAAAAGTGGCACAAGGGTTACTTTCATTCCCGGCATGCAAGCGCTTTATGCAGAAGCGCTAAAAAACATTTGTTACGTAAAAAAGGTTCCTCTCATAAGAGCGTTACATCCTCTCATGGGTGTAAATAAAGAAACTGGAAAAGATAGGCAGGCAAGATTATATGAACTAACTAGCCAAACAAGCTTGCCAACCATGTTTCATGATGAAGAAAGACCTAGAAATGTTTGGATTGAACAACTTTCTCTAGCTGAAAATATTGGAAGTGCAGATAGCCCAAAACTAATGCCAGACAATCTCCAAGATCGCGTAGATATGTTAGGTCTTTGCGCAGTCATTTTGGGAGAAGATGGACTTGTCTGGAATATAAGGATATTGAGCGACAATCCTTTGGCTAGAAAGTATGGATATTCTGAGGAAGCCAGCGCGGTCGCACTAGATAAAATAGTGGAGATAATTCGATTAATTGATAATCGTTTAGAAGATCAAGAAAAAGTAGGTTCTAAATATCTTGTTGGTAATTCAATTTCGGCTGCAGATATATATTGGTCCACGATGGTTATGAGCACACTTCCTACCCCTGAAGAAATCATGCCAAGGACTGAACAAAATCAGGGCATGTTGATGTGGTTTGAAGGTAATTCAAAAATTCCAGCTATCAAAGAAGTATTGAGCAATAGAATACAAGATCATCAGCATTACATACTGAAAAACTATTGTGAAACTCCCGCAATCTTAGGTGGTGATTTATTGTAAGTAATGCGAAAAGCTACTGAAGTTTTTGGAGAATGGGCTGAAAATGGAAAAGATGAGGGGATGGAAAAAGGACATGCTGCCTCTGTAAACGAAATACTTAGATTCGCCTTAAAGGAAAGAAGCTTGCTCAGCAAAAGTTTTAATTTCTTAGACATGGGTTGCGGTAATGGCTGGGTAGTAAGAAAACTTATCAATGATCCTCTCTGTAAACTTGCAATAGGTATAGATGGGGCAAAACAAATGATCTCTAATGCAAAAAAGAAAGGTAAAGGTTGTCACTATATCTGTGCTGATTTAACAACATACCAACCGTCTATGAAGTTTGATTTAGTGCATTCCATGGAGGTCATGTATTACTTAAATGATCCGTTATCTGTTATTAAAAAGGTCCAGGGGTCATGGTTGAATTCTGATGGACGATTAATAATTGGATTAGATTTATATTATGAAAATAAAGAATCCCACTCGTGGGAAGCTAAAGTAAATATCCCTATGCTGATGTTAAAAGAATCTGAATGGGTTCATCTTTTTGAACAAGCTGGTTTCATAGAAGTCGAAAGCTGGCGAGTAAATAAAACAGAAGATTGGGCCGGAACTTTAGTTGTTACAGGAAAAAAAGCTTCACTTTAACCTATAATTTTATAATGACTTTTTTAAAAACTCTGGTTAGTAAATTAGAATTGCCCAAGGGGATATGGAGAAAGATTGTTCTAATCGGACTTTCAGCCTTTTTTATAAACGTAGGCATTGATCACTTTATCAATCCTGATTTTTATCTATCCATTATGCCCCCAGCATTTCCTCTGCATGCTGAGGCAGTTTATATCAGCGGTTTTTTTGAGATACTAGGTGGAATAGGTGTGTTGATCCCAAGATTGAGGAGGTTTTCTGGATGGGGATTGGTTGCTCTTTTGGTAGCCGTTTATCCGGCCAATATTTATATGGCTCTTACACCTGAAGCTTTTCCTGATATACCTATTTCAGCTTTATATTTTCGTCTCGCTTTACAATTTCTTTTCTTTTACTGGGCCTATTCTGTGACTAGACCATCTTTTAATCCTTCTAATCTCACAAATTAAACAAAAAGTTAAATTACATGAAAGACTATTTCTTTATACTTGAATACGGTCAATGGTTAATCCTGGTACTAAGTATATTGGCGTTATATTTAGTAAGCTCTGTCAGGCACAAAACAAGATTAAAGGGTTATCTCATGACCGCTTTAAGCAGATTTTCAGGAGCGATAATATTTCTTTTTGTAGATTTATTTGCCTTTGTGATTGCAAATCTCATCCAAACTTACATTGCGATAAGGGGATACTTTCAGAATAAAGCGGCAGGTGAAGAGTCTTCAAAAAGTTCTGAAGATATTGTTAGAGAGGCGATGCGGGTAATCTGGACTGAAGGAGATATATCGAGAGTAGGTGAATTTTATTCAGATAACTTTAAGGCCGACTATCCTTTTCCTGATTGGGGACAGGGTTTAGAAGGAGTAACAAATTTAGCGTTGAAGGTAAGAGAAGATTTACCAGATTACAGAGAAGATATAAAAGAGCTTTTAATTGCTGACAAGGAAGTAATTGTTGTTCTTAAGATCAGTGGCACTCATCCAACTACAAAAGAAAAAGTTAGTTTCAGAGACGTAACGATACTTACTTTGGAAAATGACAAAATTATAAGTCAACGTGGTTTAACTGACTTATTTTCTCTTTATCTTAAGTTGGGTTTAATTGAAATGCCTCAAACTTCTGATTAAGAATATTTTTGCTAATGTATTGTAAGTTCAAAAGAAATAGGTGAACAAAATGAAAGAAAGTCTTGTTTTTGAAAGGGATGATGCGATAGCAATTATCTCAATAAATGACGCCCCTTATAACCGTATGTCTTTAGATTTCATGGATTCTCTTGAAGAACAGGTAATTAAGATAGAAAAAGATAATTCTATTCGGGCTGTAGTTTTAACCGCTGAAGGACTGGATAACTTCTCAGTAGGAATGAATCTCAAACAGTTCCCAGAAGGAGTTGAAAGGAAGGGGAGTTCAGATGCTTTATTTGATCAAAGATTAAATGTCATAGAAGCAATTGAGACTATGCATAAACCATGGATAGCCACTATGTTTGGTTATTGCTTGGGAGGAGGTCTGGAAGTGCCTTTAGGATGTCATTTTCGTCTTGCAGCAGATGAGGGAGCTCAGATAGGATTACCTGAACTTGACTTGGGAGCGGTTCCGGCGTGGGGAGGTAGTGCACGCTTAGCCAAGTGTGTTGGGGAGAATAAAGCTATAGATATGATATTGAGATCAAAAAAAATATCTGGAAAGAAAGCATTAGAGATAGGATTGGTTCATGAAATATGGCCTTTAGAGGAACTAAAATCTGCTGCCGTATCTCTTGCACACGAGCTAGCTTCACAACCAGCACAGGCTGTCAAAAGCATGATGAGTGTTCTTGTTAATAGCTCCGATAGGGAACTAGAAGATCTTCTGAAAGCAGAAAGACAGGCTGTACGTGATAATAGCGGCACCAAAGATTCACAAGAAGGTATGATTGCTTTTCTAGAAAAAAGAAAACCGGAGTTCAATAAATGATTTGTTTACAAGTAGAAGTACCTGAAGAGGTATGCGAAATTGATGACGAGTTAAAGGCCATTTATCACAGTATTGATTGTGTATGCATATGGATATTCAAAACCCGAGAAGAAAGAAATAGTTTTATGGACGAAACCGCAGGAATGAACAAAGAGTCAAGAGAGAAATACTTTTCAGACCATTACACTTTCTAGTGACTAACTCACAGGAGATGAGTGATGTACTTGAATTTTCAAACCTTCATCAACTGTTACAAAAATAAATGTAAAAGCAACTAAAGTAGTTTCTTCAGAATCGTAGGGTCTAAAATTAAGTGTACCCATTGCAGCAGTAAGATCTGTTTTGAGAAGAAGATTTAATTCTTCTAACTGAATATCTTCCCAAGGTTTAAGTGCAAAGCCATTATCTTCAGAGATATCCCCTCCAACGAAATAGGATAAAGCATCTTTTATATTGTTTCTAAAAACAGCTTGCTTTGTGAAAGTTGGTTTAAATAAAACGTCCATTTCGTCAAAAGCATAGTGAGTGATGAGGAAACGTTCAGCTCTCTGGTTAACATCTCCACCTTCTAGGTGTGTCTTACCAATCTCTATGACACCTTTACACCAAGAGCTCAGGAACGCATCTATTTGCTTTGACTCCATAACTACTTAAACCCTTTTTTGAAGGATTTTTTTCATAGTAGAGACACTTAGCACTTTGCCATCTTGAGCTAATGATTCAGCTAGAGATCCATCTCCTTCAGGTGCATAGATATTAAATAGCACCAAAGCACCTTCTGGACCGCCTTGTTCCATATGTATATCTCCAGGTTCTTTATGAACAAAATCTCCTACTTTTCTCACCCTGGATGAAGTTTTTTTCCCTGATTCAATATCTATATCAGAGACATGTAACTCCCCTTGGATTACAACAGAACTTGTTTCAGCTGTATGTCGATGGAAGTGACAAAATGAATTAGGTGCCCACTTAACTAAAATTTCTAGCCTTCCATCCTCTCGAGCATCTAAAACTGCATCAGAATAATCAATTGGGAAATTAAAATTTTTATCATCCTTATAATGTTTCCATTTTAAGTCTTGGTTATTGAGTAGATTCATAAATCTTTTATATCAATTTTCTTTAAAAATTCAATGCTTCAAGGTTATTTACTAATAAATCTTACAAAGAGGCTTTGAGTGAGTTATTCTTTACCTCATCTTTTCAATAAAGAAAAAAGTTATTAAAGTTTATATCTAAGTATTAATAATCAAGGAGCTTGAATGAGTAATTCTTCAGAATATGTACCACCTAAAGTTTGGACTTGGGATACTGAAAGTGGCGGGAGATTCGCAAATATAAATAGACCTATAGCAGGTGCTACACATGAAAAGGAATTGCCAGTTGGAAAACATCCTCTGCAACTCTATTCACTAGGCACTCCTAATGGGATAAAGGTAACCATTCTATTAGAAGAACTATTAGCGTTGGGTCATGAGGGTGCTGAATACGACGCATTCTTAATAAATATTGGAGAAGGCGCACAATTCAGTAGCGGTTTTGTGGATATAAACCCAAATTCAAAAATACCGGCGTTACTTGATACAAGCACCAACCCTTCTACACGAGTATTTGAATCAGGTGCGATTTTAGTTTACCTGGCAGAAAAATTTGGAGAATTTCTCCCTACTGAGGCCTCTGCTAGAGCAGAGTGTATGTCGTGGATCTTTTGGCAGATGGGAAGTGCTCCTTACTTGGGAGGTGGATTTGGTCATTTTTACGCTTATGCACCTGAAAAATATGAATACCCAATTAATAGATATGCTATGGAAGTTAAACGTCAATTAGATTTATTGGATAAAAACTTAGATGCTAGAGAATATATCTGTGGGGATGAGTACAACATCTCAGATATTGCTATTCATTCGTGGTACGGAACCTTAGTTCTCAATAATGCTTACAATGCTTCAGAATTTCTTGAAGTAGATTCTTACAAGAATTTGGGTCGATGGGCTAAGCAAATAACTGAACGCCCTGCTTATAAGAGGGGTTCCTTGGTAAATAGAAAACCCAATGGTCCCGACGATAAAGAAATATTAGAAAGGCACGATGCCAGCGACATTAAACTTTAATATTTAAAGAAAAATAAATTTAGCTACAAATATCAAAGTCAGGAACCAAGCACCTGAAGAAATCTTATTGATTTCACCTATAAATATTTTTATGGATACATAGGCTAAAAATCCTAAAGCTATACCATTTGCTATCGAGAATGTCAGTGGGATCATTACTATCATTATCAAAGCCGGCAACAATTCTGACTGATCGTCCCAATTGAGCCTTTCCATTCCACTTAGCATTAAGATTGCTACATAAATCAAAGCTCCAGCTGTGGCGTAAGCCGGAACAGCTGCTGCAAGTGGTGACAAGAATGTTGCTAAAAGAAATAAAACTCCAACAACTACAGCTGTTATACCAGTTCTACCGCCAGCTTCTATTCCTGCAGAGCTTTCTACATAACTTGTAACAGGGGCACAACCGAGGAAAGAACCAAAAACGCTTGAACTGCTATCTACCTTTAAAGCTTTATCTAAATCTTTAATATGTCCTGTTTCAGTTACTAGGTTTGCCCGAGTTGCTACACCAAATAAAGTTCCTGCTGTATCAAATAAATTCACAAAAAGAAACGAGACGATGACGCTTATCATTGCGACGTCTAATGCCCCAAGGATATCTAATTTCATAAGTACTGGAGTTACATCAGGAGGAATAGAAAAGACACCTTCAAACTCAACTAGATTTAAAAAGATACTGATTAGTGTTACAGATAATATTCCAATAATGATTGCTCCAGGTATCTTTCTTATTGAGAGTATAGATATAAGCAAAAACCCTAAGCCAGCTAATAAAGTTCCTGGATTTGTGAAGTCTCCTAAACTTAAAAAAGTCGCCCCATTTGCAATAATTATTCCTCCATTCTTGAGACCAATGAATCCAATAAATAGACCAACTCCCGCACCCATTGCAATCCTAAGATTCAAAGGAATACTGTCTAACATCCATCGTCTCAAAGGAGTTATGCTCATGATAAAAAATAGAATCCCTGCTATGAAGACTGCTCCTAGGGCTACCTCCCATGAATAACCCATTTCCCCAACTACTGTATAAGTAAAAAATGCATTCAATCCCATACCGGGAGCTAGGCCAACCGGCCAATTTGCAAAGAGTCCCATGAAAAGGCAAGCGACTGCAGCTGCCAAGCATGTACCAACAAATATAGCTCCGTAATCAATTCCAGATTGAGCCATCATTTGAGGGTTAACAAATATTATGTAAGCCATTGTGATAAAAGTAGTTATACCGGCCAGTATTTCCTTCTGTATGCTCGTTTGATGCTCTGAAACTGCAAAAAAATTCTCTAATAATGACTTCATGATTTGATGGAATCTCCTTAAGGTCTACTTTAAAGATTTATTTATTTGTTACTACAGAATTCTTCTAAAAAAAGTAATATTAAGTGAAAAAAAGTAATATTTAGGGAAAAATAACATAAATTTTTAGCTTTCTTCACTACAGCTATTGCAAGTGAAATATTCAACGTTAGAATATGTTTTTGGTTGCAAGACAAGGATTTTTAATGAAATTATCAAACTCCCTTTTTAGGTCCTTCCTCTCAATCTCTCTTGCGCTCTCAATAACTTCAATAAGTCTTAATGTCTTCTCTAACGAGTTGGCTATAGATGAAGTTATTGTTACAGCAGAGAAAAGAGTTGAAAGTTTACAAGACGTCTCTAAAGCTGTTACAGCTTTGAGCAATGATGAGATTGAAAGAAAAAATATAGTAGATTTTGTGGGTTTAAGCGCTATAGCTCCAGGAGTTACAGTTGCTAAGAACGAAGGATACAAAACTATTATTTCTATTCGAGGTGTCGGAGATGAGACTAACCAAAATGCTATAGCTGCTCCATCGGTTGCTTTGCATATGGATGGTATTTTCATAGCTTCTAAGTTCTCTTTAAGAACTGACTTCATAGATCTGGACAGAATAGAGGTATTGAGAGGCCCTCAGGGTACATTATTCGGTCAGAACTCTACCGGAGGTACGGTTAATGTAATAAATACTTTACCTTCCTTTGATGAGTTGAACGGCAAGGTAGATCTAACATTAGGAGACTATGACTTAGCCAAAGCAAGAGGAGGTATTAATATTCCTCTTTCAGATTCTGTAGCTACGCGTTTTTCTTGGGTAACAACTGATCAAGATGGTTTTACAGAAAATCTAGTGAATGGTCAGGATTTAGATGATACTAATCACACCACCCTCAGAACTGATTGGCTTTTTGATGTAAGTGATACTTCAAGCCTTAGGTTATTTGCACAATATTTTGAAGCTGAAAATAATGGTGCAGCAATGAAAGGCCTCGATGACCCAACTCCTGATCCAAGACAGTTAAGACAGGACTCTGCATCTGTATATGAACTTACTTCAGAAATATTTGCTGGAATCTTCAACACCGATCTAGGTTTTGCAAATCTGAAGATACTAGCTAGTATGCAAGAGGATGATATATATGTCAGTAGAGACAATGACAGGCATAATTTTGGAGATGTTCACGCCAATGGACCCATGGCCGGCTTCCCTTATAATAGGGCAGAATATAGACCTGAAACTTCTCTTGTAGAAACAACAACTTTTGAAGTCAATCTTATTTCAAACGAACCTCTATTTGGCAATACTGACTGGATTCTTGGTGCATTCTATTTTGACCACGAAATTGAAAATAATATATACGAAGTAAAAGATGTTAATAACAACAAGCAAGCCGATCTCATGGATGGTCAATTTACGCCATATGTGCATGATCCCATTTGTGCTTCTAATCCTTTTGCGGGTCCATGTTTTGCAGCATATGATGCTGAACTTGGATTTGTTTCTGAGGCTTATCCTACAAGAGAATCTCAATCTCTATATGGTCAAGCAACAGTGAATGTAGATGATTCTAATCGAGTAATTTTTGGTTTGAGATATACCGAAGATGAATTCGCAAGTGACGTAACTAACTTTTTTGGACTTCAAAGATTTACACCTTCCGATGATTTAGACGAAACTACAGGAAGAGTAGCTTATGAGAGAGATGTTAACGAAGATACAATGGTTTATGTTTCTTACACAAAAGGATTTAAGCCAGGAGGAAGTAATTTAACCTATGGATACCCTATGGATAATGAAGGTTTTGGAGCTGCTCCAGCTCCTCAACTTATTTTCCCTATCTTCGATAGTGAAATGATAGATGCATTTGAAGTTGGTTTGAAATCTGATTTTCTTGATGGTCGTATGAGAGCAAATGTATCCGCATTTACTTACGACTATGAAAACCTCCAATTCCAATCTACTGATCCAGATATTTATAGAGGTGGAGTGGCCAATATACCTGAATCTGAGATGAAAGGAATCGAGCTAGAATTAATAGGATTAGTTTCTGAATCATTATCATTTGATTTGAGGGTAGCTTATTTAGATACTGAGATAACTTCTTCATACGAGGCACTTGATAACCTAAAAGCAGAACTTTATTTCTTTGGTGAAGAACCAATTCGTTATTCTTTGAGAGAAAACCTTAGAGGTAATGAATTAGCTAAAAGTCCTGAATTAACAGCGAACTTTGGTATTGAGTACATAACTGATACTCGATATGGACTTCTTACCACGACTGCTGAACTGATTTATCGAGGAGATTTTCAACAGAGAGTCTTTAATAATCCTGTAGTCGATCAAGTTGACTCTTATTCAATAGTCAATTTCACGGCAAGCCTAGACCTTGCAGGTGATGAATGGGGTATAGATTTGATGCTCCTTAACGCAGGAGATAAGGATGGAATGAACTCCAGCATGACAGATGTCTTTGGAGTCGCAGGCACAGGTATAGAATATATACCTCCTCGACAAATTATGGGCAGAGTAAGTTATAACTTTTAAGTCTATAAAGCCTTCCTCGCGCTGCACAGCAGGAGGAAGGCTCTTCTCCAATCCAAAAGCTACTCACTTCATGTATTATCCTTTTGTAAAAGCAATTAATTATGGAAAAACACTACATAGGAGCTACTGAACTACTTGAAGACTCTTTTAAGTTGGCTTGGGAAGTATATGAAAGTGGATACAGACCAAATTATATAGTTGGCGTATGGCGCGGCGGCGCACCAATCGGTATAGCTGTTCAAGAGTTATTTGATGTTCTAGGAGTTAATTCGGATCATATTGCTATAAGAACCTCTTACTACTCTGGTATGGGCCAGAGAAATGATAGCGTTCAGGTTTATGGATTAAGTTATTTAATAAAGAAATTAGAATCTGAAGATTCTTTATTAATTGTTGATGACGTTTTTGATACGGGCAAATCTATAGATCAAATAGTTCTAGATTTAAAAACAGCCTGTAAAAAAAATACTCCTGAAATTCGTATAGCTACCACATATTTCAAACCATCGCAAAATAAGACCGACAGAAAGCCAGATTATTATCTTCATGAAACAGATAAATGGTTAGTGTTTCCTCACGAATTAGAAGGTTTGTCTGCAAAGGAAATAATTGAAAATAAACCAGAACTAAAAGAACTTCTAGATAAAATAACACCAAAACTTTAGCTCCTTAATTAGTCTCTGGAGAAAATTACTCCAACACTTTAGTTCTTATCCTCTTGGGTGATAATATACCCTAAAGGGAGAAATTATGACTTACGCACCAGACAATAGAAATTTCTATGACGCAGATAGCCATGTCATGGAATTACCAAATTTTATAATTGATTACGCAGACAAAAAATTTAAAGATTTAATACCGCCTGTTAACTATAAGGCTAGTTTGGTTACTGATGAAGAAGTTGAAATAATAGTTCAAAATGGAGGCAAACATAGTAAAGAACACGTAGATGCTCAAATTGCTTTAGGCGATCGACTGATTGCTGAATCAAAAGAAATTCAAGCTCTAGGCGCATTTAATCGTGAAGATAGAAGTATTGCTATGGATATGCTTGGATTTAAAAAACAATTAGTGTTTGCAACACATAGTGTAGTTACACCTTTCAGAGATCTTAGGGGAAAAGCTAAATATGTAGATAAACAAGGAGTAAAAGTTACACCTGAACTTCGGTATGGGGCAACAAGGGCTCATAACAGGGCTATGTCCGATTTTTGTTCTTTAGATAACAGATTGATGGGGGTTGGAGTTATTCCTTTACATGAACCGGAACTCGCAATGAAGGAATTAGATTTTGCAATAAAGTCTGGTTTAGAGGCTATTTGGATTCCTCATTATGCTTGCGGAGATAGATCTCCAGGTCATCTGGCTTTAGACCCTTTTTGGGATAAGTTATCTCAAGAAGGAATACCTTTCTTAATGCATGTTGGAGGCTCACCTTTACAACTAGATAAGAGTTGGTCTGATAATGGCAAGCCACCTAGTAAGGACTGGATGGGCGGAGGAGAAAATGTAAGAGCTAAAGATATGGTGGTAATGCATCAGGGTCCCGAAACTTTTATATCAATGATGGTTCTAGATGGTGTCTTTGAAAGACATCCTAAGCTTAGAGGAGCGAGTGTTGAGCTTGGAGCCGGTTGGGTACCTGAAATGTTAAAGCGCTTAGATTATGTAGTAAAAACCTGGAGTCGAGTAGATAAAAATCTCAGTGAGATAAAAAGAAAGCCTTCAGAGCAATTAGTAGAGCAAATGGCATTTACCCCTTTCCATCATGAGGATGTAGGTATGCTAATAGATACTTCACATCCTGAAATTTATCTTTTCTCAAGTGATTATCCTCATGTTGAAGGCACAACAGATCCTATAGGAAGATTTGAAAGATTTTTGACGGATTACGATGAAAATATTAAAAATTTATTCTATTCAGAAAATTTCTTGAGATTATTTCCTCATTCAAGAGTTTAAATTCATGAATATAGGATATAGAATTTTAATTCTAATCTCCCTTATTTTTTATTTAACTGCTCTGCTGAAATAAAAATAACTAATGATGAAGAGCCAAGGACAATTCTGATATAAATAAACAGTACTCGATTTTAAAAAAACACTTAAAGAATTTATTAACTTATACTTCTCAATTATAAAAATTTATAAAGAAATGTCAGACAAAAAGATTTTAACAATAATAGGAGCTAGGCCTCAATTTATGAAATCTGCAGCTGTTTCTAAAGAGATAAATCTCCGAAGTAACTTTAAAGAAATCTTGGTACATACTGGTCAGCATTATGATGAAAATATGTCCAGTCTTATTTTAAATCAGCTATCAATAAAAAAACCTGACTATTTACTATCTTCAGGCGGTAAAACTAATAACCAGATGATTGGATACTTAATATCTGAGCTAGATGTAATCATCAATAAGGAAAAACCTGATATCGTACTTGTTTACGGAGATACTAACTCTACCTTGGCGGGAGCAATAGCAGCAAGAAAACTAAATATACCTGTGGCTCATATTGAGGCAGGGGTTAGAAATTTTGACGAGTCAATGCCAGAAGAGGTGAATAGATATTTGACTGATCGCTTATCTAATTTAAATTTTTGCGTGACAGATCTAGCAAATGAAAATTTAAAACGAGAGGGCTTTCATGAAACTCAATTAAATTCTGAATCTATTGTTACTGGGGACGTAATGTTGGATATTTATAATTCTAAATTTTCTAAGCTAGAATCTGAGAGTCTTTCTTTTCTTCCATTTGAGTTAGAAAAAAATAATTATGTATTGGCTACAATTCATAGAGCATCTAATGTTGATGATAAAAGTTCTCTTGAAAATATTATTAATTCTTTAAATGAAATACATAAAACAAATTTACCTATAGTATTTCTAATTCACCCCAGAACTATGAATCAAATAGAGCAATATAATCTAACTTTGGATTTTTTTTATACCAACGCACTTGGATATAATGAAACACTTATTACCCTTATGAATTCAAAGTATGTAATTACTGACTCTGGAGGTCTAGTTAGAGAGGCTTATTTTGCTTCTAAAAAAAGTTTATTTCTCCTTACTGATCCTGTATGGCCCGAGCTCAATTCTGCACTTTGTTCAATAAGCGTTGGACCAATTTATAATGAAATTATCGATGCTTTCACTAATTTAGAGAAGCTTCCAGCAGACTTTAGTGGAAATATATTTGGTACAGGTGACGCATCAAAGACAATTGTTGAAACTTTAAACAGTTATTTAAAATAAACAAAAACTATGACTGATTATTTCAAGCATCCTACTGCAATAATTGATACAGGAGCCCAAATTGGAAAAGATTCAAGAATTTGGCATTGGGTTCATGTGTCCTCAGAAGCTAAGATAGGTAAAAATGTTTCTCTAGGACAAAATGTTTTTATAGGCAATAAAGTTACTATAGGAGATAAATGTAAGATTCAAAATAATGTTTCAGTTTACGATAATGTTACTTTAGAGAAAGGAGTTTTTTGTGGCCCGAGTATGGTCTTTACAAATGTTTATAACCCCAGATCATTAATAGAAAGAAAAGATGAATACAAGGAAACGATAGTAAAGGAAGGAGCGAGTTTAGGAGCTAATTGCACTATCATCTGTGGAGTTACAATTGGCGAATACTCGTTTGTTGGCGCAGGAACCGTTGTTACAGAGAATATTAAGCCATATGCTTTAATGGTTGGAGTGCCTGCTAAACAAATAGGATGGATGAGTGAGTATGGAAATCGTTTAGATCTACCTTTGAAAGGAAATGGTGAAACTATTTGTCAAGATACCGGTAAGAAATATCGTTTGCTCGATGGAAATGTTTCTGTTTCAACCTAATTAATGGCTAAAAAAAGCTAATCATATATGGTGTACCTTTTTCACAATCTGTAAGAGCAATTTTATGGCTACTTTTTATGATGAAAATATTAAAAAATTTATTCTACTCAGAAAATTTCTTGAGATTATTTCCTGAAGCAAGGATTTAATTAAGTGCAAAAAGAGTCAATAATTATTCTTCTATCCTCACTTATTCTTCTGTTTGGTTGTTCTGACGAGAATACAAAAAAGGAAGAAGGGCCTATAGCAATACTTATAGATGGCAGTGGCACTTACAGTAGAGAAATTTCAACAAAAGTTGCTAGATCACAAAATTTTTTTGACCAAGGGCTCAGATTTGCTTGGGGTTTCTATTTCCCCGAATCGATAGCTTCGTATCAAGAGGCTGCAAGACTTGATCCTACACATCCCATGCCTCATTGGGGCATGGCACATGCTATGGGTCCAAATCCTAATTCAAGATATGCAAGAATGCCCGATGATCCTCAGGGAGAAGGCCTCAAAGCTATCAAAAGAGCACTGGAAAGAATAGAAAATGCCAATCCTGTAGAAAAAAAACTTATTCGGGCGATGCACGTTTTTTACGATAATGAATCTATAGCTGATCCTAATTTAAGAGATAAAGCTTATCTAGATGAAATGAGAAGGCTTAATGATGCATTTCCGAATGATCCAGATATTGCAGCTCTTTATGCTGGAAGTTATATGTCTATTAGAAGATGGGATTATTGGGACAGTAATGGCAATCCTAAAGATGAAACACTTGAGGTGGCAGAAGCATTAGAACACATCATCAATCAGGGTATATCGCATCCTGGTGTATACCATTTACATATACACCTAATTGAAGCTTCAATGGAACCAGAAAGAGCATTAATCTCTGCAGATTCTTTAGAAGCAACAGTTCCAATTGTTGGTCATGTAGTTCATATGCCTGCCCATATCTATATACGAGTAGGTGATTATCAAAAAGCTATTGAAAATAATATTAGATCTCAACAGGTAGACAGAGAGTTAGGTAAATTATGGGGAGATATGCCGCTGCCTAATATTGGAACTTATCCTTTATCTCATAAGTTACATGCCGGACACGCGCTTGATTTCATCAGATATGCTGCAACTGTTCAGGGAAATTTTGAAATTGCCAACAAGGCTGCCTGGAATATGGCTGATAGAATAAAAGGAGAAGCTGTCATGGTTATGGGCGGTCAAAAGAGAGTTTCTGCTCCATGGTTAGTTTTAAAAATATTTGGTAAGTGGGATCAAATTATGTCCCTAGAGCCTAATCATCAAGGAACACCTTATCTCGATGGCATTTGGTCTTATGTTTTAGGAAGTGCCTATATAGCTAAAGGTAAATACGAGCTAGCATCTCAAGAGCTCAACAAACTTCAATCTATAGCAAATTCCCCTTATGCTGATCAATATAGAGTTGGAGCAACTCCTGCATCTTCAGTTTTGAAAGTAGCCGCTTATGGTCTTCAAGGTGAATTACATATGGCCAAGGAAGAATATGGGCAAGCTATAGAATCCTTCAGGAATGGAGTAAAAATAGAGGATGGAAATAACTATACCGAACCTCCTGACTGGGCTCAACCTATGAGGCATTATCTTGGAGCAGCATTATTGAAGAATGCACAGTTTGAACAAGCAGAAGCTGTATATAGAAGAGATCTTAAGTGGAACCAAAATAATGGTTGGTCTCTTTATGGTTTATATCAATCACTTAAATCGCAAGAGAGAATTGAAGAATCAGACCAAGTATATAAAGAATGGATTTCAGCATGGAAATTTGCAGATATAGAAATAACTGCTTCTCACCTTTAATGAATAAAATAGCTTTTTAGAATAAGGAGGCAATAGATATGATAATTTATGGAGTCCCATTTTCTCAACCTGTCAGAGCTGTCATGTGGTTAATGTTAATTAAAAATTTTCCTTTTGAACTAAGGTTGATAAATCCTGGTTCCTCTTCAGAAGGGGGAAGTCGTCATCCAAACTATTTAAAAAAGTTTCCTACTGGAACAATTCCCAGTTTAGAAGATCCAAAAACAGGATTTGTATTGTCAGAGTCGCATGCAATTATGTGTTACTTGTGTAATAAATATAAATGGAATGATTTGTACCCCAGCAATCTAGAAGATAGAGCGAAAGTAGATTCTTATTTACATTTACATCATAGAAATGTCAGAGAGGCTTCTATCGGCCTTGTTGCTCCAAAAGTGAGAAAGGACCTTAAATTTTCTGAAGATTTTTTAGTAACTTCCAAAGCTAATATAGAAAAAGCATTTAATGCTATTGAAAATGGTTGGTTGAATGATTCAAGCTATTTAGTTGGAGAGGCGATGACGATTGCAGACATCTCGGCTTACGTTGAGATAGGACAGTTACAAAGTATATTTACAAATGTATATAATTTTGAACCTTATCCAAATATACGGAGATGGTTAAATAATATGCAAAATATAGAGTGTCATGATGATATACATGTCGCTTTATATGAGTTAGGAGACCTAAGTAAAGAGGCTCCTACAATGGAAACGATTATTAACGCTAATAAAAAAGCTTTTAAGGTTATTCAAGAAAAGATAATTAATATGTAATAAAAATATGAGAAATTTTGAAGGAAAAACAGCAGTTGTCACTGGAGCAGCAAGCGGAATAGGAAAAGCACTTGCAGAAAAGTTTGCACAAGAAAAAATGCAAGTGGTTTTAGCTGATATTGAGGAAGAGGCTCTTGAAAAATCAGTTGATAACTTAAGACAGTATCAACATCGCGTTATTGGTATCAAAACTGATGTTTTGATAGAAGAGTCAATTGATGAGTTATTTGCTAAAGCCAAAGAAGAGTATGGAAATATTCATATTCTTTGCAACAATGCTGGCATCGGAGCTAATTCAGGAAACAAAGCTATATGGGAGATAGATAAGCATGACTGGGATTGGGTCATGGGAGTAAATTATCAAGGAGTACTAAAGGGCATTCAAACCTTCCTTCCTCATATGTTAGAGCACGGAGAAGAGGGGCATGTTGTAACTACTGTTTCTATGGCAGGACTACTTCCTGGTGCCGGTACTTATGGAGTAAGCAAACATGCTGTCATGGCCTTAACTGAGGCATTAAGTAGAGATCTTATTACTAGAAATGCAAAGATTAACGCATCTGTTTTATGCCCAGGTTTCGTAGACACTAATATTGATAAATCCGAAAGAAATCGTCCAAGTCACTTAGGAAAACCTCAAGAGGCTACAAATGATATAAATGATATGGGAGCAGAAATTATGTCTTCTATGCTTCGCCAAGGTAAGAAACCCGAAGTGATAGCTGAGATTGTTTTTGAGGCCATAAAAGAAAATATTTTTTATATTCTATCTCACCCTGCTTGGGATGATACCTTGAGGTCTCATTATGAAAATATACTTTCAAGGAAAGAAATACAACGCAATTCTGAAGAAGAAATAGCCAAATTCTTTTCTCCAAGAGAGGATGGAGAGAAATACTAAAATTATGACAGAGATAACAGATAAACTTGACCTTCCTTGTGGAGTTCAGATTAAAAACCGTATATGCAAGGGGGCAATGACTGAAGGTTTAGCCGACGAACAAAATAGGGCAACTTCCAAACATGTCAATTTATATAATCGTTGGTCTGACGGAGGAGCGGGAATACTTCTCACCGGTAATGTACAAGTTGACCATAGATATCTTGAAAGACCTGGTAATGTAGTTATTGAAGGACAACAAACTAATGAACAATTATCAAGATTAACTGCTTATGCCGAAGCAGGTACTAGAAATGATACTCATTTATGGATGCAAATTTCTCATGCTGGAAGGCAAACGCCAGCATCGGTTGCGGAAACACCTGTAGCACCTTCAGAAGTTCAGCTACAAATGCCTGGAGCTCAGTTTGGAAAGCCTCGTTCTTTATCTGATGAAGAAATTTTGGATATTATTCAAAAATTTGCTCACACCGCATCAGTAGCCAAAGAAACAGGCTTTACAGGAGTGCAAATACACGGAGCTCATGGGTACTTAATATCTGAATTCCTTTCACCTGATATTAATAAAAGAGACGATAACTGGGGCGGAAGCTTAGAAAAGAGGTCAAAGTTTTTATTAGAAGTTGTTAGATCAGTTAGAAAATCAGTGGGAGATAGTTTTCCTGTATCCCTTAAACTTAATTCTGCCGATTTTCAAAAAGGTGGATTTACGCATGAAAATGCCATTCAAGTTGCCTCTTGGCTAAATGAGGAAGGGTTGGATCTTCTCGAAATTTCTGGTGGTACTTACGAACAACCACATTTAGTTGGAATTGATATGGGCTTGAATCCTGAACGAGCAGAAGTAAGGCGCGAGAGTACAATTGCTCGAGAAGCCTATTTTTTGGACTATGCAAATGATATTAGAAATGTTTTTAAAGGTCCTTTGATGGTAACTGGAGGATTTAGAAGTGTTCAAGGAATGAATGATGCTTTAAATCAAAATGCATGTGACGTTATTGGAATAGCAAGACCTTTTTGCATTGATCCTCAAATAGCAAATAAACTTCTAAGTAAAGATATTTCAGAAACTCCAACTTTAGAAAAAACAATGCAAGTTGGTCCTGGTTTGCTTGGACTTAATTCACCTTTTTCAATGATAAAAGGTATCAATGGATGGGGTCAGCAGGCATTTTGGTGTTTAAATCTTATTAGAATGGGAGAAGATTTAGATCCTAGTTTGGATCTCGGTGTTTTCAAAGCTTTTCTTCAGTATCAAAGAAACGAGAAGGAAGCTGCTAAAAGATATAAAGAGTATTGGAAAATTTCCTGATCCCATAAGAATTAGAGCTATTTCTATCCCTCCTATATTGATGATTTATCAATAAAAAATGTTGTAATATGCTTCTATAAAAAGCAATTTTAGTTATGAATATAGAAGCAGATTTTAATTATAGAAAACCGTTAAAGGAAAATGAGGCGAAACCTGCATATGGTCTAGAAGAACCAAATGAAGATACTAATGTCTTACCTGAATACCTTAAAGCTTTCAAAAAAACAGTACATAATGCTAGAGAGTCTAATTTCGACATCACGATGGGGGGTTTTGAGCTTATTAATCATGTCTCTACGGTAGAGGACTTCTACAATGATGAGCAAGTGGTAAATATTTACTACGATGAAATGGCTAGCTACGTTAAGGAAAAAGTTGGTGCAAGTACTGTCCAAATATTTTCTCATATAACAAGAAATGAGGCTCAAGCTGAGTCGGGAGAAAGAAAGGGTGGACATAGATTGGTCCATAATGATTTCACTACTAATTTTGGATCTACTCTTGACCCTTTTTTGAAAGAGACTGGTATCGATCCCTCAAGAATCGTAGTCTACAATTTATGGAGAAGGTTTGATAAGGATGGAGTAGATACTCCTTTTGCAGTGTGTGACAAGAGATCCGTCTCGGAGAAAGAATTAATTCCTACAGATTTATTTAATTATTTACCCGATCAACCTGAAGCTTTGACCGTAGAGATTTGCCAGTCTTCTCATAGCGAATCTCATAAATGGTATTTTTATCCAGAAATGAATAAAGACGAAGTATTGATGTTCAAGACATATGATTCAGATGAAAAGCCTTTCATTCCTACTTTGCATAGTGCCTTTGATTATCCTGATACTCCTCAAGGAGTAACTCCAAGAGAGAGTATTGAAGTTCGAGCAGTTTGTTTTTTTGATTAGCAGTTGAATGAAGAACACAACTTACGAAGTAAAAAAATCTGATGAGTATTTTGCCAAAGCTAAAAAATTCATACCTGGTGGAATCTTCGGTCATTACAAATACGCTGTAAGAGAATCTGGTCCTAAATTTTTTTCGAAATCTGAAGGAGCATATTTTTGGGACTTAGACGATAACCGCTATGTAGATTTAATGTGCGGTTATGGGCCGTCAATACTTGGATATAATCATCCGGAAGTAGAGGAGGCCTTTAAGTCATCATCTGATAAAGGCAACACTGTTAGTATCGCATCGCCTGTAATGGTTGATCTTGCATCTAAATTAGTGGACATGGTCGATATAGCTGATTGGGCACTATTTGGTAAAAATGGAGGTGATGCTACAAGTTTAGCAGTGATGATAGCTCGTGAATTTACTGGAAAGAAAAAGATAATAAAGATAGATGACGGTTACCATGGAGTTGCTCCTTGGATGCAAGACAAAAATCGACCTGGTGTTATTGCTTCAGATAGTGAACATGTCATTAAGATAAAGTGGAATGATTTTGAGGAATTAGAAAATGTTTTAAGCCAAGGTAATAATGATATAGCTTGCTTCATTTCATCACCCTATGACCATCCAGTTTCTAGAGATAATTCATTACCAAAAGAAGGTTACTGGGAAAAAGTAACTTCTTTATGTAAAACTCATGAAATCCTGACAATAGTAGATGATGTAAGGTCTGGATTTAGAATAAATTTAAAAGGTTCTAATGTGGCATTTGGGTTTAGCCCTGACATGATTTGCTTTGGAAAGGCTATTGCTAACGGCCATCCTTTAGCTTCTTTAGTTGGTAAAGAAGAAATTAGGAAAGCTGCAGAAAGGGTTTATTTTACTGGAACACAATTTTTTAGTGCTCCACCTATGGCTGCAGCTATTGCAACTTTAAATGAATTAGAAAAAGTAGATGCTCCAAGAAAATTAATAGATTACGGAAAAAACCTCAACTCAAGATTAGAAGCAGTTGCTTCTGAAAAGGGTTTTAATCTTGTATCTTCTGGCGTTTCTTCAATGCCGTATTATCGATTGGAAGGCGAGAGCTTTGAGACCCACATCAAATGGATAGACGAATGCGTAAAGCGAGGAGTTTATATGCTTTCTTATCACAACCATTTCATTTCGCTAGCTCACAAAGAAGAAGATATTGATTTTATAGAATCGGCAGCAAGACAGGCCTTCGAGAGTCTGTAAAGAGAGTGTACTCAAGAAGAACTTTCTTAAAAATATCGGCTTCAATAACTGCTTTAGTTGCTGGTGGTTATTTCTTTAAATCTTCAGGCGTTCCTAAAGTTAAACACATTTTATCTTCTGCCAGTCATGAAAGGTTAGGTATTTCCCTGTCTTTATCTAAGTCTACATTAAAATTAGAACTTCTACTCAATGGTAGCAACTTAATTAAAGGCAGAAAGACTGACAAAGAGGGAAAACATTGGCAATTTCTTTCAAATAAGCTTATTTCAAATGAATCTTATGAACTCCAGCTCATATCTGAAAATGAGCCAATTTATAAAAGATGGACAATAAAAACCTTCCCTGATCCTGAAGCAAAAATTAAGAAGCTTTCTTTTATATCATTCACTTGTCCAGGCGGTGGCGATGCTTTTAGGGCCTCTGGTAGAGAATTTTTCAAGCCCTTCTCTTTTAGGCAAAACATTTTTAATGAAGGCTTATCAAAGAGTCCTGATTTCGCAATAGCTATTGGTGATCACGTATATTGGGATTTGAGGGGTGAAAGTTCTCCGCCGGTTGGACGTAATAGTAAATTGATTAAGTTCTTTCTTGGAGGTTACTTAAGACTTAGATATGGTTCATTCAACAGGCTAGAAAGCGCCGATAGCAAGACTAATGAAAGCGTTTTAAAAAAAATAGGGAATGAGCAGATAGCATCTCTATACGGTACTAGATTTAAGAGTACACCAATTTTCTTTATACCTGATGATCATGATTATTTTGAAAATGATGATGCTGAAGAAGAAATCGTAACTTTTCCTGCAGATAAATTTAGTAAAGATGCTTTTAGAAAAATGGCTGATTTATTTTATCCACCCTTGTTAGATACACCTGACGACTTGCCTGGGAGAAGCATTGGCAGAATAAGATATGGTGACGCTTTTGAAGGTTTAATAGCAGATTGTGCAGGCAACATGACACTGGGAGATAAGAAAGCTGTTCTAATTGCTAATAAAGATGAAGAATGGATTCTCTCAAGAATAAAAGAATCTAAAGCAAAACATTTGGCATTTATACCTTCACACCCACTTGGTTATACAGCAGGCAAGTGGAGGGAGTGGTACCCCGATGTGGTGGCGGAAGAAGGAGCTACAGGCACTGTAGTAAATGAATTATTATCAGGAAGGAGTGGATCTTTGACTACAGATGTTAATAAATATTTGTGGCAAAGTGGATGGTTTCTACAACATCAACGACTACTCAAATCTATAGCTCAAAGAAAAGGTTCTAGGTTTATTTTTTCAGGAGATATTCATGCTATAGGCGCATCTTCAATAATTAAATCAGGTGAGGAGAGCTTGGAAAGAGCTGTAAAAACCTTTTTAGTTGGACCGGTGAGTAGTTCTACCGGAACCTGGCCCTCATTTGCACGAGGCATAACAGCTGAAAATCCAAAATATCTAAAATGTGAGACTATTTATTCTATAAAAGAGGAAAATGGTTTTACCTTTTTTCAAATAGATAACGATAAAGCACTTGCAGAAATAATTTCTTGCGGAGGACACAATCCAGAGAATGGTGATACTGGAAAGATACTGTCTCAGGAAATTGTTTATATATGAAATTATTAGACTCAGATATCAAGACAAGAGAAATTCTAGGATGGAAAGGAATCCATCTCTTAAATTATCAGTTTTCAGCTTGCTCCATGAAAACAAGGATTTATTTGAACTTGAAGAACATACCCTTTAAGTCACATCAAATTAACCTATCTGCCGGAGAAAATTTTTCGCCTTGGTTTCAAGGGATTAATCCCAGATCTCTAGTTCCGGTTTTAATACATGATGGAGATGTTCACATAGAAAGCAATGATATTCTTCAGTATCTTGAAGGGTGTTTTAAAAACAACCCACTAATACCGGCCGATAAAAAAACCCAAGTATCTGAGCTATTAAGTTTTGAAGATGACCTACATATCGACATAAGAAATATTACTTTTAGATTTATGGTCCCTAAGCTCTTGAATAAAGGAAAGAAAGCTAAACCAAAATCTAATGACAAGGCGACTTTGAATGGGGAGGCCGATCCGCTTGATGACGCAAATAGAAAATTTTGGCAAGAATACGAAGAATTTGGGATAAAAGATATAGATGTAAGGGAATCATTAATTAAGATGAATGCTGCACTAAAGAATATAGATTCAATTCTCAGTGAAAATGACTATATATTAGGTTCAAATTTGTCAGTAATCGATATAGCTTGGTTTATATATGTAACTAGAATCCAGCACGCAAATTACCCGGTTCAAGATAGACATCCTAATGTTTATAAGTGGTATAAAAGATTATATAAAAATAAAAAATTTAAAGACGAAGTACAAATCCCTTTGATAATGAAATTAGTAATCTATTTATATGCTTTAGTCCTAAAAATAAAAGGACAAGGTATTACAAATTTCCTGCCAAAGTAAGTAGTAGATGGAAATAGATTTAATTTTCTTAATAATTCTTATAGCTACCTTTGCCACTGCATTTTTATCTTCAATTTTCGGAATGTTAGGTGGTTTAATCCTTATGGGAATATTGATAAGTTTCCTTTCTGTTGGACCTGCAATGGTTTTGCATGGATTGATACAAGCAACTTCAAATGGATATCGAGCCTGGTTGAACAGGGCAGACATTCATTGGAAGATTATATTAACAATGCTTATTGGTAGTTTCATTTCTTTAGTAATTTTATTCTTTATAGCATTTCAACCCAGCCAAATTTTGGTTATTTTTGCTCTAGGCTTATTGCCTTATATTGCCTGGATGGTTCCTAAAGAACTCTCCTTAGATGTTACTAAACCAGCAATTGGAGTACTAGCTGGCGGTGTGGTAGTTGGAACCAATCTTGTAGCAGGTGTGGGAGGACCTTTGCTTGATGTCTTCTTCCAAAGAGTAGACATGACGAGATACCAGGTTGTAGCCACTAAAGCAATCGCTCAGACCATAGGGCACATATCTAAAATTATTTTTTTTGGAGGCCTTGTTGTTTCTATTGGTTTTGAAAATTGGCCAAATCCCGTGTTTCTTATTTTTGCCATTATTTTTTCGGTTATTGGAACTACTCTAGGAAAGAAAGTTTTAGATATAATAGATGATGAAATTTTCTTCCGATGGACTCAAATAATAGTTTTATCTGTCGGGACCGTTTTTATTATTCGAGGCCTATTTTTATTATTTCAGTAGTAAAGAAATAGGACTTATACAGATAGATATATGAATAGACTAGAAGATAAAGTAGCCATTATTACTGGAGCTACTGGAGGTATAGGAAAGGCTGCAACAGAACTGTTTCTAAAAGAGGGAGCTAATGTTCTGATGGTTGATCTTAACGAGGATGATCTTGTTGAGGTTTCAAAAGAGATTAATTCAAATAAATTAAGTTATTTCCAAGGTGATGTAACTTTGTTATCTGATAATCAAAAAGCAGTAGACTTGGCTAAGGAAAGATATGGGGGTTTAGATATTTTTATAGCCAATGCGGGAGTAGCTGGCGAGATTCTTCCCATTACTGAGTACGATGAAAAAACCTTTGATAGAGTGATGGAAGTAAATGCCAAAGGACCTTTTTTAGGCTTAAAGGCGGCTATACCAGCTTTATCTGAAAGAGGAGGAGGGAGTGTCGTAATAACCTCTAGTGTTGCAGGGTTAACCGGAGCTTCTCTCTTATCCCCTTATGTGATGAGCAAACATGCTGTAGTTGGCTTGACTAAGTCTGCTGCTAGAGAATGCGCTGAAATGAACATCAGAGTAAACTCTGTTAATCCCTCTCCAGTAGAAACTAAAATGATGCGCATACTTGAGGATGGCATTTCCGAAGTTAATGGGGAGGAAAACGCTAAAGAAGCCTTTGAGGGTCAAATTCCTTTAGGAAGATACGCTGATGCAAGTGAAATAGCTAAATTGATGTTATTTCTCTCAGGTGATGAAAGTGAATTCATCACTGGATCTGTACATACTATAGACGGAGGGTTTACTTCTTAAATGACTGTAAAAAAATCTATTCATTGGTTTAGACAAGATTTAAGGATTAATGATAACCCCTCTCTAAACTCAGCTAGTCAATTCGATAACTTTTTACCTATTTATATTCTTGATGATGTTAATTCAGGAGAATTTTCTATGGGTGCAGCAAGTCGATGGTGGTTGCATCATTCGCTAAAAAAGCTTAATCAAAATTTAAGTGGCAAATTATTGATTTTTAAAGGAAATCCTTCAGAAATTCTTAAGAAGTTAGTAGAAGAAAATGAAATAACCCACATCTCATGGAACCGTTGTTACGAACCTTGGCGAATAGAAAGGGATAAAGATATAAAAAAGGAATTGGAGGATAAAGATATAAAAGTGGAGAGTTTTTGTGGTTCCTTACTATGGGAGCCTTGGAAAATCTCAAAAGATGATGGCACTCCTTATAGAGTTTTTACGCCCTACTATAAAAAGGGGTGTCTTAATTCAGATGAGCCTCGGTTTCCTATTCAAGCTCCTAATCTTGAAAATATCTACTCAAATAATGTGATGTCAGATGGTTTGGACAGTTTATCTCTCTTACCAGATATTAATTGGTACGGTGGGCTAGAAGATGACTGGAATCCAGGAGAGGAAGGAGCAGAATACAATCTAGACAAATTTCTGAAACAAGGTCTAATCAATTATAAGGAAGGAAGAAACTTCCCTTCTCAGGAATTCGTTTCTAGATTGTCACCACATTTACATTTTGGAGAAATATCACCCAACGAAGTTTGGTATAGAGCAAAAACAAAAGAAACAACTAATGGGATAGAAAAGAGCTTAGCGCATTTTCATAGTGAATTAGGATGGAGAGAGTTTTCTTACTACCTTCTTTATCATTTCCCTGATCTTCCTAAGAAAAATTTTCAAAGCAAGTTTGATATTTTTCCATGGAAAAAGAATAAAGAACTTTTAAAACTTTGGCAAAAAGGACAGACTGGATATCCAATAGTAGATGCGGGAATGAGAGAACTTTGGCAGACAGGTTATATGCATAATAGACTCAGAATGGTAGTCGGATCCTTTTTGGTTAAAAATTTGCTTATAGATTGGAGGGAAGGTGAAAAATGGTTTTGGGATTGTCTTGTAGATGCTGATCTAGCCAGCAATAGTGCAAGTTGGCAATGGGTTGCTGGTTCAGGTGCAGATGCAGCACCTTATTTTAGAATTTTTAATCCCATAACTCAGGGTTTGAAATTTGATCCCGAAGGGCACTATACAAAAAAATATGTTCCTGAATTAAGCAATATGCCGAGTAAATACTTGTTTAATCCTTGGGAAGCTCCTAAAGAAGTTCTTGAATCTGCAGGAGTTGAATTGGGTAAGAATTATCCGGAACCCATAGTCGATTTAAAGATTTCCAGAGATATTGCTCTAGAAGCCTTTGCTACAACAAAGAAAGATAATAATGAATGACCCGCAGATAAATGATTTAAAAGACGTAAGTATATCTTGGACATGTCGCCACACTTGGAAGCGTTCTTCAATCAATACCCTTTGGTGCTTGCTTGGATGCTCGATAGGAGACTTTGGGACCATTTTATTCTTTCAAATAAATGAGATAGCTTTTCCCATGTTGGGCATTATGACTCTTGCAATAATTAATGGCTTAATTACCTCAATTATTCTTGAGACAATCATTCTTTCGCGACAAATGAATTTAAGGGAGGCATTCAATACTGCCACAGGAATGTCTTTAATATCCATGATATCTATGGAAGTTGCCATGAATACCGTTGATGTAGTCTTTGCCGGGGGCGTCTTAGTATGGTGGGTGATTCCTTATATGCTACTAGCAGGTTTCATTACACCACTACCTTACAATTATTATAGGCTTAAAAAATACAACATAGCTTGTCATTAACAATGCCAGCAAAAACAGATTTAGAGGACATTCTGGAAAATCTTCTTCCTTCATTGATTGATGAATCTTACGTCTTTATTACATCTAAAGAGCCTATTGATGTTTTAGTTAATTCTCTAAACCCTGTGGCAACATTTACTGAGAATGAGGGTTCTACTTTAGTGATTACAAAAGCAATAGCAGATAAAAATTTTATCCAGTATGAGACTGTTTTTAATTGTATCTCCTTAGGAGTGCACTCTAGCTTGGAGATGAGTGGATTAATAGCAACAATATCTGGTGAATTATTTAAAAACAACATACCTGCAAACGTTTTCTCAGGGTATTTTCATGATCATATTTTTGTACCAATTGATAAAGCTAAATTGGCTTTAGAAATTATCTCTTCAATAAGAAGTTCTTAGGATTTCTCACTCTAATTTTTATGCTTATAATGAATCTACACAAAAGGAGAAAGTTATGTTGAAGCTACATTTTGCACCTAATTCTAGAGCCGGAAGGATTCTTTGGCTCCTCGAAGAACTCGAACTACCTTATGAATTAAATAAGATGGCATTCAGTCCGACTGACTTAAAGTCTGATGAACATAGAGCAAGACATCCATTAGGAAGAGTACCAGTTTTGGAGGATGGAGACACCCAAATATGGGAATCTGGAGCTATAACCGACTATATTTTGGAAAAACACAAAAATGGTGGATTAAAACCCTCCGTAGACTCTGAACATTTTGCTAAATATCTTCAGTGGTTTCATTATTGCGAGGGAATGGTGATGCCTCCTATGAATACCATTGTTGTTCATACTGTCCTTCTCCCGCCTGAAAGGAGAGATGAGACAGTTTTAGGACAAGCACAAAGGCTTCTTACTAATGCCTTGAAACCTGTTAATGAGAATCTGGAAGGAAAAGATTATTTGATAGGTGATTTTTCAGGTGCTGATATCATGCTTGGTCATTCTTGTTTCATGAGTAACCGATTAGGATGCGTTTCAGATGAAATGAGCAATATAAAGGCATATGTTGAAAAATTAGAAGCTAGACCTGCTTTTAAAAAAGCCATAGAGACTCAATAAATTTTGAGCAAGATAAGGATATTTTCTTATCTTCCTAACCCTAGGGTATGGAAGTCGATCATTACCGCAAAAATAGGCGGTATAGATATTGAGGTTATAGGGGATAAGCCAAATAATATGCCAAATTGGTTATGGGATTTTGATGCCAAACCAATATCAGAAGAAGATAAATCTGAACTTAAATCATTTGAAATCAAAAGTAAAAGAGGTTTTAAAGGCTCTCTTTACAAGACAGATAAATTCACAGAACAACATCCTTTCGGGACAGTTCCAGCTGGATTTATTGGTAATGAGCGAGTGGGGATATTTGAATCCAATAGTATCTTGAGAGCAGTTGCTAGGGAATGTAAAGATAAATCTCTTTATGGAGGTGAAGACATAAACTTAACATCTAGAATAGATAGTTTTTTAGATGCTAACCTTGTTTTCTCAAGAGAATTTCAAGTTTATCTCTTAGAGCTTGAAAATATTACTCAATATACATACGAAAGAACTAAAGCTGCATATGAGTTTTATTTAGAAGGCTTAGAAAAATCTTTATCTCTTTCTAGCTTTATTGCTGGAGATCAGTTGACTATTGCGGATATATCTTTTGCTTGTGAATTCGCACAATTCCTAAGGGAAGGCCACTATTTGCAGCAACTGGAAAGCAAGAACCTAAGCCTTATAAGTAAAAACTTCCAAACTGAGTACCCATTAACCTTCAAACACTTTAAATCTCTTTGTAATAAAAAAGAATTTTCAGATGTCATGGGTTCTTATCTAGATTGGTATGAAATGTAAATATGGACTACGTTGAAGCTGCAGTACCCTTTTTCTTATTGGCTTTAATTTTAGAATTGGCTTACGGAAAATTCATCAATAATAATACTTATCGATTGAATGACACAATAAGTAGCCTTTTTATGGGCTCTTTGAGAGGCACTAGCGGAATACTCAAAATAGGTTTTAGTGGCTATATTTATTATCAAATTGAAACACACTTTGCTCTCTGGCGGATGGACAGTGATCTTTGGGTTACGTGGATTTTTGCTTTCATCGCCTATGACTTTTTTTATTATTGGTTTCATAGAATAAGTCATGAGAGACAAATTTTTTGGGCATCGCATGTAGCCCACCATCAAAGTGAAGAATACAATTTATCTACTGCACTAAGGCAGACTGGAACCGGATTTTTTATATCCTGGATTTTCTATATTCCTTTATTTTTAATCGGTGTTCCTTCATACGTGATGGTGTCAGTAGCATCGATCAATTTGATATATCAATTTTGGGTTCACTCTAGACACATCCCTAAACTCGGGTGGTATGAATTATTTTTTGTCACTCCCTCCAATCACCGTGTTCATCATGCCCAGAATGATATCTATATAGATAAGAATTATGGCGGAGTTTTTATAGTCTGGGATCGTCTTTTTTCTACCTTTAAAGAAGAACAAAACGATCAAGAGTGTATTTATGGAATAAGAGGGGCAATAAAGACATTTGATCCTGTAAAGGCTAACATCCATATTTATCAGAAAATTCTAAAAGACCTAACTTTTTCTATCTCTTTCAAAAATTTTTATAATGTCTTAACTGCAAAGACTGGTTGGTCACCAAATGGATCTACTGAAGGTTCATCTAAGGAAAAGTTTAATCATGAAGAATTTGAGAAGCATGATCCAGTTGTTCCGTTATCTACAAAACTTTATGCACTGATACAATTCCTATGCATGACTTACGCGGCTGTAGTTCTTTTTGCAGACAAAAATATGGATTACGATCATGGCATTGTTCTCCTTTGCGTAGTTATTTTTTCTATGTACTGCACAGCAAAATGGTTGGATGCCGAAAAGATACTAAAACTGGAATACTTTAAGTTAGGAATAATTTCTATTGGTCTCTGTTACCTTTATACTTTCAGCCCAGAAGTTCTCCTTTTTAATGTCTTGCTTACTTATTTATTTTTAAATATTGCCTTTCTACCCTTTTTAAAAAGAGCGTGAATTCATGGAAGATCTTAAGAAATGGATTAAGAGTTACCCTGATTTCCCCTCTAAAGGAATTCTATTTAGAGATATAAGCCCTTTGTTGGCCGAACCGAAAGCTTTAAGTCTATTAAAGGATCGCTTTATAGAAACCATTAAACCTCTCAATGCCGATTATGTTGCAGGTATCGATGCTAGAGGTTTTTTATTTTGTACTTTAGTTGCAGAAAACTTGGGTCTAGGTGCATTAATGATAAGAAAGCCCAATAAGCTTCCAGGAGAGCTCATTGAAAAGAGTTATGAGCTTGAATACGGCAGTAATTCATTAACTGTTCAAAAGAAAGATCTAGAGGGTAAATCAATAGTTATTGTAGATGATCTGTTAGCAACAGGAGGGTCAATGCAATGTTCTAAAGAACTATTAGAGTCTCTTGGTGCCAATGTAGTAGCAGGGGCTGTTGTCATAGAACTGAAGTCTCTTAAGGGTTCATCTGCTCTTAATATGCCCATTATCAGCCTCATAAGCTATGAAGACTAGCTTAACAAAAGAAAATACTCTCATTGCAATTGCAATGGAAGAGGAATTCAATTTAGAACAAGCGAATGGATGGAGGATTGTCTATACCGGGATTGGAAAAGTGAATGCTTTAATCTCAGTTTACCGGGCATTGAAGGAAGATAAGCCAGTTAATATTATAAATTTTGGAACTGCAGGTTCTTCGAGGTCAGATTTGCAAGGTCTACACGAAGTAACTACCTTCAAGCAAAGAGACATGGACTTAAGAGATATAGGGCTACCGCTCGGTGTAACTCTCAATGATGAGATAAATGATATTACTTTAGATAGACCTGGATTGAGTTGTGGTACTGGAGATAATTTCGTTACTACAAACCAAGAAATTAAAACTGATTTATATGACATGGAAGCATACGCACTTGCGAAGCTTTGCCTAAAAGAGAAAATTAACTACTTTTGTTTCAAATACATTAGTGATCAAGCTAATGAAGGTGCATCTGATGATTGGAAAAAGAATGTAACCAACGGAAGCAAAGCTTTTCAAATTTATTTGGAATCTCTCAATGGATAATCTAAAAATAGTTCCTTTTAAGCTAGATTACAAATCAGATTTTGAATACCTAAACAGACAATGGATAGAAGAGTATTTTGTAATGGAGGAAGAAGATCTTAAAACACTTCAAAATCCTGAGTCTTATGTAATGGAAAAGGGAGGCGAGATTTTTTTTGCTATTTTGAATGATGATGTAGTTGGCACTGCAGCAATGATTCCAACAAGTAACGGTGTTTATGAGTTAGCAAAAATGGCTGTTGCAAAAAATCTTCAAGGACTAGGCATTGGAAAAAAACTATTAAGACGTTGTATAGACTTCTCAATAGAAAAGAATGCTAGTGAGATTTTCTTAATTACCAACGATGTATTGAAACCTGCCTTAAATCTATACCTCTCGGCTGGCTTTGTATTAAATGAACTTAATGACGATGATAGGTATGATAGGGGAAATACAAAAATGAATTTAATTTTAGGAGAGGAATATGATTAATTTAGATCTGAGTGGTAAAAAAGCAGTTGTAACAGGTGCAAGTTTAGGAATCGGTGAAGCGACAGTGAAGATGCTTGCCGAGCATGGAGCTGATGTTTTCTTTTGTGCTCGAACAGAAGAGTCAGTTAAGAAGTTAGCGTCTTTAGAAGTCAATAAGGGCTCTATAAAGGGTTTTGTTGCTGATATGGGTAATAAAGAGTCAACACAAGCTTTTATAGATAGTACTTTATCTGAAGGTGTAGTTGATATTTTAGTTAATAATGTTGGCGCTTCACCATCTAGAAATTTTTTGTATATGACCGATGAAGATTGGCAAGAATTGCATGAACTAAATCTTTTGTCGGCAGTAAGATGCACTAGAGCATTTCTACCTTCTATGCGAGAAAATAAATGGGGCAGAGTTGTTATGATTTCAAGTTCAGCAGGAAAGTATCCTAATGCAGCATTAATTGATTATGGAGCTACCAAAGCCGCTATGATTTCCATATCAAAATCATTGGCAAAAAAGTATGGATCAGATGGAGTTCTTATTAATTCTGTTCTTCCTGGTCTTATTCATACCGCTATGTGGGAGAGGGCTGCAACAGAAATTGCTGAAGCTACAGGTGGTAAGATGGAAGATGTCATCAAGGCAAATGGATCCTCAGTGCCAGTAGGGCGCTACGGTACTTCAGAAGAAGTCGCATCTTTGGTTACTTTTTTATGTTCTGAAGCAGCCTCTTACATCAGCGGTACTTCCATTGAAGTTGATGGAGGTCAAGCAGGACACATCTAATGACGGAGTATTTTGGATCTTGCCATTGTCAAGAAGTCAGATTTAGTTTTTTTACTGATCAAATATTGGATGGGCTTTATGAGTGCAACTGCACTTTGTGTTTAAAGAAATCAATTATTATGAAGCCGATAAGTAAAGATAACTTTGTACTTCAAAGTGGACAAAATAATTTGCAAATTTATCAGTGGAATAAAAAAATCGCTAAACACTTTTTTTGTAATATTTGTGGTGTTTATACCCATCATGTTCGAAGAAGGGACCCATCTCAGATAAGTATTAATATAATGTGTGTTGATGATATATTGATACCAACCGAAACAAAGATAAACCTGATAGATGGAGCGAGTCACGATTAATTATGTTAATTTCTAAAAGGCCAAATTACTTGTTACTAAAAGCATCGCTGGTCCTTACTTTGATACTTTTCTCTTTCTATTTGTTGTATCAACTAGACCTGATTGCTTTGATAATAGAGTCAGACAGAAGCAAGATTTCGTTACTAATTCTTGCTATCTATATTTTGTCTACCATTCATTGGTTCTATATTGCCATTTCTTTAGATAAAGAAATATCTAGTTTAGATGATCCTTCTAGCAAGACTTTAATTGGAAGATTGCTTTTAGAAAAAAATAAATCTCAAGAAGAAAGAGACATTTCTCTTGTTGAGGATGAGCTCAGTAACAGGCACTCCTTGGGTTATTTAGCTATAGATGTATTGCTCAAATTAGGGCTAACAGGTACTGTCATAGGCTTTATCCTTATGCTACTCCCCATTGGAGAAATAAAGGATTTTGATCCTCAGATTCTCCAAAAATTATTATCCACTATGAGTGGTGGAATGGCTGTTGCTTTGTACACAACTTTAACTGGCCTATTGACTAGCATGATACTCAAATTTCAGTATTTTATTCTTGATACAAGTTTGAGCCAGACTCTCAATCACATTAGCTCCAAGTATAAATGAAGCATAAAACTTTGCTTAAATCAGAAGAGCAAGATGTCTTCACGGATCTCCTTTTTAATGCTCTTCTTGGTTTTGCATTCATGTTTGCTATAGCTTTCATGCTTATCAATAATTCTGAAGAGTCTGGGAATATTAATACTAAAGCAGAAGTCTTAATTTCTGTTCAATGGCCTGATGAACATCCAGATGATGTTGATGCAGTGGTTGAAGATCCTCAAGGGGGCCTTGTCTGGTATCACAATAGAGATACTGGTTTGATGCATTTAGACCGAGATGATAGAGGCAATTTAGCTGACTCTTTAAAGACTGAAGGAGGAGTTGTATCAAATCCTATAAACCAAGAGACTGTTACAGTTCGAGGGCTTCAAACAGGCGAGTATGTAATTAATTTATTGCACTATAAATCTAACTACAAAGAGCCTTTACCAGTAACTGTAAAAGTAGAAAAACTAAATCCAACTGTTGAGCTAATATACTATGGTCAACATTTCTTGAATGGAGTGGGTGATGAAATAACAGCACTTAGGTTTTCAGTAGATGGAGCTAAAGAGATCTCTAACCTTAATCAATTACCGAAAAGATTACTCACAAAAGCTTTAGGAAGAAAATAGTATGCTAGAGGAGAGATTAATTTTAAGCATTTCTTATGCTGTAATTGCAGCACTTCTCCTAGTTTTTTGTTTTTATACAAATTTCACTAAGAAAGTAAAACTAATATCAATTTTTGCTGTCTCTTTATTCTATATTTCCAGCTGGAAGGGTTATGTCGGAGTCTTAGGATGGCCAACATCGGAGGATTTACCTGATGATTTCAATATTCTATGGGTAGTTATTCAAGAGCCTAATAAAAGTAAAAGCAATGAAGGAGAATTGTTCCTCTGGATAAAAGAAATAGATGAGTTCAAAAAGCCAATAGGAGACCCCAGAGCATTCAATTTACAGTGGAATAAGGAAAACCATAGAATTGCTCAAGAAGCACTGCATAAATTGCAAGAAGGCGAAAGATTGAATGGAAAGAAAACTTATGGAGTCCTAAATAAGGATAACAAAGGTGAGAAATCTACCCCTTATGATGTAGCGGAAGGGGAGCCAGAACAAGGGAGGCCTTCGTTCGAATTTGTTGAAGTGCCTCCGCCTGAACTTCCCCCCAAAACACTGATCTTAGACCAGTAATCTATTCTTCCTCTTGACCAAACCAAGTAAACTGAGGGGCTTCCATATTTCCTAAGGCAACCTCCCTATCCTCGTGCGCTCTGGCTCTCACATAATGATGTATGTTTTCAACTTCTTGCTCAGAGAGTACATCTGAAAAGGAAGCCATTCCATTACTAGCCAAAAGACCCTCTAGTACAATTTGGTTAAATGCATCATGCGTTCCTGCTGTCATTTTACGTAAGTCGGGTATGCCACCTGCAGACTTGACGACAAATCCATGGCAAACAGCACAGTTTTGATTGTATTTGCTTTCTCCATCTTGCAATTGATCAATGCTAACCTGTACAAGTTTTTGTTCAGGTATTGTTTTATCTCTAACATTAGGAATTGGTAACGTCTCTTTACCGCCCAACTTAAAAACTAATAATCTGCCAAAATTGTTGTAAGTTAATGAAGCTTGGATTTCTATTGGAGGCAAAGGCTCTCCGCCAAATAAATCACCTCCTCCAGAACCTGTCAGGATAGAAACATACTGTTCTCCATCTATTTCGAAAGTTATAGGTGGAGCTAACATTGAAGTATAGGTATTAAACTCCCATAATCTCTCTCCAGTATCCTTATCATAAGCTGAGAACATGCCAAGGGCATCTCCTTGGAATACTAGCCCCCCAGCTGTGCCTAGAACACCTCCATTCCAGTAATGAGGAATTGGTACTGACCATTTTGTTTCACCTGTGAGTGGATCAAAAGCTTTCAAAAAACCTCCTGGTTTTGGTTGAGATTCTAGATTATTGAGAATATTTTGAGCTAAAGAACTCATTTCAATACCCATATTCCATTGACCAGGAGTCCATTTAAATACTCCAGTTTTTTTATAATCTTCTTGTATTGCATAGAAAAAAGGATTTTCTTGCGTAGGTATATAAGCCAATCCAGCTTCAAGATCTATAGACATGGCTTGCCAATTGTGGGCTCCTAGTGGACCAGGTAAAACCCAAGCTCCATTATCAGTATAGTCAACAGCCGGGTTCTCAACTGGCCTTCCTGTTTCTAGATCTACATGAGTAGCCCATGTGACAGCAGCAAAAGGATGAGCTCTAAGAACTTTTCCGTCTTGACGGTCAATAACATAAAAGAAACCATTTTTTGGAGCTTGAAGAAGGACTTTTTTCATTTCTCCATCAATTTCCATATCTGCTAAAGCCATATCTTGAACGGCGGTATAGTCCCAATTATCTTCAGGTGTAGTTTGATAATGCCATTTATAAGCACCAGTATCAGCATCCACAGCAACAATGGAAGACAGGAAAAGGTTATCACCTCCACCTGGAGATCTGATATCTCTTGTCCAAGGAGATCCATTTCCAACGCCTAGATATACATTATTGAAATCTGGATCATAGACTATGGAGTTCCAGACAGTTCCACCACCACCAAATTCCCACCAGTTAGTTCCTTTCCATGTTTTGGCAGCCATCTCCATAGCAGGATCTTCAAACCCTAGGTCTGGATTTCCAGGAACAGTAAAGAAACGCCATACTTGATCACCATTTTCGGTATCGTAAGCAGTAACATATCCTCTTACGCCGTATTCTGCACCACCGTTACCTATATAAACTTTACCTTTTGCTACCCTAGGTGCACCTGTGATTGTGTAAGATCTTGTTCGATCAATTATAGTATCAACTTCCCAAACCAACTCTCCAGTTTCAGCATTTATTGCAAACAGCCTTCCATCTAGGCTTGCTGAGTAAACTTTGCCGTTATAAACAGCAACTCCTCTATTTACAATATCACAACAAGCTTTCCTGGCCCATTCTCCAGGTACTTTAGGATCAAATTTCCAAATTGTTTCTCCAGTCAAAGCATCAACTGCGTAAACTCTACTCCAAGTACTTGTGAAGAACATAATTCCATCAACTACAATAGGGGTAGCCTCTAATGCTCTGTTTGTTCCCATATCTTTAGACCATACAAGGCCTAACTCAGATACATTTTCTTTATTTATGCCTGTCAATGGGGAAAATCTACGCTCTTCATATGTTCTTCCGTGAGCTAGCCAATTTCCAGGTTCAGATTCTGCATCCAATATTCTTTGGTCATCAATTAAACCTATTTGTGTTGAACCTAACGTAGTTAATTCTTCTTTAATTTGCTCTTCCTCAGAGGTACTGCAGCTCATAAGGAATGTAATTAATATGAGCCCCAAAAAGTGGAATTTATTTTTCATATTTATCTCCATATTTACTTTTACTCTAACTCTTTTTTTTGACTTTTGGAATATAACTTACTCATAATATTAGTATGAATTTAACGACACTTTTTAAGACCCTTTTGGGTATCATAATATTAAATCTTTCTTCAAACGTCATGGCACAAGCAATTGATAATTTAGATAACCAAAGAGTCAAATGGATACCGTTTTCTGATCAAGTGATGGGAGGAGTTTCTGAAGTAAATTTTTTGGAAAAAGAAGAAGATGGTCTGTCTTTCTATCATATGGAAGGTAACGTCAGTACTGAGAATAATGGAGGATTTATTCAATTCAGAGCCGAAGTAGAAATTGAAGACAAAGATTATAAAGGCCTCAAAATTAAGACTAGAGGTAATGGAGAGGAATATTATCTTTTTATCAGAACTACTAAAACTAGATTGCCTTGGCTATATTATGGTTCGTCTTTCAATACTACTGAGAAATGGCAATGGATCGAACTACCTTTTTCTTCGTTCAAAAAAAGTGATGGAAGATTTAGTAGATTTCTTCCAAAGGAATTTGATATAGAGAGCATTAAAAGCATAGGAATAGTAGCTTATGGAAAAGATTTTTATGCAGATATAGATGTTGCTGGTTTAGAGCTTTATTGATCTAGGTCTCTAAAATTAGGTTTCCTTTTCTCTACAAAAGCTGAAACACCCTCTTTAAATTCCTTAGAATCTGTTCTTACTCTTTGAGTTTCTTTTTCATAATCTAATTGTTCACTCAAGGTACCAGACAAAGCTTTATCATGCGCTTTTACAATGGCTTTAAGCCCTTCAATTGGTCCATCGGCTATTCTTTCCGCAATCTCATTAGCCCTACTAATGAGTTCATCATCAGGTACACAATCCCAAATAAGACCCCATTCCTTGGCTAATTCTGCTGATAGGTCATCACCTAGTAAACCCATCCCATTTGCTCTTGCCCTACCTATTAAGTTTGGAACAAACCAAGACGCACCTACGTCAGAGATGATACCTAAGTTGGGTCCAAAGACTAGTTTGAATTTTGCTGATGTTGAGGCAATTACTATATCTCCACAAAGAGCTAATCCAACTCCTCCACCTGCAGCTATTCCATTAATCGCAGTAATAACTGGTTTATTTGATTGAGTTATTGCTTTGACTAAGGGATTGAAGGCATTTTCCATGTTAGTAAAGGTAGCCTCACCCGAAGAAAGCCCCTTTGTTTTTGGCCAACCTCCATCGACCAAGTCCGCCCCAGAGCAAAAACCTCGGCCGCTGCCAGTTATGATTATTGCTCTCACTTGTTTATCTGACTTGGCATCATTCATGCAATCAAGAAGACCAAGAATTAAATCAGCATTCATCGCATTTAAAACTTCCGGTCTATTTAATTTAAGTGTTAAAACACCTTTATCATTCAAACTTTTTTCAATCGCTCCATTCATTTTAATCCCCTAGTCAAATTGTTTTTTTGTGCTAGCAAATAGGAAGTAAAAGATACCTCCAAAGAAAGTAATACCTGCAACAACATAAAATACCATATCCCAAGAATTTGTTGCATCCAAAATCATTCCAGTAACAATAGCTCCAATGAATCCTGGAATCGCAGCTACCATATTAGTTATCCCCATTAGCCTTCCAGTGTGTTCAGGTCCAATATCTGCATGATTGACAATAAACCCACCTGCGCTGAAACCTCCGAATACATTTCCTAAGCACATAATAGCTATCACTCCAGCAACACTGTTGAGTTCTGGAACAATACAAAGACAAATACCGCTCCCACCGAAAGCTATTGAATTGCAAAGTTTCCTCACTGTAATTAGTTTTACGCCTTTGTTTGTTAGATAGTCAGCAAAATAACCTCCTATATTTAAGAATAAAAAAGATGCTATATGAGGAAGCATTGCCAATAGTCCTACTGCGGCCATTGGCACTCCTAAACCATCTTTTATAAAAATTGGAAGCCATGATAAAAAAACAAAAAGGCTGTAGTTATTACAAAAATGTGCCACAGCTATTGCCCACAGAGGTAAATTGCCTCGCCATTTAGAAAAAGCCAGCGATTCAGCTTTGTTTGAAGCAGGAGCATTATTAGTTATATATTCTAATTCTTCCTCCGAAATATTTGGATCTTCTTTTGGTGTCGAGAAAACAATCTTTTGCCAATATATATACCAGATAAAACCTAATCCTCCATATAGATAGAATGCCCATTCCCACCCAAGTCTTAAAATAATTATTGGTGTTACAACAAGTCCAAATATAGTACCAATTGGTATAGCACTATTTGTGATAGCTACTGAACGTGCTCTTTCGCTGAAAGGAATCCATCTAGCATAAAGACTATGCCAGGCAGGAAAAGTAATACCTTCACCCAGTCCCATGCCTATCCTGGCAATGATAAGAGCAGCAAATCCACCATAGAAAGCCCATGGAGTGATGAAGGTAAAGATTGACCAGACGATTAGACCAACACCAAGTACAATTTTTGCACCCATCCTATCTGAAAGAAGTCCACCTATTATTTGAGTCAAAATATAGCCAATATAGAAGCTAGATAAAATAAAACCTCTTTGCGTTTCAGACCAACCCATGCCTTCACTCATCGGTATAATCGCTAAAGAAATTACTACTCTATCAATGTAGCAAATAAAGACCGCGGCTACTGTTAGTGAAATAACCTTATATCTTTGAAGCATCCTTTTCTTTTCCCTTTTTTAAGACTATAAGATACATTTTTCTTAGATTAATTAAAATCATTTAAGAAATTAGTTATGATATTTTTATAAATAAAGGGGAGAGAGTTTTGAATAAAAAATCTGGTCATCTGTTAGAAGGAATTAAAGTTATAGATGCGGCAAGCTTTATTGCTGGGCCCTCAGCAGCCACAATTATGTCTGATTATGGTGCTGAAGTGATAAAGATAGAACCTCAAAGTGGCGACAGTCTCAGAAACCTAATTACCAATGGCAGAATGCCTATCGGACCTGAAAACTATTGTTGGGAACTCACCTCAAGAAATAAAAAAAGCATTTCTTTAAATCTGAAGGATGTAAAGGCACAAAATATTCTTCTAGATTTAGTTAAAGAAGCAGATGTATTTATAACCAATATGCCTTTTCCTATAAGAAAGAAATTAAAGATAACTGCTGAAGATATCATGCCTAATAATGAACGCATCATATATGCTTCATTAACAGGTTACGGAGAAGTAGGACCAGATGCTGATAGAACTGCTTACGACTCAATGGCCTGGTGGGCCAGAAGTGGCTTGATGGACTTTGTAAGGCCTTCTAATAATTCTCCAGTGGCCTGGTCAACACCTGGTATGGGGGATCATCCAACTGGAATGGCACTTTATGGAGCTATAATGACAGCACTTTATAAAAGAGAAAAGACAGGAGAGGGTTCAGAGGTTTCTACCTCTTTGATGTCAAATGGAGCATGGGCTAATGGAGTTTTCATTCAAGCAGCTTTGATGGATGTTGAATTTCCAGATAGACCGGAACCACTACCAAGACATCCTTTTTATGATTTTTATACCACAAAAGATGAAAGAGAGTTCGCTCTTGGGATGATAAATTCTAGAATAGAATGGCCAAAATTAGCCAATATTTTAGACCGTAAGGATTGGATTGACAGAGAGTTATTTGATTTCGAAAATCCTTTTGATAATGCTGATATATTAAGAGCAGAGTTATCAGATGAATTTAAAAATAGAAAACTCAAGGAAGTAGATGAGCTATTACGAAATTCTGCAGTTACCTACGGTGTATTAGGCAGAACAACAGATCATAGAGAAGACTCTCAATTTCTAGAAACTGAAACACTTGTTCCTCTAGAACATGAATCTTTTGAAAAATTATATACAGTGAATAGTCCTTTTCACATTGTAGGAGAAAAGAAAATTAACTTTTCACGAGCTCCTAAAATAGGAGAGCATACTGAGCAAGTATTGGCTGAGATGGGTTACGAAAGATCTGATCTCGAAGAGCTTAAAAGCGAGAACTCAATTTATTGGCCCGAGAAAAAAGGATAAAAATATGAATATGCACAAAATACCCTTCATTTTTGCAATCTTTATCTTCTTAGTTGTTGGATGTTCCTCAGAAGAAATCTGTATTGAATCAGACTTAGTCTTAATCAATACCAAAATATACACAGCTAATCCTGAAGAACCAGATGCAGAAGCTTTAGCGATTAAAAATGGTAAATTTTCATTCATTGGTTCAAATTCTGAGGCACAAAATTTTAACTGCGGTGAAACCAAAGTATTAGATTTAGAAGGTTCTTTTGTATATCCCGGATTCATAGATGCTCATGCTCATTTGAAGGGAATAGGTTACCGAGAGATGAATCTCAATCTACAAGGTGCTGAAAGCCTAAAGAGTATGCTTACTCAAGTAACTATTCACTCGAATAAAATCCAGCCAGGAGATTGGGTAATAGGGAGGGGTTGGATTGAAAAGAAATGGCCTGAAGGAAGGTTTCCAACTTTAGAAGAAATGAATGCTATTTCATCTGATAAGCCGATAGCTCTAGAGCGTGCTGATGGTCATGCAATCATTGTAAATAGTCTTGCAATGAAGTTAGCTGGCATTGATAGAAATACACCTAACCCCATAGGTGGAAAAATAGATAAGGATATTGATGGAGAGCCTAATGGTGTGCTAATTGATAAGGCTTCATTATTGGTTGAATCAATTATTCCAAAAAGGACTCGAGCAGATGAAAAGAAGGCCTTAAGGGAAGGTTTATATAGAACAGCTAAGATGGGTTGGACCCAACTACAGGATGCAGGCTCACCATTGTCTGACCTTGAACTATTGAGAGAAATTAAGTCAGAAGAAAACTTACCTGTCAGGATCCATATGTATATAAGTGATGGTGAAGATGCAATAAAATTCATAGATAGTGGGCCATACCTTGATCCAGAGCACTTTCTAACCGCCAGAGGAGTTAAACTCTATGCCGATGGAGCTATCGGTTCGAGAGGAGCAGCCTTCTTCACTAAATATGATGATTATGAAACCAAGGGGTTCTTAATCTTTCAGAAGGAAGAGACGATGCCTAAATTAATCAAGGCTCTGGTAAATGGCATTCAAATACAAACACATGCAATAGGAGATTTAGCGAATAGCGTTACCTTGGATTGGTATCAAGAAGCCTTTAAAGCAGTATCTGATACAAACAGAATGATTATTGAACCTCGATGGCGAATAGAGCACTCCCAAAATATCTTACCTAAAGATCAAAAGAGATTTGCGGATATGAAAGTGATAGCTTCTATGCAGCCCTCACATGCTATAGGTGATCTCCATTTTGCTCATAAAAGATTGGGTTTAGATAGACTCAATAATGCCTATACATGGCGTAGTCTAATTGATCTAGGTGTTGTTATTGCTGGAGGTTCGGATGCTCCAGTCGAAATAGGAGATCCAAGGATTGAATTTAAGGCAGCAATAGGAAGAAAAGATTTGGATGGTTATTATCAAGATTATTGGAACTTAGATGAGTCAGTGAGTAGAGAAGAAGCGCTATATATGTTTACTAAGTGGGCTGCTTATTCTGTATTTGAAGAAGATATCAAAGGAACAATTGAGGTTGGCAAGTTAGCTGATTTAACAATTTTCTCGAAAGATTTAATGATTATTCCTGAAGAAGAAATCATGTCTTCTGAAGTAACGATGACTATTGTCGATGGAAGGGTGGTTTATTCAAAGTAAAAAAAAGGGCACCTAAGTGCCCTTTTTTTTTGTTGAATTTATAAGTCAATTCCTACTCTTAAGTAGTAAAAGGCGCCCATAAATCCAAGAGGTGCAAACTCAGGATAGATCGCTCCACAACAAGTTACGCCAGTATCTTTTTCAGGATACTCATCGGTAATATTTTCAGCTCCCAGTGTAATTTGGTAATTTCCAAAATCTCTAGTGAACTCTAAATCAAGCTGTGATTGATCATCTAAAGTTGTGATATCAGGATTACCTAAGTCGTTTAAACCATAATAGTACTCTGATTCACCTACGTACATATATCTTGCGAGGATTGTCCAATCACCCACATTGTGTACTGCGCTTAAGTTCCATCTGTTTTCAGGAAGCAATGCTTCTAGAGCATTTATTCTTGATGCACTCAGAAGGCTTGACTTATCAACTTCAGTTTCAGTCTCGTTATAGACGAAAGTAAAGTCAGTTACTCCACCCATTAGCTCTGTAGAGTAAGTAGCTACTACATCAATACCGTCTGTAGTTGTATCAAAGTCATTTGTAAAGAACCTAAATGTTTGCATATCACTTGCACCAGGCACTTTAGCAGCAACTAGTGCAGCTCTTTGAGCATCAGTTAAGCTGAAATTACCTGTTAGAGCAATACGATCAGTGATTTCTATTTCATATGCATCGATTGTTACATTTAGAGCGTCAGTAACATCCCAAACTAATCCAAAGCTTAAGTTATCTGACTCCTCAGGTTGTAATGCTGCTCCTCCAGCTGTAACAGCAATAGGATTAGTTGGTGATAAAGTGCCTTGCTGCACAAGTTCACCAGTTCCTGAAATAGATGCTGTAGTTACATTAGAAACATTAGATTGTCCTGGAGTAGGTGCCCTAAAACCAGAACTTACAGTTGTCCTGAATTTAAGAGTATCTGTTGCTCTCCATAATGCAGAGAATTTAGTATTTGTTGTTGTACCAAAAGTATCAAAATCCTCAAATCTAGTCGCGAGACCAAGAACTAGGTTTTCAGTAACATCACCTTCAAAATCTAAATAGATTGCATAGTTTTGTTGATCCCACACGCCTGCGATATCAGGAGTGAAACCTGCAAACCCATTTGAACCAATACCAAAACCTTGATTAAAGTATGGACCAGTTGTGAAACTTGCAACGTCTCCGTTAACTATTTCAAATTGCTCCTCTCTCCATTCAAAACCATAAGCAAAACTTAAGTCAAAGCTCTGCATTGGGATAGATCTAACAAAATCCATGTTGAAGTTCTTTTCTAATTGAATATAACTTCCAGGATTGAATTGAGTTGGTGATTGTGGTCCTAAAGAAGGATTAACTGTATTTTCAATATAGAAGTCTGATCTATTCTCTCCTATGTGAACACTTATATCATAATCAGTCCCACCATCTGTTGTTCCAGAGACTCCTGAAGCTATTGACCAATCTGTAACATCTCCACCAAAGCTAGGTGTAAAGCCACCCGGGAAAAGTTCATTGAAGACAAAACAATTTGCATCATTAGTGTAAGCAGCTAATGCAGCACCAACAAGGTTTCCTGCTTTAGCATCTACATTAGATGCACATGTTCTTGCACCTCCTGCTGCTTGACCTGCGTCAGCAATCAGTCTTATATCACTACCATCGTCATAAACTCCAGTCCTGTTGTTAGGATTTCTGAAGAAGAAACCACCTAGAACATTCTTCTCTGCATAGTTTGAGAAGAGATAGAATTTCTTGGAGTCATCTAGATCGAGGCCAATGTTTGCAGTGAATTTATAATCATCACTTACTTTAGGCGAACCCCATACCTGAGCTTCACCATTACCAAATGGATGCTCCCAGACAGGTACTCCAGCAGCTTTCAGAGACGCAGCATCTCCACGTTGAGCGCTTCTAGCTGTCGGATCTTGTTCTTGAATTTCCATAGAGAAATTAGCATAACCATCGTCAGTAAATGGCATACCAGCATTTGCAGCAATTCTCCAAGTCTCTCCATCTCCATCGCTGTATTCACCTTGTTTAATTTCAAGTCTTGTACCTTCAGCACTGTCATTAAGAACAAAATTCAATATACCGGCTATGGCATCAGATCCGTATTGTGCAGCAGCACCATCTCGTAATACCTCAACTTTCTTTAAAGCGATTGAAGGTATCGCAGAGATATCTGGTCCTTGTGCACCATCAGCAATTCCACCACCTAAGAAAGAGATAACAGAACCTCTGTGTCTCCTCTTTCCATTAACCAATACAAGCATATTGTCGGGTGGAAGCCCTCTAAGGTTTGCTGGCCTTATTAGAGTTGCAGCATCACTTATTGGCTGCGTATTGACATTGAATGAAGGGACCAAAGTTCTTATCATATAGTCCACATCAACCGCACCTTGATTTTTAATATCAGATCCTGATATCACATCAACAGGTGCTGGAGAGTCTCCCACTGATCTAGCATCCCTTCTTGTACCGACTGCAACTACCTCTTCAACTTCGTCAGCCGCAGCCACGATAGAAGGAATTACAGGAATGGTTAGAAGCGATAAAGAGATAGCGAGACTACCAATTTTAGTTCTAAACATATTGTTTACCCCAAATTTAAATTAAAATTTACTTCGACCATGAGTAATGAGAAAAAGAATAAAACAGATTCCGTTTTAGCCGTTTTTTTACATCGCTGCAATAGGACCAAAGCTCGATAGCATTCATTCTAAAGGGGCTTGTCTTTATATGCAAACTTAAATAAGGTACATAAATTATTTAAATTTTAAAATTTACTAAGAATATGTACCTTTTTATGTACCTTTCATATGTACTACCACGTTATTGCTAATTTGGACGATGTACCTCAAATAGAGGTTTTAATGGCTTCTTCTATTTCTTCAATGTTAGGAGAACTATTGAATGAACACCAATTAGAAGCAGCAAAGGAATCAATGGGTCTCGACACTCAGTTAATAGAGGATGGAACTTATTTTTTAGTCAAAAAAGAAGAAGTACTTATAGGTTCGGGGGGTTATAGCTATAGAAAGACTTTATTTGGAGGAAATCATACACCAAACAGATCAGACGATTTATTAGTTCCTGGTAAAGACGCTGCTAAAGTGAGGGCTATGTATACTGACCCGTCTTGGATACGTAAAGGTGTTGGTTCTTACATATTGAATTTAGCAGAAAACTCCATTGTCCAACTTGGATTCAATAAGGCTGAACTAATGGCAACTGTATCTGGTATTCTTTTGTATGAAAAGCGCGGTTACAAAGTAGTAGAAGAAATAGAATACGAAAGTAAGTTAGGCAATAAAGTGCCTATGTACAAAATGGAGAAAACTATTCATGGATGATAAACCTCAATTAAATCTCTTTAACGAAATGATCGAAGAGTGTAGCTGTGAGCCTTTAACTGGATTTTTTAGAACAGGTTGTTGTGACACTTCTGATCAAGACTTGGGAAGTCATACTGTTTGTGCCTTAATGACAGAAGATTTTCTTAAGTTTAGTATTGCAAAGGGTAATGATCTTTCCACTCCCGTTCCTCAATATAATTTCCCAGGACTAAAAGAGGGCGATAGGTGGTGCCTCTGTGCAAATAGATGGCTCGAGGCTTATAAATCTGATTCCGCTCCAGCAATCATCGCAAAAGCAACTAATCTAAAAGCATTAGACATAATTCCAATGGAGATAATTAAAGAATTTGCAATTGATATAGTATGAATAGAGATCTTTTCTTTATGCAAGAGGCTTTGGAAGAGGCTAAAAAAGGCTTAGCTGAAGGTGAGGTTCCAGTTGGCGCTGTACTAACTTATAAGAATAAAATTATTGCTAAAGGTCATAATACTCCCATTTCTTCAAACGATCCTAGTTGTCATGCTGAAGTAAATACCATTCGAGAAGCTGCTAGAGTTTTAGAAAATTATCGATTAGAAAAGACCTCCCTATATGTAACTCTTGAGCCATGCTCCATGTGCTGCGGGTTGCTAATCCATTCACGAATAGAAAATTTGATATTTGCCGCATTGGATCCAAAATCTGGAGCTGTGATGAGCAATGCTAACTTACTAGATGCAGAATTCATTAATCACAAAGTGAATTATTCTCAAGGACCTCTAGAGAAACAATCTTCTGAATTATTAAAAAGTTTTTTTCGTGCTAGACGTTTATAAATCGAAATGAGTCCATATAGGCGCATGATCTGAGGGTTTTTCCATTCCCCTTATATTGTAGTCAATACCTACTTCTTTTATGACTCTGTTAAGTTTTTTGGTAACCCATATATGATCTATTCTTAATCCTCTTTTAGGAGTATCTTCAAAACCTTTGCTTCTATAATCAAACCAACTGTATTCATCATCTCTTTCTGGGTATAAGGTTCTGTAAGAGTCAAACAAACCCCAGTCAGTTAGCTTAGATAACATTTCTCTTTCTTCTGGCAGAAAGCTGCATTTACCGGTCCGGAGCCATCTCTTCTTATTTTCTTCACCTATCCCTATATCTATATCTTCGGGAGAGATATTTAAATCACCCATGACAACTAAATAGTCTTTAGGATCATAGTTCTTTTTAATATGCTTTAATAAATCTTTATAAAACTTGACCTTATAAGGAAATTTAACAGGATGATTTCTTTCTTCACCTTGAGGGAAATACCCATTCAATATATGAATTTTCTTTTTTTCTCTTTTTAAGGTTACTGATATGAATCTTTTTTGAGATTCTTCAGTATCCGTTTCAAATCCCTTGCTAACTGATTCAGGTTCATCCTTTGTAAAAATAGCTACACCATAATGACCTTTTTGACCATGAATATGCGCTTTGTATCCTAAGGATTCGGGTATGTCATAAGGAAAATCATCATTATGTACTTTTGTTTCTTGAAGACCTATGGCATCAGGATTGTACTTTTTGACAATTGCTTCTACCTGATGTGGTCTAGCCCTGAGACTATTTATATTGAATGAGATTAATTTCATAATTTAATTATTTTTCATTTAAAGCTAAAAGAGGTTTTTCTTTTAACTCTATGAGATCTATCAATATGTTAGCTGCTTCCCCCAACACTTCCTCATCCACATCAAGAATTTCTGGATCATCTTCCCTTTCCACAAAGTCTTTATAAGACTCATAAGTAGGGAGATTTAGAGCTTTTCTTAAGGAGTTTTCATTTGACAGTAAAAATTCTTCAATTTTATCTTTTTGCTTCATTCTTGTTTTGAGATTTAGATCTAAGAAGTTTATTTCGTTTTCAGCTTGCCATTTCTTTTTTACTTTAACGCTATCGAAGAGCGCTGATTTTGTTATTCTAGTCATACTTTTCTCTCTTAGGGGCTCCAAAAAAGTACTGACTCTATTAAAATTTTTAAAAGATGTTTTAGGAATATTGTCATGTTCCAGAGCCCTGTCTAAATTACTTTCCCCCAATTCATCAATTTTAAATAGAGATGGTAATTTTATGTCTGGCTCTACCCCGAGATTTTGCGTACTGCTTCCCGATACTCTGTAGAATTTTGATTCTGTGAATTTGATTTGACCTGACGATAGTAAATCTACTTTTTGTACTGTTCCCTTACCAAACGTACTAGTACCTACAACTAGTCCTCTATCATAATCCTGAATAGCACCCGCCAATATTTCTGATGCGGAAGCACTAAACTTATTTACTAGAACAACTAATGGCTTATCAAAGAATTGGTAACCCCAGCGTTCACCCAAACCTTGAATATTCCCGTTAGAGCTTTTTACTTGAACAGTAGTACCTCTCCCAAGAAATAAATGCGCTAAAGCATTTGCTTCGTATAGCGAACCTCCACCATTATTCCTTAAATCAAATACCAAACCGTCAACATTTTGAATCTTCAATTCCTTTAGAAGTCTTTTTACATCTTTGCTACTGCTTTTATAGTTGTAATCCCTTTTTTGGAATGCATCAAAATCAAAATAAAATGCAGGGAGTTGAATTACTCCCACTTTATATTCCTTATTATTTCTTGTTAGGGAAAGAATTTTCTTTTCAGCAGCCTGGTCTTCCAACTTTACAACATTTCTAATGATTTCAACTTCTTTCGTTTCTGTATCACTCAAGGCAGTAGAAGGAATAATTTCTAATCTAACCTTAGAGCCTTTTGGCCCCCGTATTAGATCAACTACATCATCAATCCTCCAACCAATCACATCTACGATCTCACCTTCTGCATCTTGCCCTACACCTATAATTTTGTCTTCTGGCTTAAGAGAATCAGTTTTTTCAGCTGGCCCACCAGGTACTAAAGATGATATTGAGGTATAAAGTCCATCTGAAGAAAGAAGGGCTCCAATACCTTCAAGAGAAAGACTCATGTTTATATCAAAATCTTCTGAGGTCTTCGGTGACATATAAGAGGTATGTGGTCCATAAATAGAAGCTATAGAATTTACAAAAATATTAAATACGTCTTCTCCTCTGGTTTGCTGAAAGTAATTTAGCTGGTTATTCATTCTTTTGATGGTCTTTTCAACTGACTCATCTAGAGAATTTCCGGCTAACATTAACTGAATAACATCATTGGTACTAAGATCCTGCCACAAACCTCTCAAAGCTTCTGATGAAATTTGTCTCGAAGCTTCAGAAAGCGATCTTTCTATCTTTCTATCGCCTTGGAGATCTTCTTCATCAACTACTTTTAGGAATTCAATTTGAACTTCGTACCTCTCTTGATAACGATCGATATATTTATTGAATAAGTCATAAGCTATTTGTAAATCTTCTTTTATGCCGGATTCTGTTTTTATATTATTTAAAACTTTTAGTACTTCTTTATCGGTGTAAATGTTCTTGTTGGGATCAAGCCTCTCTATGAAGACCTCAAAAACTTCATACTTAATTTCTCTATACTCTTTCTTTACTAAATGATTGGATTCTAGTTTTTGAATTATTTCTATAGCCAGTTGAATCTGTTCTTCAGTAAAGTTAAATGCATTAATTTCATTAAACTTAGATGCATGAACTTGAAAGGTTAGAGATAGTAAAAATATAAGGAAAAATTTATTTATCATGATGTCTTAGGAGAGGGAGCAATATACATTCTATATAAAAATTTGATTCATTAAATTATTATTTTGATATATCTTTAGAGCATGTCAGGACATCAAAACTATATCAATGTAGAACCGCATTTTAGTAAATAATAATGAAGACAATAGAATATTACCTAGATTGTAGCAGTCCATGGACTTATCTTTCTTTTCGAGGGATTCTAGAATTAAAGAAAAAAAAAGAGTTTGAGATCATTTGGAAGCCAATTTTAGTAGGTGGTATCTTTAATTCTATAAACCCTAGTGTTTACGAAAATAGAAAAAATCCTGTAAAAGAAAAATTGCAATATTCTCAAAAAGATCTTCAAGATTGGGCTAGTCTAAGAAAGGTCCAAATAAACTGGCCATCTATATTTCCAGTGAATAGTGTAAAGGCAATGCGTGGAGCCTTCTATTTTATTGATAATGGAAACATAGAAACTTACTTAGACAAGGTATTTTATTCATATTGGACTTTAGGTAATGATATATCTGACATTTCAATTTTATCCAAAATTGTTTTAGACCTTGGCGAAGATGAAAAAGAATTTTCTGATTTTATTGAATTTCAAGAGGTAAAAGATAGATTAACTAGTAATACACAAGAGTTAATAGATAGAGGTGGCTTTGGATCTCCAACATTTTTTTTGGATAAAAAAAATATTTTCTTCGGTAATGATAGATTGCAACTTATAGAATTTGAACTAAGTTAATGTAAAAAAAAGAATTCTTAGGGCATAATACTACTTCTATTTCACCAAATAACTTCAATCAAAAAAGATGAAAAAAAATAATTTTCCTAGAGTTCCTTATGGCCAATCTGTACATGGACAGGAAGAGATTGATGCTGTTGTTGAAGTTTTGTCTACAACAACTCAAATGGGGGCAAAAACAAAAGAGCTAGAAGACAGAATTGCTAAGATATTTGATAAGGAATACGGGATAATGGTCAACTCTGGGTCTTCTGCCTTATATCTTGGTGTAGAAGTGTTGAGCTTAAAAGCAGGCTCAGAGGTTATTACACCAGCTCTTACCTTTGCAACCACTGTTGGATCTTTAGTTAAGAATGATTTAGTACCTTCCTTTGTGGATGTAAAAGAAAATACTTTTTGTATTGATGAAACTGCAATAGAAAGTAAGATTACAAAAAAAACTTCAGCTATATGTGCACCAGATCTCATGGGTAATATATGTGACTGGCAAATCATCAGAGAGATCGCTGACAGGCATGATTTGAAGATAATACATGATTCAGCTGACACTTTAGGAGCCAAACTAAATGGCGAATCAACTGGAAAATACTCGGATTTTTCAATTACAAGTTTTTATGGTTCACACATCATCAATGGTGCTGGAAATGGTGGTATGATCTTAACTTCTGATAAAGAATTTACTGACCGGTGCAAATTACTTAGATCTTGGGGAAGAAGCTCTTCTCTATTCGAAGACAGTGAAAGTATTGAAAAAAGGTTTGCAGTTGATCTTGAAGGCATAAAGTATGATGCAAAATTTGTATTTGAAGAAGTTGGCTATCAGTTAGAACCATCTGAATTAAGCTCGGCATTTGCACTGGTGCAGCTTGAAAATTTAGATAAAAATCTTTCACTGAGACAAGACAATTTCGAGGAGCTTTCAAAATTTTTCCATAAATATGAAGAATTTTTTGTACTTCCAAAAGAGAATGATAGTTGTTCGACAGGTTGGTTAGCATATCCTTTAATAGTGAAAGAAGATTCACCATTTAACAGAACAGAGCTTCAAGTTTTCTTGGAAAATAGAAATATACAGACACGAGTTGTTTTTACAGGAAATATACTCAGACAGCCTGGTTTTAAAGATATAGATTGCAGAGGTGAAGCAAACGACTTCGTAAATACAGACCTTGTCATGAGAAATGGCATTTTGCTTGCTTGCCATCATGGACTAACAACTGATATGAAAACTCATTTATTTGAATCCCTAGAATTATTTTTGAGCAACATATAAATATTAATCCCATTTCTTAATAGACTTAGAAGTTTGGTTAAACATTGTTTGCAAAGCTTCTTTGGTAATACCCTTTCCAAAGCTTCTATTTTCTTTACCAACTTCTATACCTTTTCTTACTGCAGGCCTGGATTTAATATTATCGAACCATCTTCTGACGTTTGAAAAAGAATCCAGATCAACTTCGTATCTTTTATATGCTGTAATCCAAGGGAAAGATGCCATATCTGCTATAGAGTAGTCCCCGGCTAAAAACTCTTTATCTTCCAACACATTATCCATTACTCCTAATAGGCGATCGTATTCATCTTTATAGCGTTTTTCAGAATAAGAATGATCACCAGGAAAGTTAGGAGCATAGTTAACAAAATGACTGACTTGACCAGCCATGGGTCCGAGGCCACCAACTTGCCAAAATAACCATTCAAGAACCTTTTCTTTGGAGGGAGACTCTTGTGGAAAAAATTTACCTGTCTTTTCACCCAAGTACATCAAAATTGCCCCAGATTCAAAAATACTCAGAGGATCTCCATCAGTTAGATTTTCATGGTCAACTATTGCAGGCATTCTATTGTTAGGACTAATTTTTAAAAAGTCAGGCTTGAATTGATCTCCTTTTCCTAGGTTTACTGGGATGACGTTATAAGGCAAGTTACATTCTTCAAGCATGATTGAAATTTTCCAGCCATTAGGCGTAGGGGCGTAGTATAAATCTATCATTTTCTTACCTCCTCAAGGTATTCTTCCTTATCCGACCAAATATCATAAACCCATTCTTTTAGATTTTCTCTAAAGATAGGATCATCCTCATAATTTTTACCAAGTAAATCATCAGGTATATTTATTTGCCTTACCCTGACATCTGCTTTAGACATTCGTCCGCATAAAAAGTCCCAAAAGGACCTCCTTTCATCTTCATAGTGGATAGTAAAATCTAGAAGCAATTTAATATAAGGCATAGTTGTTAAGGTCAGGCCTATCCCCCCAATTTTTGGATTAAGCAGATATTCAAACTGAGATAACTGATTATCCTTCTTCTCTTTAGTAAATCTTGTTCCTTCAGCAAAACTAAAAATTGAAACAGGATATCTACTATACCTTTCAAACGATTTTTCCATGGCTTTTATGTCTTTACCTCTCAGCTCAGGATTTTTTTGAATTTCTTCTTTCGTGTACCTTTTCAAAAAAGGCATATCCAGTGCCCACCATGCCAAACCTATTACAGGCACCCAAATGAGTACGTGTTTCATGAAAAACTTCAGCATAGGTATCTTTCTATTAGTAATACCTTGCAATACAAATATGTCGGCCCAGGATTGATGATTGGCTACTGCTAAGTACCAGTTTGATGAATCTAACTCCTCAAAACCTTTCACATTCCATCTTGGTCTATGTAAAGCTTTTATCCACAAGCCGTTACAATAGATCCAACACTCTCCAATATTTATAATTAATTTTGTGCAAAGCCGCTTCCAGGACTCCGTGGGTATGAGTAGCTTAAAAATTGCTATGGTAAGGAGAAATAAACACCAGAATAGGGTGTTAATGACCACAGCAAAAAAACTCAGAACTCCTTTTATGTTCTCCATAGAAAGATTCTAACTTAATTTCTTAGATTGATCCCAGAGTGAATCAAGCTCTTCAAAAGAAGTTTCAGAAAAGGTTTCATTTCTCTTGTTTAATTCCTCCTCTAAGAAATTAAATCTTTTTATAAATTTCTCATTAGATTTTTTGAGGGCTTGCTCTGAATTCACATCTAATTTCTGAGCCAAATTAGTAATAATCATTAAGAGATCTCCAATTTCTTCTTCAATTGATTCTTTGTCCTTAGTGCTTATAGCTTCTTCAAGTTCGTTTGTTTCTTCTTTTATTTTTTCAAAAACCCCGATTAAATCTGGCCAGTCAAAACCAATTTTCGATGCTCTTTTTTGTATTTTTTGTGATCTGTTAAGAGCTGGTAAATTTTGAGCAATACCATCAAGCACTCTATTTTGTTTCTTTTCTTTTCTTTCTTGGACTTTAATTTCTTCCCATTTATCTATCTGCTCTTCGGAAGAGTGACTTTTCTTTTTTGAAAAAACATAAGGATGCCTTCTAATCAACTTGTCAGTTATTACCTGTACAACATCATTAAATTCAAAAGACTTTTCCTCCTTGGCAATCTGAGACAAGAATACTACTTGAAGTAAGAGATCTCCCAATTCTTCCCTTAGATCTTCTTTATTTGATCTCTCTATTGCATCGGCAACTTCATAAGCTTCCTCAATGGTATAAGGAGCGATGGTTTCAAAGGTTTGCTCTTTATCCCACTCACAGCCATTTTCTTTGTCTCTTAATTGAGACATTACTTGGAGGAGTTTTTCTATATTACTCAGTTTAGTATTCGCTCAGAGATGCGTACCTGTCTAAATGATACTCAGAGTTTCCGAATATTTGTTCAGTTACTCTAGCCCTTTTGAGATAAAGACCAACATCATATTCATCAGTTACTCCAACCCCGCCGTGCATTTGCACAGCTTCATTAGTTACTAGATGATTCGTTTCTCCAGCTTTGAACTTTGCTAAGCTAGCCATTCTTTGCAAATCATTTGATTGCTCATCTGCTGCAACACAAGCTGCAATTACAGAAGACTTAGTGAGTTCAAGTTCAGAATACATTTCTGCAGCGCGATGTTGTAGTGCTTGAAAGGAACCTATGACAGCGCCGAATTGTTTTCTCTCTTTTAAGTACTCAAGTGTAATATCAAATGCCTGACTGGCATTGCCTAACATTTCTGCTGATATTGCTATTTGGGCTCTATCTAAAACTTCCTCAAGTAGAGCAGCTCCATTATTTTCTTCACCCAAAACGTCGTCTAAAGACACAATAACCTCATTGAGAGTTATATTTGCAGAATTTCGCGAATCAACCATACTCGTTTTACTCACTTCAACTCCATCTATACTCGGGTCAACTAAAAATAAAGTAATACCTGATGAATCATTTTCAGACCCACTTGTTCTTGCTGCAACTATCAGGAGATTTGAGCTATGTCCATCAATTACAAAAGTTTTATTCCCTGTAAGAGTGTAATTTTTTCCATCTTTTTTTGCCTCTGTATTAATTGAAAGAGGAGAGTGCCTATTTCCCTCTTCTAACGCTAATGCAGTAGTAATTGACCCGTCTACAATTTGAGGTAAGTAAGTTTGTTTTTGTTTGTCATTCCCTCCAAGAGAGATGAGACTGGCTCCCAGAACTCCTGTTGAAAATAAGGGAGAAGGAGTGAGCATTTTTCCCATCTCTTCAAGGATACTTCCCATTCCTACCATTCCAAAGTCGAAACCACCATACTCTTCAGGCACAAGGATTCCTGACCATCCAAGATCAACCATCTGTTTCCAAAGATCAGGGTCATATCCAAGCTCACTTTCAGTATCTCTTATCTCTCTAAAATGAGTGACAGGAGCATTTTTTTGTAAAAATTCTTTAGCAATGTCTTTCAGGGATTGCTGTTCCTCATTAAGTACTAGCGCCATTTTATTTATCCGGTAATCCTAAAACTCTTTTGGAAATTACGTTGAGTTGTACTTCAGAAGTACCACCTTCTATTGAATTTGCTTTAGTTCTTAACCAGTCTCTTGTGATGGCAAGTTCTTCCATAGAGAAGCCTTCACCATCCCACCCGATACCTTGTGTTCCCATTGCCTCTAGCATTAGCTCATACCTAAGTTTGTTATGTTCAGTTCCATAAAGCTTAGCCATAGCTGCTGCTGGACTAGGTTGTCCAACCTTTGTTTCTTCACCAACTCTTTGCATTGTTAAACCAAATGCTCTTGAGTTTAGGTCATGTAAAGCAACTTTTCTTCTAAGTGCTTTATCTGAAATTTGATTATCAGAATCAACACCAGCATATTTTTTACCTATTTCAGCTAATCCTGACTTAGTTTTTTTACTGCCATCTCCGCCACCGGATAATCCCATGGCAGAAATCATAGTTCTTTCGTGCTCCAACAATCTTTTAGCAACTGTCCATCCTTTATTTAAACCACCCACTAGGTCCTTAACAGGTGCCTTTGCATCATCAAAAAATGTTTCACAAAAAGGAGATTTTCCACTTATTAATGTAATTGGTCTTGTAGTAACACCGGGTTGATCCATATCGATTAAGAGGAAACTTATTCCATCATGTTTTGGCTCTTGCGGGCCTGTTCTTACTAAGCAGAAGATCTTATCCGCTTTATCTGCATAGGATGTCCAAATCTTCTGTCCATTTACGACATACTCGTCTCCTTCTTCTACTGCCTTAGTGCTTAAAGAAGCAAGATCTGAACCAGACCCTGGTTCGCTATAGCCCTGGCACCACCATACTTCGCCCTTTACAATAGGAGGTAAGTGCTCTTTTTTTTGCTCTTCGGTAGCAAACTCAAGAAGAGCAGGTCCAAGCATCCAAATACCAAAACTTCCTAAGGGTGATCTAGCTCCGATTGCCCCCATTTCTTCTTGAAGAATTTTGTTTTCTTCTTTAGAAAGTCCACCTCCACCGTACTCACTAGGCCAGGTAGGGCAGGTCCAACCCTTTTCACCCATTCTCTCAAGCCAAAGCTTTTGGTCTGGATGAGAAAATTGTGCATTTCTTCCACCCCAAGCTATATCACCAGGTTTTCTCATTTCTGGTGGACAATTTGCTTCGAGCCAATCTCGCGTCTCTTCTCTAAAAGTTTGTAGATCTGTCATTTAAATCCTTTAATGTTGGTTTGTAATGTTCTGATTATAGATATAATCTAAGCATAACAAAACACTAACTGGGGAAGATTTATGAAGGCTTATCAAGTAATAGAAAATGGTAAACCATTAGAACAAAGAGAAATTCAGACTCCTGAGCCACAAGGCAAAGAAGTTCTTCTGAAGACTGTTGCATGTGGAGTGTGTCATTCAGATGTACATATTCATGATGGTTATTTTGATTTAGGAGGAGGAGTTCAATTGCCGTCACCGCTACCTGGAGGAGAACCACTAACTATGGGGCATGAAATCTTTGGAGAGGTAGTTGCAGTTGGTGAAGATGTTGAAGGAATAGAAATTGGAAATAAATATGTAGCGTATCCTTGGATGGGATGTGGTGATTGTGACCTTTGTAATGATGATATGACGCATTACTGTGCAAACAATTCTAATCTTGGAATTCATGTTGCTGGTGGTTACGGAGATCATGTGCTTGTTCCAGATACTAAATATTTATTTGATGCTGGAGATACACCAGATAGTTTGGCAGGTAGTTACGCGTGTAGAGGATTAACCGCTTACAGCGCTCTGAAGAAAGCTGGACCCTATAATAAAGATAATTCACTAGTAATAGTTTCTGCAGGAGGACTTGGATTGCTCGCGCTTAAAATAGCTAAAGCAGCCTATGGTATAAGTCCTATTGTTGTAGATATTGATGATGAGAAACTTGGGATGGCAAGACAATTAGGAGCTTCTGCAACAGTAAACTCTTCTGATGCAGGAGCTGCTGAACAGATAATGGAATTAACTGAAGGCGGTGCTAGGTCGATAGTGGATTTTGTAGGAGCTGAAGCTTCTGTTAATTTTGGATATAACCTTCTTGCACGAGGAGGAAGCTACGTAGTAGTAGGGCTTTTCGGAGGACAGTTAACTTTACCTCTTCCTATGCAGGCACTTACTGAAAAGAAATTAATGGGTTCTTATGTAGGACCTTTAGGTGATATGGAAGAACTAATGGAGCTTGTAATTGCCGGTAAAATTGACCCTGTGGATGTAGAGACAAGAAATGTATCAGAGGCAAATAGAACTTTAGAAGAGATGAAAGAAGGAAAATTATTGGGCCTAGTAGCTCTTACTCATGATTAAAAGGCTAAATTGAAATTTCCAGAAAGACTTCAGAAATATCTCGATTGATTACCAAATCTGCGTATTGATCCATCTGCGTTGGTTCGTTATTAAGAATAACCAGAGTAGCACCCGTTTCCTTTGCAAGAAGTGGTAAATCAGCAGCTGGAAATACCGCTAAAGAAGTTCCAATACAAATAAAGAGATCTGATTCAATAGCTTTACGCTGAGAGATTTGCATCTCTCTTTCTGGCATTGCCTGTCCAAAAGATATGGTAGCTGTTTTTAAAATTCCACAACAGATAGAACACAAAGGAGGTTCATGTGTTTCTAGAAATTCTCTTTTTAATGCCTCTAGTTCATACCTCTTACTGCAATCTAGACATTTAGCGTAAGTGGCATTGCCATGTAGTTCAGATATTTTTTTTTCATCGACTCCAGAATCTTGATGCAAGTTATCTACATTCTGGGTTATTAGAAAGGAATCTTTATTTTGCATAATTTCAGCAATTTTCTTGTGGCCTTCATTCGGTAATGCAGAATCTATACTTAACTCGTTTCCAAACTTCCTTTGCCAAGATTCAATCCTTTTTTCTTTAGAAGAGATAAAATCTTGGAAATATATAGGGGTGGCTGTTTTCCAAACGCCCTTAGGGCCTCTAAAATCAGGTATTCCCGAATTTGTACTTATGCCAGCTCCAGTAAAAAAAACTAGCTTTTTGCTTTTTTTAATTAATTCTTCAAGTTTTAAAGACATCTTTCTTATTCTTTAAGATAATATAACCAAAAAACTACTCACCTTGGATATTTTTAATCTTAGTCAAGAAACTCTTTGGTTGCTCACCGTAGTTTATGATCTCGGGCTTGCTCTCTTGTTATATAGATTTTTTGGAAAATATGGACTTTATGTTGCTGTAGTTCTAGGTATAGTTTTGGGTAATCTTCAAGGAGGTAAAGTAAGCGAATTAATAATTTTTGGAACAGCATATAAGGTCAGCATGGGTGCAATACTTTATTCAGGCATTTATTTTGCTACAGACGTTCTTAATGAGAAATATGGCAGAGCAGAAGCAAATAGAGCTGTAATGCTAGGCTTTGTAGCCAACATAGCCGTAATGGTAACTTTGGTTATAAGTGTTCAATTTAAACCCTCCGAAATTACAGGATCTGCCTTGGAAGTGCATAATGCAATAAGTACACTTGCATACTACTCCCCTGCATTTGTAATTGGTTCTTTAACAGCTTATTTGGTGAGCCAAAGCTTTGATGTTTGGTTTTTTAACTGGTTAAAACAGAAAACCAATGGTTCTAAGCTTTGGTTAAGGAACAATCTTTCTACGATGACATCACAATTAATAGATACTCTCATATACCAATTCACCTGGGTGTTTGCTACTGGTATGGATTGGTCCACGGCCTTGATGCTAGCTTTAACTAAGTATGTTTTTAAGGTTTTAATTGCTGCTATTGATACAATATTTATTTATTGGGTAAAAAAATGGTAAATAAATGTCCTTAAAGTTTAATAAAATTGCAATCTACTCTTCACTAAATAGCAAAAAAGTTAATGCTATCATTTCTCAAACTGAAGAAGTCTTGGAGAATTTAGGGGCAAAAGTTTTAAAAAGCAACACCCTAAATCGTAAAAGCTCTAAAGGGAAGCTTTATAGCGATTCTTATATTATTAAAAATGCTGATCTTGCAGTAATCATTGGAGGTGATGGAACCCTTTTGAGCGGATCCAGAAAGTTTGGCATAAGAGGTATTCCAATTTTAGGAGTTAACCTAGGCACTTTAGGCTTTTTGACTGATATTGCACCTGAAAGCCTTACAGCAACACTAAAGGAAATTCTAGGTGGGAAACTAATCAAAGATAAGAGGTTTTTTCTTGAAGCCAGGGTAAATAGACAAAGGATAAAAAAAAGTATTGCACTAAATGAAATTGTTATTCACTCTGATGCAGTTGCTCAAATGATTGAATATGAATTATACCTAGATGATAATTTTGTATACAGGCAAAGAGCAGATGGAATTATTATAAGCTCACCAACTGGATCTACTGCTTATTCTCTATCTGGAAACGGGCCTATAGTCCATCCTGATGTAAGCGCAATAACATTATTACCAATGTTTCCGCATACCTTGAATTCTAGACCTATGCTGATTGATTCCAAGACCACGATAAAAGTTAAAATCCTAAAGAATCAAAATTGTAGCATTAGTTTTGATAGCCATAATAAATTTAAGCTCTCTCTAGGCGATGAAATAACTATAAATAAAACCGCTGAAGAATTAATTTTAATTCATCCCAAAGGACATGATTTCTACTCTGCCTGCAGAGAAAAACTTGGTTGGAGTCTAGGTACACCCAAAGATTATATTATTTAGTTTTTATCATAATAAAACGTTAAAATATGCTCATATGAAAACCTTTAAGAATAAATTGTTATTTCTCAGCATTCTCTTTTATGTAGGTTTAACATTTTCGGCTGTAAGCCAACAACAAAGAGACATGTTGGAGCAACTGCCTCCCGATGCAAGGGCTTCGATTTTAGAAAAGATGGAGACCCAAGAATCTTTGACTGAAGAGATAGAAGAAGCTTTCGAAGAAGGTTCTTCTCTAATAATCAGACCCGAAAATGATAATAATGCAAGAGAGGAGGAAGAGTGCCCTAGTTGTATTTTTGGTTATAGTTTTTTTCAATATTCACCTACTACCTTTGCACCAGTAAGCAATACACCTGTTCCTGCTGATTATATCTTGGGTCCTGGAGATAAGCTGACAATTAATTTATACGGCAGCACTAATAGAAAGGTTGACTCATTTATTACTAGAGAAGGTACTGTTTTAATTCCGACTCTGGGACCAGTTACTCTTGTAGGTATGAAATACAATGACGCTATAAACTTCGTCAAAGAAAAAGTGAATACTGAACTGCCTGGGACCGAAGTATCTGTATCCCTTAAAGAAATAAGATCCATCAATATTTATGTTCTTGGTCAAGCCTACAAACCTGGAAAATACACTGTGAGCGGATTAAGCACTCTCAGTAATGCTTTATTTGTTGCAGGTGGAGTAAACGAGTTTGGATCGTTACGTAATATAAATTTGAACAGAAATGACGAACTTTACACAAATTATGATTTTTATGAATTATTGCTAAGAGGTAAGAAAAATTCTGACATTAGACTGCAGGATGGAGATGTTATTTTTATCCCATTTATCGAAAATAAAGTAAGCATAGGTGGCGCTTTCAAAAGACCTGGGTTATATGAATTTTTGCCTGGCGAAACAATAAGCGATGCTATTGATCTTGCTGGAGGCTTCAAAAGCAATGTAAATAAAGTAACTAACATAGAATACAGCTACATTGATCAAGATGAGTTCATTAGAAAGTATGAGAGCCTCTCTCAAGAAAATTTTGCTACAGAATTAATCAATGGAAGTACTGTAAATATTTTTTCTCAGGCTGGAATCTTACCAGAAGTAATTAAGATTTCTGGTGAAGTAGCTAGACCTGGTGAGTATGCTATCAGACCAGGCGACACTATACTCAATATTATCGATAGGGCTGGAGGTATAACTAGTACAGGATTTAGTGAGGGAGCTGTTTTTTTAAGAAAAAGCGTAGCAGAGTTTCAGAAAACAGCTTTTAAGCGGTCTGCCGATGAACTTGAGCAGACAATAATTGATACTATTACAAAAGGATCAATTAAAAACATAACAGAATTTACCCTTACTCCAATAACATCATTAATTAAGAGGTTAAGAGCTATAGACCCTCCAGGTCGAATGGTTGTTGATATTGATAGATTAACTTTAAAAACTAATCCAGCACTGAATTTCAGAGTTCAGGATGGTGATTCGCTTTTCATTCCCAAAAGGCCAGATTCCATCTCAGTTGTAGGAGAAGTTTTAAATAGTTCTACCCTTTCATTTAATCCTGAAGAAGGTGTCGATTATTATCTCGAATTATCTGGCGGTCTCAAGGACTCTGCAGATAAAGATAAAATATTTATAATTTACCCCAATGGAAAATCAGAACTTGTTAAAAAAAGTTTATTTGGATCTAGCAACATTTTATTGCCCGGAAGTACAGTTTACGTCTCCAGAGATCCAAGACCATTTGATGCAATCAACCTAACACAAATCATAACTCCGATTTTAGCTAACTTAGCTACTACTGCTGCTGCACTTGCTGCAATCGATTAACGTGTTTTGGCGCAAAATAGGGATTTTTTTTGTTTCTGCTTTTGTAAATTTTAGTCTTTTTGCAGATATTGATTCTTATTTTCCCTATAAAGTAACACCGAGTTCATCAAATTACGGAAACTCGGGATTATTTGAGATACCTAATGCAAGGTTTATGAGTCCTGCCAGTCTTAAATTTTCTTTTTCTAGCTCTTTCCCTATTGAATATACTTCAATAACAGCAACTCCTTTTTCTAATTTAGAAGCTACATATAGATATGCAGAAATTAAAAATAGGAAATATGGTCCGGCTTTTTATAGCGGCAATCAATCCTTCAAAGATAAAGCATTTGATGTTAAGTGGGGCGTCTATCAAGAAACTGATTTAATTCCTTCAATAGCTTTAGGGTTGAGAGATATAGGAGGAACAGGTTTATTTTCTTCAGAATACCTTGTTTTTTCAAAGAAATTAGGAAACTTTGATATAACTGCAGGATTTGGGTGGGGTTTATTAGGCAGCAAGGCCAACATAAGCAATCCATTAACTTCTTTGTCAGATAATTTTAAAAGAAGAAATGCATCCGATAGCGGCTTAGGAGGAGAATTCTCTGTAAAAAATTGGTTTTCAGGAGATACATCTCTAATAGGTGGCTTAGAATATAATCTTAGAAAACAGGGATTAAGGTTAAAGCTAGAATACGACACTAGTGAGCCTTTTAAAAATGGCAAAGTTCCCTTAAAGCCTAAAACGAATTTTAACTTTGGTCTAAACTACTACCCATACCAATGGCTAACTTTAGGCGTGGGATATGAAAGAGGACAAGAAATGAGAATTTCGTTTTCATTCAAAGGTGACTTTTACAAAGATAATATACCTAAGCCTAAGCCTAAAACTGTAATAAAACTTAATAAAGATCAACAAAATAAAGCTTTTGAAGATAAAGGTATTTTCTACAGATCTCTAAATCAGAGTTTACGTGACGAATCTATTTACCTACAAGGTGCAGAGTATGACCAGGATAAAGTAGAAATTTCTATAGCGTCTAATAAATATTTTAGTGTCATAAGACCAACTGGAAGGGCTGCAAGAATTGTTTCTGCCTTAGCATCTGATGAGGTAGAAGAAATCATAATTAGACCTATGAATGGTGATTCCGAAGTGGCAAGAATTTCTTTAAATAGACAAGAATTTGATCAAGCGAATAAAAATGAAGGAAGTGCATCTGAGTTGTTAGCTAAGTCAACCATTGAATCACTTTCAAATGAGCCTTTTTATAAAACCGCTGATTTTTCACCTACTGTCAACTTCCCAGAATTTAGATGGAGTATGTCACCTGGCTTGAAACATCAAATAGGTGGACCCGAAGCTTTTTATTTAGGCCAACTCTACTGGAGGACAGACACTAGTCTTAAATTCGCAAGAGGCTTAACACTTTACACCTCTATAGGATTGAATATCTATGATAATTTTGAATTTGCTAACCCGAGCTTTAGTCAGATACCTAGAGTAAGAAGTGATATTCAAGAGTATTTAAAAGAAGGAAAAAGCAATTTGATGAGAATGCAGATGGAGTACATTTTTTCTCCCTTTAAAGATATTTTTGTTAGAGCTGATATAGGCTTATTAGAAGAAATGTTTGGTGGAGTTGGCGGACAGATCCTATATAGACCTATAGAAAAAAGATATGCATTTGGATTATCCCTTCACAGAGTTAGGCAACGTGGTTATGAGCAAAGATTTGACTTTAAAGACTATGAAACTTCGACTGGTCATTTAGAGTTTTATTCTGAACTTGCCAATGATATTTTCCTTCAGGCTTATCTTGGTAAGTATTTAGCTGGCGATAAGGGCATTACAATTGATTTATCAAGAAGGTATAAAACCGGGTTCGTATTGGGAGTATTTGCAACTAAAACCAATCTTTCAGCAGTGGAATTTGGAGAAGGAAGTTTTGATAAAGGATTTTATTTTTCTATACCAACAAAACTCTTTTATCCTGACTTTAGATCAGGAGTAATTTCATTTGGATTGCATCCTTTAACAAAGGACGGAGGTGCCTTTTTAAGTACACAGAACCAATTGTTTAGTGTAATGGGCGAAACAAACCTGAGTTCTTTGACTAGAGATTGGAGTGATATCTTAGATTAGATTATGCGTTCAATGAATAGATCATTAGTCTTAATATCACTACTTGTAATAACATCATGCACTTCCATAGATACAACTAAAATCGCACCTGGCTACAAAGAGACTTATGTTGCAATAAGAAATAGTATTTTTGGCTTCCCGGATAGTGATATTTCTCCTGAACTAATTAAAAATATCCCCTATGCCTCTATGCTCTTAAATGTAGGCAAGGGCCCAAAAGGTTTAGTTATATTAGAGAGTATTCTTGCTGACCAATATACTTGGATCAGTGCTGACGAAATTTACTTAGTCATCAGAAATGGAAAAATTATCGAAACGCGAGGCTTTAGTAATAACCTGGTTGATCTTATTGACAGGCCCTTAAATTTCAAAGAGATTATTTCAGGCAATATTTCTGAAACTAAGGCTTTTTATTCTTACGACAAACCAGAGCTAAAGAACTTAGGCATAGTTCTTAATTATGAAGTTTTTGCGAAAGAGACAATTAAAATCTTAGATCAAGAAAAAGTTCTTCTTAAGGTAGAAGAAAAAGGAGAAAATAGAATTATAGGTTGGAGCTTTACAAACGAGTATTGGGTCGATGAAGACTTCATAGTTTGGAAAAGTAAACAACATATTTCTCCTAAAATCCCCCATATAAATTATTTAGTTACCAAAAAGCCCTCAAAATAAAAAAACCCTCCATGAGGAGGGTTTTTTTGATTGGAGTTTACTTAATTCACTTCTCTAGTAGCAGCAGCAGTAGCAGTTCCAGTTGAAGCAGCTACAGCAGGTACTTGTGTGACAGTAGTTGTGTACTCTTCTTCAGAAACTTGAGAAACCTCTACTTCTTCTTCATTTACCACATCATATTGTTCTACAACTTCAGTGTCGTACTCCTCGGTTATTTGAACGTATTCAGTAGCAGTACTAGCTCCAACAGTCTGTGTAGCTGTTGAGTTCGCAGTCCTAGTTGCAGTCGCGGCCGCTGTTCGTGTAGCAGTTCCTGCTGCAGTCCTAGTTGCGGTCGAGGTAGTTGTGGCAGTTCTAGTTGCAGCTACAGTTCCAGTTACAGCTGCAGTAGCCGGAATATCAACTACAACAGTAGCTATATAATCTTCTATTGTAGGTGTAGGTGTAGGTGTAGGTGTAGGTGTTGGTGTAGGTGTAGGTGTAGGTGTAGGTGTAGGTGTAGGTGTTGGTGTTGGTGTAGGTGTGATAGCCCCACCTCCTGAACCGCTATCCGATATAGCTGCGGCTGCAGCAGCAATTGCTACAACTGCGGCTATCGTTCCCGCACTGACACCACCTATAGCAGTCTTACTTGCAGCTTCACCTGCAGCAGATCCTCCAGAAGAAGACGTTTCTGCTTTTTCTTCTTCAGCCATGGATAGTTGAGGAAAAATAATAAGTGCAAAGCCACTAAGAGCAGCTAGTAAATTCTTTGACAATGTATTCATTATAAACCTGTATATATAAAATTAATTTTTTCCAATTTTTGTAGGGTTTGGGAACTACTTTGCGTATTAAAGTTCAAATTACGCCACATTGTCAACTTTAAATTTAACAAATTGTTATTCTTTAAAGTTACAAGATATTTTTAAAAATGAGCCTAGTAAAGAATTGAGGTACAATTCACAACACTAAGATCAATGGTTTTACTAACTTTTTTTACGAAGATTTTGCATTTTTTCTCAAGTGAAATCTCACATCACTTGGCTTTGAAAGGTCTACATGCTTTATATCTACTAGGCATATTAAAATTTTTCATACAGATTAACGATACTCCTTCACTCGAAGATCATGCGTCAGGTATTAAAAAATTGAAGAATAAGTTAGGTATTGCAGCCGGATTAGATAAAAACGGAGATTATATAGATTCATTGTCGGCTCTTGGAATTGGTTTTCTAGAGATCGGAACCGTCACTCCTCTGCCGCAAAATGGCAATCCAAAGCCTAGACTCTTTAGAAATATCGAAGAAAAATCATTACTAAATAGGATGGGCTTTAATAATAAAGGCCTAGATCATGTAGTAAAAAAATTACAGGATAAAAAATCAAATATTGCTATAGGAACTAGTATAGGTAAAAACTTCAATACAAAACTAGAGGATGCCCACAAAGACTATTTAGTTTGTCTAGATCGAGTTTATGAATATTCTGACTATATTGCTGTAAATATTTCTTCTCCAAATACAAAAGATCTTCGGGAGCTAAGCAGTCAAGATTATTTAAATGATTTATTGATGAAGCTTAATAAGAAGCAAAAAGAATTATCTTCTATCTTTGGTTTTAAACCCGTATTCGTAAAGATTAGTCCCGATGAGAACGATGAAAGTTTGGCGATTATTTGTAAAACAATTATGGAACATAAATTGAATGGAATTATTTGCTCTAATACAACAGTGGAGCATAAAGATAAGAATGGTGAAGGTGGCTTGAGTGGAGCTCCACTAAGAAGAAGATCTAATCAAAAGTTAGAACTTATAAAAAAAATAGTTGGTGATAATCTGCCAGTTATTGCTTCAGGTGGAGTAATGTCTCCCGAAGACTACAATGAAAAATTAGAAATTGGAGCAGACTTAGTTCAGGTATATTCTGGGTTCATTTTTGAAGGACCAAAATTAATTAGAGATATAACAAATCAGAATAAGATTTAAATAAAGGCTTGACACAGAACCTATACTTAAACTTTATACTGTAAAGGAAAATACAATTTTATTAGTTTATGAAGTCTTTAGTAATTGTTGAGTCTGGTGCCAAAGCAAAAAAAATCAAAGGTTATTTGGACTCTAACTTTCCAGATCAGGATTGGTCAGTAGAGGCTTGTGTTGGTCATGTAAGAGATCTCTCTGACAAAGAGGATGCAGTTGATCCAGGCGATTGGACTAACTTGAAATGGGAATTTTCTTCTAAAGGAAAGAAAGTCATGCGAGATCTAAGGAAGTTTTGCAAAAATTCTGACTTACTCTATTTGGCAACTGACCCTGATCGAGAAGGAGAAGCCATAGCTTGGCACTTGTTGAGTGATTTTAAAGAAAAAAAACTAATCGACGGTGTTGATGTTAAAAGAGTCACCTTTAATGAAATTACTTCATCGGCTATTAAAAAAGCAATAAACACTCCTAGAGAAATAGACCAGGACTTAGTAGACGCTTACCTTGCACGAAGGATCTTGGATCATTTAATTGGTTTTAAAGTTTCTCCTTTACTATGGAGACACATATCAAGAGCTAAATCTGCTGGAAGAGTTCAATCTCCTACCTTAAGGATACTATGTGAAAAAGAAGATCAAAGAGATTTACATATTCCTAAAGAATATTGGCCCTTTGAATCTAGTTTTGACTATTTAGGCACCCCTTTTAAAGCCAAACTTACTAGATCGGAAGATAGGAATATTTCTAAAAATCCCTTGGAGAGTGAATTAGAAGTTAACAAGGTAGTAAATGAGATAACATCGTCTTCCTTTATCTTACAAAAAATAGAATCTAAACCTCAATCAAGCAGTCCAAAGCCCCCTTTCAGAACATCTACTCTACAAATGTCTGCTGCAAGCAGATTAGGTTTTACAGCAGACAGAACCATGCAGTCTGCCCAGAAACTATATGAAGGAGGGCACATAACGTATTTGAGAACTGATGGAATTTCTATCAGCACTTCTCCTAATACAGGAGACCCTTTTTCAGAGGAAAATCCTGGACCTCCTCCTTTGGAAGAAATAAGAAACTACATTACTTCAAATTATGATCCATCTTATTTATCTAACGAACCTAGAATTTACAAATCTAAAGTACAAAACTCGCAGGAAGCTCATGAAGCTATAAGACCCACGGATATATCTAAAACGCCTTCAGATATGACATTTAGCGGAGATGAAGAGAAGCTCTATAAACTAATATGGAATAGAACAGTAGCTAGCCAAATGCAAAACTCTAAATATGAAAGAAAAACTTTAATTATTGAATCAATTGATAACAGATATGAGTTCAGAGCATCTTCAAGGAAGAATATTTTTAAAGGCTATGAAATATTAACAGGATCCGAAGAAGAGTCAGAAACAATTTTTCCAGAAGGGTTAGAAGAGGGTAAAGAATTAGTCCTAGCATCTAACAAATATGAACAAAAATTTACAACTCCTCCCAATAGATATTCTGAAGCTTCTTTAATTAAGAAAATGGAAGAAGAGGGGATTGGACGCCCTTCAACATACGCAACTATAGTTAAAGGATTGCGCACCAAGAAATATGCATACGGTGCTAAATCTATAATACCTTCCGACCTTGGAAGAGTTCTAACTTCTTACCTCAAGAAAGTATTTGAAGACTTCTTTATTGAAACAAAATTTACTGCACATATGGAATCTGATTTGGATGATATAGCTTCAGGGAACAAAAACTATGAACAAGTACTAGATAAGTTTTGGGAAGAACTACAAAATTATCTGAATAGAAAAATAAATGATATAGAAATCAGTAATCAAGATGAATTTAAAACCCGACAGGTTCTTGATCTTCTGAATGACGAGCTAGGATCAGTAATCTTTCCAAAAGATGAATCAGGAAACACTCGAAATGAATGTCCCAAGTGTTCCAACTCTATAAGTCTAAAATCTGGAGCTTGGGGCTATTTTGTAGGTTGTTCAGAATGTAAATGGACAAAAAAACCTTTCGAATTCAATACATCTTTTGAAACATATCAAGAACTCCCAAAAGATTTAGGAAATCATCCTGACCTTGGAAATCCAATATATGCAGATCTTAGTGTTAACGGTCCTTGCGTGTGGACACTAAATGAAGAAGAAAAAAAATTATTTGGTACTCCTGATGAAGATGAGTTTATCTTAGATATAGGTTTGAATCGAGCAATAGAGTTGATAGATAGAAGCAATACAGAAAATGTTTTATTCACTGAAATCAATACAAATCTTCCTATTGTTTTAAAGAATGGAAGGTTTGGTGAATATACTGAATTTGAGGGATTCAACAAAGCAACTAAGCTCAAGCCTGAAGATAAAGAACCAAGTCCAAAAGTGTCATATTACGAGCCTGAAACAATAGATTATCAATCAGAATCCGGTCGCAGATATGTATTGAATTCTTTAAGAATTTTAGGATTCCTCTTTAAAGAAGATAAATCTGTTTTACCCGTAGGTATAAAAATAAGAAAACCTGGAAAAGCTTTTAAATTTATCAAGAATATAAAGGTAGGTGAGGTGGAAACAGAAATACCTAATGACTGGTATAAACTTGATCCCGAAGGACAGGACTTCATAATCAATGAAGTTTTGAAGCTTAAGAAAGGAGAGAGGTTTGTATCTTTAGAAGAATCTAAAGTTATTTAGATAGATTCTCTAACTAGTGCAACACATGAACCCTCAATTACCAATTCATCTGTTTCAGGGTTGACAATAATATCTTTGTAATTTTGATTCTCAGGCCTTAAAACTACTTTGGTTTGTGACATTTCTATCAAAGTTTTGACTGTAACTTCATCATTGATCCGAGCAACAACAATATTACCTACTTTAAAGTCTTTAGATTTACTTACACCGATTAAATCTTCTTCATAGATACCTACATCAACCATGCTGTCACCTTTAACTCTCAAATAATAATCAATATCGTTAGAAAAGAGGTTTCTTGATCTAGGAATAGTTTTTTCTATATTTTCTTGAGCTAAGATAGGCCCTCCAGCTGCAACCAGGCCTATTACAGGTATTTCATCGCAATCTGAATCACTCAAGACTATTCCTCGAGAGGCTCCAGACAATATTTTTATAAAGCCCTTTTTTTCTATTGCCCTTAGGTGCTGCTCAGCTGCATTTGGAGATTTAAAACCTAATGTTTTAGCAATATCAGCTCTAGTTGGAGGAAATCCAAAATCCAATATATGAGTTTTAATTAAATCTAAGATCTCTTCTTGTCTTTTCGTTAAGTTTTTCATAATAATTACTGTAATTATATACAGTATATTGTAATATGCAAGAATGTTGAAAATAGGTATAACTTCAAGAGCTCTTTTTGATCTAGATGCAAGCCATCTAGTATTTACTAATGATGGCTTGGAAGCTTATAAAGAACATCAAATATCTCAAGAAAATAACCCTTTGAGTCCAGGCGAGGCATTTGCACTTGTAAAAAAACTTCTAAATCTTAATGATTTATATAAAGGTGAAAACCTTGTGGAGGTAATGTTGCTTAGCCGCAATACTGCTGATACCGGACTAAGAATTTTTAACTCAATTCAACATCATGGACTAGACATCAAAAAAGCAGCTTTTTGTGGAGGCAACAGTCCCCATGTTTATGCAAAATCATTTAAAGCTGACCTTTTTCTTTCCACCGAATTGGAAGATTGTAAATGCTCTATAGAAAATGGAGTAGCTTCTGCTAGGATTATGCCTTCTAAGAAATCTCTATTAGATGAGAAAGTTCTGAGGGTAGCTTTTGATGGAGATTCAGTTCTATTTTCGGAAGAATCTCAAAAAATTTATGATCAATATGGCTTAGATGCATTCAATAAAAATGAGAAGGATCTAGCTGATAGGCCTTTAGTAGGAGGTCCATTTAAATCATTCTTAACTGAGCTTTATAAAATTCAACAAAGTTTTTCTAAGACTGAGTGCCCCATAAGAATTGCACTTGTTACCGCTAGATCAGCTCCGTCTCATGAAAGAGTGATAAAAACTCTAAGAGATTGGAACATTAGAATCGACGAGTCTCTTTTTTTAGGTGGTTTAGAAAAAAAAGAATTTCTGAAAGATTTTGGAGCTGATATTTTTTTTGATGATCAAATAGATAATTGCATGGCTGCAAGTTTAGAGGTGCCTACAGGTCAAGTAATAAACTTTTATACGAGAATTTAAATTCAAAAAATGTATAATCCTCATCTCAATCATAGAGTGAAAAAAACTAATAATGGAACATGTCTGTCTTGATCTCGAAGGCGTATTAATACCAGAAATTTGGGCTGAAGTTGCTGAATATACTGGGGAAGAGCAATTTAAACTTACTACTCAAGATCTCAAAGATTATTCAGAACTAATGGACATGAGAATCAATCTTGTGGAATCTATCGGTTTATCTTTTTCTGAGATTCAATCCTTGGTAGACAAAATGGAGCCTTTTGATGGAGCAAGAGAATTTATTGACTGGGTAAGAGATAATTTTCAACTAACTATCGTCTCAGATTCTTTTTATGAACTGGCCTGGCCTTTACTTAGGAAACTTGGCACTCCTGCCATTAACTGTCATTATTTAGATATAGAAAATAATCAATTGAAAGGTTATACCTTGAGACAATTAGAAAATAAAAAGAAAGTTGTACAGTCTCTGAAAGATATGAAGTTCAAAGTGTTTGCTTCAGGTGATTCATATAATGATATTCAAATGCTTCAAGAGGCAGATTTAGGAGTATTTTTTCAGGCTCCAAAACACATTAGAGAAGAGTTTAAAGAAATTGATGGAGTTGAAAGTCATGCAGATTTAAAAAATCTGCTGATAGAGAACTCTTCTTTCATTGGGAGGACATAATATGGGTCAATCTCAAGGAAAAAAACTTAGAGAGGCTATAGCTAACAATAATCCTTTGAAGATTGTTGGTACTATCAACGCTTATTCAGCTTTATTGGCGGAAAAGGAAGGTCACAATGCAATTTACTTATCTGGTGGTGGTGTGGCTGCTTCCAGCCTAGGTGTTCCTGATCTAGGTATATCCTCACTTCAAGATGTGCTGATTGATGTAGAGAGGATTACAAATGTAACCTCAGTACCTTTACTGGTTGACGCAGATACTGGCTGGGGTGGTGCATTTAATATTGCTAGGACTGTTAAATCTTTTATCAATTATGGAGCTGCAGGGCTGCATATAGAAGATCAAGTATCGCAAAAGAGATGTGGCCATAGACCAAATAAAGAGATTGTTTCTACTGGGGAAATGGTTGATAGAATTAAGGCTGCAGTAGATGCGAAAACAGATGAGAATTTTGTAGTAATGGCAAGAACTGACGCATTAGCTAATGAAGGATTGGATGCTGCAGTAGATAGAGCTTTTGCTTATCAAGAAGCCGGAGCCGACGCACTTTTTCCTGAAGCCTTTATTGAACTAGATCAGTATAAAGAACTTAAGAAGAGCGTTAATATACCGATCCTGGCTAATATTACAGAGTTTGGAAAGACACCCCTTTTTGGTTGTGAAGAACTAAGTCAGTCGGGAGTAAACATGGTTCTTTATCCTTTGTCTGCCTTTAGGGCAATGAGTAAAGCGGCTGAAGAAGTATTTAAAGAAATTAAAAAGTCCGATAATCAGGAGAGCCTTATCAAAAATATGCAAACTAGAGATGAACTTTATGACGTACTAGATTATCATTCGTTCGAAAATAAGTTGGACGAACTATTCAAAAACTAGATTAGGAAACAAAATGGGTGAGAAGAAATTAGATGGAGCAGGTTTAAGAGGTCAAGTAGCAGGCAAAACTGCTCTTTCAACCGTTGGAAAAGAAGGAAAAGGTTTAACCTACCGGGGTTACGCCATAGAAGAGCTAGCCGAAAAGGCTTCCTTTGAAGAAGTAGCTTATATGCTTTTATATGGAAAATTACCCAATCAATCTGAGTATGATCAATATTCAGCAAAACTAAAGTCTTATAGGGCCTTACCAGAAGCTCTCAAAGAAGTTCTTGAGAGAATACCAGCAGATGCACATCCTATGGACGTAATGAGAACAGGTTGTTCTATGCTGGGTAATTTAGAACCAGAAGGAGAATTTTCTAACCAAAATGAGACTGCTGATAGGATTATGGCAGCTTTTGCTTCTATAGTTACATATTGGTACAGATACTCTCATGATGGAGTTCGAGTAGAAACAGAAACAGATCACCCAACTATTGGGGGTCAGTTTTTATCTTTACTGACTGGCAAAGAACCTTCTGAAGAGCATGCTAGAGCACTTGATGTTTCATTAATTCTTTATGCTGAACATGGATTTAATGCTTCAACCTTTACCGCAAGAACCTGCGCTTCAACTTTGTCTGACATGCATTCATGTATAACAGGCGCGATAGGCACCTTAAGAGGCCCACTACATGGTGGCGCTAATGAAGCTGCGATGGAAATGATTGAACAATACTCTACTAGAGAAGAGGCCAAAGCAGGTGTACTTGATTTACTCGCTAAGAAAGAAAAGATAATGGGATTTGGTCATGCTGTTTATAGCACAGAGGATCCAAGAAACGCCATTATTAAAGTTTGGGCGGAAAAACTTTCTAAATTAGATGGCAATACAACCTTGTATGAAGTCTCTGAAGAGATAGAAAAAGTGATGGATGAAGAGAAAGGAATGTTTGCTAATACTGACTTCTTTATGGCTTCTGCCTATAACTATTTAGGTATTCCAACTGCTATATTCACTCCGTTATTTGTAATCGGAAGAACTTCTGGCTGGGCTGCAAATATAATGGAACAAAGAGCTGATAATAGAATTATTCGACCAAGCGAAGAGTATATCGGACCAGATAACTCTGTTTGGGTCGACATGTCTGTTCGTTAATTAAAGGAAAAAATTATGTCTGGAAACGTTGAAACAAACGTACGTCCTAACCCTGATGACGTACTAGTTAAAATAGCAGATTATGTATTAGATAAAAATATAGAAAGTGCTGAAGCGTATGATACGGCTCGAAATTGCTTAATGGACACATTGGGTTGTGGATTGCTTGCACTTACTTTTCCAGATTGCAAAAATTTACTAGGCCCTTACGTTGAAGGAACAGAAGTACCTGGTGGTGTAAGAGTTCCTGGAACAAATCATGTTTTAGATCCTGTGAAGGGCGCTTGGGATATTGGTGCAATTATTAGATGGCTAGACTTTAATGATACTTGGTTGGCAGCTGAGTGGGGACATCCGTCAGATAATCTTGGAGGAATATTAGCTGCTGCTGATTATTTATCTCAAAAGAATATATCAGAGGGTAAGGATCCTCTTACCATGAAAGATGTTTTGACCAACATGATTAAAGCACATGAGATTCAAGGTGTTTTAGCTCTAGAAAATAGTTTCAATAGAGTAGGGCTTGATCATGTTGTACTGGTAAAGGTTGCCTCTACTGCCGTCATTTCTTCAATGTTTGGTTTGAGTAAAGACCAAACCATTGATGCATTATCGCAAGCATGGGTAGATGGACAGAGTTTAAGAACTTATAGGCATGCTCCAAATGCAGGTCCAAGAAAGTCCTGGGCAGCTGGAGACGCAACAAGTAGAGCTCTTCAATTAGTTTTATTAACTCAAAAGGGTCAGATAGGCTATCCAAGTGTTCTTACTGCGCCTACATGGGGTTTTTATGACGTTCAATTTAAAGGGAATTCATTCAGTCTTCCTAGAGATTTTGATTCATATGTTATGGAGAATGTGCTTTTTAAAATCTCCTTCCCTGCTGAGTTCCATGCTCAAACTGCAGTTGAAGCAGCTGTTACACTTCACGATCAAGTTAAAGATAAATTAGATGATATTGATAAGATCTTGATTTCAACTCATGAGTCAGCAATAAGAATCATAAGCAAAGAAGGTGTCCTTAATAATCCGGCTGACAGAGATCATTGTCTTCAATATATGACCGCAATCGGACTCCTAAAAGGAGATTTAGTTGCTGAGGATTATGAAGATGACGTGGCTTCTGATCCATTAGTAGATCAATTAAGAGAAAAAATGGTGATTGAAGAAGATATCAGATATACACAGGAGTATCTAGAATCTGATAAACGCTCGATTGCTAATGCCATACAAATCCTTTTTAAAGATGGTACTTCAACTGATAAAATTGAGGTTGAGTATCCAATAGGTCATAGACGCAGAAGAGAACAGGGCATCCCTCTGCTTGTTGAAAAGTTTGAGAGGAACTTAGCCACTCAATTTTCAGAAGAAAGATGCCAAAATATCTTAAACTTGTGTATGGATCAAAACAATCTAGAAACAACTTCTGTTCTAGACTTCATGGATCTTTTCGTTGCTGAATAAGTCATGAGAGACTTTCTAGAAGATTTCTTAGAGCGCCTTATATTTGCAAGTAGGTGGCTTCTAGCACCCATATATATAGTTCTCTGTTTGTCCCTGCTATTTATTACAGTAAAAGTTATCCAAGAAACAGTTAACTACTTGCCTGTAATGCTCCTACAGGACGTAAAAGGCATTATGCTTTTTGTTTTGCATATTGTGGATTTAGTCTTGGTAGGCAACTTAGTTTTGATGATAATTTTTGCTGGATATGAAAATTTCGTTTCCAAGATACATGTAGCAGAAGAGAGCGAAGATAGACCTACTTGGATGGGCACTGTAGATTTCAGCGAACTAAAATTAAAACTAGTAGCATCCATTGTCACTATCTCTGGTATTAATCTTCTTGCAGCTTTTATGGATTTATCACAGATAAGCGATAGAGAAATTTTCTGGATGGTAGTTGTCCATCTAATCTTTATACTTTCCGGCGTACTACTTGCTCTCATGGACTTTGTTACCTCCAAGTCTAAGAGTATTTAGTTAATCTATATTGATATCTAAATAAGTATTTAGCTCTGAAAGAGCATCCATTGGTTGAATAACTTTTATTGTTTTCATTCCTAGTTCTCTGGCGGGCTTTAGGTTTATACCAAGATCATCTAAAAAAACTACATCTGTAGGATCTACATTACCCCTCTCGCAAGCTCTTAAGTAGAAGTCAGGATCAGGTTTTCTTACATTCTCTTTGCTAGATTCAAAAACGAAGTCAAATAATTCCATCACTTGATCGTGTTTTCCAGAGGCTGAGACATTACCATCAAAGTCCATATCACCCATTGATTGAATATTATTCGTAAGACATGCCTGAAGTAGATTACCTTTAATTTTTTTTAAAGCTGCAATCATTTCAGGTCTAACTTGGCCTCTTAAAAGAGCAATTACATCTTTTCCTTTTACTGGATAACCTAAATTTTTACTCTCTATCTCAAACAATTTGTCGAATTCTTCTAAATTTACCTCGTTTCTTTCTAGCTTGGCCCATGCATTTGAGTCAGGATTGGTAGAGTTCACTGAACGAAGAAAGTCTTTTGGTAAATCATTTTCTTTTTCAAACCTATTGAAGGATTCAAAAGGGCTACTGGTTATAACCCCTCCAAAATCCCAAAAAACTGCTTTAATCATATGACGTCTATCTTTTTTAGATGAAGTATATTGGATGTTTTCAAATAAATATCAAATTTAATTCCCAAAATCCTTAAAAATTCTATAATCGCACCCCCAGTAGAGTAATAAGATAAATATATGTCAGGAAATTCTTTTGGAAATTCATTTGTTGTGACCACTTTTGGTGAGAGTCATGGCATAGCCTTGGGGTGTGTCATTGATGGTTGTCCTCCTGGATTAGATTTATCAAAAGAGGATATACAACGCGAACTAGATAAGAGAAAACCAGGCTCTTCAAAATATACTACTCAAAGGAAAGAAGATGATGAGGTAGAAATTCTATCTGGAGTTTTTGAAGGTAAGACTACGGGAACACCGATTGGTTTGTTAATCAGAAATAAAGATCAGAAATCAAAAGACTATGATGACTTAAAAGATGTTTTTAGACCCTCCCATGCTGATTATGTTTATTCAAAAAAATATGGTCACAGAGATCACAGGGGAGGAGGAAGATCTTCTGCTAGAGAAACAGCTATGAGAGTTGCTGCAGGTGCAATAGCAAAAAAATATTTGAGCGATAAACAAGGCATTGGTATTAAAGGATATTTATCTCAGATCGGTACAATTGAAGTTAATAAAATCGATCTGACTCAAGTAGATAAAAATCCATTCTTTTGTCCTGACTCTGAAGTTTTAGAGGACATAGAAACGTTGATAGATAATCTTAGAAAAGAAGGTGATTCTATAGGCGCCAAAATTGAAGTTACTGTTTCTAATATGCCAATAGGTTTGGGTGAACCAGTTTTCGATAAGCTTGAAGCTGATTTAGCAAAAGGGTTGATGAGTATAAATGCTGTCAAAGGTTTCGAAATCGGTAAGGGTTTTGGTCTGATAGCCTCTAAAGGTTCAGATGCTAGAGATGAAATGTCTCCAGACGGTTACTTGTCGAATAATTCAGGAGGGATTTCTGGAGGTATAAGTACAGGACAGGATATAAATCTTTCAATAGCTTTAAAACCTACCTCCAGTATTAACAAGGAAGGCAAAACGATAGATAGTTCTGGTGATTCTCAAGAAATACAGGTTAAAGGAAGGCATGATCCTTGTGTAGGTGTTAGAGCAACTCCAATTGCTGAGGCAATGACAGCTCTTGTTATTATGGATCATTTTCTTCGAAACAGAGCACAGAATGCGGATGTCGTAACTGATATACCTGACTATTCTTAAATAATCTTATGCCACAAACTTTATACGATAAGTTATGGAACCTTCATGAAGTCACACAAAGGGAGGACGGCACTCATTTATTGTATATAGACAGACATTTAATTCATGAAGTTACGTCTCCTCAAGCTTTCGAAGGTCTAAAAATAGCCGGAAGAAAACCGTGGAGAATTTCATCAAATATTGCCACCCCCGATCATAATGTTCCAACTACAGACAGAGCAAAGGGTATTCAAGGCATAAATGATGAGGTCGCTAAGCTACAAGTAGTCACCTTGGATGAAAACTGCAAAGAACATGATATTTTACAATTTGATATTCATGATATGCGCCAGGGTATCGTTCATGTCGTAGGCCCAGAGCAAGGTTTAACCCTTCCAGGTATGACAATTGTATGCGGGGACTCACACACTTCAACTCACGGGGCATTGGCCACACTCTCCATGGGTATTGGCACATCCGAAGTAGAGCATGTCCTTGCAACGCAATGCCTCAAAACATCTAAATTGCAAAACATGAGAGTCACAATCAATGGTGATTTACAGAAAGGTGTAACTCCCAAGGATGTTACTCTTGCAGTAATAGGAAAGATAGGAACAGCAGGAGGAACTGGTTATGCAATAGAGTACGCGGGATCAGTAATTGAAAACATGTCTATTGAAGGAAGAATGACTGTTTGCAATATGGCAATAGAAGCTGGAGCAAGAGCTGGCCTAGTTGCTTATGACCAGACTACAGAGGCTTATATCAAAAATAGACCATTTGCTCCCACCGGAGAGCAATGGATTAATGCAAAGAGTCAATGGGAAGAATTGATTAGTGATGAGGATGCTACATTTGACAAAGAAATAGAGATAGACGGATCTTTAATTGCACCTCAAGTTACCTGGGGAACATCTCCAGAGATGGTGATTGATATTGATGGTTTTATTCCTGAACCTGACAGTGAATCTATTCAACATGCCTTAGATTATATGAATCTGGAACCTGGTAAAAAAATCAAAGATATAAAGCTTGATCAAGTATTTATAGGTTCTTGTACTAATTCTAGGATCGAAGATTTGAGAGAGGCTGCGAAAGTGTTGGAAGGAAAAAAGATATCAGACACAATTAAACGAGCAATTGTAGTGCCTGGATCAGGTCTAGTTTCTAAACAAGCTATTGAAGAAGGTCTTGATAAAGTGTTTATGGATTCAGGGTTTGAATGGAGAGCACCAGGATGTTCAATGTGTTTGGCCATGAATCCAGATCAACTTGGTGATGGAGAGCATTGCGCATCAACTTCAAATAGGAATTTTGAAGGAAGACAGGGGTATGGTGGTAGAACACATCTTGTCTCTCCTACTACGGCTGCAGCTTCAGCTATAGAAGGCCATTTCGTTGATGTAAGGGAGTACTTGTCATGAAAAATACATTCACTTTTCATCGTGGAAGGGCTGTTCCCCTTGACAGAGACAATATAGATACTGATCAAATCATCCCTAAACAGTTTCTAAAATCTATTAAAAAGAGTGGTTTCGGACCTAATCTATTCGATGCATGGAGGTATGAAGACGAGGGCTTTCCCGGACAAGATATTGGTCAGAGAAAGCCAAATAAAGAATTTATTCTGAATCAAGAGAGATTCAATGGTGCTGACATATTGATTAGCAAGAAAAACTTTGGTTGTGGTTCTAGTCGCGAACATGCAGTTTGGTCTTTAATGGATTTTGGCTTCAAGGTTGTTATTGCTGAGAGTTTTGCAGATATTTTTTATAACAACTGTTTTAACAACGGTCTTTTACCAATTACTCTCTCCTCTGAAAAGATTTCTATGATGCTCAATATTGCAGAGGAAGGTAAAGAAATTGAAATCGATTTAGAAAATCAAGTTATCTTCTTTGAAGATAATGAAATTGCTACTTTTGAGATAGATCCTTTCAGAAAGAAATGCATTTTAGAGGGTTTAGATGAAATCGGATTAAGTCTCATTCATGCAGCAGAAATAAAAGAATTTGAAGAGAAAAGGGCAATGGAATCACCTTGGATTTTTAAAATAGGGAATAAAAATGAAAAGTAGAGAAGTTCTATTTCTACCAGGAGATGGAATAGGGCCTGAAGTTAGCAACGAAGCAAGAAAAGTTCTCGAGCATTTAAATGACTCTCAAGATTTAGGGATAAATATTTCACAATCAGTTGTCGGCGGATGTGCATATGAAGAGTTTGGTAAACCCCTGCCTGAGACAACATTAGAGGCAGCTAAAAAATCAGATGCGATACTGTTAGGGGCTGTTGGAGGTCCTGCATGGGATAATCTTCAATATGACCTGAGACCGGAGAGAGCTTTACTTGGTTTAAGATCAGAACTAGATTTATTCGCAAACCTCAGACCAGCAATCTTATCGAAATATTTGAGTGACTCCTCCTCTTTAAAATCAGAAAAAGTTCTCGATCTTGATCTCCTAATTATCAGGGAACTCACAGGTGGAATATATTTTGGAGAGCCTAGGGGTACTTCTGATTCTAATCAATCGGCTTTCAATACTATGATTTATTCAAGAGATGAAATTGAAAGAATTGGTAGAGTTGCTTTCGAAGCAGCCCAAAAAAGAAATAAACATTTGTGTTCTGTAGATAAAGCTAATGTGCTAGAAGTTAGTGTTTTGTGGAGAGAAGTAATTTCAAAATTGGCTAACGAGTACCCAGATGTTCACTTATCTCATATGCTTGTTGACAATGCAGCAATGCAATTAGTTAGAGAACCGAAACAATTCGATGTAATAGTTACTGGAAACTTATTTGGTGACATACTTTCGGATATTGCAGCAATGCTTACCGGTTCCATAGGTATGCTTCCTTCAGCTTCTCTAAACTCTAAAAATCAAGGTTTATACGAGCCTGTTCATGGTTCGGCACCGGATATTGCCGGCAAAGGACTTGCCAATCCCATAGCAGCAATTCTTTCAGTTGCCATGATGTTAAAGTACAGTTTTAGCTTAAACAAAGCTTCATCTGCGATAGATAATGCTATTCAAGGAGTATTATCTGAGGGTTATATAACTCATGATCTTGAAGGAGATGATAATAAAAAATTATCAACCTCAGATATGGGTAATAAGATTATTGAAAAATTGATATAAAGATGAAAAAAGCAAAAAGAATAGCAATAGCAGGTGCAACAGGTATGGTAGGCCAGGCTTTCCAGAATTTACTTGAAAAAAATTTTTTCCCTGAAGCTGAAATAGATCTGCTTGCAAGTCAAAAATCAAAAGGAAGATCAGTTACCTTTCGAGGAAAAGAACACGTTATAAAGGATCTTTCTGAATATGATTTTAGTTACACTGACTTGGCCCTCTTTTCAGCTGGAGCTTCTGTCTCTGCTGAATATGCTCCTAAAGCCGTATCTCAAGGTTGCGTGGTTGTAGATAATTCCTCTTGTTTCCGGTACGACGATGATATAGCCCTTATTGTTCCTGAGGTTAATGGTAATGAGCTATCAAATTATGATTTACCTACAATCATAGCAAATCCAAATTGCTCAACTATCCAGATGTTAGTTGCCCTTAAACCTATTCACGAAGAATTTAAGATTAAACGGATAGATATCACAACCCTGCAGGCTGTTTCAGGTACTGGCAAGGAAGCTACTGAAGAATTACTGGATCAATTAAGTGCATATCAAGGAGATAATGAATTTGAGAATAATATTTACCCTAAGCAAATTGCCAATAATGCATTACCTCACTGTGATGTTATGGAGGAAAATAGATACACTAAAGAAGAGAACAAACTTTTGAAGGAAACACATAAAATTCTTGATTCAAATATACATGTTGCTGCAACTTGTGTAAGAGTTCCAGTTCTTAATGGCCACTCAGAATCTATTCATATACTTACAGAAAAGCCCTTAACAGAAGATGTCGTTGTGAAATTGCTAAATAATTCTCCAGGATTAAAATTACATTATGATCTTGGTAGTAATGACTATCCCACAGCAGCTACAGACGCGGATGGAGATTACCTTGTTCACGTAGGGAGGCTTAGGAAAGATCTTTGGGATGATTGTAGAATGAATATGTGGGTTGTTGCAGATAACCTTCTTAAGGGAGCTGCTTTAAATAGTATTCAGATCGCCAATCTGATATTTGACTAATCCAAAGATGCAAAACCTTTTATTGAATCTTGAAACAGAATTTTACTTATTTACAGGTATAGACTTAGAAGGCATAAGCGGACTATTTCTTGGCCTTACAATCTTTTGTTTATTTTTATTCATTTTCAGGTTTGAAAAGAAAAGAGAAATTTTAATTCATGATATCGATCTTTCGAATGAGATTGGGAATGAGAAGCTTGCGAAGATAAATCTCTCAAGGAGCTTGATAGAAATGGATCAAAAGGACGAAGCAATTAGACTTTTGCAAGAAGTTCTTGAAGATAAACCAAGCCCAGAAGAAAAAAGGATTGCTGACCAATTATTATCCAAGATTGGAGTCTGATTTATGCAATCAAGAGTAGCTTTAGGCATTGAATATGATGGATCAGAATATTATGGATTTCAAAAGCAGAAGAGTACTGAACAAACCATTCAAGGGAATCTAGAAAATTCTATTTCCAAGGTTGCTAATCACTCTATTAAAACTTTTTGTAGTGGTAGAACTGATGCAGGTGTTCACGCATTTATGCAGGTAGTTCATTTTGATACTGAATCCAGAAGATCAACACGTGAATGGGTTAGAGGAATAAATTCCTATCTACCGCATGATATAAAAGTCCTTTGGTCAAAAGAGCTGGACGAAACATTTCACGCAAGATATTCGGCCACGCATCGATCATATTTATACCGCATACTGAATAATCAAACACCTTCAGCACTTTGGTCAAAAAGATCTTTGTTTGTTCCTCAAAAGCTAGATATCAGGGCCATGAGAGCTGCTTCAAAATATCTCATTGGAGAACACGATTTTAGCTCGTTTAGAGGATCTGGTTGCCAATCAAATTCACCCGTAAGGACAATAGAAGAAATAAAAATTACGAACAAAAATAATTTCATAACCTTTGAACTTAGAGCCAATGCTTTCCTCTTGCATATGGTTAGAATAATTATTGGAACATTGTTGATGGTAGGGAAAAGAGAAATTAAACCTGTAGAAATGAAGAATATACTTAACGAAAAAGATAGAAGGATTTCTGGTAAGACAGTCAGCTCTTCGGGTTTATATTTTTTAGGGCCTAAGTATCCTGCAAAATATCAATTACCAGATTTTAAAGATAATCTAATTTAAAATCTCTTAAGTAATTCTATTCTATAATCCTAAAACATGAGTCATTTCATTAAAGTCTGCGGCATAACGAATACCACAGATCTCTCTTTTATAAGTAAAACAGATATTAATGCAGTAGGCTTCAATCTTTACAAAAAAAGTAAGAGGCACATAGAGCTAGTAGAAGCCAAGGCTTTGTCTGAATATCTTCCTAATTCACTTCAAGTCTTTTTAATCTTTGTCAATCAACCTGCACAATTCGTTTCAAAGTGTTTAAAGCAGATTCCAAATGCTATTCCTCAATTTCATGGAGAGGAAGATAGAGAATATTGTGAAAGTTTTGGGGCTAATTATGTAAAGGCCATAAGGATAAGGCCAAATACTGATCTAGAAAAGATTAATCAACAGTATAAAAGTGCTAAAATGCTCATCTTCGATAGTTTTGATGAAAAAGAGTACGGAGGCACAGGACAGACTTTCGACCTAAATCTCCTAGGAGATAGAATAACAACTCCTTATCTAGTTGCAGGAGGAATTGATGCTTCTAATTTTAAAGAAGCTTTACTATCAAATAATTGTATAGGTATAGATGTCTGTTCAAGCGTTGAGAAGGAACCTGGAATTAAAGATCATTCCAAGTTAAAAAATTTAATTGAAAAAGTAAGGAGTTTTCATGTCTGAAGAATTAATGCCTGATAAAAATGGAAGATTTGGTATATACGGTGGAAGGTATGTAGCAGAAACCTTAGTGCCCGCCTTAGAGGAATTATCAGAGCAATATGAAATCATAAAAAATGACGAAAACTTTCTTAAGGAATTTACAGACGATCTTAAATATTATGTTGGAAGACCTTCCCCTTTATATTTTGCAAAACGATGGACAGAGTTATTAGGTGGAGCAAAGATTTTTCTTAAACGTGAAGATTTAAATCATACTGGAGCTCATAAAATCAACAATACTGTAGGTCAAATTTTGCTTGCAAAACATATGGGTAAGAAAAGAATAATTGCTGAAACCGGTGCAGGACAACATGGTGTAGCAACTGCATCTGTAGCAGCGCGACATGGACTGGAATGTATCATCTATATGGGAGAAGAAGACATCAAGAGGCAGTCACTCAATGTTTTTAGGATTAAATTGCTGGGAGCAAAAGTAGTCGGTGTTAGCTCTGGAACATCTACCCTTAAAGACGCAATGAATGAGGCGATGAGAGATTGGGTAACGAATGTTGATGATACTTACTATATTATTGGAAGTGTGGCCGGGCCTCATCCCTATCCCCAAATAGTGAGAGATTTCAATGCTGTTGTAGGTAGAGAAGTTTTAGAACAAAGTCAGAGTATTATCGGGAAGGATCCTGATATGTTGGTAGCTTGTGTTGGAGGAGGCTCTAATGCAATGGGTTTATTTTATCCATTTATCGACAAAAAAAGCGTTAGATTGATAGGAGTTGAAGCAGGTGGATTAGGATTGAGTACAGGAAAACATGCTGCTCCACTAAATGACGGAAAGGAAGGAGTGCTTCATGGTATGAGAACTTATCTGATGCAGGATGATAAAGGTCAAGTTATCGAAACACATTCTGTTTCAGCAGGATTAGATTACCCAGGAGTAGGACCCGAACACGCATGGCTGAAAGATATTGGAAGAGCCGAATATGAAGCCGCAGATGATGAGGAGGCTCTAGACGCATTTAAGGAATTAACTAGAGTAGAAGGCATAATGCCTGCTCTTGAAACAGCTCATGGAATTGCTTATGTAAAAAAAGTAGCTCCAACAATGAGTAAAGACAACTCTATTGTAGTAAATGTTTCTGGTCGAGGAGATAAAGATATAAATACTGTTGCTTCGATAGAGGGAATAGAACTTTGAGTTCCAAGATCAAAGAAGTCTTTTCTAACATTAAAGCTCAAAAAAGAAAGGCTTTAATTACTTACATAGTATCTGGAGATCCAGATATACAAACAACCCTTAATATCATGCACCGCATGGTTGAAGAGGGTGCCGATATAATCGAGCTCGGAATACCTTTTTCTGACCCGATGGCCGAAGGAGTATCAATACAAAGAGGTCATGAAAGAGCTTTAGAGAAAGGGGCTTCTTTGCATGATGCATTTGAATTAGTAAAAGAGTTTAGGCTTACTAACAAGCTAACACCCATTGTCTTTATGGGGTATATGAATACTTTTGAATCTCTAGGTGCAGACCTTTTTATGCAAAATGCGTCATCATCAAAGTTAGATGGAATCCTTATCGTAGACATGCCTCCTGAGGAAAGTTCTGAATTTAGTCTCGCAGCTAAAAAGGCCAATATAGATATAATCAGACTAATAGCACCCACTACAAGTTCTTCAAGAGCCAAAAAGATTTGTTCGCAATGCTCTGGTTATATTTATTACATATCTGTTAAGGGCATAACTGGAGCAGGCAATATGGATGCAGCTGATGTAAAGAATAAAGTTGGGGAACTAAGAAAACATACTGATCTACCTATTGCTATTGGGTTTGGAATTAAAGATGCAGCTTCAGCTTCCTCTGTAATGGAAGTAGCTGATGGTATAGTTGTAGGTAGTGTTTTTGTTGATTTAATAGGTGAAGGTGGCAATATTATTGAGAAAGTTAGTGCAAAAACCAAAGAACTTTCCGAAGTACTACATTAAAAATGGCTAATTGGTTTGAGAAAATATTACCCTCTTTCATAAGAAAAGAAACTACTAAGAAGTCAACCATTCCTGAAGGGTTGTGGCAAAGCTGTAATTCTTGCAACAATATTCTGTACGTACCTGAACTAGAATCTAATTTGTTTGTTTGTCCCAAGTGTGACCATCACATAAGAATAGGCGCAAGAAAAAGATTGGAAATTTTTCTAGATTCTGCCGAAACCATAGAAATTTCTGAAGATAAAACACCAAAAGACTGGTTGAAATTTAAAGATACTAAATCTTATAAAGAAAGAATAGATTCTGCTGAAAAGAGTAGCAAAGAAAAAGAAGCCTTAATAGCTATGAAAGGATATCTTAAAAAGATGCCTGTAGTCGTTTGTGCTTTTGAGTTTAGATATATGGGTGGATCAATGGGCTCAGTAGTAGGTCAGAAATTTGTAGATACAGTCAATTATGCCCTCGAAAATCAATTGCCAATGGTATGTTTCTCAACTAGTGGAGGAGCCAGAATGCAAGAATCTCTAGTTTCTCTTTATCAAATGGCCAAAACAAGCGCAGCTATAGAAAAAATGAGACAAGCAAAGCTACCTTATATTTCAGTAATGATTGATCCTATCTATGGAGGAGTATCAGCAAGTCTAGCAATGCTAGGAGATATAAATATAGCTGAACCTAAAGCATTAGTAGGTTTTACGGGTCCGAGAGTTATTGAGCAAACATTAAATGTAAAGCTTCCTGAAGGATTTCAAAGAAGTGAATTTTTATTGGAACATGGTGCAATTGATATGATTGTTCATAGAAAAGATCTCAAGGACACTATCCATCGTCTTATATCGAGCTTGATTTCGAATAAAAAATAAAAAATGAATTCCGATCTTTTATCTGATTGGCTAACTTATATAAATTCTAACAGACCAAACGAGGGTGATTTTGGTTTAGAAAGATTACAGGGAATTTATTTAGAAATCGTCAAAAGACCTATAGCAAAAAAGACTGTTTTAATTGGAGGAACCAACGGTAAAGGCACAACAGCAGAATATCTTAAAAACTTTTTTATGGCTTCTGGAAAGAAAGTAGGAGTTTACACTTCTCCTCATTTAATCGAATTCAATGAAAGAATTAAGATTAATAATATTTCATCTTCTGACGAAGAGATTATTAAATCTTTTGAGAAAATTGATAAAATTAAGAATAAAACACGTCTAACATACTTCGACTTCGCCACTCTTGCAGCTTTTGATATTTTTTCGAAAGAAGATCTAGATATCGCTATTCTGGAAATTGGTATCGGAGGAAAGTATGACCCTGTTAATCTTATTGATGCAGACTTATCAGTTATCACAAATATAGAACTAGACCATGAGAAATGGCTTGGCTCATCTTTGGAAGAAATAGGGCATCAAAAGGCCGCTATCCTTAAACCAGGAAAGTTGGCTATTTTGGGTTCAGGGATAATGCCTGCATCTGTAATATCTCAAGCTAAAAAAACTTGCACCTATTATCAACTCAATAGTGATTTCCTGATCCAGGAATATGACTCAGGCTGGACTTATAATTTTGTAGATAAAGATTTCGAGATAAAAGGCCTACCTTATGGAAATCTCAATAGAGAATCAGCTGCAAGTGCTATTACTGCATTCCAGATTTTGAGCGAAGAAGATATTGACTTTAAATCGATTATTGAAAGTACAAATTTAAAAGGAAGATGCGATGTGATTGATAATTTTATATTAGATGTTTCACATAACCCTGCTTCTGTAAAAAACCTTATATCCTTTGTTGCTAAGGACTATAAAGATACAAAATTTAGTGCAATATTTTCTTCTATGAATGACAAAGATAATGTTTCAATCATCAATGAAATATCCCACTTAATTAATGAGTGGAATATTTGCTCTATTTCTGATGATAGATTTGATGCTGAATCTTTGATGGTGCTCACTAAAACCCTTACAGATACTAAAATTAATAAATTGACTACAGTTTATTCAGCCGTTGAAAGAGGTTACCATGAAGGCACACCTCAAATTGTTTTTGGTTCTTTTATAACAGTTAGTGAGGCATATAAAGCTTTAGAAAAATTAAAAAGTCAGCTGTGAAGTTAATTAATTATTCTCTATTACTATTTATCAGTATTTTCATCTTTTTATCTTTTGTAATTGAGCCTGTACGCTTTGAAGAAACTGACCAAACTAATTTTTCAAATGATCTTCGAGGGATAAATCTCAATATTGCTCTTGATGATAATTTATCTGAAGCAGAGCCTTCAGACATCGATATCAATACTTTGCAAGATGATATTAGAACGAATTTTTCTCCAGCTTGGACGGTCAAAATTGATTCTTACAATGATTTGAAACAATTAGAAAGTGATTTGAATGAACTAAAGAAAATAGGATACAAAGTTTATTCGCTTTATGATGGCGAAGATAAACTCAATTATTCTTTATTTATTGGGCCAACCTTAAAAAGGGAAGATTCAGTAAAAATCCAGAAGGAAATTTCCAATCTTCAGAGATTCAATCCAGAAGTTTTAAGGTATGAGTGAAGAGTTGGCATTAATAGACTGGGCAACAATTACTTTAATTGCAGTTTTTGGCATAACAGGTTTTTTTAATGGTTTTATAAAAGAATTATTCTCAGCTGCTGCTTGGATTGTTTCTTTAGCTTTATCTTGGTTATACGGACCACTTCTTTTCCCATACGTACAAGAATTCATTGCAACTGATTCAATAAAAAATATTATTAGTTTTATCTTACTTTTTCTGATCTCTTTTATAACACTTAAAATAATCGGATCTATAGTTTCCAAATTTTTGAATGCCATAGGCTTAAAGGGCTTAGACAAGTTACTGGGTATGTTCTTTGGGGCTTTAAAAACTATTGCTGTATTGAGTAGTATCTTTATTTTTAATCTGAATTATTTAGATACAAATAAATGGTGGATAGATTCTTATTCAAGAATATATTCAATAAAGTTTTATGAATATTCGAAACCAGTTTTTGATGAATGGATTAATAAAGCCGATACTATTCTTCAGAAAGATAATTCTAAAATAACACTTTGATATAGAATAGGAAGGATGTGCGGCGTAGTTGGAATAGTAAGTCAAACAGAGGTTTCTCCTCTAATTTATGATGCATTAACCATACTGCAACATAGAGGACAGGATGCAGCTGGTATAGCCACATCAACTAACAATAGATTCTTTATTCGTAAACAACTTGGTCTAGTTCGGGATGTCATCAGAAACCAACACATACTGACCCTAAGAGGGCAGATGGGTATAGGCCATGTCAGGTATCCAACCGCAGGTAGTGAGGATAGAGAGCTTGCGCAGCCAATGTATGTTAACTCTCCCTTTGGGATCAGTATTTCTCATAATGGTAACCTTACAAATATTGAGGAATTGAGAGAGACTTTAGTGAACAAAGACCTAAGGCATTTAAATACTGATTCTGATAGTGAAGTTTTATTAAATGTATTTGCTCATGAATTACAGAAACAAGGTTCAGTAAAACCAGGATCAAGAGAGATATTTGCTGCAGTTAGATCTTTGCATAAAAGAGTAAGAGGCGCTTATTCAGTCGTAATTATGATCAACGGTATTGGGATTGTAGGATTTAGGGATCCATTTGGTATAAGACCTCTAATTGTTGGTTCAAAAGAGAATGACTTAATTGGCAAGGATTACATGATTGCATCGGAGAGCACCGTTTTAGATTCTTTGGGCTACGAGACTATTGATGATATATCTGCCGGTTCTGCTGTTTTTATTAGTGCAGAAGGAGAAATAGAAAGCGAATCCTGTATAAATAACCCTATTCCTACTCCTTGTATTTTTGAGTATGTATATCTTGCAAGACCTGATGCAAAGATAGATAAGATTTCCGTTCATAAATCTAGATTAAGAATGGGAGAATATCTAGCTAATAAGATAATGAATCAAAGGCCTGAACATGATATCGATGTTGTGATACCAATTCCTGACAGCAGCACAACTTCAGCACTACAACTTGCTACAACTTTAGGTGTTAAGTATCGAGAAGGTTTTGTTAAGAACAGGTATATTGGTAGGACCTTTATCATGCCTTTTCAAGAAAAGCGTGAAAAGTCAGTTAAGCAAAAATTAAATCCTATTGATCTTGAGTTTCAAGATAAGGTTGTTTTATTGGTTGACGATTCTATTGTTCGAGGAACAACCAGTAGGCAGATAATTGAAATGGCCAGATCTTCTGGAGCTAAGAAGGTCTATTTTGCTTCAGCTGCTCCACCAATTAGATATCAAAATGTATACGGTATAGATATGGCAGCTACTACAGAGTTAGTCGCACACAAAAGAACTGAAGAAGAGATAGAAGAATTTATTAAAGCTGATTGGTTAATTTATCAAGATTTAGAAGATCTCATCATGGCTGCCCAAAAGGGTAATGAGGATATTAAGCAATTCGAATGCTCGATATTTAATGGCCTGTACGTAACTGATGATATTGACGACAAATATTTGAAGAATTTGGAAGATGTGCGTAATGATAAATCCAAAATCTCAAGACAAATCAACTAACTCTTTACTTCCTCTATAGTAACAGATGGCAAAATAGCTGAATTAGCCGCCTCTTTATAGGATGCTATCTCATGAAAATTAAGGTATCTATAAACATCGGCGCTCATCGCATTAATTTCTGACATATAATTTGAGTATTCATCCGCAGTAGGTATATGTCCCAGTGTAGCAGCTATAGCGGCAACCTCTGCTGAAGCCAGGAATACATTTGCACCATCTCCTAACCTATTAGGAAAGTTACGAGTTGATGTAGATACCACTGTCGCTTCTGCTTCGACTCTAGCTTGATTCCCCATACATAAAGAACAACCCGGCATTTCTAATTGCACACCGGCGTTTTCAAATATTTCATAATATCCTTCTTGAGTGAGTTGATGTTTATCCATTTTTGTAGGAGGTGAGACCCACAGTTTTGAGGGCAATTCTGATGCATTTTCCAACAATTTACCTGCAGCTCTGAAGTGACCAATATTGGTCATACAAGAACCAATAAAGACTTCATCAATATTAGTATTAGCAACTTCAGATAAAGTTTTTATATCATCTGGGTCATTCGGACATGCTAAAAGTGGTTCTTTTATTTCATTAAGATCTATTTCAATAACAGCAGCGTATTCAGCATCATCATCAGCTTCCATAAGTACAGGATTTTCTAGCCAAGCTTCCATAGCCTGAGCTCTTCTCTCCAAAGTGTTTTTATCTTCATAACCTTCTGAAATAAGCCATCTTAAAAGAGTTATATTAGACTCTAAGTATTCTCTAATAGGTTCTTCATTGAGTTTTATGGTACACCCCGATGCTGATCTTTCAGCAGAAGCATCCGACAATTCAAAGGCTTGTTCCACTTTTAAATCGGGTAAACCTTCTATTTCTAAACATCTGCCAGAAAATACATTTATCTTCCCCTCTTTGGGTAGTGTCAGTTGACCAGATTGCAGGGCAGCATAAGGGATGGCATTTACTAAATCTCTTAATGTAATTCCCGGTTGTATTTCCCCTTTAAATCTTACCAAAACAGATTCAGGCATATCCAAAGGCATAACTCCTAAAGCAGCTCCAAAAGCAACTAGACCCGATCCAGCTGGAAAACTGATTCCTAGTGGAAAGCGGGTATGAGAGTCTCCCCCTGTACCCACCATATCTGGAAGTAACATTCTATTTAGCCAAGAGTGAATAATACCATCTCCAGGCCTTAGAGCTACTCCCCCTCTGGTTTGGATGAACTCCGGAAGAGTGTGCTGCATTTCTATATCTTTAGGTAATGGATATGCGGCGGTGTGACAGAAAGATTGCATTACCAAATCTGAGTTAAAGCCTAAACAAGCTAGCTCTTTCAATTCATCTCTTGTCATAGGGCCTGTGGTATCCTGACTACCAACCGTAGACATTCTTGGTTCACAGTAGATACCAGGTCTTATGCCTTCAACTCCGCAGGCTTTTCCAACCATCTTCTGTGCAAGTGTAAAACCTTTTTCACTTTTTTCCGCTTCTTCAGGACGCACAAAGACTTTTGAAGAGCTTAACTTAAGAATTTCTCTTGTCTCATCTGTGAGGCTTCTGCCAATAATGAGAGGTATTCTGCCACCAGCCCTCACTCCGTCTAATAATGTATTAGATTTATATTCGTAGCTACATAAAACCTCTTTTGTATCGTAGTTAACAACTTTCTGCTCATATGGATATATTTCAATTACATCCCCTAAATTCATTCTGCTAACATCACACTCAAAGGCTAAAGCCCCAGAATCCTCTAAAGTATTGAAGAATATAGGAGCTATTTTGCCTCCTATACATATGCCCGCTTGCTTTTTATTTGGGATGAAGGGGATATCCTCTCCTATATGCCATAAAAGTGAATTTGTAGCTGATTTTCTTGAAGAGCCTGTTCCTACCACATCGCCGACAAAAACTACCGGAAGACCTGATTCTTTTAACTTTTCAATAGTTCCTATCGGATCATCCATGGTCTTCTTTAACATTGCAAGAGCATGAAGTGGGATATCAGGTCTAGAGGGTGCATCTGGAGCAGGAGACAAGTCATCAGTATTAATTTCTCCTTCAACACGAAAGACTATTGCTTTAATTACTTCTGGAAGTTTTGGTTTATTTGTAAACCATTCACCATTAGACCAAGAATCAACAACTCTTTGAGCATTTTCATTTTTCTTAGCTAGTTCAATTACATCGTGCTTGGCATTAAACATTAAAAGAGTTTTGCTTAAGCCCTCGGCTGCTAAAGAACCTACTTCTTCATCTTCTAATAAGCCTATTAGTGATTCCACATTATAGCCACCCAACATTGTTCCTAATAGCTCGGTAGCATGTTTTTTATCAATGAGTGGTGAGTTGGTCTCTCCTTTAGCAATTGCCGTTAAGAAGGCAGCTTTCACGTAAGCTGCAGGGTCAACTCCCGCAGGAGTTCTGTTTGTAATAAGGTCTAATATGTATTCTTCTTCACCACTTGGAGGAGATTTTAAAAGCTCTACGAGCTCAGAAACCTGTTCGGCATTCAAGGGCAGGGGAGGGATGCCTTGACTCAATCTTTCTTCTACATGTTCCTTGTAATTTTCTAGCATGATAATTTAAGTTGAAGTTTATATTTGGTGCGGCATATTATCATAATCTTCAATTTAAAGTTGCGTTGAAGTTACATAGATATATCATGATAATCGATGAGTAAGTCAGTAAAAACTCCATGCATAGGCGTCTGCTCTACAGTCTTTGGAGATGAGGTTTGTAGAGGCTGTAAAAGGTTTCAACATGAAATAATACAGTGGAATGGTTACGATGATGCAGCAAAAAGATCTGTACTTAACAGGCTCGAATTATTAAAAGTTCAAATTATGGAATCTAAGATTCGTATCACTGATCAAGGTCTACTTCAGTCTCAATTACTCGAATACAAGATAAAATTTGATGAGGATAATGATCCACTATGTTGGATATTTGATCTTCTTCGCTCAGGTAGCCAATCTATCGTTAACACCAGTGATTTTGGTTTTGAGTTAAAAGATGATTCAGTATCAAATCTTTCTGAACTGAAAAAAGTTATGGAAGAGGAGCTTTTCAAATTATCTGAAGCCCATTACCAGAGATACTTCAATACCGAGAAGTACTTTAATGTCTAATACTTGGGAAACTATTCTTAGCTCTCCTACTCCTAAAGCTTGGATAGAAAAAGCTTTAGATTCTTTAGAAATTCTTATAATCGATCATGCACATTGTGAAAAAAAGGCTGCTACAACAGCTATTTCTTTAATACATAAGTATCCACATTTTAATTTAGCAAAGTCCCTCTCACCCCTTGCTAGAGAAGAGCTACTACACTTCGAGCAAGTGCTTAGGATTATGAATAAGCTTGGATTCAAGTATAAGAATTTGAAGTCAGGTAAATATGCTAAAACTTTATATGATTCTTGCTCTTCTAAAGAACCAGAGAGATTGAAGGACACATTTATTGTTTGCTCATTGATAGAAGCTCGTTCTTGTGAAAGGTTTCATGCCTTAATTCCTCATCTGCCCCCCATGCTTAAGAATTTTTACTCCAAGTTATATGAGGCTGAAGCTCGTCACTGTGATCTTTACTTAGATCTCTATACTACTATCTATAATGAGGATTGGTCACAAAGGCTTTTCCATATATCTGCAATTGAGTCCGACTTTATAAACAAAAAAGACAACCTCTTTAGATTTCATAGCGGCCTTTAATGCTACCTCACGATCGGCATCTCTTCCCAGCTTGTAAGATATCGAGGTGATTTTAATAATCTTCTCATAGACCATGATTTTGTGATTCCTTGAGAAGCAAATGTTATCTTGCCGACTCCAGAAGAATTTATTTTATCAATTGTTTTCATTAATTCTTTGCTATCGGCTCTTTCTTCTCTTGTTCTAAATAGATCACCTTGATATACGTCTTCATCATAAAAATCGCTTAGCATTACACCTGCCTTATTAAAATTAATATCAGTTTTGAAGATTTGTTTTGTTAGCTGCCTTGTAGCATTCAAAATATCTCTAGTATCATTTGTTGGAGAAAATAACTTATAACTTCTGAATCCATGGTATTGCTGATCTTGTTTTCGAAAGTAGTTAGTTCTCATGAAAACAGAGACCATTTTGCAATACTGATCTTCTCTTCTTAATTTTTCACATGCGCGGGATGCATAATCACTGACAGCTTCATTAATAGAATCAATATCATTAACCTTCTTGCTGAAAGTTCTGCTCACTACTATTTGTTTTTTTGTCTTTGGCTGCTGCTCTAAGCCTATGCATGGATATCCTTTTAACTCCATTACAGTCCTCTCGAGGACGCTACTAAATTTTCTCTTTATTAATTTTGTATCTACCTCTGCTAGATCTAAGGCAGTTTTTATTCCAAGGCTGTTTAGTTTTTTATTAATTCTGCTGCCAACTCCCCATACTTCTCTAACCGGCATTAGGGCCATCAATTTTTTTCGTCTATCTTCACTTGTTAGATCCACTACACCTTTAGTTGCAGGATAGTGTTTAGCACCATAGTTTGCTACTTTTGCTAAAGTCTTTGTAGGGCCTATACCAACACAAACAGGTATCCCCACCCAGCGATCTATAGTTTCCTTACATTGATAACCAAATTCTTCATAGTCTCTTAGCCCCGTAATATCTAAAAATGCTTCATCTATGCTGTAAACCTCTACCTCTGGAGCTAGATATTCTAAGGTTTGCATTACCCTTGATGATACATCTGCATACAGTTCATAATTTGAAGAGAAAGCCACTCCTCCTTTCTTTAAAAAGGACTTTTCTATTTTGAACCAAGGTTCACACATCTTTATTCCTAGTTGCTTTGCTTCTTTAGATAAAGCAACTACACAACCATCATTATTTGATAAAACCACCACAGGTCGTTTTTTTATATCTGGTCTAAATATCCTTTCGCAGGATGCATAAAAGCTATTACAGTCAACTAGGGCGAAAGTCATAGCTTAGTAAAGATTTATAGAGGCTATCACTGTACCCGCTATCTCTAATTCCTCTTCTTGACTGATCAGTATGGGCGGATATTTTGGATTTTCAGACATGAGACATATCTTTGGTTTCAGTAATAACCGCTTGCATGCATACGATCCATCGATTGATGCGATGACAATTTTGTTATGACTTGGCTCTATGCTTCTATCTACCACAAGGATAGCTCCATCTCCTATATGTGCATTTATCATTGAATCTCCACTTACGCGAACAAAATATGTAGCAGCTGAATTTTTAATTAAATATTCATTCAGATCTATAGGCCTTTCTACATAATCATCAGCTGGACTTGGCCAACCTACCCGAACAGTATTCAAAAAATAGGGGATCTCTAGAAGGGATAAATCCTCCTCTGATGCATCGCCCAGATAGTCAATTTTCATAAGGGTTTTATAAATTAATACTGTATATATATACAGTATAATTAAAGGATGATTTTGTAAAGCTTTTAACCTACTATTAATGAAAAAAAGATATTCGATAATAGTACATATGAAAACTTGGTTAATTTTAGTAACGATTTATGCATGCTTTTTCTTCTGGTATACGGATATGGGAGGAAAGCTAAGTGAAGACGAAATACAGGATTTCCTAATTAAGTATGATCAAAATTTAAGAAATTTCGAAATGTCTTCAGACTCCGAGGATGACTTTTATATCTCATCTGAGCTAAGAAAAGATTTTCTTCGAAAGTTTATGGAGCAAGATACCGGAAGGCAATTCATTATGGTGAACAGTATAGAAATGAATAAGAATCCCGAAGATGTAGCGGGTGCAAATTCAGGAGAGTCAGCTGATCAACTGATGTCTAGATACATGGAGCATATGTGGCCAAATCTTCTAAAAAGAGCTTCACATCCAATCTTTGGAGGTTATGCTATCTGGGAATCTATGGATATAGTTGGTATCGAAGGGGCAGAGACTTGGGATCAAGCAGCTTTAATGAGATATAAAAGCCGTAGAGCATTCATGGAGGTAGTTACTCATCCTGACATGAGAGATAGGCATGCTTTTAAGATTGCTGCATTACAAAAGACAATTGCATTCCCCGTTGAACCAATTGGCTATTACAGTGATCCAAGAGTTATTTTGGGGATGTTGACTTTAATTATCGGACTATTGTTTCAGTTGCTTTTTGTATCTAGGAGATAGGAAAATTTTTTAGCTCGCAAGAGCTGGAGTCCATCCATATATACCAGCCGTATGTATCCCAATCTCCTAAAACAATCCTTTCAGCAGGCTGATCATTGACTTTAATATTATGAGATTTTGGCCTATGTGTATGGCCATGTATTAGCAGATTGACGGAAGACTCTTCCATTATTCTAATAACTTCAGTTGTAGATACATCCATAATTTCATCTTTCTTAATCTCAGTTGCCTCTTTACTAATGGTCCTTAGATTAAGAGCAATTTCCTGCCTCTCCTGAATAGACTTATTCAGAAATTCATCTTGCCATTTGGGATCTCTACTAGTTTTTCTAAAGGCCTGATAATCATGATCCTCTGTACAGAGTAAATCTCCATGCATTAGGAGAACATTGTTTCCAAACATTTCTTCAATAGTAGGATCATGAAGAAGTTCGAAACCAGAGGAAGACGCAAATTTTGTTCCAATCAAGAAATCCCTATTACCATGCAAGAAAAAGATTTTTGTAGTCTTGTTAGTCTTTAGCAGGGCTGCCTGGATTTCTGAGATGAAATTATTTTGATCATCATCGCCTATCCAGGCTTCAAATAAATCTCCAAGGATATATAGCTTTTCAGCTTTAGAGGCAGTATCGTCAAGAAACTCTAGAAATGCTTTAGTAATATCTGGCCTACTTTCTTGCAAGTGGAGATCAGATATAAAACAGTAAGCCATTCTTTCTTTTTTAATTAATTTATTCAGTGGTGACTTTGGTATCTATTATAGAAATTTCTTCAAGAGGCACGTCTTGGTGAAAACCAGAGGAACCTGTAGCAGCAGAGGCAATAGATTCAACAGTTTCAAAGCCATCGACAACCTCTCCAAAGACTGCGTAACCCCAGCCTTGAATAGTTTCTTCTGTATGATCTAAAGAGACATTATTTACCAAGTTGATGAAGAATTGAGAGCTCGCTGAATGAGGATCATTGGTACGAGCCATTGATAAAGACCACTTAAGGTTTTTTAAACCATTATTTGCTTCATTCATAATGGGGGGATTGCCTTCTTTGTTAACCATACCGGATTCCATCCCTCCACCCTGTATAACAAAATCTGGAATTACTCTGTGGAATAAGGTTCCATTAAAAAAACCACTTTCTGCATACTCTAAGAAGTTTTTTGATGTTACAGGTGCTTCTTCTTCAAAAAGCTCTATTACAATTGGGCCTAGTGTTGTTTCAAAAGTTATCACTTTTATCTCCTTTTCATTTTGAGAACAGCCCGCAATCCAAGAAAGCCCAATAAAAATTATAACTAAGCTTAAGAGGGAAGTGAGTTTGTTCATATTTCTTTTAAATTCATATGCGTGAGGAGGCTATAATACGAACTTTATGGTTAAGCTTCCAATATATTAAGGACATGAAGATAAATAAAACTAGATTTTGTCCAAGTCCAACAGGTCTTTTGCATCTTGGAAATCTTCGTACATCTCTTTTTAGTTCGCTTATAGCAAAGAAGGATAATGGATCTTTCCTCCTAAGAATTGAAGATACAGACTTAGAAAGGTCTAAAAAGGAGTTTTCTACAGCAATTTGTAATGACTTGAAATGGATGGACCTAGATTGGGATGAAGGTCCAGAAGTAGGCGGTAAAGAAGATTCTTATTATCAATCTGAGAGAATCGATTTATATGAAGAGTTTTACAAGGCTCTTTTAGAAAAAAACCTTATATACCCTTGCTTCACTAGCGAAGAGGAATTAAAAATTATTCGACGAAATCAAATTGCTTCTGGGCAGCCGCCTCGCTATACGGGAGTTTGGTCTGATGCTACTGAAAAAGAAGTAAAAGAGGAACTGGATAAAGGAAATAAACCGGTATATAGATTTAGAATCCCCAAAGATAGCACAATCGAGTTCAAAGATTTAGTTAAGGGAGAGCAGTCCTTTTCTACTGACGATCTCGATGATTTTATTGTAAGAAAAAAAGATAATACGCCCACTTTCATGTTTGCGAATGCAATTGATGATTCTTTGATGGGAGTTGATCTTGTATTGAGAGGAGACGATCACCTTAGTAATACACCTAGACAAATAGCACTTCTTGAAGCACTAGGTCTTTCACTGCCAAGATATGCTCATGTTTCACTATTTACGGGTTCAGATGGAGCTCCTTTGTCAAAAAGGAACGGCAGTATTTCGATTAATGATTTAAGAGAGCAAGGATATCTACCTATTGCAGTTAGTAATTATCTTTCTAGAGTTGGTCACACCATAGTTGATAATGATCTGAAGACTCATAGTGAGTTAGCAGATGAATTCAAAATAGATAATATTTCCAGTTCACCAAGTAAATTCGATATGGATCAACTTCTCTATTGGCAAAAGAAAGCGGTTGAAGAATTGAATATCAATGAATGCAGTATCTGGCTGAAAGATTCCCTCGAAGGGTTGCCTTCTTCGGTTGATAATGAAAACTTTGTTGCTCTGATTAAAGATAACATTATTTTTCCCCATGAGGCTCAAGAGTATTTAAATAACTTATTCTTAACTCCATTGACGAAAAGAGAGGAAATTATCAATATCATTAGGTCCGCTGGAAAGGAGTTCTACCTTCAAGCATATGATGCTATCCCATCTGAAATCATAGACTGGAATGAAACAGTGCAAAATATTGGTTCTATTACTGGCAAGAAAGGAAAAGAACTGTTCATGCCTTTAAGATGTGCAATTACTGGCCAAACTAAAGGCCCAGAACTGGATAGAGTGGTTAATTTGATCGGTACAGAACAAGTTCAAAAAAAATTAAAAGAGGCATCTGAGCTGTGAAAGTTTTTAATACGTTATCAGGTAAGAAAGAAACTCTTGTACCTTTAGAAAAAAATAAGATCAAGATGTATGTTTGTGGGATGACAGTTTATGACGACACTCATATTGGTCATGCGAGAACTTTTATATCGTTTGACCTTATTGTCAGATATTTAAGAAGTATTAACTACGAAGTGCACTACATAAGAAATATAACTGATGTAGATGACAAAATTATTGCGAGAGCAGAAGAGCTGAATATTTCTCCAAAAGAATTGACAGAAAAATATATACATTCAATGAATGAGGATTTTATGTCATTGGGTATGATCGAACCTGATTCAGAACCTAGGGCAACTGACAATATTGACTCTATTATTTCTCTTATCGAGATTCTCATAGAGAAAGGACACGCTTACGAAGGTGATTCAGATGTTTATTTCTCAGCCGAGTCTTTTAATTCTTATGGGAAACTATCGAGAAGAAACTTAGAAGATATGTTGGCTGGCGCCAGAGTTGATATTGATACAGATAAGAAAAATCCTGCTGATTTTGTCCTTTGGAAAAAAAATACTGAGGGACTGAAGTGGGATTCACCTTGGGGTGCTGGCAGACCAGGTTGGCACATTGAATGCTCAGCAATGAGCATGGATGCATTGGGTGAAACTTTTGATATTCATGGAGGAGGGTCTGATCTTAAGTTTCCTCATCACGAAAATGAGATTGCTCAGTCTGAATGTGTAACTGGTAAAGAGTTTGCCAAAGTTTGGATGCATACGGGATCTTTAAGGATTGATAAAGAGAAAATGTCTAAATCTCTTAAGAATTTTGTAACAATAAAAGACGCTTTAGAGATTAATTCACCGGAGGTCTTGCGTCTCTTTTTGATTTCTAGTCACTACAGGAGCCCTCTTAATTATTCGGAAGTTGGATTGAATGAAGCAAAGAATTCTTTAGATAGGCTTTATAATTCTTTGCAAGATCTTGAGTATGAAACAAAAGAATATTTTCCAACAAAATATTCAGATAAATTTCATAACGCTATGGGAGATGACTTTAATACACCCTCAGCTATATCAGTTTTATTCGAAATTGCTCGACAAATTAATTCCCTCAAGAAAAAAAATAAATTTGAAGAAGCATCTTTGTTGGCTAAAGAATTGGTTAGTCTCTCTAGCATTTTGGGACTACTTCAAGACAAAGCTAAAAATTATTTCACAGAAGGAATTGGTATCAGTGACGAAGAAATTGAAGGTTATATTTTGAAGAGAAACCAAGCAAGAAAAGAAAAAGATTTTGAACTATCTGACAAGATAAGAGATGAGCTTTTGGAGAAGGGCATAATTCTTGAAGACAAAGAAGCCGGAACCACCTGGAAAAAAGCTTAATCTAAACCATCAAAGTTTTTTTAACATATGAACAATAACTGCACTTGGAGTCTGCATCAGGAACTTCTTCTTTCATAAGAGTCTCTTTTAAATCATATAGTGTTGGTTCAACCCATGAATCATTGCCTTTATAAGGTATGAGCTTCGTTTTAAATTCAAGCATATTATTGAATTCATCTTTCTCAGAAATACCATTGCAATAAACAAAATATCCGACGTCTGATACGTCAAAAGAATTGCCTCTGAGCAACCATTGATAAAATTCTATTTGCCTTTTGTAACCTATTTGCCAGTCAGCATCGATACTGACTTCTCCTTTTTTGGAGGTTGCTTTGTAATCTACAACTATTAGTTGATTTGTTTCTGTATTAATCCATAAGTCATCTAAACCACCCCTTAAGATCAGATTGGTTTCTTTATGAAATCGCTTAATTCCATGCCTCAATGACTCTCGCCATTCTTCAAGATCTGGGTGCTGATAAGGAAGAGCTTTGATTCTATTTTCAACCATAATAGGGTGAGGTTCCTGTTTCTCCCTGTAGATATCAAATTCATTTTTTAAAAGCTCATCAACAGCATTATTGAGGTTAAAAGGAAACGAAGGCGGTCTAGCAATACCAATTTTATTTGTTAGATAAAAACATCTTTTGCATTCCAAGAAATTATCTATTCTTGAACGGCTGAATACAAAAGGCTCTTCTGACTCAGGGTTGAATAATTTTGCTGGCATATATCAGTTAATACTATCACAATAAAAAAAGGCCCACTTTTTCAGTGGGCCTGATGTATGGCTCCCCGAGCTGGGCTCGAACCAGCGACCCAATGATTAACAGTCATTTGCTCTACCAACTGAGCTATCGGGGAATATAGTAATTATAACGCTTACAATCTCAGCGTATAATATTTTTTGTAAAAATATGTCAAAGAAATTCGATTTAGTATCAAACTATAAACCAGCTGGTGATCAACCAAAGGCTATTAATGAAATAGTAAAAGGTTTGAATGACGGGTTACTCAATCAAACACTTCTTGGTGTTACAGGATCAGGGAAGACATTCACGATGGCGAATGTAATTCAAGAAGTTCAAAGACCAGCAATCGTTATGGCTCACAATAAGACCTTAGCTGCACAGTTGTATGGAGAGTTCAAAGAGTATTTTCCTAATAATGCTGTTGAGTATTTTGTTTCTTATTATGACTACTATCAACCCGAGGCTTATGTACCTACAACGGATATCTACATTGAAAAAGATGCTTCAATAAATGAACACATAGAACAAATGAGACTCTCTGCCACAAAGGCCATAATGGAAAGGAGAGATGTAGTTATTGTAGCTTCTGTTTCTGCTATTTACGGTTTGGGTGATCCTCAATCATATTTGCAAATGGTCCTTCATTTAGATAGGGGAGATGAAGTAGATCAAAGAACTCTTTTGCGAAGACTTGCAGAACTGCAATACCAAAGAAATGAAGTTGAATTTAAAAGATCCATGTATAGAGTAAGAGGCGATGTTATAGATGTCTTCCCTGCTGATTCTGAGAAAGAAGCTCTTCGAATAGAGCTTTTTGGAAATGAAATAGAAGCATTAAAAATTTTTGATCCTTTAACTGGAGAAATATTTAGGGAAGTTCCTAGAATAACTATCTATCCTAAATCTCATTACGTCACATCAAGAGATAAAGTTCTTCAAGCGATAGAGTTTATAAAAGAAGAGCTTAAGCACCGCTTAGACTATTTAAGGAAAGAAAATAAGTTGGTTGAAGCACAAAGACTTGAAGAGAGAACAAAATATGATATCGAGATGCTCAAAGAGCTAGGATTTTGTTCAGGAATAGAAAATTATTCTAGATTTTTATCAGATAGACAGCCTGGGGAGCCACCTCCAACACTGTATGAATACTTACCACAAGATGCCTTAGTCTTCATTGACGAGTCTCACGTATCCTTGCCTCAGTTAGGTGGAATGTACAGAGGTGACAGATCAAGAAAGCAAACTTTAGTTGATTATGGTTTCAGATTACCTGTTGCTTTAGATAATCGTCCTCTTAGATTTGATGAATGGGAGAAACTTTCAGGTCAAAGAATATTTCTCTCTGCAACTCCCTCAAAATATGAAATAGAAAATTCGGGGAGTATAACTGAGCTTGTTGCCAGACCAACTGGACTCACTGATCCACAAGTAGAAATTAGGCCTGCTACCCACCAAGTAGACGATCTTCAAGAAGAAATTAATCAGATTGTAGGAAAAGGAGATCGAGTTCTTGTAACTGTCCTGACTAAAAGAATGGCAGAGGATTTAACAGAATATTTAGACGAAAATGGAACAAAGGTTCGATATCTTCATTCTGATATTGATACAGTAGAGAGGGTAGAAATCATAAGAGATTTGAGACTTGGAGCATTCGATGTGTTGGTTGGTATCAATCTTTTGAGAGAGGGATTAGATATTCCTGAAGTTGCTTTAGTGGCAATTCTTGATGCAGATAAAGAAGGTTTTCTGAGATCTGAAAGCTCTCTTATTCAAACTATAGGACGTGCTGCAAGACATATAGAAGGAAAGGCCATTCTTTATGCAGATAAGATAACCGGATCTATGGAAAGAGCTATTGAAGAGACTAATAGAAGAAGAGACATACAAGAGGCCTTTAATATTAAACACTCCATAAAGCCTAAAGGTATCAAAAAAGGCATAGGAGATATTATGGAAGGTGCTAGATCTGTTAAAGGTAAGTCTAAGTCAAGAAGGAAGCTAGATAATTTACGAGATATAGAATTTGATCCAATTGAAAGTTTTGATGATCCTGAAAAAGTTAAAAAAGAAATTATCAGACTCGAAGACCAAATGTATAAATATGCTAAAAATCTTGAGTTTGAGGAGGCAGCAAGCTACAGAGATAGAGTGGAAGAACTGAAGCAGAAATTACTAATTAGCTAGAACCAGTAACTCCTCCTCTTTGTATAGGATAGACAGAGTTTTATAGTAAAGGCTAATATTTTTAACATATTTCATTACTTGATCATGTTTAACAAATTCTTCAGATTCTCTACCATAGCGGTCCTTTAAAATATCTTCTAAAGCTAAAGAAACCTCTGACCAATCATTAGGATCAAGGTTTTTAGATTTGGCAAGGTCTCTAGCCAGTTCTAGATTTCTATAACCAAGATTGTAAGCTGCTAAAGACATCCAAATTTTATCTAATTTGGACATTTCGCTAGGAAGCCTGTTCATTGTTTTTTGGAAATAGTTTGCACCTCCAAATATACTATCTTCAGGATTAGTTCTTCTATTAATTCCCATTTCTTTTGCAGTCTTTTGTGTAAGCATCATCATTCCTCTTACACCAGTATCAGAAATTGCTTTTGGGTTCCAATGCGATTCCTGATAACTGATTGCAGCAATAAGACTCCAATGAACATCAATGCCTTCTGCAGCCTCTTCAAAAAGCAATTTGTATTTTGGTAGTCTTGTATTTGTTCTTTCTAAAAAAGTAGTTAAACCCGGTTTATCCTCCTGCCAGTAAAACTCGAGTTCCTCCATGAAGAAAGTTTTCTCTTGAGCAGAGTAAGATTTAAGTACTGGAGCTTCCAAGCTTAGAACTGTCAATACACTCAGAAAAAAAATAAAAGAGTATCTAAATTTTAGATAGCTAAACATGATTCCCCCAATTTTTTTCGCATTCTATGTGAAAAATATGATTTTTCCATAACCTAGGTCTAATATTTAATAAATACACAACATATAGTGGCTTTTTATGAGGAAAACCACAAGATAAGCTATTTACTTAACTTTTGCTTTTATTACAATGTCAAGCAACTTTAATGAACTTAAGAATAGAAGTTTCGCAAAATATCGTTGCCATACTAGGCTCTGAAAATTCCTCTGAATTTAGACTAAACAGAATAAGAGAATCTTTATCTTTAGATAAATCTAGCGATGTATGTGCTAGAGAAATTTATTTTCTTAAATTACGAAAAGATTCGTCATATGTCTCTGAAGAAGATTATAAACAATTGTCTGATTTGCTTGTTGGAAGTGATATTCAGGACATTGTGGATAAAAGCTTCTTTCTGTTAACTCCTAGAATAGGAACCATTTCTCCATGGTCATCTAAAGCTACAGAAATAATTGGAAACTGCGGTATAGATTTCGTGGAGAGAGTAGAGCGGGGATTGTATTATTCTTTTACAAAGAAAATTCAGGCTACAGAGTTGCTTAGAATGGGTAATATTCTGTCAGACAGGATGACTCAGAATGTTATTCTCAGCCTTGAAGAAATACCTCAACTCTTTTCCAACCTTGAACCAGGTTTGTTACAAAGTATTGATATAACCTCCACAAAAATAAATGCCTTGCAGAAAGCCAATACAGAATTGGGCCTTGCTCTAAATCAAGAAGAAATTGTTTATTTGTATGAGAGCTATGCAAAAACAAATAAAGACCCTACGGATGCTGAACTGATGATGTTCGCCCAAGCTAATTCAGAACATTGTAGACATAAAATCTTCAATGCAGATTGGACTATTGATGGAGAACCAAATCCTAAGAGCTTATTTGATATGATCCGAAATACGCACAAGAATTTTTCGGACGGTGTTATTTCTGCATATGAAGATAATGCAGCAATACTTAAGGGTAACATGGAAAAAAGATTTTTTCCTAGAGATGGTAAATACATCCTCTCTGAAGAAGAGATTAATCTTGTAATAAAGGTAGAAACCCATAACCACCCAACAGCAATTTCACCTTTCTCTGGAGCTTCTACAGGTTCAGGAGGTGAAATCAGAGACGAGGGAGCAACTGGAATTGGAGCAAAACCAAAAGCGGGATTAACAGGTTTTTCAGTATCTAATCTGCGTATTCCAAATTTAAAAGAAAGATGGGAATTTAAAGAGGATAAACCAGATCGGATAGCTTCTCCATTAGAGATAATGTTAGACGCACCTATTGGAGCCGCTTCTTTCAATAACGAGTTCGGAAGACCCAACATCTTAGGATATTTTAGATCTTTTGAATCAAAAAACTCATTCAATCACTTTGGTTATCACAAACCAATAATGTTGGCTGGAGGTCTTGGAAATATTAAAACCGAACATGCATTGAAGAAAGAAGTGCCCATTGGCTCAAAACTAGTAGTTTTAGGTGGTCCTGCAATGCTAATAGGATTGGGCGGAGGTTCGGCTTCTTCTCTCTCTTCTGGCGAAGGAGATTCGGATTTAGATTATGCTTCCGTTCAAAGAGAAAACCCGGAAATGGAGCGGAGATGCCAAGAGGTTTTAGATAGATGCTGGCAAGATAAAAATAATCCAATTTTATTTATTCATGATGTAGGTGCAGGCGGTTTATCAAATGCTATACCCGAACTTGTAAAAGATAGTGGACATGGAGGTTTAATAAATTTGAGGGATATACCTAACTCTGAACCGGGAATGACTCCAATGGAAATATGGTGCAATGAGTCTCAAGAAAGATATGTTTTGGCTATTTCAGAGAAGAATCTTGAGAAGTTTTCAAATTTCTGTAAACGTGAAAGATGTCCTTACTCAGTTGTTGGTGAAATTACTAAGGGAAATCACCTGGAAGTATATGATTCTTATTTTGATAATTATCCTATCAGCCTTTCTTTAGAAGTTCTTTTTGGAAAGCCGCCTAAAACACACATATCTTTTGAAAATAAATCCGAAAGGTCTCTACCACTTAAATTACCCGATGAAGTATCTAATGAGGTTGTATATGAAGTCTTGAGACATCCCACTGTGGCCAGTAAGACATTTCTCATAACCATAGGTGATAGATCTATCACAGGTTTGATAGCTAGGGATCAAATGGTCGGGCCTTGGCAAGTTCCGGTTTCTGATTATGGTTTATGTAAGACAAGTTTTTCTGGACTATCTGGAGAGGCCATGGCTATGGGGGAGAGGACTCCACTTTCATTGATGAGCTCCAAGGCTGCAGCTAAGATTTCTGTTGCTGAGGTTGTAACTAATATTTTGCCATCTGGAATATCAAGCCTTTCAGATATTAAATTGTCTGCAAACTGGATGGGTTCTCCAGGTAAATTAGAGGGGAATAAAGATCTATTTGAAGCCGTAGAATCTGTTGGAATTGATTTATGTCCCAAATGGAACATGGCGATACCGGTTGGAAAAGACTCTCTATCTATGTCTACAGAATGGAGTAAAAATGGAGAGGATAAATTAGTAGTATCACCTCTCTCATTAATTGTTTCTGGTTTTGCTCCTATTCAAGATATATCTATTGCTGTTACTCCAGAATTAAAGAAAAGCAAAAAATCTTCATTACTTTTTATAGATTTAGCAAAAGGCCATACTAGATTGGGGGGGAGTATCCTAGCTCAATTAAATAACCAGCTTGGTGGAGAGTCACCCGATGTCGAGTGTGAAAAAGAGATGCCAGCTTTTGTTGATTCAATTCATAAACTGTTGTCTCGCAGAAAGATACTTGCTTACCATGATCGTTCTGATGGTGGTCTAATTACAACTCTTGCCGAAATGTCATTTGCTGGAAGATTGGGTTTAGAAATTAACCTAGATTCAGCTATAAAAGATGAAGGGGCCTTATTAAAGTTCCTCTTCAATGAGGAATTAGGGGCAGTAATACAAGTTTTAGATGAAGATCTAGATTACGTTCAGGAAGCTTTAAGCGATGCTGCTTTAAACGAATATGTTCACAATATAGGTTCTTTATCAGACTCAGCAGACATAGTGATCAATTTTCAAGAAGAAAATTTAATTTCTCTTCCTATAAAAGAGCTGTTACAAAACTGGAATAGGGTAAGTTATGAGATCCAGTCCTTGAGAGATAACCCGGATACTGCAAAAGCTGAATACATTAATGATACTAAAATTAAGAATCCCGGCTTAAGCCCTAAAATAACCTTTTCTGTACCTGAGAAAATTGATTTGAATAGTTATAGGCCTAGGATTGCGATTCTCAGAGAGCAAGGAGTTAATGGTCAAAATGAGATGGCCGCAGCTTTCCATGAAGTAGGATTTGATTGCATAGATGTCCACATGACTGACTTAATAGACAAAAGACAAAACTTACAAGACTTTCAAGGTCTGGTAGCTTGCGGGGGATTTTCTTATGGCGATGTCCTTGGAGCAGGGGGGGGGTTGGGCAAATAGTATTTTATTTAATGATGAACTAAGAAATCAATTTGGTGATTTCTTTCAAAATGAGAATGTTTTTTCATTAGGAGTCTGTAATGGTTGTCAGATGCTATCTCAATTGAGAGGTTTGATCCCCGGAACTGATAATTGGCCAAGCTTTAAAAGAAATATCTCAGAGAAGTTTGAAGCTAGGCTAGTACAAGTCATTGTAAAGGATTCACCTTCCATACTATTTAAACACATGAAGGGTTCAGTTATACCAGTCCCCGTTGCTCATGGTGAAGGCAGAGTAGAGGTTTCGAATGAGTCATTAAAAAACTTAGACAAAAAACTTACTACCATTTCTTATGCAGACTGCTTTGGAGAAGATACTGAGACCTATCCCTTAAATCCTAATGGTTCTCCTCATGGGATTGCAGGAGTAACGAATGAAAACGGAAGAGTTACTATCATGATGCCTCATCCGGAAAGAGCTTTTTTGAACGATCAATATTCTTGGTGTCCAGAAGACTGGTTAAATTATAGCCCGTGGATAAAGTTATTTCAGAACGCGAAAGATTTTATTGATTGAGTTTATTTCTTTCGTTCTATAGTGTGGGTCGTAAGGGGAAATTCACCTTTTTTCAAATCCGAAAAGAAATTCTTAAGAACTATAGGTACAAATGGAAAAGCAAGTTCATCCCAGGGTATCTCATCTTCTTTAAAAAACTTTACCTCAAGACTTTCTGTAGTTGGAGCGTAGTCATTAGAAACAACATTTGCACGATATAACATATAAACCTGATTGATTTGTGGAACATTAAATATTGCATAGAGATCTTTCATTTCAACTTCAGTATTTGTTTCTTCCAACGTCTCTCTAAATGCACCTTGAGAAACAGTTTCACCATTTTCAAGAAAACCTCCTGGAAGGGTCCATTTTCCATATCTAGGCTCAATGCCTCTTTTACATAACAAGACTGAAGAGTCTTGAAAGGGTACAGTTCCTACAATAATCTTGGGATTTGAGTAGTGGATAGTACCGCAATTTTCACAACAGTCTCTTTCTCTATTATCACCCTCTGGTATCTTTCTTACCGTTAGTGATCCGCATACGCTGCAGTATTTCATTTTCTTATTTTATTTCGATTTAAGGCGCCGGAAGTATAAACTATCTTCAAAAAGATATTACATTTATTGATGTTAGATAAAATTACGGACAAAATTCAAACTTATTCCGGCAAACCTCCTGTAGCAGAGTTAAGAAAAGCGGCTGTTCTTATAGCAGTTACGGATTCTAAAGACCCTGAACTTATTTATACACTCAGATCTAATAAGGTTGGATCTCACGGAGGAGAGGTTTCCTTTCCTGGAGGTATGTACGAAGAACAGGATGATTCTCTTGAGAATACTGCTCTGAGGGAATCAGAGGAAGAGACTGGTTTAGATAGGAAGAAAGTAGAAATTCTAGGTCCCATAGATACAGTTGTCTCTAGATTCAATATTAGTGTTACTCCTTATGTAGGAGTAGTTCCACACGACATAGAGCTAAATGATAATTCTGATGAAATCGAAGCTTGTTTTAAAGTGCCTCTATCTTTTCTTTTAAAAGACGAAAGACACAGAAATGATGAAATTAACAGGAATGGTGATATTTTTTTTATGCCTGCCTATGAATATAACTCTTATATAATATGGGGGCTAACCGCAATGATGACTGTAGATTTTTTAAACATAGCTTTAGATGCTGGAATAGATCTTAAATCAAAAGGTAATTAACAAAGGGGAATAGAATGCTTTATAGATTAGGTGAACATGAACCTATTACTGATGGTGAATTTTATGTAGCAGATTCAGCAACAGTTCTCGGCAAAGTGAGACTATGCGAAAATGCCAGCATATGGTTTGGGGCTGTTTTGAGAGGTGACACTGAACTAATTACAATTGGAGAGGGTTCAAATGTTCAAGATTGCTCTGTATTGCATACAGATTTAGGGTTTCCATTAGACATTGGAAAAGACGTAACAATTGGCCACAAAGTAATGTTACATGGTTGCACTATTGGAGATGGAAGTTTGATAGGTATAAATTCTGTAGTTCTAAATGGAGCAAAAATTGGAAAAGGGTGCCTAATTGGAGCTAATGCTTTAGTCACCGAAGGAATGGAAATACCTGACGGTTCGTTAGTATTGGGCTCTCCAGGAAAAATCAAAGGAGAGTTAAATGAAGATCAGAAACAAGGTCTAATTCTTTCAGCAAAACATTACGTGCAAAATTCTAAAAGGTTCAAAGAAGAACTTGAATTAATGGAGAAATAAATATGAAGACTCAAGAAATAAATTATCAATGCGGCGATCAGGAATACAGAGCCTTCGTGGCTAAACCAGAGAAAGATTCTGCTCCTCTAATCCTGATAGCACCTTCATGGGCTGGAAGAGATGATTTTGTAGAAAAAAAAGCTATTGAACTTGCAGAAGAGGGTTATGTGGCAATGGCAGTAGATATGTATGGAGACGCTAAAGTAGGCACCTCAACTGAAGAAAATCAATCTTTGATGACTCCTCTTGTAGAAGATAGACAGAAATTAAAATCTGTCATCAATTCTGCTTTAGAAGCAGGTAAAGAAATCGAAGGAGTAGATTCAAGTAAGATAGCAGCTATCGGTTATTGTTTTGGTGGTTTGGTCGTCTTGGATCTTGCCAGATCAGGATCAGATATTAATGGAGTCGTAAGTTTTCATGGGCTCCTAATGGGTTCAGATATTGCAGATAATGGCATAAAGGCTAAAGTTCTGGTTTTGCATGGAGAAAGAGATCCAATGGTACCCTTATCAATGGTTGACGACTTTCAAAAAGAGATGACAGAAGCAGAAGCTGATTGGCAACTCCATAGTTATGGAAATACTTACCACGCCTTTACTAATCAAGAGGCAAATGATCCCAATTTGGGCACTCAGTATAATGAAAATGCTGACAGAAGATCTTGGCAGTCCATGATGAATTTTTTTGCTGAAATATTCTGATAGAAGCATATGCTCTCTACTGACGAGATAAGAAAAATCTACTTAGACTTCTTTCAAGAGAAAGAACATACCCTTGTAGAAAGTGCTTCTCTCGTTCCGATTAATGACCCAACATTGCTATTTACTAATGCTGGTATGGTTCCTTTTAAAGACTTACTATTAGGTGTTGAAAATAGAAGTTATACTCGAGCTGTTAGTTCCCAAAGATGTATTAGAGCCGGAGGGAAACATAATGATCTTGATAACGTAGGCTATACCGCAAGACACCATACTTTCTTTGAAATGCTTGGAAACTTTAGTTTCGGAGATTATTTTAAAGAGGACGCAATTTTATTTGCCTGGGAATTATTAACCCAAAGATACAAAATCTCTCCGGAAAAGTTATGGATTACTGTTCACGAAAGTGATGATGAGTCAGAAGATATATGGATAAATAAAGTTGGAGTTGATCCTGCGAGAGTTTCTAGATTAGATGACGAGGAAAATTTTTGGACTATGGGAGATACGGGTCCCTGCGGTCCCTGCAGCGAAATCTATTATGATCACGGCGACCATCTTGAAGGAGATCCTCCTAAATTAGGAAATGAACCAGGAGATCGGTTTGTAGAGATCTGGAATCTTGTATTTACTCAATTTGATAGAAGTAAAGATGGTAGTTTAAGTCCTCTTCCGAATCCTTGTGTTGATACAGGAATGGGCTTGGAAAGAATGGCAGCTGTCCTACAAAATGAAAACAATAATTATGAAACCGATATTCTGAAGTCTATAGTCCAAGAAGCGGCAAAAATTAGTGGAGAGAATGATCTAACAAACCCCTCACTAAGAGTAATATCAGATCACTTAAGAGCCTCTTCGTTCCTGATTGCAGATGGCGTTGTGCCTTCTAATGAAGGAAGAGGATATGTCTTACGCAGAATTATAAGACGCGGCCTTAGACATGCTCACAAACTTGGAATGAAAGATGGGATTCTCTCTAAGCTTGTACATGTTTTGGAAGAAAAAATGGGCATTGCTTATCCCCTACTTGTAAAAAACTCAGATATTATTAAAGCTAATTTACTTAAAGAGGAAGAACAGTTTTCCACTACTTTAGAGCAGGGTATGCAATTACTTGAATCTGCAGTTGAGGACTTAGAAAACAACGAAATTCCAGGTGATATCGTTTTCAAACTTTACGATACTTATGGATTTCCAGTTGATATGACTGCTGATTTTGCACGCGAGAGGGATCTAATTGTTGATTTAAACGAATACGAAGCCTTAATGCTAGAACAAAAAGAAAGAGGTAGGTCATCGAGTAACTTCAACACACTCATCCCAGAATCTTTAAACATCGAAGGCGAAACTGCCTTCTTAGGATACGATACCCATTCAACATCCTCGAAGATAGTAGAGATTATTTCTAGCTCCGAAGAAGGTAATAAGGATGAATTAAGAGAAGGGGAAGAAGGACTTATACTTCTGGATGAGACCCCATTTTATGCTGAGTCTGGAGGTCAAGTAGGAGATAAAGGATTTATTCAGTCCAATAATTCGCTTTTCGAAGTTCATGATACCCAGAAAAAAGGGGATCAATTTCTTCATCTAGGCCATGTTAAATCTGGAGTTTTTAATAAAAATGATTCTGTAACAGCTGAAATTAACATAACCCACAGAAATAGAATAAAAAGTAATCACAGTGCAACTCACTTATTGCATGCTGCTCTTAGAAGTGTGCTGGGTGATCATGTAGAGCAAAAGGGTTCTCTGGTTGAAGAATCTAGATTGAGATTTGATTTTGCTCACAATAATTCTATTCAATCTGATGACCTCGAAGCTATAGAAGATCTGATTAATTTAGAAATAACAAAAGATCTAGAGTCGATAACCGAAGTGCTTCCAATAAATGAAGCTTTGGAGAGAGGTGCCGTTGCATTTTTTGGAGATAAGTATGGAGATGAAGTTAGGGTTCTCAATATAGGAAACGGTTTTTCTATTGAGCTTTGCGGCGGTACTCATGTAGATAGAACAGGTGAAATAGGTGTGATGAAAATCATATCTGAATCTGGAATTTCTGCTGGAGTCAGAAGGATTGAAGCAGTAACAGGTGATGGTGCTAATTTCCTATTAGATGAGTTGGAGCAAGAATATTCGGCCATTAGCAACGAACTTCTAGTTGATGATTTCGATTCCAGAGATGGTGTTGAGGTTTTAAAATATATTCGCTTTTTAGAAGACGAAATCTCCGCTTATTCAAAAATTCTTAATTGCTCTAATGACCAGGTTTTAAAAAAAATCACTCAAATTAAAGAAGAAAATATTGAGTTAAATAAAGTCTTAGGGAATCAGACTTCTGAATTTAAGACATTCGAAAATTGTATTGATGCCTTGGAGGGTTTAGTAGCTCTGAATAAGTCATTACAAAGAGAGTCAAAAGAAATCCAATCACAAGACATTGGATCATCAGTAGAAAGTCTCATCAGTAATTCACTTGCAGTTGAAGGTTATGAATTAATAACAAATATATTTGAAGGAATCGATGCAAAAGAACTCAGAGAAATAGCCGACAGATTAAGAAATAAAAGTTCCAATACCATAATAGCCTTGATTTCAATCACAGATGACAAAGCTCCGACAATCGTAGCATGTTCTAGGGATGTCGATATTGATGCCAGAGAAATAATGAAGCATTTAATTAATCAATTAGGTGGAAGTGGAGGAGGAAGACCAGACTTTGCTCAAGGTGGAGTTGATAATACCGATGATTTAGATATGGCTTTAACTTCAGTAGCCGACTTAATTGTTTCTTTAACTAATCAATAATATAGAATACTCGCCTTTTTTATGGGCAAATTAATAGTAAAAAAATTTGGAGGCACTTCTGTTGCTGATGCTGAACGCATTAAAGCAGTGGCTGACAATGTTGAAGCTGAAATCAAAAAAGGCAATAAAGTCACTGTGGTTTTATCCGCAATGGGTAAAAGCACTGATGATCTAATTGATTTAGCAAAAGAGATTAATCCTGAACCTGATTTAAGAGAATATGATGCCTTGGTCTCTACTGGAGAGCAGATTTCCGTTGCTTTGCTGGCTATGGCTCTCCTTAAAAGAGGCATAAAAGGTAAATCTTATACTGCTTATCAATTGGGTATTAAAACAAACTCAAGTCATAGCAGAGCCAGAATCCTAGATGTTGAAGTAAGTAAGATAACCTCAGAACTTGATGAAGGTGTTGTGCCTGTAATTACTGGTTTTCAGGGAATGAATGAATTAGGTGATATTACAACACTAGGTAGAGGTGGTTCTGACACAACGGGCGTTGCTCTTGCTGTTGCTTTAAAAGCAGATGAATGCCAAATATATACAGATGTCGATGGAGTTTTTACAACTGATCCTAGGGTTTGTGATAAAGCAAGATTATTGAAAGAGGTAAGCTTTGAAGAAATGTTAGAATTATCAAGTTCAGGAGCAAAAGTTCTTCAGTTAAGGGCTGTTGAATATGCAAGTAAATTTAATTTACCGCTTCGTGTTCTGTCAAGTTTTCAAGAAGGTGAAGGCACATTAGTTCAAGAGGAGAAAAATATTATGGAAAGACCAATTGTTTCTGGGATAAGCAGTATAGACTCTGAAGCAAAACTCACTATTAGGGGTGTTCCTGATGTACCAGGTGTTGCAGCAAAGATCTTGAGCCCAATTAGCGAGGCTGGAATTGAAGTTGATGTAATCGTCCAAAATATTAGTGCAGATAATAATACTGACTTCACATTCACAGTTGATAAAAGTGATGCTAAAAAAGCTGAAGACATTCTCCAAAAAACATCTCAGGCGTTGGGAGGGGGATCAATCGAGGTTGATGATGAGATAGCCAAAATAAGCATTGTAGGTAGAGGAATGAGAGCACATGCTGGAGTTGCTAGTAAAATGTTTCAGACTTTGGCAAAAAATGAAATTAACATTTCAATGATTACAACCTCTGAGATAAAAATATCTGTAGTAATTAAAAAGGATGAAATGACAAAAGCAGTCAAGGCCCTCCACAATGCTTTTGACTTAGATAAAGAGCTAGATACTTAATGGATGCAATCGTCGCATCCTTCGGTTTATAGGAAGGTCTTCTAAGAGGCTTCGTCTTTGGTTTAGTTCATGTAGGTATCTTAATTATTGGCTATTACTCCGGTTGGAGTATAAATCGACTTCTTAAGAGAACATCTAACGGACACATAGCTGGAATAGTAGGGGCGGTTATAGCCCATATACTTGCAGATCTTATAGCGTCTCTTCTTGACCCAACTATGAGATCACCTGCATTAGGAATAGTTTTGGGTGGCATCGTGCCTTTATTATTTATTCCTATCCTTGAGAAGTATGTTACTAAGAGTGATTTGCATATCATGGTTGGTGATCATGAAGATATTGAAAATGATCTAAAGTCACATGAGCACTGACTCTGCTCAGTTCTAACATATAAATAAAATAATATTAAAGTATTGCATTTGAGAATGATTCTCATTTATGATGCGAATCATTATCGATCTAATAATCATTCTCATTTACAAATTTTGATTATTACGATGTATTTATAAACTTTACGGGAGTAAAAAAATGGTTCAATTTATAAGAACTTTTTTTAAAGCAATAGTTGTTTCTTCTCTTGCTTTTACAGCTACTTTGTTTGCTGATGAAGCGGTGGAAGAAATTGTTGTTAAAGGTAAGGTGCTTTATTCAGATCAAGTTAAAGCTCTTAAAACACCAACAGCTATTATTGATGTACCTCAAAGTTTGTCTATCGTTACTGATGAAGACATTCGTAAACAGGGTATAAGAGAAATAGGCGACATAGTTCGTTACACGCCTGGTGTTAATACCTCACAAGGTGAAGGACATAGAGATGCAGTTGTATTTAGAGGTGTAAGATCTACAGCTGATTTTTATCAAGATGGTGCAAGAGATGATGTTCAATACTACCGCTCTCTTTACAATGTAGATCAAGTCGAAGTTCTAAGAGGACCAAATGCTCTTTTATTTGGAAGAGGCGGAACAGGCGGAATCACTAATCGTGTAACAAAGAAAGCTCAAATTGGAGAGCAATTTGGATCATTTGATATAGGTGCCGATGATTTTGGAGCCTTTGATTTTGCAGCTGATTACAATACTTCGACTGGTGATAATACTGCTTTTCGTTTTAACGTTCATAGTGACAGCCTAGAGAATCATCGTGATATGTACGACGGTGATCGTATTGGATTCAATCCAACAGTTAAAATTCAAATGAGTGAAGCTACTACTCTAGATCTATCTTATGAATACGCTGATCATGAAAGATTTATTGATAGGGGTATACCAACTGCTAACGGAAAACCAGTTGAAGCACTGAAGGATGTAGTATTTGGAACTTCAGATATCAATATCACCACTCTTGAAGCTGATATCTTCAGAGGTATCCTGACAACTGACTTTTCAGACACTTCAAAAGGAATCTTTTCTGTTACATCTAGTGAGTTTGAAAAGATGTATCAAAACTTGTATGCCTCAGGTTACGATTTAGATACTAATGTAGTTACGCTCGACGGTTACAGAGATCCAACAGAACGCGAGAATCTTATAATTTCTGCTAATTTAGTAAATGAAATCCAAATTGGAGGAGCCACTCATACTCTCTTAATCGGAGCTGAAATAGTCGATACTGACAACAAAAATGTCAGATATGACACTTACTGGTCAACCACAGAAAAAGATAAAGAGTCTTTCAATGTTTCAAGACCTCTAAATATAGCTACTAATTCAGCTGGAGTTGCTACTAGCGTTGATTTCACAACTAAGCTGAAAAGTAGCACTACCTCAGACATAGAAGTAACGTCAATATATATCCAAGATCAAATTGATCTTTCTGATAATTTGATAGTACTTTTAGGAGGACGTTTAGATCAATTTGATATAACTGTCGACGATCTTAAAGCTGGATCATCACAATCTAGGGAAGATGATGAATTTTCTCCTAGAGCAGGAATTATATTCAAGCCTCAAGATAGTGTGTCTTTATACCTCAGTTATAGTGAAAGTTTCTTACCAAGATCTGGTGAGCAGTACAAAAAGCTAACTGCAAGTTCAGCAGCATTAGATCCTGATGTATATGAAAGCACGGAAGTTGGTGTTAACTGGGATATTACTCCTGACCTTAGCTTAAGAGCGAGTTACTTTGATAGTGAACAAACTATAGCTACACGTGATGAATCTGGAGAAGGTGCTGAAATAGTTGGACTGCAAGTAGATGGAATTGAGCTCGAAATTAAAGGACAAGTTAGCGATCAGTTATTTGTTTCCTTCGGTTACAGCGATATGGACGGTGAGACCAGTTCAGGTGGAGAGCCAAGAGAGATTCCTGAAAATACAATGTCTTTATGGACTACATACCAAGTTAATGACAAGTTTGGATATGGCTTAGGTGTCACTAGACAAGGAGAATCTAATATTAGTAACAACAAACCTGGATTAGTTCTACCGGACTATACAAGAGTCGACTTTGCAGCTTACTACGATGTTTCTGATGATCTTTCTGTTAGATTAAATATTGAAAACATCACTGATGAAGTTTACTTCCCGCATTCTCACAGCACGCACCAAGCATCTGTAGGAGAGGAAGTTAATGCAAGGTTATCGATTACTAGAAGATTCTAATAAGTAATTGGTTGGTAATAGTGCAGCTAACGGTAGCATTTATTGAAGATTAGATGTTATTGATAGGCGCCCAAGAACGAGTCCCAAGCGCAGTGGGCTCGTTCTAACCCAGTCGGAATCTGTTACAGACTATAAATATTAACAGATTAATCACACCCCTCCCCAAAGGTTGGTTAAGAAAGGGATCTTGATACTTTTCAAGGTCCCTTTTATCTTTTTGAAGCATTAACTAAGAAATCTACCCACGACTCTTCATCGTTAAGGCAAGGTATGTAGTTAAAAGACTTGCCTCCTGCTTCTAAAAAAGTTTCTCTGCCGCGGATATTCATCTCTTCCAGAGTCTCTAGGTTATCAGTTACAAAAGCAGGACAAACTACATCTAAATTTTTAACACCTACTTCGGCAAGTCTAACTAACTCCTTGTCAGTAAAAGGTTGTATCCATCCAGGACCTATTCTTGATTGGAAAGATATTCCCCATTCATCTTCTTTAAGTGCTAATTGCTTTGCGCAGAGCCTAGAAGTTTCAATAACTTGAGCCTTGTAACAAAACGGTTTAGCTTTAGATTCCATATCGCAACAATTTTCCACTTTCAAACAATGACTTTGAGTAGGATCTGTTTTTAATAAGTGCCTATTAGGTATTCCGTGGTAACTGAATAACAAGAAATCACTTTCAGTCTGTCTATTATTACTTATGACATTGCTCAGACTGGAGATATATTCTTGTTCGTTGTAGAAGGCCTTAATGAAATTGAGTTTAAGGTCAAGTTCAAGCTCATTTTCAATCCTTATAACCTCCTTTTCCGTAGTTAACACGGTAGACATTGCGTAATGAGGATATAGAGGAACTACAAAAATCTCGGAGCACCCCTTTTTTTTTGAGATTTATCAATCCTTCTTCAATACTAGGAAATTGATATCTCATCGACACCTCAACAGGAGTATTTGATTTAGAATTTACCTTTTCACCCAGTAAACGCGTGTCATTAATCAACGGAGAACCGTTTTTTGTCCAAATTTCTGAGTAAGCTTCTCTAGTGTTTTTATATCTAGACGGAATAATTATCCAATTTACGAGTATTTGTTGGAGAAATTTAGGGTAATCAATTACAAGATCGTCCGATAAAAACTCTTTTAAATATTCCTTTATTGAGTCTAGTTCGAGATCTTTAGGAGAGCCCAAATTAATAAGGAGAATTCCTTTCATATCCTTAATTATAAGTAAATTTTCTTGTGAAGAGGCTAATTTCTGAGTTGTTTATGTAGTAAAATAAGCATTGAGAGTATATTTTGGATACATTAACAGCAATACAAACTAGAAATTCTATCCCTCACCTAGAAGATCCTGCTCCAACTCATGAGCAGATGGCTGAAGTTTACAAAGGAGCATTGAGAGCTCCCGATCACGCAAGACTGCGACCCTGGAAGTTTATCGAAGTAAGAGATGAGGCTAGACTGAAGCTTGGAAATATCTTTTTAGAAACTGCCAAATCTCTCAATCAAGATTTAACGGATGCGGAAGTAGAAAAACTACTTAAAGCTCCTTTTAGAGCTCCAATGGTTATTATTCTAGCCGCAAATATAAAGCACCATCCTAAAGTACCTGAAATAGAACAAATAATATCACTTGGAGCAGCAGCCCAAAACATCCTACTGGGACTTCATGAGATGGGTTTCTCTGCCGTGTGGAGAACTGGACAGATGGCTTTTAACCCTGAAATTACAAAATATTTAGGTTTACAAGAAAACTTTCAAATTATTGGATATTTATATGTAGGAACTTCAATGGGAAAAGAGAAGCCATTGCCGGCACATAATTTAGATGATTTCCTTGAAGTTTGGGAATAATTTACTTTTCAAATTAAACCTTCCCTAATTTATTTTTTTCCTCTAGAGTACTTAATACACATAATACGGGGAGAAAATTATGTCATTGAGAAACTTACTTATACTTTCTTTTCTATCATTTCCTTCATTTTCTATTGCAGCAGACGAAGAGACATCAGTCTTTGATGAGGTTGTTGTTACAGCAAGAAAAAGGGAAGAAACAGCACAATCTGTTCCAATTCCTATAACTGCATTGGGTGGAAACCAGATAGAAGCAAGAAACATAACAGAAATAGCTGATATCGGAAAATTAACACCAAATTTAGGCTTTGAGGCTCAAGGAATCAATTCCACAGTAACCAATGTTTTCTTGCGAGGTATAGGGCAGACTAATTGGTCTGAAACTCAAGATCCAAAAATAGGTATTTATATAGATGGAGTTTATCTAAGTAGACCACAGGGAGGAATGGTTGATCTGATTGATGTTGAAAGAGTGGAAGTATTGAGAGGTCCCCAAGGTACGCTCTTTGGGAGAAATACAACTGCTGGTCTGATTCATATCATCACCAAAGGTCCAACTGAAGAATTTGAAGGCTTTATTAATCTTGGTATTGGTAACGAAGGGCATAGAGTCTTAAGAGGTGTTGTGAATGTACCGATCTCCGATACTCTTTCCTCAAGATTTGCAGTGATGTCAAAAGAAACTGATGGTCAGATGTTAAATCAGATTACTGGACAATATCAAGGAAATGAGGATTCTCAATCCTTCAGGGCATCTTTTCAATACACTGGTGATGCTTATACCGCCAGACTAACCTATGATCATTTTGAATCAGATGAGCTTGCAACTTTATCAAGTTGTCGTTTTATAGCTCCTGAAAATGGAGCACTTGCCACAGGTTTCCCAGCAATAGCTTATTTAGCGGGTACCTATGACACCATGAGAAGTAATTGCTTGAATACTGGGTATGGACTTGGCAGAGATAATAATCCCAACCAACAGACCACTTCCGATACTGATTCATTTACCTTGACTCAAACACTTGATTTAGATTTCGCAACTTTAATGTTAATTTCAAATCATAGAGAAATTGAAAACTATAATGGTACATGGGGTTGGGGAATGGGAAGTGGTAATTCATCTACAACAACGACAACTAATCTGCTTGATGTGATCAATAACCCTAGCGAAAATGATATAGATTCTCATGAGTTAAGATTAACTGGAGATACAGGAAACTTATCTTGGACCATCGGCGCATATATTTTTGAAGAGGACAGTTTTGGTGAAATAGATGTTCCTGTATTAAGGGGCTATACACCACCATCAGTTGCTGCTTGGCCAATGTACTACTTAGTTATTCCTGGAGTGCTTAATGTGGCCCAAACAGTTATGGGTACTCAGATGTTTGGATCCAGGTATCAATCTAATACAGTAACTAATTCTAATGATGCAATTTTTGCAGAAGGCACATATGCCTTTAACGAACAAACGGATCTTACATTAGGTTTCAGGAGAACTAATGATGACAGAGAGTATCTGAGACGACAGACTCTAACTGGTGGAGGTTTTGACCCCGGTTATGCATGTCCAGGTAACATTGATCCTATTACAGGTATTGCAATTAGTGATAGTTGTTATCAAGAGATTGATTACAGCGAAACTACTTCAAGAGCTATATTAAGCCATGCATATAATGAAGATATATTGGCATATGCGAGTTATAGTAAAGGTTACTCATCCGGTGGATTCAATCAAGATATTCGAATGAAACCATACCTACCAGAAGTGTCCGATAATTATGAAGTAGGGTTCAAAAGTACTCTACGAGATGGAAAGCTGCGTTTAAATGGTACTTATTTTTCTACTGTTTATGAGAATCAACAGATTACAGTTGGAAGAGTTATTGATGGTCAGCCGACTGCAGATATCATCAATGCTAAGGAAGCTGATCTTCAAGGAATCGAAGTTGAATTAATAGCCCAACTAAATGACAACTTAGCATTGACATTGACTTATGGTCTTTTAGATGGTGAATATAATGACTTCAGTGTTGTGGACACCTTATACGACCCCGTAACATTTGTTTCGACAGATGTTTTAAGAGATTTAACAGATACTCCTTTCGGATATTCGGGTGATGATGGTAAAAGCAATACTTTTGATATTGGATTAATTCACGATACTACTCTCAATAATGGTATATCAATTACTAGTCAAATTAGTTTAAATAGACAAGATAAGTCCTGGGGAACTCTTCTACATGTTCCCGGATCAAGCATGCCAGGTTATAACTTAATTGACGGAAGGGTGTCTTTAACTTTACCTGACGGAGTTAATACATTTACTTTGTGGGTAACTAATTTGAGGGATAAAGAATATCAATCAAGTATGTTATGGCAAGGTGGAGATGTTACAGCAGGGGGTAATGATCCAAGTCTGGGCATGGCTGCTGACTACTGGGGTCAGCCTAGAAGAATAGGGTTAGAATGGCGCAGGGACTTTTGAGCTAATATGACTGCAGGAATTGCTGAAGTCAATAATATCAATATATGGTGGGAAGACTTCGGCGATCCTTCCAATCCCTCAGTGCTTCTTATTATGGGAGCAAATGCAAATTGTATGCAATGGACTCCAGAGTTCATCGATCCGATTGTTGATGGCGGCTTCCATGTTATAAGGTTCGACAATAGAGATGTTGGCAAGAGCACTTGGTTTGGAAAGGAATCTTTTTCTGCAAAGTTAGTTCGACTATTTTTACCAAATTTTTTATTAAAGTTTTTTCTAAATAAAGCCTTTAATTCTATTATTGATGAAAATGGTTATATGCAGGAGTTTGATATACGAGATCCTGACTATACTCTAGATGACATGGCAAAGGATGCCATCTCTCTTATGGATCATTTAAATATTGATAAAGCCCATATTATTGGAGCTTCAATGGGAGGCATGATAACGCAACTTCTTGCACTTGATTATCCTGATAGAGTTTTGACAATTACACCAATTATGTCTTCTCCGGGAGTTGGAGATCCGGAACTTTCAAATATGACTCCTTCTCTAGTTAAAGGATTGCAGGAATCTGCTTTTATGGATGCTAAGGGAAATCATGCTGATTCAGTTACTAGAATCTATAGAGAGCTTACGGGTTCTAGATTCCCATTTAATGAAAAAAAATTTAGGGAAAAACTTATTCCAGTAATGGCTCACGGGCATAACCCAAACTGTAAACATGGTGATGCTGCAGGAGCTTCTCCGAGTAGAAAAGATAGACTTCATCAAATAAGTAAACCCACTTTAGTTATACACGGAACTGAAGATGCCATCCTGCCGTTGGATCATGGTATGGCCTTATATGACAACATTCCTAATGCCAAAAAAATGATAATGGAAGGAGTAGGTCACGAAATCCCCGAAGAACTGGTTAAGCAGATTACGGATGAAATAATTCAACATATAAAGCAATCCTAACTTCGATTATTTCCCTATTAAGCTTAAAATAATCACTTTCAAACTAAATTCACCTTAAGAAAAAAAATGGATAGAAATTTTGATTATATAGTCATAGGAGCTGGGAGTGCTGGATGTGTAATGGCTAATAGACTTTCTGAAGATGAAAAAGATACAGTCCTAAGTATCGAAGCGGGAGGAAAGGATAGAAACTTCTTTATTCATATGCCTTCTGGATACTCTCAGATAGTTCCTACTAAGAGTAAGCTTAATTATGGTTTTGAAACAGAACCAGAAGCTACAACAAATAATCGTCAACTTTATTGGCCCAGAGGCAAAGTTTGGGGAGGTTCATCTTCTATAAATGCGATGGTATACATAAGGGGCCATGCTTATGATTATGATCTATGGAGACAATTGGGAAATACTGGATGGTCATATGAAGATGTTTTGCCATATTTTAAGAAGGCTGAGAGTTTTCAAGGAGATGGAGACAAAGATTATCATGGCTTTGATGGACCGCTTAATGTAAAAAAATCTTCCAGAACTGATGATCCATTATTAGATATTTTTATAGAGGCTGGCTCTCAAGCAGGCTTCCCTTTAACTGAAGATTTTAATGGAAAAGAGCAAGAAGGCTTTTCTAGGTATGAGCATACTATGAAAGATACTAGTTTTGGTCCAAGGAGATGGAGTTCAGCTAGAGCTTATCTCCATCCTGCATTAAAAAGAAAAAATCTCTCTACGGTAACAAATGTCCAAGTAAATAAAATACTCTTTGAAGGTAAAAAAGCTATTGGAGTTGAATATACTAAAAATGGTCAAGTGCTTACTTGTAAATGCAATAAAGAGGTAATCATTTCTGCCGGTGCAATTAATAGTCCTCAAATTCTTATGAATAGCGGCATAGGAGATTTTGATGAGTTAAGTAAGCATGGAATTGATGTTGTTCATGAACTGAAGGGAGTGGGTAAAAATCTTCAAGATCATTATGGAGTTTTAAATTCATTTTACGCAACACAACCAATTACTTTACACAGATCGGCGGGCCTCTTGAAAACTGGAGTTGCGGGTATCAGATATTTATTATTTGGAACAGGCGATGCTGCCTATCCCCCAACCAGTGCTGGGGCTTTTTTCAAATCTAGTCCAGATAAAGATATACCTGATACGCAGTTACACTTTACAGCCATACAAACTCCAGATTTACACGGCAGGTTAGGCATTGATGAAAAACATGGTTTTACTGCAGTAATCTATATATGCAGACCACAAAGTAGAGGCCACATAGTTTTGAGAAGCTCGAACCCTAGTGATGCTCCACTTATGTATCCTAATTATCTATCCGAAGAACAAGACATGATTGATACAAGAAATGCTCTTCGCGAAACTAGAAGAGTTTTTCATCAGAAGGCATTTGATCCCTACAGAGGCGAACAAACTAAACCAGGAAAAGATGTAAATGTGGATGACGATGATCAACTAGATGAGTGGATAAGGAATACAGGAGAAACTCTCTATCATCCTGTTGGAACTTGCAAAATGGGAGAGGATGATATGGCTGTTGTAAATTCCGATCTTCAAGTCCATGGCATTTCAGGATTGAGAGTTGTTGACGCTTCCATAATGCCAACTTTAATCGGTGGTAATACAAATGCTCCTACCATAATGATTGCCGAGAAGGCGGCAGATTCCATTAGACAATCATAAACATAACCTTAGAATATACGATCCCGGAGAGGTGGCTGAGTGGTTGAAAGCGCTCCCCTGCTAAGGGAGTATAGGATAATCTCCTATCGAGGGTTCGAATCCCTCTCTCTCCGCCATTAAAAGTCTATAAATTTCAACATCTCTAGGTTTATTTAAGTTAAGCTCTCTTTAATACTAAGGAGTCACTATGATGGTAAAAAATATATTTATACTTTCAATTGTAATTTTTTTGATTAGTTGTACTAATTCAAATAATGAAGAAGCCAATTCTACTAATCAAAATACCTGGCATCTCTCCGATGGTGTTGAGTTTCCCGCAAACCGTCCCTTATCAAGGGCTGAAGATGGAGTTTTCTTAAATGATGGAACATTGATTGTAGCTGATCAAAGATATGGTTTAGCCAAGATAGAAGTTGATGGAACAGTTGAACCTTTTGGAAAATTTAATGAATTAGGCTATAGCCATAATCCTCCTGCAGTCGAGTCAGGACCTAATGGTGTGCATCTTACACCTGATAAAGAATTTATAATTACTGCTGATGTTTTTTCAGGATATATTTATAAGACTTCTGTTAAATCAGGTGATACTGAAATCGTTTATAAACATGAATTTGGAGTAAATACTGCAATAGAAGATTCTACTGGAGCAATCTGGTTTACTCAGTCAACTAAAAATAAAAATGAAGAACGCTTATTTGGTGCATTGTCTAAATCTCTAGGAGATGGGGCAGTATACAGAATACCCAACTCAAAGAACTTTAATGATTCAACTTCACCTCAATTGGTAGTAGAAGGATTTAATTTTGCCAACGGATTTTACATCGATGAATTAAATAGAAAATTTTATCTATCTGAAACACTTGGAAATCAAGTCCTAGTTTTTGATCTTGATTTATCAAATGGATCTTTATCTAATCAAAAGGTTTTGTCTTCTATTCCATCTCCTGACAATATGCAGATGAATCACGATGGTTTATTGTGGGTTGCTTCACCTTTATCTAATCAAATTTATTCGATAAATCTATCTGACGGTACCTCAACAGTTGTCTTTGATGCACAAACAGATTTAGGTAAGGAGATATTACAGGTTGGATTGAATCGAGTTAAAAATGGTGACGGAATTGCAGATCTTATCGGTCCAGATGTGACAGGAGATATGCCTGGACTTCTAACTGGGATGATAATTGGTGAAAAACAAGGTCCTTTTTATGTTGCTAATTTGGGACAAGCCCTGATAAAGGTTAATCGATAAGATACATAAAAGTTTGAACCGTAATGTGAAAGAAGATTTTCAAAATATTGCATCTTTAATTTCTCCTAAAGCCAAACTAATTAGTGCTGATATTCTTCCTGGAGGATATTCCTCTGATGTTTATATTCTAAATTTAGTAGAAGGTAAAAATAAAAAAAAAGTAGTTTTGAGGTCTGAAAGGTCTCCCAGATCAGAAAACAGAATTTCTACAGAATATCATCTGATTAACTGCCTTAAAGGAAGTAACTTACCTTTACCTGAGGCTATTCACATAGATGTAAGCTTGAAGTATTTTCCTAAACCCTTCATGATCATGAGCTTTATTGATGGTAAAAGTTTTGAGCCTGATCAGTTAGATGTTTCATGGATGGAAAAAGTTTCTGACTTGCTTAATGATATACGTTCGATAGAAATCAGTAATTTACCCAAACTACCCATTCGTATTGATCCTTTAGACAGCCTTTTAGATTATCTGCCTGATGAAAAAGAATGGAGAAAGGTTAGGGAATATTTGAAATCAATTGGAAGCTCTATATTTATTGGAGAATATAAATTTCTTCATGGAGATTTTTGGCCCGGTAATATTCTTTGGAAAAATGATGAAATAATTGGTTTGATAGATTGGGAATATGCGGCTATTGGAGATCCCATGTCGGACATAGCCGTAGCAAGTTTAGAATTAAGGTATAAGTATGGGGCGAAGGGCGCAGAGCTTTTTCAGACATTATGTTCAAACTATATAAACATTGATAACAAGAGATTATACCTTTGGCTCATTTATGTTTCGGCGTCAACTTTAAGATATATCCATGAATGGAGATTGCCCAAAGAGAGACAGGCTTTGATGATTAGGGAAGCGAAGGCAGCTATTCACGAATCATTCAGTTTTCTGCAAAAAAGTTAGACTGAATTAGAAAACCTTTGCATCTAAATAAATGAGAAGACATAAATGAAAGATATAGACTGCCCAAAACATGAAGTGTTATTCTAAATTTAAAATTTAAGGTTTATCATGAAAAAATACAACATCATCCTAGTACTTAGTTTTTTTGCTCTATCTGTATCCAGCACTCCTATATGCTCTATAAACCAAGAACTAAATAAAGATACTGCAAGCAAATTAAACGATTTTAGATCACAGACTATTTCAACTTGTTTGACTTGCTCTGACAGCACTTGCAAGCTTAATTCTTGGCCCGAATCAAAAAAAGGAGACGAATCAGTTTGCAAATTATTATTCTGTACTCCTAGTTATGTTTCAAAATTTTTTGAAAAACCAGACAATGTTGAACCAGGCAAAACTAAAATTAAGTTTTCTTATTCAATAAACTCGAAAGGTAAAATTAAAGATATAGAAGTGAAGTCTGCAAAAGGAGCAATGAATATAAGAGAATCTTATAAATATCTTCAAAGTTTTACTGCTAAAACCCAATTTGAACCTCTATTGATTGCAGGGAAGGGGACTAAGATAGATGAAATTCTAGGGGAACATATCGCATATACAGGAAAGTATGAAGATATTGATAAAACTATGCCTGTTAATCAAGGAATTTGGAGAAATTAGTTAAATAAGATTTCCATGATCAGTAAATCAAGGCTTATTGATGAATGTGAATTCGATATAGAATCTTCTAATATTTTTGAACAATTTGATATTTTAATAGACTCCTTAAATGACGAAGGGAATCTAACATTTACTGGACAGTTGGCCGCAGAGTATCAAATTAGACAACATTTAAAAAATAATATTCTTATTAATAATGCTTTTCAAAATTTAACAAATCCTAGGGTGTCAAGACCAATATTTGTTATAGGTCTCCCTAGATCTGGTACAACCTTCTTGTTTAATCTTTTAAGTAAAGATAAAAAAAATAGAAGTCCTTTATTTTGGGAAATGACCAAGCCCTTTCCTTTAGTTCACGGTCAAAATATGAAGAAAAAACTAAGAGTAATGCAATCAGAATTATTACTGTTTTTTAAAGATAAATTTATTCCTAATTTAGATGAACTGCATACCATTCACTCTGAAAGTCCAGAGGAATGCTTACTGATAAAAATATTTGCACTTCAAAGCATTTTTTATTTTTATATGGCAAATACTCCTACTTATCTGGATTATTTATCAACAGCAGATACTAGAATTAGTTATGACATACATTATAAATTTTTAAGTTTATTAGAAACTCAACACAAACCTCACCGATGGTTACTTAAAGACCCAAGTCATTTAGGGAATCTAGAAGAAGTTCTAAATTATTATCCCGATGCTTCTTTTGTTCATATTACTAGAGATCCTGTTGAGACTATTCCCTCTGTATGCAGTTTGACAACCCAAGTTAGAAAAGGGTTTTCTAAAGATATAGACTTGTATGATTTAGGAAGTAAAACCCTAAAATTTTGGAGTAATTCTTATAAAAAAAATGAAATCCAGAAAAATTCACTCAATTCAAATTGTTACTTTCAAATAAAGTACACAGATTTCATAGAAAATCCTATTGATCAGGTAAAAGATATTTATAGAAATTTTAATATTTCCTTAGATGATGAAACTGAGATGAAAATGAAAAATTATTTAGACGAAGGTCTTAAGGAAAATAAAAGAAAACACAGCTATACTTTAGAAGATTATGGACTAGTACCTAAAGAAGTGCATAATACGCTCTTCGAAATTTAACATATCATTTTCCATATGAAAATATTAGTCATGGGACTCCCAGGAAGCGGTAAAACTTATTTATCTGAGAGATTGCAACCTTTGCTGAAGTCTGCTTGGTTTAATGCTGACAAAGTTAGAGAGATGGCAGGTGATTGGGATTTCAGTGATGAAGGAAGGGTAAGACAGAGTCTTCGCATGAAATCCCTTGCTGATTTTGAAAAGTCTCATGGTCGAATAGTAATTTGTGACTTCGTATGCCCAACTGCCCAAACAAGGGAAACTTTTTCAGCTGATCTGACTATATGGCTGGATACTATTGAAAAAGGGAGATATGAAGATACCAATGCAATATTTGAAGTCCCTGAGAAAGTTGATTTTCACGTGACTGAATGGAATGAAAGTAATCACATAAAAATAGCTGAAGAGATAAATAAAAATGTTTGATTGGAAAAAACCTACAGTTCAGATGTTAGGAAGGTGGCAGCCATGGCATAAAGGACATCAAGAACTATTTAAAAGAGCAGTAGCCAAAACTGGCCAAGTCATTATTCAGGTTAGAGATGTACACGGAGCATCAGGCGGTGCAGGCCAAGAAGATAATCCTTTCGACTGGGACCAGGTTTGTGAAAATATATCTTCAGGCCTGCTCGAGGATGGTTTTGAAAAAGGTGTTCATTATGAAATTATGATGGTTCCAAACATAATCAATATAACTTACGGAAGGGGAGTAGGTTATGTGTTTGAAGAGGAAACCTTTGATGATTCTGTAACTGAGATAAGTGCTACAAAGATCAGAAAAAAAATGAGAGAAGAGGGGAGTTTAGATTAGAATATGAAAATCTGTCTCAGTGAGTTTACATATAATTCATTCGAGGAGATATTTCTTAAGAATTTTCACAAAGACCAATTCATCCTTATTGATTCTGAAGCTAATATAGTTTCTGGAACAGGAAAACCCGATGTGGCTTTAGTTTCTTATGAACTAATGTTCAAAGCTTTGAATTCTAAAGTTTTTTTTGAAAAATACCTCAAATTGATAGACGGCTGCTCTTTTATTCAAGGCTCATGGGCTGGAATTGAGACAGCTCAAGCACAAGAGTTAATCAATCATGCTGAGGTGTTTGCGCATGGTGGAGGGCTGCATGCAATACCAATTGCTACCTACGTATTTGCTCAGATTTTAAGGTCTGTAAAATCTATAGATGCTCATATAGAGTTACAAAAGAATAAGCATTGGAAACAAATGATGTCTGTTGGTGAGCTAACTGACATGTCTATCGGTATAACTGGCTTTGGTGGAATAGGGCAAGAAGTAGCTAGAATTGCTAAAGCTTTTAGAATGACAGTCTATGCTACTAAAAGGACTCCTGTTTTATCAGATAATCTTGATCGACTATTTAATCCTGGAGAGTTAGATGAGATGTTGCCTTTGTGTGATTTTGTAGTCAATTGTCTCCCTTCTAATTCTGAAACTCAAAAAATATTTGGTAAAAACCAGTTTGAAAACATGAAACCTACTGCAATGTTTATAAATGTGGGAAGAGGAGAGTCTGTAGATGAAGATAGTCTTGCCAATGCTTTATCAAAAGACGAAATATTATGCGCTGCTCTTGATACAACTGATCCTGAGCCTTTAGATTCTCATTCACCTCTTTGGACGCTAGAGAATTGTTTTATCACACCTCATGATTCTGCATGGGGACCCAAGGCTCCATTAAGGGCAGTAGAGCTTTTCATCGATAATTTCAAACGCCTACAAGATGGGAAAAAGCTACTCAATCAAGTATAAAAAAAGGCCACTAGTTGCGGCCCTTTTTCATTAGATTAAGGTTTAGCTGGTAAAACCTACAACAGCTTTAACTTCTAGGAATTCTTCGAATCCAAATAGACCCCATTCCCTTCCATTGCCAGATTGTTTGTATCCTCCAAAAGGTGTTGTGAAGTCTGCACCGGCACCATTAATGGCTATACTTCCAGCTCTTATTCTATTGGCAACTTTCTTAGCATGCTCTACGTCACCTGAAGAAACATACCCATAAAGCCCATACTCAGTATCATTTGCAATTTCTACAGCCTCCTCTTCATCTTTGTAAGGCAGTATAGAAAGAACAGGACCAAATATTTCCTCTCTAGCGATAGTCATATCATTATTCACATTCGCAAATACTGTTGGCCTAACAAAGTATCCAGCATTTAAACCTTCTGGTTTTCCTGGACCGCCAGCTACAAGTTCAGCACCTTCTTCGATACCTTTCTCAATTAGTCCTTGTATCTTGTTGAACTGTACGTCGCTAACTACCGGACCTATGCCAGTATCTTCTGCAAATGGGTCTCCAACCTTAGTTGCTTCAGCAGCTCTTTTGGCAATTTCTTTAGCTTCGTCATGCCTTGATTCGGGAACAAGCATTCTGGTAGGTGCATTACAGGACTGTCCGCTATTATTGAAGCAATGTTTTGCTCCACCTGTGATAGCTGACTCAAAGTCTGCATCATCCAATATAATATTTGCAGATTTACCTCCCAGTTCCTGCGCTACTCTTTTTACTGTGTCTGCAGCCCCCTTTGCAACAGCAATACCTGCTCTGGTAGAGCCTGTAAAAGACATCATATCAATGCGTGGGTGAGAAGACATTGCCTCACCTACTGTAGGACCATCTCCGTTAACCAGATTGAATACTCCTGCAGGCACGCCCGCTTCATGAAGTATTTCAGCAAAGATCATTGCGTTTAGAGGAGCCATTTCAGTAGGCTTTAAAACCATAGTGCATCCTGCCGCTATAGCTGGAGCAACTTTGCATGAGATTTGATTTATAGGCCAATTCCAAGGAGTTATCATTCCGACGACACCTATTGGCTCTCTTCTTAAGACAGTTTTTCCTCTGGTCTCTTCCCACTCAAAGTTTTGTAAAACTTCAATAGCTTGGGCAAAGTGACCAAGACCAGTTGCAGCTTGTGCAGCTTTGGAAAGTGATAGTGGGGCTCCCATTTCTGAAGAAATGGTTTCAGCTATTTCATCATACCTACTCTGATAGACCTCAACGATCTTACCAAGGATAGCTAACCTTTCTTCAACTGAAGTTTGGCTAAATGTATCAAAAGCTGTAGATGCTGCCATTACAGCATTATCAACATCGGCAGCACTTCCCATAGCAATCTGCCCGATAACTTCTTCATTAGCTGGGTTTAAAACATCAAACATGTTTTTTCCTTCTACAGGATCTACCCATTCTCCATTTATGTAAAATTGTTCATATATTTTCATTTTTACTCTCCGTATATTTGACTCATAAGTATATATTAGGATTTAACAAAGTTAAGCTAAATTTACTTGATTATCTAGAGATTAGTTTAGCCCTCAGTTGGCTTTGAATTCTCTCAGCCCACAAAGCAATATATTTTCTTGTTTCTCTTGGATCAATTATTTCATGGACAGAGAAAGCCTCAGCTTTCGGGAATGGATTTTGGTTTTTTGCCATTTTTTCTTCTAGCTCTTTCCTTTTTGCTTCGGGATTTTCTGCAGATGCTATTTCTTTCTTAAAGGCTACCGCCACACCTCCTTCTAAAGGTAGAGGTCCAGATTCAGCAGAAGGCCAAGCAAGTACGTAACCGTCCGGCCCGTAATGAGCTGCTGCAGCAACACCAAAAGACTTCCTTATCATGATTGTAGACCAAGGGACAGTAGATTCTGTAGTGGCTAAGACTGCTTGTGTGCCATGAAGGATAGTTCCTGCTTTTTCGGCATCCGGCCCAATTAAAAAACCTGGCTCGTCAACTAAGCTCACAATTGGTATATTAAAAGTGTCACACAATCTTATGAATCTTGTCGTCTTTTGAGCTCCCTCAGCTGACATGGATCCCGCATAAAAGTTGGAATCGTTTGCAAAAATTGCTACTGAATAACCATTAATTCTTGCAAAACCAGTGATTATTCCTCTTCCAAAAAATTGAGTCATTTCAAAGAAAGAGTTTTTATCAAAAACTAAATTTATTATATCTCTCATCTCATATGATCTTTTTCTGTCTTTAGGAATAATCCCAATTAGCTCTTCTTCCTTTCTGTCAATGGGGTCTTCGCATGAAATTCTTTCCGATAGCTCATATATGTTCTGCGGAAAGTATGAAAGAAACTTTTTGATTTGTTCAAAAGCATCTTCTTCTGAAGAAGCCACATTATCTGTTACTCCATTTAGCTTATGAATCTCTGAACCACCCAATTCTTCTTTAGACATCTTCTTACCGAAAGCCCTTTCTACTACTGCAGGTCCTGCTACTAAGATTTGGGCAGTTTCTTTTGTCATGACTCTGAAATGTGATCCAACAAACCTTGCTGCAGGCATTCCCGCTACCGGACCTAAAGCAGCAGATGCAACTGGTATCTCCCTTAATGTATCTGCTATAGATTTAAATCTTGATTTAGAGAAGACAGGATCACCTCCATAACCTCCTGATTTTTTACCAGGTCCGGCAACTGATCCACCGCCACCTTCATGCAATCTTATAAGTGGTACTTTATATTTAAGCGCAAGCTCTTCGGTATAAACGCTTTTTCTAAGTCCAGCAGAATTTGGAGATCCGCCTTTAACAGTGAAATCTTCTCCTCCAACAACAATATCTCTGTTATTTATTTTTCCAAAACCCAGAATAAAATTCGCAGGAGTTAAAGATTCTAGCTTTCCTTCTTCATTGACTTCAGAGCCTCCTGCTATTTCACCTTGTTCTTGAAATGATCCTTCATCTAAAAGAAGGTCTATTCTCTCTCTTAAAGTGAGTCTTCCTTTTGCATGTTGAAGTTTAATTGCTTCTTTACCGCCTTGGCTCTTAGCAAGCTTTCTTCGTTTTCTAATTTCTACTGTTTCTTTTTTCCAATTCATATTTACTGGTGCCCCGTACAGGATTTGAACCTATGGCCTCTGGATTAGGAATCCAGCGCTCTATCCGACTGAGCTAACGGGGCCTTTTCAATTATTTTAACAATAAAACTTGTATTTAAATTTTCTTTGGTTAGAATTTTTGAAGCACCGATTTGAACCAGCTTGCGGGTGCTTTATAAATACTGCTAAATAGTATTCTCTTTTAATAGACCTGTTTAGCGAAAGCTGGCAGGTTTTTTTTTAGGAGAAATAAAATGAGTTACGAAGGTAAGAACTTAGAAACCATAGCACTACATGCGGGATGGAGGGCAGATGAAACTACAGGATCTGTAGCTGTTCCTATCCATCAAACAACAAGCTATTTATTTGAGAGCACTGAAAAAGCTGCAAATCTTTTTGCTCTAGCCGAGCTAGGCAATATTTATACTCGAATAATGAATCCCACAAATGCTGTATTAGAAGAAAGAATGGCAGCAATAGATGGGGGTGCGGCAGGATTGGCCGTATCATCCGGTCAAACTGCTTCTGCTTATTCTATTCAAAATGTAGCTAGAGCAGGAGACAACATAGTATCTTCTTCACATTTATACGGAGGTACTTATAACCAATTTAAAAACAACCTATCTGAAATGGGAATAGAGGTTAGATTTGTGGATCCTACAGATCCAGAAAACTTTAGAAATGCTACCGATGACAATACTCGAGCTTATTTTGGCGAAACTCTTCCAAACCCTAGACTTCAAGTTTTTCCAATCAAGGAAGTTTCAGATATTGGAAGATCTTTGGGTATTCCTTTGATAGTTGATAATACTGCTGCACCAATTTTCTGTAGACCTTTTGACCATGGAGCGGCTGTTACAACATACTCCACAACAAAATATATCGGAGGTCATGGAACATCTATTGGAGGTCTTATAATTGACGGAGGAAACTTCGACTGGGAAAAGGCAGGTCCTGAAAGGCAACCAAATCTCAATACGCCAGATCCTTGTTATAACGGCGTTGTATGGACAGAGGCCATAAAACCAATGGGCCCTATCGCCTATATTATGAAGGCTAGAACGACTCTTTTAAGAGATCTCGGAGGCTCTATGAGTCCTTTTAATGCTTGGGCCTTTATCCAAGGACTAGAAACTTTACCACTTAGAATGAGGGAGCATAGAAATAATGCCCTAAAAGTTGCAGAGTACCTGAAAGATAACAACAAAGTTTCATCAGTCACTTATCCTGGCATTGCTGAAGGACTTGAAAAGGAAAGGGCGGACACTTATTTATCGGGCGGATATGGGGCATTGATAGGTTTTGAACTTCCCGGAGGAGTTGAGTCTGGACGGAAGTTTATTGATTCGTTAGAACTTCTTTATCACGTTGCAAATATCGGGGATTCCAGATCATTGGCTATTCATCCAGCATCTACTACACATAGTCAGTTGTCTTCTGAAGAACAACTTTCAGCTGGAGTGACTCCTGGATATGTCAGGCTCTCAATAGGTATAGAGAATATTGAAGACATCATTTCTGACATTGATCAAGCCATAAAGAAAGCAAGTTAAAAGAATCTTAACCTCCCGTTAAGACTGCATCTTGCCCATCCTCAAGTAGGATGCATTAAAGGCCAGGCTCCCCGTCTGGCCTTTTCTTTTAAAGTTTTGTTGGGTTATCTGCCCCCGGATAAACAACTTCTGGGTCAAAGACTTTTTCTGATTCAGTAAAATTCAAAACAACATTGCCTTGCTCTACAGATTCTACAGACCTATAGAAGCATGATTTATACCCGACATGGCAACTAGCTCCTAATCCATCAATTGAGACCTTAAGCCACACTGAATCTTGATCATCATCTATAAGTATTTCGTCTACTCTATGAGTCATTCCGCTGGATTCTCCTTTTTTCCAAAGAAGTTCTCTACTTCTGCTCCAATAATGCGCCTCTCTAGTCAAAATAGTTTTATCTAATGCTTCTTTGTTCATATAACCAAGCATCAGAACCAAATCAGAACTACTTTCAGTAACTATTACAGGTATGATTCCATCAGAATTAAATTTGGGTGCTAAGACATTCCCTTCTTCTACAAATTCTATAGATGACCTTTCAGCAAAATTTATTGTTTTCACTTTCTTTCCTATTTTTAAGACCATTTTATCAGAACTCATTTCACTCTAGTTATTTCCTCTTTCATTCAGTTATATAAAGTTTTTTGGTAAAATACATTCATCAATGCTTCCTAATTTAAAAGTAGAGAACCTTTCTTGTGTTCGATCAAACAAGGTCGTGTTTGAAAATATAAACTTTGAAGTTTTTCCCGGAGAGAATCTTGAAATTATAGGATCGAATGGATCTGGTAAAACCACCTTGTTAAGAACAATCCTCGGCCTTATAAAGCCCGAGAAAGGAATTATAAATTGGCTGGATGAAAACGATAAATTTAATGATTTCAGAACTTTTGAATGTTTTTATCAAGGCCATCAGCTAGGCATAAAGAACTTATTAACTGTTTATGAAAACCTAAAGTTAACTCATGGCGCTAAAGGAATGGACGAAAATAAAATATATGAATGTTTAGAGCGAGTGGGACTTATGCGCATCAATGAACTTGCTTCTAATCTTTCAGTAGGACAAAGGAAGAGAATTTCAATAGCTAGGTGGCTAGTTAAAAATTTTAAGATTTATTTTATCGACGAACCATTTTCTACGCTTGATGACGAAGCAACTTCTATGATTGAGCATTTAATCCAAGAACTCAACTCGAAAGGCTGTTCCTTTGTCATAACTGGTCACAGACCTTCCCAAGTCAAAGCAAATCGCATAAGTATATAAAATGCACGGTTCAATATCTGGTTGGTTAACTATAATTCTAAAGAGAGATCTATTGATAGCTTTCAGAAAGTCCTCTACCTATATAACTCCATTAGTTTTTTTCTTAATAGTTGTAACTTTTTTTCCTCTAGCTCTAGGACCTCAAGAAAGTTTACTAAGCTCTTTAGCTCCTGGAGTTATTTGGATAGCAGCCTTATTAGCTTCTCTTTTAGCAGTCGAAACTATTTTTAGTGATGATTTTAGGGATGGAACTCTAGATGAATTTTTCATCTCTTTAGAGCCTTCATTTATATTAGTATTCGCCAAAGTTTTAATCCACTGGCTTATAACTGGTCTACCCATCCTCTTTGCATCTTTGATCGCAGCAATAGTTTTGTATCTCCCTTTTGAAAGTTTTATTCCAATGCTATTAAGTCTTATTTTGGGTACATCTTTCATGAGTCTATTAGGTGCTTTGGGTGCAGCGCTATCATTGGGCCGGTCAGCAATTTTAAGTGCAATAATAGTCTTACCTTTCTCCATACCTACGTTATTAATGGGGACTTCGGTTATTTCCTCATCTATTACTAATCAAGATTTCTCAGGTTTTCTGATGATTATGGGAGCGATGCTTGCAATTGGGATTCCTCTATTATGTTTACTAACAGTTGAAGCCTTACTTTTAAATTATGAATAAATTATGGAATAAATTAAAAAGATGGTTTATTGAAATGGGGTCACCTCCTTTATTTTATAACTGGTCGTCTAAAATTATTCCTTGGTTAGGCCTGTTAACACTACTCGTATTATTAATAGGTTTATATTGGGGCTTATTTGTTTCTCCGATGGACTATAAACAAGGCGATGTTTACAGAATTATTTATATTCATGTTCCATCAGCGATCCTAGGAGAGTCTATCTTCATTTTTATGGCTATATGTGGATTCATAAATGTAATCTGGAGAGCAAAAATATCAGGAATGATGTTGAAGGCCGCTGCACCCATAGGCATGAGTTTTACACTTTTAGTTTTAGTGACCGGATCTGTTTGGGGAAAACCTACTTGGGGTACTTGGTGGGTTTGGGATGCGCGCCTCACTTCAACGCTTATCTTATTTTTTATCTATGCAGCACTAATTGGTTTGCATTCCACTATCGAAGATAAAACAAAAGCTGATAGAGCTGTTTCTATTTTATCCATTGTTGGAGTTGCCATAATACCTGTCATAAAAAAATCTGTAGATTGGTGGCAAACTCTCCATCAACCATCAACATTTACTATTACTTCATCCCCTAGTATGTCACCTGATATGTACATACCTCTGTTAGTTTGTTTGATAGGTTTTTATTTATTTTTTGCTTATATGCTGACTTTAAATCTTAGAAATGTAGTCATCGAAAGGGAGATTTCTAAGAACTGGGTAAAGCATGTTGTGGATCAGGAGTCTAAATGACTGAGATATTAAAAAATATAATTTTAATGGATGGTAATGGACTCTTTGTCTGGTTTTGTGTGATTTTCCTTTTACTTATTCTAGCTTTGAATATTTTTTTTGCTCATAGAAGAAAAAGTAAAATTTTCAGATCTTTAAAGAATATATGAACCCTATAAGAAAACAAAGATTGTATGCTTTGATAACTATTTTGATTGGTTCTTTACTTGCCACTTGGCTAGTTGTATCTGCTCTATCCGAAAATATGAATTTATTCTATTCTCCAACCGAAATTAAAGAAGCTAATTTAGATCAAGGTACCCTTATTAGGGCTGGAGGTATGGTTAAAGCAGGTTCAATTATTAAAAGTAAAGATTCTTTAGATGTAAGTTTCACAGTTACAGATTATCAAAATGATTTACTGATTAAATATGAAGGAATTCTGCCCGATCTATTTGCCGAGAATGCCGGAGTAGTAGTAAGGGGTAACCTAACACCAGAGGGAGATTTCCTTGCTATTGAAGTTCTAGCTAAACATGACGAGAACTATATGCCTCCAGAAGTTGCAAAGTTATTAGACTCTAAAGAATGATCCCTGAAATAGGCCATATAATTTTAATATCTCATTTGGTTCTAAGCTTCATGGGAGGAATACTGCCACTAACAGCAATTTATTCAAAGAATGATTTTCTTTCTATCCCTACAAAGAAGTTATCTGTTTTTTTATTCTTTCTAATACTTGTGCCTTTCCTCGTATTGATCTATTCCTTTTTGATAGATGATTTCTCTGTTGCCTACGTCTCTCAAAACTCAAATATCAATTTACCAAATTATTATAAATTAGCTGCTACCTGGGGAGCTCACGAAGGCTCTCTTTTGCTCTGGATATTGGCGATGAACGGCTGGTTGATAGCCTTTATGTTTTTTAACAATTCTAAAGATAAAGATTACATTTCCACTGTATTTTCTATTTCTTGCCAAGTGATATTTGCCTTCTCATTATTTACACTTTTTACATCAAATCCTTTTGAAAGGATATTGCCTATCCCGCCCTTAAGTGGAGCTGATTTAAACCCTTCACTTCAAGACATTGCGTTTACTGTCCATCCACCTTTATTATATTTTGGTTATTCAGGTCTCATGATTCCTTTTGCTATATCTGTAGCAGCAATGCTCTTTAGCAAAGATACAAAAGAATGGGCCAGCAACTCTAGGCCTTGGACTCTCATGTCATGCAGCTTTTTGACATTGGGAATAGCGTTGGGAAGCTGGTGGGCCTATTATGAGTTGGGTTGGGGAGGCTGGTGGTTTTGGGATCCAGTAGAAAACGCGGCATTCATTCCTTGGCTCCTATCTGTGGCTTTATTTCATTCTTTGATAGCTAGCGAAAACCGAGGTGTTTTTGGTAAATGGTCTATTCTTTTATCAATATTTGCTTTTGCAACAAGCTTACTTGGTACCTTTTTGGTAAGATCTGGAATATTAACTTCAGTTCATGCCTTTGCCCTTGATCCAGAGAGAGGACTCTTTATTTTGGGTATATTGGCCTTTTTTATAATTGGTAGTTTATTCATCTATTCAATTAAAGATTTTGAAAATGAGACAACACCTTCTTATGAATTGACCTCAAAAGAATTTGGTTTTTTACTGAACAATCTTCTCCTAGTTGTCCTTGCTGTTTCAATCTTATTTGGAACAATCTTTCCTCTTATTTATGAGGCTATTACAGATGGAAAACAAATTTCTGTTGGGGCACCATACTTTGAAGTAATCCTTTTTCCTTTCGCTTTAGCTTTAGGATTACTGCAAGGATTTGCTTTGTACCTATCTTGGGGCACTTCTTCATCTTTTAAATTTTTACCAAGATTACTTATCGAAAGTGTTTCAATCTTTGTATTGATACTTATCATCCTGTTTATTCTTTTTGATAATTTGCATTTAACCTCTTTCGCTACAATATTTTTATCTTCTTGGATTTTGATGGGTACACTTCAAATTAATAAGAACAAAAACTTAAATTACTGGAGATTCTTAAGAAAAAGAGCTGCTGTAACTTTTGCTCATTCGGGGATGGCAATTCTCACTTTAGGTGTAGCTGTGGTTTCAAGTTATTCCATAGAGAAAGAGATAATACTAGCTCCTGATGATTCAGTAGAATTTGGTAATCAAACTATTCTTTTCAAAAATACAGAGGATATTATGGGGCCAAATTATTTTTCTAAATCGGCTACCATGTCATTCAGTGATGGTTCAAATATTTCTGATGTATTGACTGAAAAGAGAACTTATTCGCCTTCAGGTCAACTTACAACTGAAGCTGGAATAAAAACAGAAATATTTCAGGATTTATATATTTCTATGGGAGATAATTTAGAGGCGGATATTTGGTCTTTTAAAGTTCAAATTAAACCATTTATCAGATGGATATGGTTGGGAGCCCTAATGATTGCAATTGGCAGTTTATTGGCTGGAATTAAAAGAGTTAGAAAAACATGAAAAAAGTTATTGATATATTTCCTTTAGCTATTTTTGTTGTCTTACTAATTGTGCTTTTTTCTTTTTTATCTGAAAAGGATGATCAGTTAGAAACAGCTTTGGTAGATAGTGATTTTCCAGATTTCTCTCTTTCCGCCCTCTCGAATGATAATAAAACCCTTACCAAAGAAGATATTTCTAAGCTTCCTGCCTTGATCAACGTATGGGCTACATGGTGCATAGCCTGTAGAGTAGAGCATCCTTTCTTGATGCAATTGAAGAATGAATCAGTCTTAACTATTTATGGTTTAAATTACAAAGATAATAGGACAAAAGCTCTATCTTTATTAGAAAGAGATGGAGATCCTTACGAATTTTCAATTTATGATTTTGAAGGTAGGTTGGCGATAGATTTAGGTGTCTACGGAGCGCCTGAAACATTCTTTGTCGACAAAAATGGTGTGATACGTGAAAGACATGTCGGAGTTGTAGACGAAACAGTTTGGGAAAAAAAGTTTGCAAAATACCTCAATGAATAAGTTGATACCTCTATTCTTCCTCGTCTTCTCAATCGAAATATCTGGAGATGAAGAAAATAGATTAGATTTTAACAATGATGCCTATCCATTTTCTTCCGAAGCTAAAGAAACTTTATTCTATTCTCTGCTTAATGAGTTAAGGTGTCCTAAGTGCCAAAGCTCTAATCTCTCGGGTTCTAATTCTCCCATTTCAAATGATCTCAAAAGAGAAGTCTATGAGCTTGTACTAGAAGGAAATTCAACAGAACAAATTAAATCTCATTTAGTTCAAAGATATGGAAATTTTATTATTTACAACCCTCCTATTGAGCCCGCTACATATATTCTTTGGTTCGGTCCTTTCCTGTTGATACTTTTAGCTATCTTTATAATTTTGTTTGTTAGGAAGAGATAGTTAAGTGTTCTATTTTTATCTTTTCCTGATTTTATTTTTATCCTTTTACTTGGTTTTAGCTGATAAGAAAGATTATTTGAGATTTAACAGAAATATAGCAACCTCACTTATTGCTGCAGCTCTTTCTCTAACCCTTTATGATAAGTTCCTATCTAAAGGATCCTTTGATTTAGTTAATCAAAAACTTGCTTTGGAGATTTTTCTTAAAGGCAATACAGAATCTAAAGAAAAAGTTAGAGAAGATGTTGAAGATCTTGTAACTAATTTAGTTGCTAAAAAAGATACTCAAGCTGGGGAACTTTATATACTTGCCAGACAATTAAAAGATGTAAATGAATTTTCCCTTTCAAGGGAAGTGTATGAAGAAATCTATGATAGATTTCAAAAGGAATTAGATGGAAATGTTATTGCGGAATTTGCCCAAGTTCTATTCTTGAGTAACGAGAAAAAATTTGATGAACGCCTTAAGACAGTACTGGACGAAGCTTTGTTAAAAAATCCAAATAATCCTTCTGCTTTGACCCTAAAAGGTCTTTTTGAACTTGAAAATAATAATATCTCTTTAACGATAGATCTATGGAATCGAGCAGTACCTTTCTTAAATTCTGAAAAAGAAAGAAATGACTTAAAGGCCCTTATAGAAGCAGTAAAAAAAAGAAAAAATCAGTAGTTTCCGAAGACTTTATAGACTAAACTTTCTAAGCAAATGAAAGCTTATTTTGTTTCATTAGTGTTTTTCTTCAAGGCATTGGTTTCTTGCCCTCTAAAGGAATTTAAATATGCGACTTAATTCGATAAAGCTATCAGGCTTTAAATCATTTGTTGATCCTACATCGGTTACCTTTCCTTCAAGCATGTCTTGTATTGTTGGTCCAAATGGTTGTGGAAAATCCAATGTGATTGATGCAGTTCGTTGGGTTTTAGGTGAAAGCTCTGCCAAGAACCTGAGAAGTGATTCCATGACCGATGTTGTTTTTAATGGCTCCTCTTCAAGAAAACCAGTCTCTAAAGCCTCAGTTGAACTATTTTTTGACAACAAGGAAGGACGTATAGGAGGAGAATTTTCTAGCTATAGTGAAATCTCTGTTCGCAGGAGCTTAGAGCTCGATGGTCAATCTAATTACTATTTGAATGGAACCAGTTGTAGAAAAAAAGATATAACTGATGTTTTTTTAGGAACAGGTTTAGGTCCTAGATCTTATGCAATTATCGAGCAGGGAATGATCTCGCAGCTAGTGAGTGCAAAGCCAGAAGAAATGAGAGGCTACATAGAAGAAGTTGCTGGTATTTCTAGATATTTAGAAAGAAAAAAAGAAACAGAGTCACGTATAAAGAGAACGAAAGAAAACCTATCGAGATTAGAAGATTTAAGAGAAGAAATTTCTCGATTGCTCTTTAAGCTTCAAAGGCAGGCCAAAGCTGCAGAAAAGTATCATGAACTTAGAAAAGATGAGACTAAAGCTCAGTTAATGCTTTTGGGTTCTAAGTGGAGAGACGTCTCTTCACTACTTGTGGCTAAAGAAAAGGAAGTTAAGGATCAAGAACTTAAGGTAGAGGAGATTAATTCTCAAAAAAATACCTCTGATAGCGAGATCATTAAATTGAGAGCTAAACAGATTGAACTTCAAACTGCGCTAGATAAAGTCCAACAAGAGTTTTATAGTTTTGGTGCTGATATATCTAGGACGGAACAAGAAATCTCTTTGAAAAAAGACAGAGTTAATGAGATAGCTGAAAAGATATCAACTAATAAGATACAAATTGATACTAGGAACAGAGAAATTGAAAAACTGAGTGAAAATAAGTCCTCAGCACAATTAGAAATCAACGCTATAGAAGATGAATTAAAGTCACTAAAAGAGAATACTGATGGTCCTGATACTGCTGAAGCTGAAAAGATTGAAGGATTGTGGCTTATTTTCATTACAGAAACTAAAGATATATTGAATAATATTGTTAATTCAATAGGTTCAATTAAATCTAAATTATCCAATAACGATTCTGTAGATGATGACTTACGAAAGATCGAGTCACTACAAAATGATCTGAAGAAACTTGAAACTGAACCAAATAAATTGACCAAGCTTACCCAAGATTTTTTAATCAATGCGTCTGAAGGAGCAAAGCAACAGAGAATCAATTTAATAGAAAAAACAGATAAATATGCAGAGCTTCAAGCCAAATTGGCTTCTATGAACTCAGAAGATTCTCATATCAGTACTAAACTTCAAGACCTTACTCAAGAAAATAGAGATCTAGAAGAAGAATCAAAAGAGTTAACTCAACCGATAAATGAAATTCAAGAAAAGCTTGATCAACTATTATCCGACAGGCTCAAAGTCGAAGAGAATTTGTTGGAGTCAAGAAAGGCTATAGAAGAATGCAATGCCTCCATACATAAGATAGAAAGAGAAAAGATAGAAAAGGAACAGGCTGCTATCACCTTAAGAGAACTTCTCGAAAATCTTAGATTGGAAAGACAGGCATCCAAGATTGAACAGAATAATATTGAGAAACAGGTTGAAGAGCTCGAGGGCGATCTTTCGAAAATAAAAAATGAATTGGTAGATGATAAATCTGTGGAAAGTTATTCTGCTGACTTAGAAGCTATTGAGCTAAAGATTTCTAGACTTGGAGCGATCAATTTAGCTGCCATGGAAGAATATGATCAAGAATCAAAAAGAAAAGAGTTGCTTGATGAACAGCATAATGAGCTTATGCAAGCTCTAGAGACACTTGAAAGGGCCATAACCAAAATAGATAAAGAAACTAGAACAACCTTCAAAGATACTTTTGATAAATTAAATCAAAGCTTATCTCAATCATTTCCAAAATTATTCGGAGGAGGTCATGCAGAGTTAGTAATGTTAGGAGATGATCTTTTAACTTGTGGTATTGGTATTTCAGCAAGACCGCCTGGAAAGAAGAATGCTAGCGTTTCTCAATTATCAGGAGGTGAAAAGGCTCTAACTGCTATAGCAACTGTTTTTGCTTTCTTTGAATTAAATCCTGCTCCCTTTTGTTTACTTGATGAGGTTGATGCTCCTTTAGATGATCTCAATACTATGAGATTTATTGACTTGGTTGATGAAATGTCTCAAAGAGTACAATTTGTTTATATCACACATAATAAAATCTCTATGGAAAAAAGTAAGCATCTAATGGGCGTTACGATGCAAGAACCGGGAGTGTCCAGAATGGTCGCGGTTGATGTCGATCAAGCAGTAGAAATGGCTGCAAGTTAATATGTTTAATTTAGCTGAAATTCTCACACTTCTTATTGGTTGTCTCTTAGCTTTAGTGTTTATTGATGGAGTTAGGAGAGCTATACGTATACGAAGAAGTAAGTTAAAAGTTGATCTAATAGATACTTCATCAAACGAAATATCAGACTTTGAACAAGAATGGCAAGCATTTGATGAGCATGAGGAATGCACAGAGTCTAGTCTAGATCAAGAAGAGGACGAAGAACTTGATATCAAGCCTAATACAATTTTGAATATTATTCATCTTCACGATACCTCAGGTTCAGTATTTTCTGAATCTTCATTATCTCAAGCTCTAGTTTTTTACAATTTTACATTCGAGGAAAAGGGATTTTTTACAATTCTAGATTCGGACAATGCTCCTGCCTTTAGTATTATTAATGGTAAGAATCCTGGACTATTTTCAGAATCTGTAACCTCTAATGACATTGCTCTGGTTTTAGATCCTAAGAATTTGTCTAATCCTGTAGAAGCATTTGAACTATTTGTAGAAGTTTCACAGAGCCTGCAAGAAACCTTTCAATGCAATATCCTTGATGAAGATAGAAATTTTATGACCAAACAAATGATTGAACATATGAAACATCAATTTCATGAACATCAAAGGCAGTTTCTTGCCTCTGCAAGTTAGTTCAATTATTAATGAAAGAATCTCTAAAAATCAAAGAAAGAGTTATTGAACTTCATAAGCTCATAAATTTTCATTCCTACAATTATCATTCTCTTGATTCCCCTTCAATCGAAGACCATGAATATGATGCTTTATTTAATGAGTTACTAAATTTAGAAGCAGAATATCCCAGCTATAAATTTTCTTATTCTCCCTCTCAAAGAGTGGGAAGCGAGCCTTTAGAGGGTTTCGTGAAGGTAGAGCATCTAGCGCCTATGCTTTCATTAGATAACGCTTTCAATTCTGATGATATGCATGATTTTAACAAACGTATTCTTGATAGACTCACGGGAAAAGAAGCTATTTCATATTCTTGTGAACCCAAGCTTGATGGAATCGCTGTTAACCTTTTATATAAGAATGGTTGCATAGAAAAAGCTACTACTCGTGGGGATGGTAAGGTTGGAGAGGATATTACACATAACGTCAAAACTATAAATTCTATTCCTCTTTCTTTAATGAATGATGAATCAGAATTGCCTAATCTAATTGAAATTCGTGGTGAAGTTTTCATCGAAAAAGATGACTTTGATTCTAATAATAAAAAGGCTGCAAAGTTAGGTCAAAAAACTTTTGCTAATCCTAGGAATGCAGCTGCAGGTAGCTTAAGGCAGCTAGATCCTACAATTGCAGCATCAAGACCTTTAAAGTTCTTTGCTCATGGAATTGGTTTTATAGACAAAGGTAATTTTGAACTGCCAGAATCACAATCAGATACTTTAAAGTTATATAAAGCATGGGGTCTTCCAACCAACCCATTGAGCGATGTGGTATCCAACATAGAAGAATGTGAAGATTATTTTGAAAAAGTCTCTAATCAACGACAAAAGTTGCCATATGAAATCGATGGAGTTGTATTTAAAGTCAATGACTTAAAAGATCAAATTACATTAGGCCAAGTTTCAAGGGCTCCTAGATGGGCAATAGCAAGAAAGTTCCCTGCAGAGGTCGGTACAACTCTTGTTAAAAAGATTTTCTTTCAGGTCGGAAGAGTAGGGAGTATTACTCCCGTTGCTGAGTTTGAACCTGTAAACATTGGTGGAGTGATAGTATCTCATGCAAGTATTCATAACTTTGATGAAATTGAACGTCTTGATGTAAGGGAAGGCGATACTGTAAAAGTGAAAAGAGCAGGGGACGTGATACCTCAAATTATTTCTGTTGAGTTAGACAAAAGGCCGATTGATTCAAAAAAAATATCTTCACCAAAAAGACTTCCTTGTTGTAAAAAAGATCTGATAAAAGTTGAAGGGGAAGCAATTCTTCGATGTACTGCTGGATTAGATTGCCCTGCACAAAAGACTGGCTCTCTAATTCATTTTGTTTCGAGAAACGCAATAAATATTGATGGACTGGGCGAGAAAATCATTGATTTACTGGTCGAGCAGGGATTAGTGTCTAATTTTGCAGACTTATTCAGGTTAAAGAAAGACGATATTATTGAATTGGAAGGTTTTGGAGATAAGTCAGCAAGTAACTTAATCAATTCTATTCAAGGCAGCAAAGAAACAACCTTATCCAGATTTATCTATTCATTAGGAATCCGGGAAGTAGGAGAAGCAACAGCATTAAATCTTGCCTTGAATTTTAATAATATTACTGCCTTCTTAGATGCTTCAAAAGATGATTTATTAGAAATTAATGATATTGGCCCAGTAGCTTCAAACTTTATATTGGAGTTTCTTGCAGAAAAAGAAAATATAAAACTTGTTAAAGACCTACTAAACTTGGGAGTAAATCCTGAAGGAGTCAGGATAGAAGATAATCATCCCTTTAGCTCAAAGTCTATAGTTATTACAGGATCTTTTACCAACATTGCTAGAAGTCAGCTTAAGGAGGAGTTAATTAGAGTTGGTGCTCGTGTTACTAGTTCTGTTTCTGCTAAGACAGATTTCCTTGTTGCAGGCGAGAAGCCTGGATCTAAATTAAAAAAAGCAACTGATCTAGGTATTAAAATTCTGGAGGAAGAAGAGGCTCTTAAGCTTCTCCAAGATTAAATGCGAAATTCATTCATTCTTTTTCTAAGCTTGCTTTATTTTGCTGGATGCGCTTCTAATAGTCCTCCGAGCACCACAACAGATGTCTGTAAGATTTTTAAAGAAAGGTATAGTTGGTATAAAGCTGCAAAGAAAACAGAAAAGAGATGGAAAATTCCTGTTTATGTCTCAATGGCCATAATTAAACAAGAATCAAGTTTTATAGCAGACGCTAGACCAGAAAGAACTAAATTACTCGGCTTTATTCCATGGAAAAGAGTTACTAGTGCTAGAGGTTATGCTCAGGCTGTAGACGGTACGTGGGAGATGTATCTTAAAGACAGGGGAGGATGGTTTTCGAGCAGAAATGATTTTGAAGATTCAGTAGATTTTGTTGGTTGGTATAACTACAAAACGCATAAGCAACTTCGTATTCCACTTACAGATGCCAGAAATCTTTATCTTGCTTATCACGAAGGAAGAGGAGGGTACAAAAAAGGAAGCTACAGAACTAAACCTTGGCTCCTATCTGTTGCTGATAAGGTTCAAAGGCAGTCAGATAGATATAGAGTTCAGTACAATAGTTGTAAGAAAAAATTAGGAAAAAGATTCTTTTTTTTCTAAAATTAGACTATGGAATTTCATATTAAACTATTCTTAATAACCTTAACTTTTCTAGGTCTTAGTGCTTGTGCAAGCTCTTTAGCTGTCCAATCAGATTTTGATACTCAATATAATCTATCCTCGTACAAAACATTCTCTGTTATTGCTCCTTCTCTTGAAGATCAAGAGAGTGAAATCAGTATCAATCCAATTTTGATTCAGAGAATAGCTAGATCAATTGAATCTACTTTATTAAATAAAGGTCTTTCTAAATCTGATGATTCCCAAGTGAGTGTTAGATTCTATCTTGGATCTAAAAGAGAGATTGAGAGATCTTCAGATTTAGGCGGTTTTGGTTATTATGGCTACAGGTATTTCGATTCAAGAGATCAAAGATATATCAGATCTGATAATGATGAGATAGCAATTAGAGTTTACGACAATGAAACAGGAGATGTTATTTGGTACGCCTTTACTAGATTGAAAAGACCTAGTGAACAATATAATCAATCAAGCGTCGATTCTCTTGTTGGAGAAATACTCTCGAGCTTTAATTAAATCTATTTGGAGATAAAGATTCTAATTCTCTCTTTTCAAGAGGAGGAGCTTTTCCTGATATAAGACTACAAACTATGTCAGCACAAATTGGGGCAGTTACTGAAGCTCGTGATCCGTGACATGTATTAACAAAAACCCTACCTTGATTACCTACAACCGGCATATGATCCTTTGAGACAGCCCTAAACCCAACCTTACCCGTCTTAATTTCTGCTTGTGCATTATTAATGACTTTTAAGTTTTCCAGATTATGTTGATGCTCTTCCTCTAAGACATCTAATGTATCGATATCACTATAACTAGAACCCACTACATGTATATTATTAATCTCAGGTGAAATATATCCTTTCCCACAAATTGGCAAATTGATGTCTGAAAATATATGTCTACTATTTATATGTGTTACTTGTCCTCTTTTTTTACTGAATCCTTCTAATTTATATAATTTTTCTGTATCACTACCAGCACATAAGCAAACAAAATCATATTTTTTTGTTTGATCATTAATAATCAAAGAGACTTTATCTCCTGACTCTATAACTTTTTTGATAGTTGTAGATAATTGTAAATTTATTTTTGGATGTTCAATTAACTCTTCACAAATTTGTTTAGGTAAAATGTATCCCGCATCTCTATACAACATTGCAGGAGTGGTTATTTCTATACCTGCTACCCGAGAAGCTTCTTTGGAGTCAAGGGCTTCAAAAAAAGTCTTATCGTTCCTACTTTGTATCAGTGAATCTTGCTTCTTATTTGAATCAGAATCATGGTTTAAAACCAAAACACCAGTTTGTTGCCATGCTGATGTTTGAAGGCTCTCATAAAAATTTGTTGCAAATACATAGGCGTGTAAATTAAACCTTCCGTAAGGGGTATCGTGTGCAGATAATCTTGGATAAGTAACCAATAATTCGTGTGAGGATGCACCAGAACATATGTCTTCCTCTTGCTCATAAAGATCTACTTCAATACCTTGCTTGGAAAGAAAATAGCTTACAGTACAACCGGCTATTCCCGACCCTATTACAGCTACTTTTAATCCTTTTATAGATGCCTTTTCTTTTCTTGAACTTGAAAGGCCTTTAAGCATATGTCTCTTATGCGAAAATCCTTTGACTTTCTTATAACTAAAACCTGCATCTTTCAGATTCTTTTTAACATACCCTGAAGATGAATAAGTTGAAAAGGTTGAATTAGCATGACAGCTATTATTGATTTTTGAAAATAATTGTTTTGTCCAAAGTTCGGGGTTCTTGGAAGGCGAAAATCCATCAAAAAACCAAGCATCAACAGTATCAATCTGTTCAAGATAAGTCTCTGTAGTAGCAATATCACCCAGTATCAAGTTCAATATAATTCTACCTTTAAAAAGACTTATTCTTTGGATGCCCTCTATATTTTTTGGGTAATTACTTTCATATTCAAGTATATATTCAGATAATTCAGTATGAGCGCTTACTATTTTTTTGAAATGTTCAGGTTTAAAAAGATATTTATCAAAAGAATAGAATTCTAACCTCTGATTATCACTTGTATGTTTGAGCCATTCAGAGCAAGTTGTGATGAAATTTATTCCTACACCAAATCCCAATTCACCTATAAAAAATGTAGCGTTCTGCTTAAGTTCTTTAAACCTGTTTGTTAAATTGTTTCCCTCTATAAAAACATGTTTGCATTCTTCTACAGCACCTTTTAAGGAAGAGTAAAAATCGTCGTACTCCTCTGAAAAAAGATTTTCTTCTCTCAAAGAAAAAGGCGCATACTCAGAGTTTAAAAAAGAGTATGCGCCAGATTGAAGGTTTTCTTTATTTATTTCCTGTAGGTATTTCGTTAAAGGGTAGACCTTTATCTGCTCTCATATCTTGAGGCATGCCTAGAACCTGTTCTGAAATAATATTTTTTAAAATTTCATCAGTACCGCCAGCAATTCTTATTCCAGCAGCTCCATAGAATCCGTACTGATACATGGACTGCTCAGCACCTTCTTCATCGCTTCTTAAAATACCGGCTGAATCAAGCATATCTAGACCAAAGTTAGCTATTTCTTGAAGTTTGTTTCCACTAACTATTTTTGTAATAGAAGATTGTGGACCAGGAGTCTCACCTCTAGACAATGCTGAAATATTTCTATATTTAGCATATTTCAGACCACTTTGTTGGCAATACCAATCAGCAAGCTTTTCTCTGACCGCATCATTTTCAATTGCAAGTTTTCCATTTAAGTCTTGACCTCTTGCTAGTGAAAAAGCTTCTTCAAAGTCTGGACCTGAAGCATCTCCAACAGCTAGTCTTTCATTCATGAGCGTAGTGAGTGAAACTTTCCAGCCGTCACCAATTGCCCCTAATCTTTGAGAATCAGGTATTTTTACGTCTGTAAAGTACACTTCATTAAAATTTGCTCCTCCAGAAATCTGTTTGATTGGTTTCACCTCTATTCCTGGAGACTTCATATCAACAAAGAAAAACGTCAGTCCTTTATGTTTCGCTACAGTAGGGTCACTTCTTGTAACTAATATGCCGTAATCGCTAAAATGAGCACCTGATGTCCAAACTTTTTGACCATTAATTGTCCAAGTATCTCCATCAAGCTCAGCTTTAGTTTTAATCCCAGCTACGTCAGAACCAGCCGCAGGCTCACTAAAAAGTTGACACCAAATTTCTTCACCAGTTGCTAAAGGTGGGAGATATCTTTCTTTTTGTTCTTCAGTTGCGTACATCATCATGACCGGTCCTGCCATTCCTTGACCAATTTCAAGATATCCGCCTGGTACTTTGAATTTGGAGACTTCTTGACCCCATATTACTCTCTCAATTGGAGTAGATTCTCTACCACCGTATTCTTTAGGCCAATGCAAACATGCCCAACCACCTTCATGAAGTTTCTTTTGCCATTTTTTCACTTCTTTGAGACCTTCCTCTTCAGAAGATGCCCTCCAGCTATCTTTTGGCCCTTCTTTTAATGGGGCATTATCTTTTAACCAGTCGTAAGCTTCTTTTCTAAATTTAGCTTCTTCGGGAGTATCGTTAAAATCCATGTTTTTCTCCTATATTTGATTAGCTCTTTCTAAAGAGCTTATTAGTTTATCTTTCCAAACTGCTTGACTGCCAATATTGGCCGCGAGTTGTCTGCATCTTCGATAATAAAGATGGCAATCAAACTCCCATGTGAAGCCCATTCCTCCATGTGTTTGAATATTTTCTTTAGAACATTCATGGTAGGCCTGGCTTGCACTTACACGTGCAGTTGCAGCAGCTGTTGGTAATTCAGGCGCATCAGTACTCAGTGCCCAAGCACCGTAGTAGCAATTCGATCTAGCTAGTTCCACAGCAATAAACATGTCAGCTAGTTTGTGTTTGATGGCTTGGAAAGAAGCAATTGACCTTCCAAAAGCATATCGGCCCATTGCATATTCTTTAGCCATATCCATGCAAGCTTCAGCTCCTCCTAACTGTTCAAATGAGAACAAAACTGCAGCTCTATCTAATAGATTAAGCACGTCAGACCAATCTGATTTGAGTTCAGTGCAAGGGGCATTATCAAAACTTACAGAAGCATGAGATCTAGACGGGTCTAAGGTAGGTTGCTGATTAACTTCAATACCTGATGAAGAACCATCAACTAAATAAAGACCTACGCTGGAACCATTTTGAGCCGAAACTACATAGAAATCAGCAATATCTCCATCTACAACAGCAATTTTAGTTCCTGATAAGTTACCGTCTTTGTAAGTACAAGCAATATTGTTCTCCGTTGGAGATGTGTTTGATTCGCTATGAGCGAAAGCACCTATCTTATCTCCAGTAGCAAGTCCTGGTAAAAAAGCTTGCTTAGCTGAGTCATCATTGCCATGTAATATCGCTTCTGTAGCAAGATACACACTTGATGAAAAAGGAGTTGGAGCCAAGCTTCTACCTAGCTCTTCAGCAATTACACATAACTCAAGGTAGCCTAGTCCCAATCCACCATACTCTTCTGGAATGGCTGTGGCTGTAAATCCCATCTCAATAATTTGAGCCCAAAGATCCTCATCATAAGGAGCTTCTCCTTCAAGGACATTTCTTGCTCTTTTTACCGACTCTTCTTTTTCTAGAAATTTTCTTGCAATATCTTTTAATTGCATTTGGTCAGCAGAAAATTCAAAATTCATAATATTCCTCTATTTAAATCTAATCCTATTTTAGATTAATTGTTAAACTTAATTTTAGGATCTATTGTATATACGATCAAACAGAAAGAAAGAGCAAAATTTAAAATGAATGAAAAGTCAGAAGATAAAAATCAAGACATAAAACCAGTGCGGCCTGAAGCCTCTTCAAGTAGAGAAAAACGTCGTATTAAGGGAGGGAGTTTTTTATTTTCATCAATGATAACAATATTAAATTTAATAGGACTGATTGTTCTATTCTTGTGGTTTTTTAATACTTCTGGAAATCAACAACAAGCAGGACAGAATTTTATAGAAAGGATAAGTATCTTAGAAGAAGGCTACACAGCCCAAGAAGTTTTAATGCAAGAGCTTGCACAAGATGTAGACTCTGATTTGAAATTTGTGAATAAAGAAGTGAGAAAACTTTGGGATCTCAGTAATAAAAGGAATAGAAAGAATATATCTGCAAACCTTAATTCAATAGAAGAACTCGGTGTTCTTGTAAAAGAGATAGAAAAACGAAGCGAGACTCTAGCTGCAAAACAAAGAGCTTTAAATCTTGAGCTTGCAAAAATTAGAAAGATACAAGAAAAGTCTAAAGAGACATTAGAAGGATTGAATGCCCAAACAAACACTGGCTTGGATTCAAACTCCATTCAAGATATTCAAGAAAGCCTTGATTCATTTAATGTCTATAGGGTTCAAGTAAATCAATCCTTAATTGAATTAAGGGATAGATTAAATTCTTTAGAATTAATTATTCAAGATACTAACAACGAATAGGTTACATTACAGGCAGGTATGCCTATAATACTCGCCGTCGCGGATGTGGTGGAATTGGTAGACACGCCAGATTTAGGTTCTGGTGCCGCAAGGTGTGGAGGTTCGAGTCCTCTCATCCGCACCAACTTAGATTACTTTCTGAAGTTTGCCGTAAGTTTTGAGCATTAAATCCTTCATCCACTTAGTAGAGGGATCAGAATCTTTTGCTTCATGCCAATATAGGTGAAGTATCAAAGGTTCAATTTCAAATGGCAACTCCCTCCATGCCAAGTCTCTATCTACTGCAAAACCTTTTGTGGTTGTTATTGCAAGATCTGATTGCTCGACAATATAAGGAGCAACTAAGAAGTGTTGAGCTCTCAAACTGATATCTCTAGATAACCCCAACCTATAAAGAGCCATATCAACATGACCTAAACCTGTTTTTCTGTTTGATATATGTATATGAGAAAGTTTCAGATAATCCTCAATAGCTATTTCTTTTAAACTTAGTATTGGATGATCCTTTCGGACAATCATTACGTAGTCCTCTTCATAGATCTTTTCATGTCTGAGATGAGGATCACTATGAACAGGAGGATCAATACTAAAGTCTATTGTTCCAGAGGCTAGCTCTCTTGGAGCATCCTTTCTAGGAGTAAGATAGGTCTCAACTTTTATTTTAGGAGCGATTTTGGCAAGTTCTTTTATCAGAAGAGGAAGTAATCGATACTCTGAACTATCTCCTATTGAGATCTTAAAAGTCATCTCAGCTATCGAGGGATCGAATTTTTCTGTCTCAGAAATTGTATTTTGTATAAGAGATAGGGCACTACGGACATCTTTTATAATTTGGTTTGCTACAGGAGTAGGAATCATTCCTTTAGAAGTTCTTATAAACAAGTCATCACCAAATAATTCCCTTAATCTGGAAAGGGCATTACTGACAGCCGGTTGCGTAATTCCTAAAACCTGTCCGGCTTTTGTAAGATTTTTTTCTGTGTAAATTACGTCAAATGCAATAAATAAATTTAAATCAGTTTCTTTAAGGTTCATATTAAATTCACATTTCTACGGGCACATAGAGAAAAGGCATATCTTAATGGACTAATAGAGCAGATCGTCTATTATGCTTATTTATTAGTAAATTAACGATATAACTGATATTTATAATACCTTATTTAGGTATTTATATAAATTATAAGGAGAAAAAAATGGGTTTCGAATTTTCTGATAGATCAAAAGATCTACAACTAAGAATATCTAAGTTTTTGGATGATCATGTTTATCCTGCTGAAGAAATATACGCACAGCAGATGGAAGAATTCACCAAAGAGGGTAATAGATGGCAAATTCCCCAAATTATAGAAGACAAGAAAGAAGTCGCTAAATCTGAAGGTTTATGGAATCTATTCTTACCCGAGAATCCAATGGGTGAAAGTATGAGTAATCTAGATTACGCGCCTTTAGCAGAAATTATGGGAAGATCAGGTATAGCTTCAGAAATATTTAATTGTTCTGCTCCTGATACAGGAAATATGGAAGTTTTAGCCAGGTATGCTAATGAAGAACAACAAGAAAGGTGGCTTAAGCCTTTACTAAATGGTGAAATCAGATCTGCATTTGCAATGACAGAACCAGCAGTGGCCTCTTCCGATGCTACGAACATTTGTTCATCTGCTGTTTTAGATGGAGATGAATATGTGATCAATGGTGAAAAGTGGTGGACCTCAGGTGCTGGAGATCCTAGATGTAAAGTTTTGATCTTTATGTGTATGACCAATCCTGACAATCCTAAACACCAAAGGCAGTCTCAGATCATTGTTCCAATGGACACTCCTGGAATAAAGATAGAAAAGATGATGCATGTCTTTGGCTACGATGATGCACCTCATGGCCATGGTCGAGTATCTTTTAAAGATGTAAGAGTTCCCAAAGAAAACCTACTCCTAGGCGAAGGAAGAGGTTTTGAGATATCTCAAGGTAGACTAGGGCCAGGAAGGATACACCATTGCATGAGAACCATAGGTGTGATGGAAAGAGCACTGGAGCTAATGATAAAAAGATCAGAAGAAAGGGTAGCTTTTGGTAAGAAAATTTCTACTTTGGGTGCTAATTATGACTATATAGCTGAAAGCAGAATAGACATTGAAACTTCCAGATTACTTACACTTAATGCTGCCCATATGATGGACACAGTTGGCAATAAAATAGCCAGAAGTGAGATAGCTCAAATAAAAGTGCATGTACCAATAGTTGCCTGTAGATTAATCGATAGGGCAATACAAATGCATGGCGGCGGTGGAGTCAGTCAAGACTTTCCTCTAGCCAGTATGTACGCTCACATGAGAACTCTCAGATTGGCTGATGGACCCGACGAAGTACACAGAAGAGTTATAGCCAGAGAAGAGCTTTCTAAGTACGCAGATCAATCCGAAGAGGTAGTTGTTACAAGGGACTAGCTCTTTATGATAAAAAAGGCGCCAAAAGGCGCCTTTTTTCTAAACATTAGTTTAGTTAGATGCTTCTCTAACTTGCCTTGATTCGACTAAAGTATGAGATGAACAATTAGTTATTTTTTCAAATTCACTATGTATTGCTAATCCTTTACCGCCAGCCCCGAAATACTCTTCGAACCCAGCACCCATTGTCGCATAGCTCGTCCAGCTACCTGCCCAGACAAAGTCTACATTTCCCAAGTTGCTGCTAAATCCAGGTGTCATGATATAAGCTGAATATGATTGATCATCAAGACCATCAATAACCTTATTCCATTTAACCACCCATTTATTTAAGTCATCCATGCTGTATCCATCTTCAAACTTACAACTCCAGAATTCAACTGGTGCTGAGAAAAGAGACAAAGGCATGAAAGCAATTATTAATAGTATTTTTTTCATAAATTTCTCCTAAAAAAGATACCTTAATGCCTAATACCCAATGAATAAAGTAATATTCAGATTTAAGATTAACTTAAGTCGCTATCAGACTTTTAGAAACTTTCTTAGTTTAGGTAAGATTTAAATGCAGAGCAGATTCCATCAACAGAACTTTTAATTCCTGGAATTTGTAACATATTGAAAAATCCATGAATGTATCCTGGGAATTCTATATATGTAACCTCATTATTTGCCTGTTTAAGTTTTTCAGAATAAGCCAGACCTTCATCTCTCAAAGGATCAAAACCTGCTGTCACAATTACAGCAGGTGGAAGACCATCAAGATTTTCTGCAAGCAGAGGAGACACTCTGGCATCTTCTCTTAATTCTTGATTAACTAGATAATGACCAGCAAACCATTCCATCATATCTTTGGTTAATAGAAATCCTTCAGAACATTCCTTTTGAATAGAATTAGTTAAAAACCTAAGGTCCGTAACAGGGTATATAAGCAATTGAGCTTGAGGAAGAGATTTTTCTTCAGACTTTCTGATCAAACAAAGAGAGGCAGCTAAGTTTCCTCCAGCGCTATCTCCACCTACAGAAACTTTCTCAGGATCAATACTGAGATTTTCATGGTTATTTATCAACCATTCATAGGCACTCAAACAATCATCGAGAGGAGTAGGAAACTTAAATTCAGGCGAAAGGCGGTAATCAACGGAAAAGATCTTAATATTTAATCTCTCACATAGATAACGGCAGACATTATCGTGAGTGTCTGTATTGCCTATTACCCATCCACCTCCATGAAAATATACAAGGCTTGCATCATTCTCTTCAATCTCTTTACTAGAATACTCTCTTACTTCAATAGATCCATCTGAAACCTGCACTTGATGGTTGTTAGTATCTATATGATTTAAACCTATAGATAAGATATTTTGAGCATTGTAAGTTGATCTGAAGTCATCAGGAGATAATTGGCTTAGATCTAGTCCTAATTTTTCATTTTGTACACATATAAGTTGAAAAGCAGGAAGCAGACTTCTGTTACCAATAGTGATCTGTTTTTTGCCTGATAGCCATAACAAGATAAAATTTGGCAACTTCATTATTAAATTCAACATATCTTCACCTCGATATTTTTACTTTAACTCAATTTTATTCACTTTAGTATTGAGATTCAGGCAAACTAACCTCCAGACCATCAAGACTTTCATCGAACTCAATTTGACAGGATAGTCTGGAGTTAACTTGAACATTTTCGGTAAATTCAAGCATGGAATTTTCCATATCACTCTTTCCCTCTAACTTGTTCACCCATTCATTGCTTATGTAAACGTGGCAAGTACCGCAGGCGCATGAACCACCGCAGTCCGCCTCTATACCATGTACATCATTAGCGATAGCTATTTCCATAACGCTTTCACCTTTGACTCCATCTACATAATGTTCAGTTCCATTGAACTCAATAAATTTTATTTTTGACATAAGTTTTAAACTTTTAGAATTTTTAAAGGGGATATCAGTTTACCTTTTGAGGAATTTTGAAAATTTTAACATGGATTTTTATATCTTTATTTTACTGAATCTTTAGAGAATTTTTTCTAAAAATATTTCTTTCGAGCAAGTATTGCTTTTAGAAGTGATATCATAAAGCCTTATAAAATATGTACGATATTGTAATTTTAGGAAGTGGCCCTGGAGGATATGTGGCGTCAATTAGGGCTGCTCAATTGGGTTTAAAAGTTGCTTGTGTAGATAAGTCTTCAATCGGAGGTACCTGTCTAAATATAGGTTGTATTCCATCTAAGTCTCTTTTGGACTCCTCTTTAAAACACTACCAACTTTTAAATGAGTTCGACAGCCATGGTATTCATGCTAGAGAGGTAAATTTAGACCTCAGCATTATGATGCAAAGAAAAGAGGAAGTGGTAAGTCAATTAACTACTGGCGTGGAAGCACTATTCAAATCGAATAAAGTTGAGTTTATTAAAGGAACAGGGAAGGTAGTGAGTAACAATCAGGTTGAAATTCAAAATGATAATTCAAAAGAAGTACTAGAAACAAAAAATATAATTGTTGCCACTGGATCTTCGCCTATTCAATTAAATAATATTAAATTAAGTACACATGTAGTCGATAGTGAAGGCGCTCTAAAACTTGAAGAAGTTCCTAAAACGCTTGTAATTATTGGGGCAGGAGTCATAGGCCTCGAACTTGGAAGCGTCTGGGCCAGATTAGGCTCTGAAGTAGTAATTCTAGAGGCCCAGGATGACTTCTTGCCTATGCTAGATAAAAGAATCTCCAGACAGGTCCTAAAAGAATTCCAAAACCAAGGCTTAGACATCAGATTAGGGTCTAATGTATTGGAAGCAGAAGAAGATCAAGAAGGGATGAAACTTACTTATTCAGATGGAGATAAGGAAACTTCTTTGCGCACTGAGAAAATCATACTTGCTGTTGGAAGAAAGCCAAATCTAGATAATTTGTTCGATGACACGTTATTAAATCTCAACAAACAGGGATTCATCGATGTGAATGAGTTTTGTCAGACTTCTATAGATAATATTTGGGCAATAGGTGATGTAGTTAGGGGACCTATGCTGGCCCATAAAGCATCTGAAGAAGGGGTAATGGTGGCAGAGAGGATTGCAGACAATGATGTAAGATTAAACTACGACCATGTTCCAAATGTTATCTATACCCACCCAGAGGTAGCTTGGGTAGGTTTAAATGAAACTCAGTTAAAAGAACAAAATATAGACTTTAAATCAGGTTCTTTCCCTTTTCTTGCAAGTGGAAGAGCTCTTGCTTCTGGTGAATCAGCAGGCTCAGTATTTATAACAGCAGATAACGAAACGGATAAGATATTAGGTATTCAAGTTTTTGGACCTTCAGCAGCAGAAATCTTACAACAAGGTCTAATTGCCATGGATCAAGGCGTTACTTCAGAGGATTTTGGTAAAACTATTTTTAGCCATCCAACAGTTTCAGAAGCATTACATGAAGCCACATTAGCTATGAACAACAAAGCGATTCATATACAAAATAGAAAAAAGAAGACGTAGTTTTAAACCTATGGATCTTTCCAAATATAAGCTTCCTTTAGAAGCTTTACCTAAAAAAGCAAAAAAAATCATTCAGCAGAAGGTAATAGAATCAGAATTTATTGATTCAAATGATTGCAGTCTATTAATTCAAGAAGCTATCGACGATGGAATCTATAAGAATAGAGAACAGTCTTATTTCGTAAAGTGCACTACAGATATGATGGATGTCGCACCTGAGATGATTGGATGGTGGTTTTCTTGGCATCTTCCTCACTCAAAGAGGTATAAGTTGTGGCATCCTCGAGACCATATTTCAGCAACATTAAAAGAAGAGGGTATTAGCTTGCAAGCAAAGGGCCAGTATATTGGGGTAGATTCTTTCGTTGAAGAATATATAGGAAACAAGCTACAAAAGTTACAAATATCTTTTAAGGAACCTACTCTTTTCGGTCTAGAGAATAAAGAAGATTCTATAGCTATTTGTGCATATGTAACTGATACAAACAATGGCGTAAAAGTTGCGAAGCTTTTGCATTATGTTCTTAAAACAGATAAGGGGTCACTAATGAAAAGTTTTTTTTGGATGGGTTCTGATTTGAGCCATCCAAATGCTTTAAAGAATTTTATAGTTTCTAGGTTATCTAAAATACAACCCATTAAGGGTTTGTTATTAAATGATGATTCAGCAATGGATTTGCAAATCCATTGCTATGAGGAGATGAATCATCTAAGTAAATTTCTACCCGATCTTTACCGAGAATTCGGAGATATTAAAAGTTCATAAAACTACTTGGCTATTAAATTGACAACTTGAAACTCTTCAACAGTAGTTCCGCAAGTCTTCGCTACTTGATCATATAGATCGGACCATTTTTTATCTCCTGATTGCCATTCAAAGGCTTTTTCCATTGCTTTGACAGAGTTATGGAGGTCTACAGCTCCAATCATTCCATCTGACCATACACCTGGGGAAGAAGAATAAGATACTGGACTATTCTTTCTTTCGTAAGCTATCGTTTTCTTGACCAATGCAATTGATTCATCAATTTTTCCAGAAGGGCATTCACCTCTATAGATAACTATCACTTGACCGGGTTTAGCTACGGGCATCAATATCTCATTAGCTTCATGATGGCCTGAAAAAACATGTAAGGAACTTATAAATAAAAATATAGAAATAAGGTACTTCATAGGGACTCCTTTAATTTAAAAAATAATAGTAACATTAAGGGCAGTTTATTCGGTGAGAAAGTCTCTTTATCCTTTTTTATTTTATAAAGGATTTCTATTTTCTATATAATGCACCAATCTGTAGACACGTAGCTCAGTCTGGTTAGAGCACCACCTTGACATGGTGGGGGTCGGTGGTTCAAGTCCACTCGTGTCTACCACCCCTCCCAGCTAGTTTTCCATTGATTTAAAAGCTTTTCAGCCAAATCCCGTTTCACCGATTAAGAAGGTTTAAACAGATTAAGTGCGTTTTATGATGCACAAAGGGGACACACAAAGGGACACACTAGAATAGTAGGAATTCTAAGAAATATACCTTAATCACTTTGAGTAGTACTTTGATATAGTTATAGCTGTGGATTCTAGAGAATTAAAAGAGAAGATGAAGACCTGGGAATATGAGAGGTTGAGTAAATCCTATATCTCTCTTAGAAAAAAATTAATTGATGCAGATAACCTATCTTCTACTCATATACTTGAAGAGAGAATTAACCTGATTAAAGATGAATGGGTAAGTAGGAAATCATCAGAAAATCGAGAATATCTCTCTCAGTCTGACGGTTTACTATCAGCAATGGGATGGAACTTTACCTTGTAAATGTATTCTAGATTTTAGAGACGATAAAATTGCTTTATATAGATCATCTGAAATTAGCTCTGCTTATGAAGACTATTTATTTGAAGTTACAGCTTTTGATACGCCGTCATCAAAAACTTCAACAATAATAGATCATGTAGTAGAGAAAGAAATAATAAATGATAAAGGTGAGAAAGATACGCAAGTAATGCTTTATTTAAGTCTCAACATAAGAATGAATTAAAAAGATTTCATTCAACATAACGAAATAGCTCTAAGAATTGAAATAGAAAAGTTATAAAAATAAAGGTTGAGTAAAGGGATACATCGAAAAATTTTACTTCCATTTCTACAATGAAGGAATCAAAGCCAAACTTAAATAAAGAAAATATTGTCGTAATTGAAAAAATTAAAATTACAAGCAATGAGAGCAAGGAAGCAATTTTTAAGTAAACAGACATTCCAGTTAAAACGTATCCTGCCAAGACAACTAGACCTGTTATTCCTATAGCAAAAGAGAAAATAAAATCTAGTACATGGTAGAGCAGAGTTTTAAGTTTACTTTGACTTTGTTCAATTTTTGAAAGTTGGTTCATCGATTTACTGTAATCTATAAGACGTCATAAGGTGACTTATAAGAATGCCTGTCTTTCCAGGCTGTCAATGTGATCACTTCAAGGAGGAAAGCTCACATTGCAGATGTTTTTATATGTAGCACACCGTCTGCTGGCACTACCTCTTGTAGGAGGAGTAATTTTTAAAACTAGCTTGTAAGTAGATCTATACCTTTCAGGAGACTTTGCGCTACTTGTCGATTTCTAAATGATAGTTCATATCGTATATCTTCAAGCTTTAAGGTATCACCAGCTATATGAGCAGAGAAGGTTTCTTCGATTAATTGGCTATTTTGGAACTTAACGTAAGGTCTTTGTTGAGAGTAATAATTATGCATAGGTTGATCAATAAAATTTGACTTAATATAAAAAAATTTTATACTATTTTTTGACAATTGTCAACCTTTTCTAAGTATATTTTTATAAAGCGTCCTATAATGACGTCACAATTAATTAAATACATTCATGCCTGAAAGTAGTCTTATGTATGCCCAACTTGCAAAAAAGAGGCATTAATTTATCTGGAAACTCATGAAAATGAATAGATCAATACATATATTAGTTGTCCTTTTATTTACAGATATCATTTTCGGCGAAGTTGAATATAACTCCTTGCATGACGAGACATATTGGTTTCCTAATAGCGAATTCACTCTCAAAGGTGTTCAAACAGGCAGTGTAAGAAGTAACTTAGTTTGGAAGGACAGAATGTACGTGATGGTTGACGAAGAGAACTGTTTAGGCGAACCCTCAATTTTTGTCCAACTCTCAACCAATAAAGTAAAAACTAAATTCCCAGATTTTGATTTCACTTCTTTAGAAGATAAACACGTTGATCTGGTCTTAAATTTTGATGGCAAATATATTGAAAATAATCATGCCAAGATAATTAATGCTTTAGAATTTGATGATGGAAACCACGCTATTCATCTTAACTTGGGAAGAGTCTATAAATCCTTTTTGGCTATTGAGGAAGCTTATGAGAATTTACTAGGGTGGAAAGTATTAACCATAAAAATTCAAGATGATGATCCTAATATTAAATATTTTGCTTTTCCTGAAAGACAATACAGAATGTTGGGTTTTAGAACACTAATGGTGCACCTTATAGAAGAGTGCAAGAAAAGTTCTAAATATCGCTAAAATTTTTACAATTTAAAAAAGAAAGACTCTCTAGACAAAACACTTGTTGTAAATCCGTTAAGGATTTTTGAGTATCCATTTTTCTTCTGGCTCTGAATAAACTAATGGTATCTCACAACTCATTCCATCTTCACCTAACTCGTTAAGAACCTTTATATATTTAGTTCTCAACTTATCTTGATGTATTTCATCCAATAAGTGTGCCTTTGAAAGATTGTGTGATGAGTCTGCAATTTTCACTTGAGTGGCAATCTTGTTTGCTTTTAGTCGTGGTAAGTAATCTTCAAAATAATCTTCACCTTCTCTCTTACTCATTGCTTTTATTGCGAGAACAATTTCTTTACTGAAACTAGTTTCTATTAGTTCAGTGATTTCTTTTCTGAAATCTTCAGGCTCTGCATCTTCAATGGCATCATGAAGCAAACCAACAACTTCATAGGGCTCACCAAGATGTGCAACTCTCGAGGCAACATCAAAAATGTGAGCCATGTAGGGATAATTTTTCTTATCTAGCAAGTCTCCGTGGACTCTTGTGGCTATTTCTTTTGCTTTAATGACATTGCTTGTATTCATAGCAGTACTAATTTAGGAAGTATTCCTATTGAGGTTGTCTACTAAAACCTTAAATAACTTATCATTTATCTTTTTAAGCTCTGGCTTAACTACTGGTTTTAGATTGGATAAATCTATTGTGGATTTTCTGTGATAATTTACCCTTTTAACAGGTCTAAGTTTGTTTATTATTTTTCTTTGCTTACACTTACTTGTATTGTGCTAAATAAGATAATTTCAATGGGAAAATAAAAATTTTCGGCAGTTAACTCAAGCTATTCAGAATTTAATCTTTTTTTAAGCCATAGAACACCTTCTTTATAATATTCCTCATAGTCGTTGAGATTATTTGTCACATTACTGAGGTGAGGTATTGCTAATATCGTAAGTTCATCAAAGGTTTCATAATTAGTCTGTAAAGCTCCAGTAAAATAACTTGCTACATGGTTATAGCGCCCATAACTTTTCATTTCTTTTTTCTTATCCTCTTTAATCTTAGTCATCTTCTTCCTGAAGAAGTCTCTAGGTTGTGCACCGTTTGTAATTATGAATCTTGGTTTTACAACAGATAGAAAAAATTCATGAATAAACCAAAAAGTGTTGTAATCATCTTTTAAGTTTCTCTCGTAAGTTTCAGTTCGACTTGATCTTATAAAACTAAGATTTGTTGAAAAGACATTCTCCAACTGTACCTCTAAATCGCTAAACATATTCTTTATATTATATTGGTGAATTTTTCCTTTTGTGCCTGTCCATTCTCCTTCTGTGTACTCGTTATGTTCACCTGAATAAATTAACTGATTTAAAATGGAATCTTCTCCATACTTATTTTCTTTATTACCTCCAGGGTTTTGCCCTAGGAAATAAAATTTACCTTTTTTTAATGTACTATCTGCTGAATAAATAATTGACCCTCGTTCATTATGAAGATCAGTCTTTTTCAGTAATTCTTTAGTTTTCTCTATTTGTAGATTCACAAAGAAAGTATAGCAAAAAGGATTTTTATTAGACTCTTAGAGGCAAGAGACGCAAAACTGTTAGAAATCGTAGAATTGTTACACTAAAGTGGCACAAAAAGTGGCACAGTAAAAATACCAACGCTTTGAAAACCAGTTACGATAAGGATTATTAGTTTGAGACTGTAACCTTGACATGGTGGGGGTCGGTGGTTCGAGTCCACTCGTGTCTACCATTTTTTGATTTCAAATCTATCTATTCTTCTTCATTCTCGCTTCCGTCTTCATCTTCATCTTCGTTACCATCTGCGATACTTCCTATTACTTTAAAGGGTACTTCAGCAACCTTTACGGTGGTTGTTACAGCTGTTTTAGCCAAACCGGCAACAGCGCAACCTGAAAGAAGTGTAAGTAAACTCATTGTTATTATCGTTTTCATTTTCTGTCGTATTTTGGTTATCTTTATTACAATACACGCATATTTAACGCAATTATAGGAATTATTATGATTACCCTTTTTTATGCCTGTTCTCTGTCAATATTAGCGCTCGTATTATCTTTTCTGACTGGCAGACAAAGATTCAAAACAGAAACAAATCTAGGTTTAGGTGATGATTTTGGTATGCTTCAAATAACTAGAGCTCATGGCAATCTACTCGAAAATGCTCTTTTTTTCTTAATCCTTTCATTCCTATTAGAAACAGTTGGTCAAATTTCAAATACTGCAATAATAATTCTTGGCGACTTGTTTCTTTTGGCAAGGATTGCTCATGCATATGGCATAACTAGACCTGAAGCAAAAAGTATATTTAGGGGCATCGGAACAGGAGTATCCATACTTGTCTTGAGTGTCCAATCAATCTGGGGTCTGATCATTTCGTTGAATTTGTTAGCTAGCAATAACTGGGGTTTTTAAATATCTATGAAAAGAATTTTACTTTCATTCATTGCTTGTCTCGGTATTTTTGTATATGCGGATAATGATCAATCTACAAATCATATAGAAAAAATTGTATTGGGTTCGGGTTGTTTTTGGGGTGCAGAAAAAGGGTACGAAGCTTTGGAAGGGGTTATTGATGCAGTTTCAGGCTATTCCGATGGTGAGGGTGTCAGGCCTAATTATAGAGAAATAACCAAGTTTACAAATAGATTTAACCCTAATAATCATGCCGAAGTTGTTGAAGTGACCTTCAACAAAAATTTAATATCTATAGAGGACTTAATGATTCATTATCTTGAGTCGCATGATCCCACACAATTTAATAGGCAAGGAAATGATATAGGAACGCAGTATAGATCAATTGTCCTATTCTCTAATAACTCTCAAAAACAAAAAATACTTGAATTAATTGCAGAATATCAAATTCTATTAAATGAAGAGGGATATGGTCAGATTAGAACAGCAGTAAAGCCTTTAAAGAAATTTTTTAAGGCAGAAAATTATCATCAAGATTATATAAAAAAGAATCCCAATGGGTATTGCCCCGATCATTCTACAGGAGTTAGATTTGTTAGAAACATTGCCGAACCTAAGAATGACAACTCTAAACTCAAAGTTGGCAAAAACATAGTCGTGATAGAACCAAGCGGATATTGCCCTTATTGCGATAAGTTAAAAGAAGATGTACTCAACGAATATGCTGGCAATATTCCTTTGCATTATAGAAAAGCCTCTGAACTAGAAGGCATAAATGTAGTGACTCCTACTTGGGCAACCCCAACAATTTTGTTTATCCAAGATGGCGAGGAGGTTTTTGGATATCAGGGATATCTCAATCAAAAAGACTTTTATAAAGCTTTAGGTTCTTTTCAATTAGGAAACTCTGAGGCTTATAGAGTAGCTTTTAATGATGGAACTGATGCCAGGTTTTGCAAAGAATATGAAATATTTAAGGATACTCCTGACGGGGTGTTTGTAGATAAATTAAGTGGGGCACCTTTATTTGATACCAGAGACAGATTTAATTCTGGAACAGGTTGGTTGTCATTCACTCGTCCGGTCGAGGGCTCAGTCTACAGAAGGGCAGATAATAGCTACGGTATGAAAAGGATAGAAATTAGGTCTGTTTCGTCTGATATTCATTTAGGTCATGTCTTTCCCGACGGTCCAAATGGATTACCAAGATACTGTATTAATGCTACAGTCTTGAACTTTAAGACTAGAAAAGAATTCAATAAAAGTAATAAGGAGAAAGTATGAAAGGAAAAATAGCCAAATATGTAACAGTTGGAACAAATGACCTAGCAAGGGCAAAAAAGTTCTACGATGCATTATTTGAAGACCTAGGAGTTACAAGTTTTGGACCGAATGACAGAAGTTTCTTTTGGACAATTCCAGGTGATGATACGAATTTCGCAGTTTTTGTACCATATGATGGAGAGGAAGCTACTGTTGGAAATGGCAGTATGGTTGGTATTACTTTAGAAACGACTGAAGATGTAGACGCACTTTACAAAAAAGCTATCGAACTTGGTGCAAAGGATGAAGGCGAGCCCGGACAAAGGGTTCCCACTTTTTATGGCTGTTATGTACGAGATCCAGATGGGAATAAACTTACCTTCTGTAAATTTGGATAACTCATAAGAAATCAGCTACTGTATCAAATACCACATAGCAAAGAAGGATTCTAATGGTAAGAGTGGTTTTTAGGGAATCACTCATTTCCATCCCCCATTTTCTCTTCACTTCTTTTTCTTTAATTTCTGCAGACATCAAGAGGCCCATGTCATGAAATTTACTACAATATATACTCCTGCAAAAACAGGTACAAAGTAGCCAATTTCTCTTCCAATCTTCCCTAAGGTCTTTAGTTTTAGTGTCTTTTTATTGTTCATGCAAGAATATATGCAATCCTTATGCCAATGGTTTTAGGGATAAAATATGGACTAAAGGTCTAAGAAAGTGCAATTCTAGCTACTACGCTTCAATTACGTTCACTTACTTCTTTGCTGTGACTATCCAAGTCGCACTTGGAAAGACAAGACCATGATCTTCATGAAAATCAGAAAATTTTATTATCAAAGCTTCTAAGATTTCTTCTTTTAATTCCTTAGGAGAATTTTTTAACATTTCAGTTACAACAGGATTGATTGCTAAATAATCCTCAGAAGCTTCTTTTAGACTTTTTCCTGAAAACATGATTATCTCTTCTTGATTATCATCTATGTTAATTTCTTTAAAATTTGAACGATCTAAAATATCTTCAATATAGCTTTTATCTTCAAATGCGAATGGACCGGGACTCTTAGGTGGCGGTGCAGGTAAATCTATAAACTGCTTAATTACTTGAATAGATAAACTTTGCCAAGGATTCAATAAAGGTTCTTGCCAACAAACAAAACTAAGTTGGCCACCAATTTTTAGAGCATTATTTATATTTTTAAATGCTTCGTAAGAATCTTCAAAAAACATAACCCCAAATCTAGAAAAAGCTATATCAAAGGCATCTTTGGAAATTTCGTCCGCCTGTACATCCTGAACAACGAATTCAGTATTCGATAGAGACATCTCCAGTGCATCTTTGCGAGCTTGGTTTAGCATAGGCTCTGAAATATCCACACCAATTATTTTTCCTTCAGGAATCATTTTTGCAATTTCTAAAGTTGTAGCACCACAACCACATCCGATATCTAGTATTCTTTTACCGTTAGATAAATCCAATTTATCGATTGCCTTTTGTCCCAGAGGATTGAGCATAATATCCATTTCCTTTTGTTTATTTACCCATACATCGCCTCCAGCACCTGACCAAAATTCCTTTTGCTTTACATTCTTATCTTCCATAGTTCTCCTCAGTAATGTTCCATATCATTTTGTAAGAATTAATGTAAAAATTGTACATTATGAGTACAGATATGGACATTACTGAATCCCTACTAGATCTAGTAGGGGATACCCCGATACTAAAACTCAAATCTCTTGATACAGGGCCATGCGACTTATATGTAAAACTTGAATCAAACAATCCTGGCGGTTCTATCAAAGATAGAATAGGACTCTCTATTATTGAAGAAGCAGAAAAGTCAGGGGAACTGAAACCAGGAGGAACCATTATCGAGGCCACTGCGGGGAATACTGGTATAGGTTTGGCTCTGGTTGCAGCGCTCAAAGGTTACAAAATTATTCTTGTGATACCGGATAAGATGAGTAGAGAAAAAATCCTTCATTTAGAAGGGTTGGGTGCAGAAATAGTTTTAACTAGATCGGATGTTCCTGAAGGACATCCAGAATATTATCAAGATTTAGCGAGAAAGATTTTAAGTGAAACTCCTGGAGCTTTTTTAGCTGATCAATTTTCCAATCCTGCAAATCCTTTAGCTCATAGGACAACTACTGCTCCAGAAATATGGAAACAAATGAATGGTAATGTAGATGCGGTAGTTGCTGGAGTAGGTTCTGGAGGAACATTAACTGGGTTGGCTGAATTCTTTAAAGCTCAAGATTCATCTATCAGTATGGTTGCAGCAGATCCCGAAGGTTCAATTGTTGCTGATGCCATACTCAAAGGTGATTACAAATATGATGGGGGCAGTTGGCTTGTCGAGGGAGTTGGAGAAGATTTTATTCCAAATAATTTTGATTTATCTTTAATGGATGATGCAGAAACAGTTTCTGATAAAGAAGCATTTGAAGTCTTACAAACTTTGCTTAAAGAAGAAGGAATTTTAGGAGGTTCTTCAACAGGAACTTTAGTGGCTGCCGCTGCAAAGTGGTGTAGGAAACAAAAGGAACACAAAAATGTTGTTACTTTTGTTTGTGATACTGGAAATAAGTACCTATCAAAAGCTTATAACAGATCTTGGCTTCATGATAATAATCTTCTTGATTTAGAAAAGTATGGAGACATGAGAGATTTAATTAATAGAAGAGCCGATAAAGGAGAAATGATAATTGTTTCACCTAATGATTCTTTATTAGTTGCTTATAACCGTATGAGAGCCTCTGATATTTCTCAAATACCCGTTTTGGAAGAAGGCCAATTAAAAGGTGTTTTGGATGAAGAAGACTTGCTATTTACCGTAAGCAAAGATCCCGCAGCCTTCTCGAGTAATGTTTCTGAGCATATGATATCTGAATTGGACACTCTGCAGTTTGATGCATCGGAAGATGAATTACTTTCAATATTATCACAAGGAAAAGTAGCAATAATATATGACGGTGATACTTTCATTGGCTTTGTAACTAAGGTTGATTTAATTAACTACTATAGAAATAAATTAAACTAATCCCATGTCTAGAAAAAGAAATAAGCAAGGTTTTGAAACTAGAGCTATACATGCAGGTCAGGAACCTGATCCAACGACTGGAGCAATTATGACTCCTATATATACTAGTTCAACATATGTCCAAGAAAGTCCAGGAGTACATAAGGGATATGATTATTCACGAAGTGTAAACCCTACTAGAAAAGCTCTTGAGTCTTGCATAGCTGATTTAGAGGGAAGCAATTACGGTTTTGCTTTTGCCTCAGGTATGTCTGCCAGCGCAACAGTATTGGAGTTATTAGACTCTGGCGATCATGTAATTGCCATGGATGACCTATACGGTGGCACTTACAGACTTTTTGAAAATGTAAGAAAACGATCTGCAGGTCTTGAATTTACTTTTTGTGATTTAAGTGATCTGAATACGCTGGAAACATCAATCAATAAGAATACGAAAATGATATGGATTGAAACTCCTACCAATCCACTTCTGAAAATTGCCGATTTAAGTGCTATTTCTCAATTTGCTAAGAAACATAATCTTATAGCCGTTTGCGACAATACTTTTTGTTCACCATATGTACAGAATCCTTTAGATTTTGGTTTTGATATTGTTGTGCATTCAGCCACAAAATATCTTAACGGACATTCTGATCTAATTGGAGGAGTTGTAGTTTGCTCAAATGAAAAAGAAGATTTAGCAAATGAAATACTTTATCTACAGAATGCAGTGGGTTCTATCATGAATCCTTTTGATTCTTTTTTATTACTAAGAAGTTTAAAAACTCTATCAGTTAGAATGGAAAGGCATTGCACCAATGCTCACGAAATTGCTAACTTGTTAGAATCTCACCAGTCTATTGAAAAAGTTATCTATCCTGGTTTATTAAGCCATCCGCAGCACGATATAGCTAAAAAACAAATGAAAGGTTTTGGAGGTATGATCTCGGTTGTTTTGAAGGGGGGTTTAGATAGCGCTACTAGTTTCTTAGAAAAAACAAAAATCTTTTCCTTGGCGGAAAGCCTGGGTGGGGTTGAAAGTCTTATTGAACATCCTGCGATCATGACACATGCTTCCATACCTAGAGAGGTCAGAGAAGAAATAGGAATCAGCGACGGATTGGTAAGATTGTCTGTAGGAATTGAGTCTCTTGAAGATTTAGTAGAAGATATTGAAAACTCTTTAAGTTAATTTGAAAGTCCAACTTTCCAATTAACAGATCTAGCCGTTTCAGCAATTTTATTCTCTACCCCAAGAACCAGGGCAAAAATTGCCATTCTTATAACTACACCATTATCTGCTTGTCTAAATATTGCTAGATTAGGATTTTCGTATAAATCTCTATCTAATTCATTGGCATCACTTCTTGAATCTCGAGGAAGAGGATGCATTATCACAGTATTTGGTTCACAGTTTGCTGTGTAAATTGATTGATTAAGACTCAATAAACCACGATATTTATTAGCATCTTCTTTATTCTTAAATCTTTCTTCTTGAACTCGGGTTACATAAATAATATCAACTTCCGAAATACCTTCTTCCAAATTTTCAGTTTGAATAACACTAACTCCTGCTTCATTTAATTGATTCAGCAAATTTTCTGGAAGTCTAAGCTCTCCAGGAGAAACTAGATTCATATTTACATTAGAAAATTTAGAAAGAATTTTACACAACGAATGAACTGCTCTTCCGTATTTTAGATCGCCAACTAAGGCTATTCTTAAGTTATCTAGGTTTTTGTTATTTTGAGATAATTCTTTTTCGATTGTGTAAAGATCTAAAAGAGCTTGAGACGGATGTTCATTTGATCCATCTCCAGCATTAATTACTGGAACCCTACTTGCATCTGCAAATTTTTGAACCGAACCATTTTCAGGGTGTCTCAAGACTATTATGTCACTATAACCACTCAAAACTTGCGCTGTATCTGCTAAAGATTCACCTTTTGCGAGAGAGGAACTACCTACCTCAGTAATTTCTCTAACATTACCTCCCAGCAAGTTAAATGACGCACCAAAACTTATTCGTGTTCTGGTACTGGGTTCAAAAAACATATTGCCCAATATCGCTCCTTCAAGAACTCTGGTTATTTTTTCTTTAGAGGCGAATGGTTCAAGTTTGTCTGCAACAGCGAATAATTTTTCTATATCTGAGCGATCGAATTGATCTATAGAAAGGATATGATTTCCGCTAAAATCCATCTATTAATACCTTTTGAAAGCCTATCTTATCACCTTTAACTCTGGTTTAGATAATTTAAGAAAATAGGAGAAGACCAAGCTCTTTCTCCTATCGGGGCTAGGCAATCATCACTAGGTTCAAAATCTGGTCCGCTAGCATAGCAAGGATTTATCTTTATACATTCTCCTTTATCGTTGTATTCGCAACGCAGAGGATCTCCACCAACTGCTAAAGTCTCTTCTTGGATAGCTCTTACGTAGTAAACCGAGTTTGATTTGTCTTTGGAGAACTCTAGATCTTCAAAAGATACAGAGCAACCTTGTCCTTTATCCTCGCAATCTAAAACTAACCAAGGATCTTGAATCACTTCCTGCAATGCTTTTAAGTTAAGTGTCGGTTTGATCTTTATAACTTCTATTCTATTTATGAGATTTCTCTCATTACTGGGGTTGTAACATTCATTTAAACAAAGACGTTCAATTTCTTCTTTTTTCATTGAGTTATTAACGTA
>CACFXJ010000002.1:0-114698 GCA_902570225.1 uncultured SAR86 cluster bacterium
TAGCTGACATAGCTACTAAAACCAGAATTATTAGGATTCCTGAGTTTTAAGGTTCCAAAGAACCATCGTAATAAGTAGGACAATCAACATTGGTAAAAAAACTGAATTAAAAGGATTAAGTAAAGATACTGAAGCCATGCTTTGAAATAGACTCTGGATTGTATTGAGAGAAAAAGCAAATAAGATTCCTATTAAAATCCTTCTACCCAAACTGTTGTCCCGTACACTTCCAAAAATAAAAGAAGCTGCCAAGAGTGTTAACAAGACAGTCGTTAGGGGATGAAATATTTTCTTCCAATATTCAAGTAGTAATTTATTTTTTCTTAATTGAGACTCTTCATTACTCAAAGCCTGATTAATCTCTCTTAACGATAAGTACTTCGGAGACAGTATTCTGCGCATATCACTATCCTTAGGACCTTCGTACCAATTCATAAAATCTAAATAATTAACTGCATTGTCCTCAAAATCATTTACTTGAACATTTGATAAAATCCATTGGCCATTTAGCCTGCTTGCACTATCTGACTTAATAATTTGCTTGATATTATTTTGATCTCCAAGTTTATAAATTGACACATCGGTAACTTTTTTCTTATTAGGAGAGGAAGCAAAGAAATTTATAGAAGACTCTGAAACAAACCAATATCCATCTTCAGTACTTATTTTATTTTGCTTAATTAACCTCGTTTCCTCATTAGATTGAGAAATTGAAGGTAAGTATAATTCCTGAAAGATAAGACCTAAGACTATTATCAAAAAAGTTGGCTTCAAAGAAGCTATAACAATCCTTATATTTGACTTACCTAAGACTCTAGAGGCAATTAGCTCTCCCTCTTCCTTTAAACTTCCAAGACCTATTAGTACACCTAATAAGCAAATATATGAGAGGTAGGTATATATAGAACCTGGTACGGAATTTAAAGAGTAGATTAGGGCATCTATGAGGACATAAGAATTATTTAGGTCAGAGATTTCTGAAATAAATGTAAATAAAAGATCTAAAAGAGCTATAGCAATAGCAACAATCAATGTACTAAACAAAACCCTCTTCGAAATGTTTCTTTCTACGAGATCTCCAAATATAGATATCAAATCTTACCTCCCAAAAACATCCTGTAATTTAAATAAAATGCAACTATCAAAAAAAATAAATGTAAAAAAATTAAATAAGTTAGGTTAATAACTTCTTCACCCCTGAAAGTTAACAATAGTCCTGCATAGATCGAAAAAATTAATAGGCTTGGTAAGACTTTTGAGTACCTTCCTTTTCTGGGTAAATTTTGACTCATTGGAAGTGCTATAAACATGGTAATTAAAACCATCAAACTAATTGAGAATGACCAAATCAAAGATCCGGAAAAGTCCTTTTGCTTAGAGAATGAATTATCCTTAGCGATTAAACCTCTATCACCAGCAAGAAGCATAGATCTAAAGCCTACAGAAATTAGTTGGTTATTCTCTCCCTCTGAGTAAGAAAATCCTGATTGAAAGATCAAGTCACTACTTTCAGGTAAGGGTGCCATAAACTTCTTGGCTACCAAAACTTTCTTATCCTCGCTATTAGATTTTCTTTCAACTAAAAATATATCACTTAAAAAATTTTCTTGTCTTCCTTGAGCAAATAAAAGATAAGAATCGTCTAATTTATGAAATTCACCTGGTGTTAATGCGTTAAAACTATCTTCTAATGTTTTAACTTCCAATAAATCTTTTACTTTTTGATCAAGGCTAGGGCTTAAAATAAGGGAGAAATAGATCAAAAGAATTGAAATTAGGGAAGCAGGTATTAAAAGTAACGAATAGACTTTAACTAAAGAAAATCCATTTTGTTCCATGATGACAAATTCACTATCGGATCTCAATCTGCCTACTGTTAGAACAATGGACAGAAAGAAGCTTAAGGGTAATATTAATTCAAGAAACTCTGGTAACCGTAAAAGAACAACCGAAAATACAATTTCAGGATTTATTTCTCCTCTAGAGGCTTGCTCTAAATACTGTATTGATCTTGATGAGACAATAATGAGAACAAAGATTAAGCTTATAGTCGCAGTATATGAGAGAATGGTTTTCAAAAAATAACGATTTAAAATCATAAAACTGGTATTTACTTCTCTAAAAGGTTAATCCTACTCTTAATTGAAATAATATTCTCTATTGAAGTTAACTTTTATTTTTATTGATAAAATACACTGAATACAATTTTTTCTAAAGGAGACAAAATGAAAAAAAGACTCACGCTAACTTTGAATCAAGAGCTTTCAAAAAATATTTTGAAATCAAAAGCTGATGTTTTAGTTGTAGGAGTAAACGAAGGCAGAACCTTAAATTCTTCAGCAAAAGAAATAGACTCGGCTACAAATGGAAGTATTAAAGAACTCATGAAGAGAGGGGAGTTTGAGGCAAAAGTTGGTCAAACTGCTTACATTGCAACTAATGAAGGCACAAAAGTAGATCGAATATTTTTAATCGGTGTAGGAAAATCTAATACTGCTCTCAATAATGAAGATATGGATAAAATTTCTTCTTCAGTGACATCTGTTCTGACTTCAAAAAAATCTGCGGTTGGATTGGTGGCCTTGCCTGCCATGAAATATGACTCAAAAGACCACAGTGATTCCTCTTTGTTACAGAAATTAGGAACTTCTTTAGAAAGCAAATCTTATACATATGACGCGAAATTAAATAAAAAAAATAAAAGTATTAATTTCCTAAAAAAAGTATCTATCTTTATTGACTCGAAAGAAGCTCTAGCCAAATTAAAAAAAGGTCTTAAGACAGGTCAAGTCGTTGGACAGGGTATGAATGTTGCAAAAGAGTTAGCAAATCTTCCAGGAAATGTTTGTACTCCTTCCTACCTAGCAACTAGCTCTCGTTCCGCCGCAAATAAATATAAAAAACTTAGTTGCAGGGTCTTTGGTGAGAAAGAGATGAAAAAGATGGGTATGGATTGCCTTCTTTCTGTGGGGAATGGAAGTGCTCAAGAATCTAAGCTGATATCAATGAATTATCAGGGAGGAAAAAAAGGTGACAAACCATATGCAATAGTTGGTAAAGGTATAACTTTTGACACTGGCGGAATTAGCTTAAAACCGCCAGCGACAATGGATGAAATGAAATTTGATATGTGTGGTGCAGCGAGCGTTATAGGCACAATGCAAGTAATTGCTGAATTGAATATACCAATCAACTTGATCGGGGTAGTGGCTAGTGCTGAGAATATGCCAGGTAGCAAAGCCACTAAACCAGGTGATGTTGTTAGAACTATGTCTGGAAAAACAGTGGAAATATTAAATACCGACGCAGAAGGTAGGCTAGTTCTAGCAGATGCGCTTACATATGTAGAAAGATTTAATCCAAGGTCTGTTGTTGATATAGCCACGTTGACAGGTGCAGTAATAATGGCATTGGGTTATTCAACCTCTGGATTAATGAGTAATAATGAAAAATTGGCAAAAGAATTGCTCGAAGCTGGTGAGAAAGCTTCAGATAGAGCTTGGCAACTACCAATATGGGATAGTTATCAAAAGGATTTAGATAGTAATTTTGCAGATATAGCAAATATAGGAGGACGTGCAGGCACCATCACAGCAGCCTGTTTCTTATCTAGATTTGCAGAAAAATATCCCTGGGCTCATCTAGATGTCGCAGGTACGGCTAGCTTAAAGGGAGCTGCCAAAGGGGGCTCTGGAAGACCTGTTCCACTTCTAAGTCAGTACCTTATAGATAAGTCTTGAAGATGGTTGAAGCTACATTTATAGCTTCTGGTAACAACATGAAAGAAGCCTTAAACTTTGCTGCATCTTTGGTTAATAAAGTAATTATTGGGGAATTTGATTCCTTAAGCAGTAATTCTCTAGATATATTTTGCTCAACTATAGAAGATGCCAATCTTTTAAATGATATTCTGTGGGATACGCCAAAATATTCCCTTATTTCTCATAATCTAGTAAATAATGCTTCAAGTGATCTTGTAAAGATAGGCTACCCGGGCACTAAATTTGCTCTAGGATCAAATGTACTAATAAACCTATCTCCAGATATTCCTAAAGGACTAGATAGCTATGAATCCTACCTACAACTTGTCATCATGGATGGTGGTAATCTACGTGAGAGAGCAGCAAACACTTGGACGGAATGCAATAAGATGGGCTTAAAGACCCAATTCATAGAATCAATATGAAGAAAAACTATGAACCAAAATCTACTGAAGTAGGGATCTACAAAAGATGGGAAGATTCAGGTTTCTTCGAGGCGAAGCCTGATGAATCCAAAGAGCCCTTCTGCATAATGATCCCTCCTCCAAACGTGACTGGCACGCTTCATATGGGACATGGTTTTCAAAATACATTAATGGATGCTCTTATAAGGTTTAAGAGGATGTCCGGATACGATACTCTTTGGCAAGTCGGTGTTGATCATGCAGGAATAGCCACTCAAATGGTTGTTGAACGACAACTAGAGATTGAAGGCACATCTAGAGAAGAAATTGGAAGAGAGCAATTTGAAAAGAAAGTATGGGATTGGAAAGAAAAATCCGGTAATAAAATAACACAACAACTTAGGCGTTTAGGAGCTTCAGTTGATTGGTCAAGAGAAGCTTTCACCATGAGCGATGATTTAAGCTTGGCCGTAAAAGAAGTATTTATAAAACTCTATGATGAAGGTTTAATTTACAGAGGAGAAAGACTGGTCAATTGGGATACTGTTCTAGGAACTGCCCTCTCTGATTTGGAAGTTTCCTCTGAAGAAGAGAATGGGTTCTTGTGGTACATAGATTATTTGACTGAAAACAACAACAAAATAACAGTTGCTACTACAAGACCTGAGACATTACTTGGAGATACAGCAATTGCTGTAAATCCGGATGACAATAAATTTAAAAACCTGATAGGTAAAAAGGCAATAGTACCGATAGTTAATCGAGAAATACCTATCATTTCAGATGACTATGTTGATTCAGATTTTGGGACAGGTTGTGTAAAAATTACTCCGGCTCACGACTTTAATGATTTCGAAATGGGAAAAAGACATAAACTTCCCATCATCAATATTTTAAATTTCGATGGTACATTAAATGAGACTACACCAGATCAATATCATGGATTGAGTGTCAATGAAGCAAGAGATCTGATACTCAAAGAATTGGAGGATTTTGGTCAACTCAAGAAAACTGAACCTTATCGGGTGCAAATACCGAGAAGTGAAAGAAGCAATTCTATTCTTCAGCCGCTTGTTACAAATCAATGGTTTGTAAATGTTAAAACTTTATCTGAAGAGGCTATAAGAGTGGTGAAAGATGATGAAACTCAATTTGTACCCAAGAATTGGGAAAATACATATTTTAATTGGATGGATGACATACAAGATTGGTGTATTAGTCGCCAACTATGGTGGGGACATAGAATCCCTGCCTGGTTTGACTCAGAAGGCAATATATACGTTGCTGAATCAGAAGAAGGAGTTCGAAAAAAATATCAATTAGATGAAAGAGAGCTTCAACAAGAGGATGATGTTTTAGATACTTGGTTTTCTTCAGCATTATGGACTTTCTCAACTCTGGGTTGGCCCAAAGATGAAAATCTTCTCTCGCGATACCATCCCACAAGTGTATTGGTAACTGGATTTGATATTATTTTTTTCTGGGTGGCTAGAATGATAATGATGACAACCCATTTTATTAATGAAGTGCCTTTTAAGAAAATTTTGATTCATGGCCTCATTAAAGACTCTGAAGGTCAAAAAATGTCTAAATCGAAAGGAAACACATTAGATCCCTTAGATATCATAGATGGTATCGACTTAGAGTCATTACTAGAGAAAAGAACCGATGGTCTCATGCAGCCCAAGATGAAAGAACGAATCATAAAGCAGACAAAAAAAGAATTCCCTGAAGGCATAAAATCTTATGGAACAGATGCCTTGAGACTAACATTTTGCTCTCTTGCATCTGGAGGAAGGGATATAAACTTTGATATAAAACGTGTCGAGGGATATAGAAATTTTTGTAATAAATTATGGAATGCAGCTAGGTTCATAAACTTAAATATTGCAAACTTCGGCATTGCAGATAATCGCTGTCAAACAGAGATTGATGCATGGATAGATTATAAATTCAACGAGACTCTAAAAAAGGTTAATAAATCATTTGATGAATACAGGTTTGACCTGGCCACAAAGGCCATCTATGAATTCATTTGGTATGAATTTTGTGATTGGTTTATTGAAATGCACAAGATTAGTTTTTCTGAAGAAAATATAAATCCATCTGAAGTAGTTAGGTCGATGGTTCATGTTCTTGAGAAAACGCTAAGATTAGCCCATCCAATAATGCCATTTATAACTGAAGAAATTTGGAATCAATTTAAAAATCACCACCAATCTTCAAGCAAAAGTTTAATGCTTTGTGACTATCCTCAAGAGGCTGAAAACTGCTTAGAAGATGATTTCAAAAGAATTGAATGGCTGAAAGCTATAGTTTCAGGTATTCGTAATATTAGAGGCGAGCTTTCAATAAAGCCTTCAATTAAGATAGCAGCAACTTTTAAGGGTGGAGATTCTGGAGATGAACTCAATCTTGATAAAGTGAGTTCGTATGTAAAAAAATTATCCAGCCTGAAGTCAATTAATTGGGCAAATAATGAATTACAGGATCCCCCTTCTTCGATCTTCACCTTGGGTAAATTAAAAGTAATGATTCCTTTAGAAGGATTAATTGATGCAAAAGAGGAAAGTGAAAGATTAAATAAAAAAATAAATAAACTTTCTAAAGAAAAGGAAATGTTGAGCTCAAAACTATCGAATAAAAACTTTACAGAAAATGCTCCTAAGGAATTAGTAGAGACACAAAAAGATAGGTTTTCTACCTTGGAAATTGAATTAGAGAATCTCAATCGTCAAATGACGGAAATAAAGAAATTGATTTAAGTTTTGGAGATAATTTTTGGTTATAATTTATTTAGATTATGTTTTTTAGAGCTTTTATAACAAGCGGTCTCATCGCAAGTTTGTTTATAGCACTTATATTTTCTTTAGGTGAGCTTCCTCTTGGGAATAGTCTAATGTATCAAGTTCTTGCAACTTTCTGGAGCATAGGCTTCCTATCTATAATAGGCTTTATATACGGTAGAAAAATTAAGAGAAATTTCAGAGGTGAAACCGGAACCATCAAATGGTTTGATCCTAGTAAAGGCTATGGTTTTCTTATAAGAGACAAGGGTGGAGACTTGTTTGTACATTTAAGGTCAGTTCAGACGCAAGACAGAAGAAAATTAAAAGAAAATACTAGAGTAAGGTATTCAGTAGAAAATACGGAAAAAGGACCTCAAGCAGAAAATATCAGAATAATCTAAAAGAGTCTCTCCAAAAACCAAAATACTCCTATACAAGACAAACCAGAGGCGATAAAAACTCTCAAAAAGTCCGTATTTCCTCTTAAGAATTTTCCAACCTGGTGAAATATTAATGAAAGAACAATTACCACAAGTATTTGTCCAAGCTCTACGCCAATATTAAAACCAAATATGGCTGGTAATAATCTGCCTTCCATTAAGCCTATAGATGATAAATTGCCTGCAAATCCAAATCCATGAATAAGTCCAAATAAGCATGTAACAGCTATAGTAAGGGTAAAGTCAAAATATTTCGAAGCCAGCCTTAAATAGCAATAAGAAAATACAGTCATACCTATAAGTCCATAAATAAATTTCAAATGGCCAAATATAGATAAAATTAGAATAAGAATAAAAGATAAAGAAACTAATATGTTGGAATATAAATTATAACTCTTAGTTATAGTTGCAGCAGACTCCATAGCAATAATTAGTATGGAGTAGCCAATTAGAGCCTCCACTAACTGAGAGGAAGGGGTTACTAAATCTAAAGCCCCTAATGCCAAAGTCAAACTATGCCCTATTGTGAATCCAGTAATGATAATTACCAATCTTTTTATAGGAAGTTTTAGGAGGAGAAGTGCAAGTAAAAAAGCTAAGTGGTCAAATCCAGATAGTATATGTTTAAAACCTAAGCCGAGGTAATCTGTAAAAGAATCAAAACTTGAAGAATCTTGAGCTTGTTTATCTGTTTCACTCCAATTTCTATTAGTGTTGGTAAATACTTTTTCGGGAAAAGCCTCAGAATTAATTAGAAAAGTAGATATATGAGTATGTGAAGGATCTTTATCAAAAAATAGATTGAGATCTATTTCTAGGATCTCCGAATCACAAAGCATTTTCCATGACAAGCTAATGTAGCCTGTAGAGAACGAATTTTTTAAAAATGGAGGGTCCTTAGGATTACAATTTTGATTAAAAATAAAGTTTTGAGTTATCTCATTGGTTAGTTCTTGCTCCCAATTATCCGTAAATCCTAGATTAAGCCTTTGAAGTACAAATGTTTGAATACTAAATTCTACTTGAACAAGCTTTAAATTATTCTGATCATCAATCTTAACTTTCGAATATGACTCACTCCTTTGATGAGACATTAATGCAGTGCTCAACAGTAGAATAATTAGACTGAAAAATAATGGCTTCTTCATTTAATCAGGAAGATTTCTTGAAACGTCGTACCAATTTTTTAGATTTTCTAGATATTCTCTCAAGGATTGATCATCTTTTCTCTTAAGGTACTCAGCTGAAACAGAACTTCTAACCTGACTAAATTTAGGTTCACTTGCCATCTCTTTCTCGAATAAATAGATAATTTTATGACCACCAGAAACTTCTACTGGCTTTGTAAACATACCAGGTTCCAATCCTTTTGCTGTGTTCATAAGGCTTGGCCCTATGTATTCTCGTATTTTAGATAAAGTCATTAAACTATTTGGTATCTTTAGTGCAGATTTACTTCCCATCTTCGCGACATCAATAAATTCATCTCCCTTTAATAGTCTCCGATAAGCTTTGTTTGCTTCTTCCAATGAATTCTCTTGAAATTGCTGATCAGAGAAATAAATCTGCTGCAATCTAAGCCGAGATGATTTCGTAAAGAAACCCTTATTACTCTCAAAAAAGACTTTTAGATCTTCTTCTGTGACTTCTAATCTGGCATTTTCAGAGATTATAGTTTTAATCATCTGCTGAACAATAATTCCTCTTGCCATTGGATTGTTATCAAGCATCCCTAAATCTAGTGCTCTTTTTATGAGGAGTTCCTCTTCTATCATTCTCTCTAGAACATACTCTTTATCTTTCTGAGTAATGGGAGATCTTTTGTCTTTTGCCAGTCCCTCTAATTGAGTTAAATATTTTTCCATAGGAATAGAGGTATCTTCTATCTTTGCGGCCCATTGAAAGTTAGAAATATTAGATTTCTCAATAATAGAAAAACCAGCCATCAAAGCTCCTATGATTAGACCGGCAAACAAGATTAATGTATTTAGGTTGTTTTTATTCATTTTTTGTCATCTTCACGTGTGGTATGCCATCTTCATCATAAGCTTCACCGTGAACTTCAAAACCATGATCTTCGTAGAAATTAATTAGATACTCCTGTGCTGATATAGTAGAAGAATTTGATGAATAAATTTCCGCACTTTTTCTCAAACCCTCTTGAACTATATTTGAACCAATTTTATTCCTTCTGTATTCCTTCAATAGCGCAATTCTTCCAATAGAGGGTGTCTCATATTTTAAGCCAGGGGGAATTAAACGAAGATAGCCGATTAATCTATCTTTATCTGTCACAAGCAAGTGTTCACCAACCTCATCCAATCCATCGGCATCTTGGTACCAAGACCTTTGTTCCACTACAAAAATTGATTGTCTAAAACTTAGTAATTCATATAACTCATAAATACTAAGCTCTGCAAAACTCTTCCAAGACCAATTTAAATCTTCGGGTTTCAAGCTTAAGGACAGAGGTTAGGGTTATTCCTATGGATCAATGCTATTTGGTTTAAATCTTCCTCGGTTAGTTTTACTTCTATACTCCCTACAGCAAGCTTTAATTGCTCCATTGTTGTTGCACCAATTATATTTGAGGTGACAAAGTCCCTAGAATTAACAAAAGCATTAGCCATAACAGACGGGTCCATGCCTATTGAATTAGCGTAACTTACATAAGATTTTACAGCTTCATTTGCACCTGGGACTTCATACCTATCTCCTCTTTCAAATAAAGTAGTTCGAGCTCCTTCTGGGCGTGCTCCATCAATATATTTTCCTGTTAAATAGCCTTGTGCTAGCGGAGAGTATGCTAAAAGTCCAACTTGAGATCTATGATGAAATTCTGACATACCCAGCTCATAAGTACGGTTCAGGAAATTGTAAGCATTTTGAACCGAGACAACTCTAGGTAGATCAAACATCTCAGAAAATTTTATAAATTCTGACAACCCCCAAGGTGTTTCGTTAGATAGTCCTACATATCTTATTTTTCCGGAATCAACCAAATCAGACAAAACTCTTAGGGTCTCTAGTATAGGTACTGTCTCAGCTTCGTAATGTTTGTAACCAAGGCCATCGGATCCAAACATACTCATTCTTCTGTCAGGCCAATGAAGTTGATATAAGTCAATATAATCAGTTTGTAACCTGGCCAAACTAGCATCTATAGCAGCTTCAATATTCTCTCTATCTAAAAGGGTGGACTCGCCTCTAAACCAGTTCATTGGAGCTCTGCCTGCTACTTTTGATGCAAGGATTATTTGATCTCTCTTACCTGATTGTTTAAACCAATTACCAATGCATTCCTCTGTCTTTCCTTGAGTGTCTGGTTTTGGTGGAATTGGATATAACTCAGCTGTATCAAAAAAATTAACACCTTGATCAACAGCAAAATCCATTTGCTCATAACCCTCTTCGAAAGTATTTTGTTCGCCCCAAGTCATTGTTCCAAGACATATAACGCTTACATCCAGATCTGTATTCCCTAATTTCCTGTACTCCACCCTTCTCTCCTTACAAAATTGCTATAATTACACATTATAAAAAATTAATAGAAAAAATGATGAAAAACATTTACGAATTCTCATGTGCAGACTCTTCAGGTCAAAACATAGATCTAAGTTCTTATAAAGGCAAAGTCCTGTTAATAGTTAACACGGCAAGTCAATGTGGTTTCACGCCTCAGTATGAAGGTTTAGAAAATTTACAAAAAGCTTACTCAGACGACAGTTTTTCAGTCCTGGCTTTTCCTTGTAATCAATTTGGAGGACAAGAACCAGGAACAAATGAGGAAATAACTGAATTTTGTAAACTAAATTACAACACAAACTTTCCTATATTTAGCAAAGTGGACGTTAAAGGAGATGATGTGCATCCATTGTTTAGTTTTCTTACAAAAGAGAGGAAAGGTTTTTTGGGAACTGAAAATATCAAATGGAACTTTACGAAATTTTTAGTAAATAAAGAAGGTGAGCCTGTAGCAAGATATGCTCCTTCAACAACTCCTGAGAAGATTCAATCTGATATAGAAAAGCTGCTCAATTCTTAGAAAAAAAATATTTACTCAATATACCTTTCTTTAGGGATTTTGACATAACATGAGCATCTTCGCGGCCATCGGGAAGTCTGTAGTATCTTTTTCTTAAACCAATATCCTCGAATCCAAGTTTTTGATAAAGACCATAAGCTACTTTGTTGGATACTCTTACTTCAAGGATAATTTTTTTACTTCCCATTACCTCAGCAGCTATTATCATTTTTTTAAGTAATTTTTCTCCGTAACCAAGCCCTCTTGATTCTTTTGTTATTCCAATATTAAGTAAATGGGATTCCTCTGTCGAAATAGCCATTATGGCAAAGCCAATAAGTTTTTTTTTGTCTTCCAGGGCTAAAGAGTAATAGCCCTTCTCTAAACAGTCTTTAAAATTTACTTCTGTCCAAGGGTATGGGTTCGACTCTTGCTCGATCTTAAGAATGGAATCTAAATGATGTAAATCTAAATACGAATAATCCACTTAATCGTTTACAAATTTAATTTATATAAAGAAACTAAAAATTTCTCTTTATTCTCTCTGGAGCTGCAAATTTCAGTTATAGATGGAAAAGAAACAATATTTACATGCATCAATAGCTCTAAATTTTTAGGCGAATCAGTATCTAACAATAAAATATGGGTTACCTCTTTGGACTTACTTAGCTTGTTCAATTGTTGAAAGTTGAGTCTACCAATACTTTTAGTTAAAGTTCTAAAAAAATATTCTTTATCTTTTTTAGGTAAAGCTTTATCTCTCTCGCCAAGTAAAAGGATAATATCTTTATCAATTGAAAATATCTCCTTGTCTAACAAAGGGGCAGTCATATCTGGACGTTTTTTCCAAACATCGATTCCTAAAGTTATAAGTTTTTCTTGCATAGATTGATTCACAGAAGTTGATTTTACAGAGAGAAATGAAAGTCTCAACTTGACCTCCAGTAAACGCATATATATGCTAGCGCCGATGATTTTAGTCGCCAAAGAATTTAATCAGCTCCGACTGACTTACCCGGTCTCTCTTTGTGAGAGTTTACCGGGCAAAACTTTGGGCTTATAGCTCCAATCTCAATACTATAAAATTTTCTGGAGATAAAAATTGACTAAAATAATTAATAATTCTGCTTCCAAATATCGTGGCTTCAAACCTATAAATTTAACTGATAGGAACTGGCCATCTAAAACTATTCAAGAATCCCCTGTTTGGTGCAGCGTAGACCTTAGAGATGGTAATCAAGCTCTCATAGAACCTATGGGAGAAGAGCGAAAACTTAGAATGTTTAAGCTCCTCTTAGAGATAGGTTTCAAAGAAATTGAAGTTGGATTTCCTTCAGCCTCACAAACTGATTTCGATTTTGTAAGAAAAATTATTCAAGATAATTTGATCCCTAGCGATGTCACTATTCAAGCATTAACTCAGGCAAGGCCAGAGTTAATCAAAAGAACATTCGAAGCTCTTGAGGGTGCTAATAAAGCTATAGTTCATGTGTATAACTCAACTTCCATCATACAAAGAAGAGTAGTTTTTAAAAGTGACGAAGAAGGAATAAAGAAAATAGCTACTGATGGTGCAAAATGGGTCAAGGAATACTCAGAGAAATATAGCGAAACTGATTGGACATTTGAGTATAGTCCAGAAAGTTTTACCGGAACAGAGCTACCCTATGCAGTTGAAGTTTGTAATGCGGTCAATGAGGTCTGGAAGCCAAATAAAGATAAGAAAACCATAATAAATCTTCCTGCTACAGTTGAGATGGCTTCTCCAAATATCTATGCAGATCAAATTGAGTGGATGTGTAGAAACCTAGAAAATAGGGAAAATATAATTGTAAGCCTGCATCCTCATAATGATAGAGGAACTGCAGTTGCAGCCACAGAGCTTGGAGTTATGGCTGGAGCAGATAGGATAGAAGGTACATTATTCGGTAACGGTGAAAGAACTGGAAATGTAGATCTTGTAACTTTAGCTCTTAATATGCTTACTCAAGGAGTAGATCCCCATTTAGATTTCTCAAATATCAATCCAATCATGAGAGAAGCGGAGTACTGTAATCAATTACCTGTTCATCCCAGACACCCTTATGCAGGTGATCTAGTCTTCACTGCCTTTTCTGGATCTCATCAAGATGCTATTAAAAAAGGCCTTTCTGAATTAAGAAATACAAATGAGGCAATATGGGAAGTACCCTATCTTCCTATCGACCCCAAAGATGTTGGAAGATCTTATGAGGCGGTTATACGCATCAATAGCCAATCAGGAAAAGGTGGAGTAGCTTATCTTTTGGAAAAAGATCATGGCCTGAGTATGCCTAGAAGATTGCAAATAGAGTTCAGTCAAGTGATTCAAAAAATTACTGATGAGACCGGTAAAGAAATTTCTCCATCTGATATTTGGGATAATTTTCAAAAAACCTATCTTACAGATACTGGTTATTATCAATTTGTAGAGCATCATATAAATTCAAGCTCAAATAAAGATGGCTCTCAATCAGATAAAATTCACGTCTTACTAAATTGCAACTCTAAAGAAGTTTCAATAGAGGGTTCAGGAAATGGACCCATAGATGCAATGATAGATGCAATTAAGAAAAGTTTTGATATCGAAATCAAGATTGCTGATTATCATCAACATGCAATAAGTTCTGGATCGGATGCCAAAGCAGTAGCGTATTCAGAGTTAATTCTTGGAGAAGAATCTGTTTGGGGTGTAGGAATGCATCAAAACACAGTAATTGCTGGTTTGCTGTCTGTAATTAGCGGCTTAAATAGATTGTCTAAATAAATCAAAACTATAATATACCCTTGAAATAATACATTTCTAGGGGAGTTATATGAGTACTGCGACTGTTAAGCGTAATACCATTTTTGCTTATGGAGGATTAGCAACTCCATTAGCGATGATTGGATATCCAATAGCAATTTGGTTAATTCCCTTTTATTCAGAAGTTGTGGGTATTCCACTTTATATTATTGCTAATCTCTTATTGATTGCTAGATTCACAGATGTAATTACTGATCCTATATTAGGTCAATTAGGTGATTCCACGCGAACATCCATTGGAAGAAGGAAGCCTTGGATAATCTTAGGTGTTCCTCTGATGATGCTGGCAATCTATAAACTATTTATTCCTGGCACTGAGGTTTCAATTGCTTACTTCGTTGTTTGGATGATGCTGATGTATTTAGGATCAACAATAATAAGCATACCCTACGGTGCTTGGGGAGCTGAGATTTCTCCTGACTACCATCAAAGATCAAGGGTTGTTGGTGGAAGAGAAGGATGGACGCTCATTGGATTATTAATATCTGCGCTCATACCTTTAGCAATAGAAGTATCTGGCCAAGGAATTAGCTTTATTGATTCAATCAAGAGAATGTTGGCGGCAATTTTCGTATTTCAAGATTTTTCAACTTCTGGAAAAATGGCAGATATTCTAGCGAGTATGGGTATTGGTATCATATTTTTATTGCCAATATTTGCTGCATGGGCACTTTGGAAAGTTCCAGATCCAATGCCTAAAGTTGAAAAAAGGATCCCACTAATTGAAGGACTTAAATACGCCGCTGAAAATCCACTCTTGGTGAGAATATTGTTAATTATATTTTTGGTGATAGCAGGAGAATCATTTAGGAATACCCTTTCTCTTTGGTTTGTGAGAGATGTCATAGGGATTGAAACAGTAGGAGCATCTTATGCTAGATACTTTATTGCAGGCCTATTGGGTATACCGTTCTGGCTTTGGTTAGGAAAGACATTAGGCAAACATAGAGCCTTTTGCATAACGCTTATAGGTACAGGTTCAGTGAGTTTTCTTTGCTTTTTTCTGGAAAGGGGTGACTTCACTGAATTCCATATATTATTTCTACTAAAAGGGTTTTGTTTTGGAGGTCTTCAATTCCTTCCAGCTTCAATGCTTGCAGATGTAGTTGATTTAGACTCTCTAAAAACTGGTGGAAGACGTGCTGGCACTTTCTTTGCTTTGAACGGCATGATAGCTAAGATATCGGCTATGATAGCAGTTTGGGCCGCAGCTATACTTGTTGATTTTTCAGGCTTTATTCCTGGAACTAATAATTCAGATGAAGCAATGCTAGCTCTACGGATATATTACTGCCTAGGTTGCGCAGCATTCTTTGTACCGGCTTTCTACTTAACTTGGTTCTATCCACTTACTAAAGAGAAACATCAAGAGCTAAGAATGGAATTAGAGAGCCAAAGTAAATAATTGATTATTTAAAATTTGGCTGTCTTTTTTCCATAAAAGCAGTGATGCCTTCTATGTTATCTTCAGACCCAGTCAAAGTATTTTGAGTTTTAGCCTCTAAATCGTAAATGTCTTCATAAGAGCTATCTACTGATTTCCTCATTATTTTCTTAGTTAGACTTAACGACTGAGAAGATCGAAGACTTAATTTATCTGCCCAAGAAATAGCTTCAGCTAATAAGTTTTCTCCTGCTACGACCTTATTAACTAATCCCAATTCAAGACACCTCTTAGCGTCAATCCTTTCTCCTTCAATTGCTATTTGATAAGCTAATTTATACCCCACAGTATTAGTTAAAAACCAATTTGCTCCTCCGTCAGGAATAAGGCCAATATTGCTAAATGCTTGAAGAATATAGGCCTCTTCTGACATCACAGTAAGATCACATGCCATCGCATAAGCGCTACCTATTCCAGCTGCTGCTCCATTAACTGCGGAAATGATGGGTTTAGGCATTTCCATTATCTCTTTAAGACTAGGCAAATAACCTTCAATAAGAGCTGCTTCAGTATCTGACCATTTATTATCTCTTGCAGATAAATCGGCGCCTGCCGAGAAGCTAAGACCCTCTCCAGTCAGTACTATTGCCCTGATATTAGAATCATTTTTTGCTTCAACTAGCGCTTCTAAAATATCCTCTGTCATTTTTGCATTAAATGCATTTCTTACTTCAGGTCTATTGAAAGTTATAAGTGCTACAGAGTCTTTTTTTTCATATTTGACTGTTTCTAGATTCATTATCCTCTCCTAATTAAAAGTTTTGATGCCATTTTATAGATAAACCACTCTCATTTATATTGGTATGGAATTCTTCACAAACCCACAAATCTCCGACAGCAGCTATCTCGTCATTAATATAAATTATAGGTATATAATCTCTTTTCCAATCAGGGACTTCAAATTCTTGAAAGAGATTTTTTATTTTCTGGCTTTTGTCTCTTCCAAAAGGCTTACACCTCTCGCCACCCACTCTCCCCTTTATTTTGGTATCACTTTCCAAATACTTCTTATCTAGACCTCGACCAAATGACTCTTCTATTAAAAGCTCGCCTGTAGGAATTTTTATAGAGTCCTTTAAGTTCCACCTTAAGCTCATATTTTCCGGTAATGGTTCTAATGAATTATTTTCTAGAACTCTTATCTCTTTTGAAGAGATGATAATCTTGCTCTTTGTAGAGTGGTTATGTGTATCTATATTTAAAATTGCAGATCCTTCTGATGGCGTAGCTATTGAAGAAAAAATTTGATTGGCTTGACCTGGGGAAAGATGGATATGATTAAAATTTTTTAACCAAAATAAAATTAGGTTTTCCTTCCGCTCATCTGATAAAGACTTTAATTTTTTAATATCTAAAACCTTTTTAGAGAATTGGATTTCATTTAAATCCTCCAAAGCAACCTCTTCCAGTACCTGTTGAACTTTTGTTGCCTCAACCGATATCTTATTAAAGGACTTATGAAAATGAGGCCACCTTTTCTCTACTTCAGGAACGATGTTGTTTCTTATTAAATTTCTTGAAAAGTATGATTCTTTATTTGAATAGTCTTCTATCCAATCTGTTTTATGTTTCAAGGCGTAATCATGCAATTCTTCTTTTGTATTCTCCAGAAAAGGTCTATAAAAATTTATAGAACCGACAGTTGAAAATTTTTTTATTCCTTGCAGCCCTTTAAGGCCTGTTCCTCTGAATAGTCTAAACAAAATAGTTTCAACCTGATCATCTAAATGATGGCCCGTTATAATAACGTCATTTGGGTTTGTCCATTCCTCGAAAAATTCATATCTTTTATCTCTTAAGAATTCTTCTGATATTTTCTCTAGTTTATCTAATCTCCAAGATCTGAAGCCTATTTCTAATTCAGAAGCTTTTTCTTTGCAAAACTGTTCCCAATTGTCCGAATCATCATTAATGCCATGATTGACATGCAAAGCAGTGATTTTATTTTTAAGCTCGGGATAAAGTGATAAAACTCTTAATAAAATAGAAGAGTCTAATCCTCCTGAAAAAGCCACTCCAATCCTTGAGAAATTCTCTAGATACTCTGTATCAATACTAAACTGAACCATTAAATAGAACCGTAACTCATTAATCTCTCGTATCTTTTCTCTAAAAGTGTATTTAAGGGAGTGCTTGTAAGTTGACCTAAACTTCTCATTAGTACTTTAGATAGGTTTGATGAGGCCTGATCAAAGCTCCTATGGGCCCCACCGAGTGGTTCGGGTATAACTTCATCAATTAAACCCAAATCAAGAATACTCTCAGCATTTAATTTCATGGCTTCAGCTGCTAAATCTGCTTTTGTCGAATCTCTCCAAACAATACTAGCGCAAGCTTCTGGTGAAGCAACAGAGTAAGTCGAATGCTCAAGCATCGTTATATGATCTCCAACTCCTAATGCTAATGCTCCCCCTGATCCACCCTCTCCAACAACATTTACAATTATGGGGGTCTTTAATGAGGACATTACTCGTAAATTATAAGCAATTGCTTCACTTTGACCTCTTTCTTCGCTGTCAATACCAGGATAGGCTCCAGGAGTATCTACCAATGTAACAACTGGCAGCGAAAATCTTTCAGCAAGTTGCATCAAACGACACGCCTTTCTATAACCCTCTGGTTGAGACATTCCAAAATTATGAAGAATTTTTTCTTCCGTAGATCTTCCTTTCTCATGACCTATAAACATAACTTTATACTCACCGATTGATCCTATACCACCAATGACCGCTCTATCATCTGAAAAATGTCTATCTCCATGAAGTTCATCAAAATCATCTGATATCCTTTCAATGTAATCTAGAAAGTGTGGTCTTTCTGGATGCCGGGCAACTTGAACATTTTGCCAAGGGGTTAAGTTCGAATAAATCTTTTCTGTTGTTTTCATTATTGATTCATTCAGTCTTATAACTTCTTTTTGAATAGACTCATCATCCAGTTCAGAATCTTTAAGATCTAAGACTTGTTGTTCAAGATCTGCTATGGGTTGCTCAAAATCTAAGTAACTCTTTAACATTTTAAAATTTAGTTTATGTGAGTCTGGGTATGATAAACGAACTCAACATTTTCTGCCCCAAAACATTTATCTAAAGCCTTCACAGAAGAATCATCAAGTTTTACAGAAAAATTGCTTGGGAGAGATATATCTGCCTTAGCGGAGTTTCCTTTATAAGAAATAAGCACTGTATTTCCGTCGGAACTATTAGCAATTTCTTTCAGAGAGTTAACTACTGAGATGGTCTCTTCAGTATTATTTTCTATATTTATTTTTATATTTTTTATATATTCACGACGCGCCTCATCAAAGGTCAGAATCCTCTCAGCTATCATTTTATGTTTCACTGAATCTGAGTAATCATCCTTCTCTATGATGCCCTCAACAACTAAGACCTGACCCTTCTTTAAAAGGTTTCTATATTTCTCAAATACATCCGCCCAAATAGAAACTTCAATCTTGGCAGAGCCATCATCAAGAGTTGCAAAAGCAAATCTTCCTCTCTTTCCTTGGCGCACATTAAACTGCATCAAACACCCTGCAATCCTCTGCTTATGAGACTCAGATTGAAGCTCAGAAATAAAGAAACCACACATTTTCCTAACCTCTCTCTTTTTATTTTCTAATGGATGAGAATCTAAATAAAAACCAAGGGCATTCCATTCAGCAGTTACTTCATCGAATTCTATATTCTCATCAATTTCCTCTTCAGAAGGAGAAACAATTTCTTCTCCAAAGAGATCTTTTATATTGCTTTTATTTCTTTCGGAGACTTGCTCAGCATTTTTTAAACATGAATCAATTCTTCGAAAAAGGTCCTCTCTACTTCCTAATGAGTCCATAGCCCCTGAACCAATTAGGGTTGTAAGAATTCGTTTATTGACCCTGTTAAATCCAACTCTCATACAAAAATCATACATATCTTCAAAGCGCTTACTTTGTCGTTCATTAACGATTTGTTCTACTAATGACTCGCCTATACCCTTTATCGCTCCAAGTCCATACAAAATAGTAGAAGAACCAAGATCTTCAAATCTATATGAACTTTTATTGATATCTGGGCTCAATACAGTTAAACCAATGTTTTTACAATCATCTACGAAAAGCTGAATATTGTCGGTATTACCCAAATCACACGAAAGAACAGATGCCATAAATTCTGCTGGATAGTGCGCCTTTAACCAAGCAGTCTGATATGCAATTAAGGCGTAACCAACTGAATGAGACCTATTGAATCCATACCCTGCAAATTGCTCTATCTGATCAAAAAGATTTGCAGCATAACGTTCATTTACATCTTTTTTTACTGCACCTTCTACGAAAGTAGATCGCAAGCTTTCCATCTCTTCCTTCTTCTTTTTTCCCATAGCTCTTCTTAAAATATCAGCCTGTCCCAGTGAAAATCCAGATAACTCTTGAGCTATTTGCATAACTTGTTCTTGATAGACAATGACTCCATAGGTAGTGCTAAGAATCTTTTTTACAGCATCATGTCCATATGTCACCTCTTCTTTTCCGTGCTTCCTGTTTATATAGGAATCAACCATATTCATTCCCAGTGCACCAGGACGATACAAGGCGTTCATGCTTACAATGTCTTCAAAATCATTAGGGACTAGTTGTTTTAAATAATCTCTCATACCTCTAGATTCAAGTTGAAATATACCTGTTGTTTCTCCTCTTTGTAAAAGTTCAAAAGTTTTAGAGTCCTTTAAAGATAGATTTTCTATATCAATTTCTTCTTCTTTGTTTTTCACCTTAGCATTAATTCTTCTCACAGATTGATCTACGATGGTCAATGTCTTTAGTCCTAGAAAATCAAATTTAACTAATCCAGCCGACTCAACGTCGCCCATATCAAATTGCGAAGCAACTGTACCCTTATCAGAATCTAAGAAAAGTGGAGTGAAGTCAGTTAGCGCTGTAGGAGCTATTACAACACCCGCTGCATGAGTTCCTACACTCCTTGATAAGCCTTCCAATTTAAGAGCCATATCAAAAACCTCTCTAGATTCATCAGATTCTTCTATCGTTTCTTTAAATTGTTTTTCTTTATAAGCTTCGTCAAGACTTATGCCAAGAACATCAGGAATCGCTTTAGCTAGACGATCTCCAAAACCGTATGGCTTTCCTAAAACTCTTACTACGTCTCGTAAAACAGCTCTCGCGGCCATAGTACCTCTTGTACTAATTTGAGCTACAGAGTCCTTTCCATACTTATTAGTAACATACTCAAGAACCTTGTCCCGACCTTCTATACAGAAATCAATATCAAAATCAGGGTTACTCACCCTTTCTGGATTAAGAAATCTTTCAAATAATAGGTCGTACCTGATTGGATCTATTGCCGTTATACCTAATGCATAAGCGACGATAGAACCAGCCCCAGAACCCCTTCCTGGTCCGACAGGAATTTCATTTTTTTGAGCCCAATTTACGAAATCTGCAACTATGAGAAAGTAACCAGCAAAATCTAACTTACAAATCATATCTAGCTCGTAATCTAATCTCTCGTAATAAGTAGGCTCGTTTAGTTCATAAGAATCTATAGATTCTTTAATGTCCTTTATTCTTTTGGACAACCCTTCGCGAGAAATTATTCGAAGGAATTCTTCTCTTGAATGCTCTTCTGGAACTTCAAAATCCGGTAGGTAAAACTTTCCTAATTCCAAATCTATATTACATTTTGAAGCAATACGTACAGTATTTAAGAGAGCTTCAGGTATATCAGAAAATAGCTGTATCATCTCTTCTTTGCTTCTTAAGAACTGCTCTTCCGAGTAATTTTTAGGTCTTCTAGGGTCATCTAGGGTTTCCCCTCTCTGTATACATACTCTGGCTTCGTGGGCTTCAAAGTCAGATGGAGAAATTTCTGGGTCAACGGCATTTAAAAATCTGACATTATTAGTAGCTACAACGGGTACGTCTTTCTTTGAAGCTAGCCTAAGTACTGAATCGTTATATTCTTTCTCATTAGCTTTTCCTGTTCTTTGAATTTCTATAAAGAAATCTTCTCCAAATATATTTTTGAAAAAGTCTACTCTTGATTCAGAGAGTTGATCATTGCCTGCCAGAATAGAGTTTCCTATATGACCTTCTTGACCACCCGAAAGAGCTATGATTCCTTGAGAAAACTCTTCTAACCAACTAAAAAGAACAACAGGATCTCCATTAACTTGCCCTTCAACATATGCTTTAGAAACTAGCTTGGTTAAGTTTATATATCCTTGTTTATTTTTTGCCAATAATACCAATGGAGCTGCAACAGAGTCTTTGTCTTTTGCAACGTAAACTTCTGAACCGACTATGGGCTTGATGCCTTGTTTCCTTGCTGACCTATAAAATTCAATTAAACCGAAAAGATTTGTTAAATCTGTTAATGCTATCGAGTGGTAACCTAATTTTACTGTATGATCTACAAGTTCATTAACTCTTATTATGCCATCTACTAAAGAGTACTCAGAATGTACATGTAGATGGACAAAATCTAAATTTTCAACTTGGTTCATTTATTTTCTTTACAGGTTTAAAGCTTAATCTATGTTCGCTTGTAACGCCGTATAATTTTAATGCTTCTAGGTGCATCTTTGTAGGATAACCTTTGTGTTGTTTGAAACCATATTCAGGGTATTTATCATCAATTTCTTTCATATAGTTGTCTCTACTTACCTTAGCAAGAATTGAAGCAGCCATAATATTTTTTTTTGATTGGTCTCCTTTCACTATTGTTCGCACTTTACACTCAGCTTGAGGCGCATGTTGTCCATCAATAAGTGCGATATCAGGAAATATCTTTAAACCTTCAATAGCTCTTTTCATTGCTATTAAAGTTGCTTTTAAAATATTTACCTCATCAATTTCTTCGGAAGAGCTTATCCCTATTGACCATGCAATGGCTTTTTCTTTAATTTCTTGAGCAATTGACTCTCTTTTTTTTTCTGAAATCTTCTTCGAATCATTTAGTCCTTCAATTTGTATCTCTTTATCTAATATTACAGCAGCAGCAAAAACTGGACCTGCCAAAGGGCCTCGCCCTGCTTCATCTACACCCGCTTCAATCAATTCAATAACTGTAAAATTTCTCGAGAGGCCTTGTTTACACCACCTGCCCTCAAATTCTCTTTTATATGATTAAATTCTTCCAAGAAGGTTTCAAAGTCTTTTTCTGTAACTGCTTCGACTGAAGCAATAATATTGTCAATTGTTACGTCTGCCTGAAGTAGTTCTGGGAGAATCTTTTTTCCTGTTATTAAATTTGGTAGGGAAAAAGAATCAATTTGTAATAAAGGCTTAATAATGAAATATGAAAGCCAACTAGTTCTGTATAAAGCTATACAGGGTGTGAAAGACAGAATTGACTCAAGTGTCGCGGTTCCTGAAGTCATTATAGAAAGTTTAGATAGTTTTAGAACTTCTTGAGAATTACCATAAGAAACGTTTACTAATCCTTCTAAGTTCTCTTGAAATAATTCTAAATGATCTTTATTAGATAGTGGCATAAAGAATTCATATTGGGGATTTATTTCTTTTAATTTCTTCGCTGCTCTAACCATTAAATCACCCATAGATAATATTTCTGATTTTCTACTCCCTGGTAACAACGCTATGGTATTTTCACTCTTTCTATCAATTTCTTCTTGTTTAATGTCAATTTTATAAGCGAGTGGATGTCCCACGTAGCTCTCCTTAATTTTTGAACCTTCATAGGCAGATCCTTCAAAAGGAAATAGGGTCACTACTAAATCTATGGATTTTTCCATAGACTTTATACGTCCTTTTCTCCAGGCCCAAACAGACGGACTGACATATTGAACAGTTTTCAGGGAGGAATTTCTTCTTAAAAACTTTGAAATAGGAAGATTGAAATCAGGAGAATCAATGCCTATGAAAATATCTGGTTTTTCTTTCAATAGATAGTCTTTTAAACCTTTTCTTAGTTGAAGTAATTTTTTTAAATTTAAGAGAGGCTCAATTATCCCCATTACGGATATCTCATTCATATCAAAATAAGAATCCAAGCCCTCAGATATCATCTTTGAACCCCCTACTCCAACAAATTCAATTGAGGGATTGAGAGACTTTAAGGATTGCATTAAAGGTGCCCCTAATTCATCACCCGATTTTTCACCGGCAACTATAGCTATTTTGATTTTTGGGTTTTGGCCTTTTTCAACCATTAACGAGATATGCCTCTCGTTGAATTTTCTATAGACGAGAGAAAAAGATCAACTTCTGCGAACTCATTTCTTAATGATTTAAGTTCTTTCACAGCTTCCTCAACTGTTAATTTTTTTCTGTAAATTGACCTATAGGCAGACCTTAATGCCTCAATACTTTCTTTAGAATAACCTATTCTTTTTATACCTGTTACATTGATACCAAAAGGTTTGGCAGGATTGCCTCTTACTTTGACATAAGCAGGTATGTCTTTATTTACTGCACTACCCATAGCACAAAAACTATAACTTCCGATTGAACAAAATTGGTGAACTATGGCATAGCCTCCTAAAATAGCTCCATCCCCAACAGTTACAGAGCCAGCCAGAGCTGCTTGATTTGTCAAAACGATGTCATCTCCCAATACACAGTCATGAGCAATGTGAGAATAGGCCATAATAAGGTTTCTATTTCCTATTAATGTATCACCTCTGTCTTGAACTGTACCTCTATGTATAGTGACACCTTCTCTAACAATATTGTCATCTCCAATAGTTAGTGTTGTTGGTTCATTCTTATACTTCTTATCTGGACTCCCATCTCCTAAAGTAGAAAATTGGAAAATATGATTTCTTTTACCAATCTTTGTAGGACCTTTCAAAATTACATGTGATTCAATCCTAGTATCTTCATCTATTTCAACGTCAGGGCCAATAAGGCAAAAGGGACCTATTTCTACTGAATCAGCAATAATTGCTGTTGGATCAATTATAGAAGAAGGATGTATCATGATTATTTGGGCCTATCAGCACATAGTATAGTGGCTTTGGCTACTAAGTCCTCTTCAACAGTAGCGGAACAATCAAATTTCCATATACCTTTTTTATTTGTGATCACAGTAGAATTCAAGATAAGTTTATCTCCAGGAATAGCTGGTCTTTTAAAACGTAAGTCATCTGCTCCTACAAAATAATATATAGACCCATCTTCTGGTCGTTTATCCATAGTTTTAAATCCCAGAATACCTGATGCTTGAGCCATTGCTTCTACTATTAAGACACCAGGCATTACTTGTTTTCCAGGAAAATGTCCCATAAAAAAGGGCTCATTTGTAGTTATATTTTTATAAGCTTTTATTGATTCTCCCAAAACCATATTTGTTACCCTATCAACAAGTAGCATAGGATACCTATGAGGTAAAAACTCTTGGATTTCTTCTATATTTATTTCAACTTCCATTTATTTACTTTTTTGTTATTTCTCGAAGCTTTTTAAAAGCAACAGCATTTTTTTTCCAATCGGAATTTTTCATAAAAGGTGTTCCGGAAGAATAAAAGCCACTTTCTTTGATACTTTTAGTAATCAAGGTCATCGCGGTTATGTGGACCTCATCTACTATTTCAATATTATCTACTACTGCACTGCATCCAGCTAAAGTGCAATTCTTTCCTATTTTTGTACTTCCAGCTATCGCACTATTTCCCGCTATGGCTGTTCCAGAACCAATAGTAACATTGTGGGCAATGTGTACCTGATTATCTATTTTGACATTTCCACCGATGACAGTGTCGCCAATAGAACCTCTATCTATCGTTGAATTTGATCCTATTTCAACATTATTACCAATTTGAACCTTTCCTAAATGCTCAATTTTAACCCATTCGTTATTATCTTTCGCAAAACCTAATCCGTCGGACCCAATTACCGTTCCAGAATGGATAATGCAATCTTGTCCAATTTCAACTGAATCATATAATGAGACGTTTGCATGAACTATGCTACCTTTACCAATCTTACTCCCTTTTCCTACAAAAACTCCTGGCATCAAAATTACATCATCTTCAATAACAGCATCTGCAGAGATAGAAACAAAATTTGAAACAGAAGCTGAATCAGAGATTGAGGAAGAACTGTCTATGAAAGCAAGGTTTGATATCCCCTCTTGTATGGAGGTTTTTTCCTTGAAAAGTTTTGTGCAATTTGCATAAATTAAATAAGGGTTAGAGCAAATAAGTTTGTTCCCATCAAATAACTTTGAAGTCTTTGAATTGCAAATAACGGCCCCTGCTTTAGAAGAAGCTAATTGTGGAACATAGGCCTCACGAGCTAAAAAAGAAACTTCGCAGTCAGTAGCACCAGTCAGTGAATTAATACCAATTATTTCTTTATCGGGATCACCTTCAAGTTCAGCACCTAGTAATGTAGCGAGCTGAGATAACTTAAAGCTTTTTGGGGAAGACACGAAAACTAGTCTTCTTTTTCATTCATAGCATCGATAACTTCTTGTGTAATATCGAAGCTTTGATCTGCATGAAGAAGCATCTGCTGTTGACCGCCGCTATTAATCAGTAGAGTAATTCCCTTTGCTCTTATTAATTCAGTTACTATGACTTGAAATTTTTCAGCTTGTTCTTGAGACAGTAGTTGTAGTGTCTGGTTTCTAAACTGATTAGTCTTTTCTCTCAAAAAATTAATATCTTGTTGGAGAGATTGAAACTTTTGTGCTGCATCTTGCTTCTCTTCGTCAGACATAGTTGGCCCATCTTTTTGAGTCTTTTCTTGTATTTCTCTAGCTTCTGTAGCTTTAGCCTGCAGCTCTTCTACAACTTCTTTCCACTCCTCTGAGTTTTCTAGCTCCTCAAGTTCTTTTTTTGCAACATTGGTACTAAAAAGAGCGGCCTGAGGGTCTAGGGTAGCTATATTTAAATCAGCTGAATGAAGTGTGAAAGTAAATAAAGAAGCCGTTATAACGACAAAAAGAGTTTTAAAAGATTTCATAGTTTTTCCCATTAAGTAACTAGTCGGTGAATTCTACAGTTTTGTTGAGTAATTTAGTAGCATTATGCATATTTAAAATTGTGTTCCAATTTCAAATTGAAAGTTTTCGGTCTCATCGAGAGGCCCCTCATTTGAAGGAGCAGCTATTGCTAGAGACATTGGACCTAGTTGTGTAATCCACGTTACACCAACACCATAAGAATATCTTAATTCGCCAAGATCTAATTCACTACAATTTATATTTGACTGATCAAAACCACAATCTTTTGAAAATACATTACCAATATCAATAAAGAAAGAGCTTCTCATAGATCTCTGATCATCAATAAATGGTAGTTTGAATATAAAGTCAAAACCTCCTTCTACTAGGTAAGCTCCACCAATCGACCTGTCATCTCTATAGTATGAGTATGGATTGAGAATAGGATTGCCATCTTCACCTAATATTGGATTGCCTTGATTATCTAGATAGTATTGAGACGGTATAGCTCTAGGTCCTAAAGTATTTTGTTTAAACCCTCTCACAGAACTTATTCCTCCAGAGTAATAATGCTCAAAAAACGGAGCAACTTCAGTATCTCCATATGCTTCTAACATTCCGAGTTCTCCTCTAAACCCTAAAACAAATCTCCCATCAAATATTGGTTTGAAATATTTATGTCGATAAGTAGCTTTTGTATAAGTTAAAGAACTTCCAGGAACAGCAACCTGAAGGGCTATAGATTGAGACTGACCTGCTGTAGGAAATAAACCACGATTGAGAGTGACTTTTGACCAAATAAATTGTGTTTTAAAAACTTCAAATTTAGTTCCCTCCGATTGTGTAAATGCAAGAATCTGAGAGGCAGGTGTCGAACCTGTATCGATACTTGTATTATCGTAATTCAGATTTAAACCTATTCTTTCTATATCGCTAATAGGGAGGCCAAACTGTATCCCAGCTCCAAAAGAATCAGATGTATAACTTGCTATATTGAATTGCCCATAGTCAGACTCTCTAAAATAGGCACTATATCCTCTGCTGACCCCATCAATATTGAAATAAGGCTCTCCATAACTAAAGGAGTAACTTCTTTGCCAAGTACTATCATTAATACCTATTCCTATGGCTCGCCCAGTGCCAAAGGCATTATTTTCATTATAGTTTAGACCCAGAACCAGGCCATATGCTCCATAGCCCAAACTACCTCCTATTGAGCCTGAAAACTCCTCTTCCACAGTAAATTCAACATCTATTTGATCATTAACTCCTGGTACAGGAATTGTTTCAGACTCCACTTCTTTAAAAAAACCTAATCTTTCCAAACGTAATTTAGAATTTTCAATAAGATTATTTGAAGCCCAAGCACCCTCCATTTGCCTCATTTCTCTTCTTAAAACTACATCATGAGTTCTCTTATTTCCTTTGAAAATTATTCTCCTTACATAGGTCCTTTGTTGTGGATCGACGTAGAAAGTTAAGTCAACATTTTCAGATTCTTCATTAACATCAGGAACACCTCTCACTTCGGCAAAACTATAACCTTCATTACCTAAAATATTCTTGAAGATTTCTTCAGTTTCTGTAACCAGGAACTGATTGAAACGTTCACCTGTCTTAATCAAAATAAGCGTCTTGAGAACCTCTTCATCTATTGGTAAATCGCCAACAATCTTTATTTCGTTAACGTTATAGGTTGTACCTTCAGATATATTTAATGTTATGAAAACACCAGTTTTATCAGAAGAAACGCTCACTTGAGAGCTTTCTAAATTAAATTCTACATATCCTCTGTTCTTGTAAAAAGACTCTAAAGATTCGATATCGCCTTTTAACTTTTCTCTTGAATAACGGTTATCATTTGTAAAAAAAGAGAACCAGCCACCAGTCTTTAACTCGAATCCATTAAGAATCTCATCATCAGAAAACGAGGTATTGCCAACTATATTAATAGTTTTAATTTCAGCTACTTCTCCCTCATCGATCTCTATATTTAAAGAGACTCGATTCCTTGGTTCATCATCAGTAGTTACATCTACTTTCGCCCCATATCGACCCTGTGAAACGTATTGCCTTTGGATTTCTATTGCCAGACTATTAACAATTGACCTTTTAAATACTTGTCCTTCTGAAAGCCCAGCGTCATCTAAGCCTTTAAGTAAATCTTCAGTTTTTAAAGCTTTATTTCCATCAAGTTCAATTGAAGCTATTGAAGGCCTCTCTACTAAACTGATTATTAATGTATTTCCTTCTTTTCCTAGTTGGATGTCATCAAATTGTCCGGTTTTAAAGATTGTTTTGGCAGTTGTTTGCAAATCATAAACATCAACAGTGTCACCGACAGCTATTGGCATGACATTAAATATACTTCCAGCAGAGACCCTTTGCAGTCCGCTAATTCTAATATCATTAACTACCCAAGCTTCGTTAGAGCTGACCTGATGAACTTGAAAAAGTCCTAAGAAGGAAACTAAAAAGAGCGTCTTAATTAAATATTTTTTCATCAGATTAGCCTTGCAATATCATTTGCAAATGCAAATATCATTAAACTTACTACCAGCACTATCCCTACCCTCATTGAATATTCTAGAGCTATTTCAGAAACAGGAGATCCTTTGAGTTTTTCAATAGCAATCATTAATAACTGACCACCATCTAAGATTGGTATAGGCAAGAGATTTAATAATCCTAGATTAATGCTAAGCAATGCTACCATGGATAGAAAGGTAACGTATCCAGCTTTTGCTGCAGATCCCGCAAGAACAGAAATCTGAATTGGTCCTCCTAGATTATCAGCTGAAATAGAACCACTAATCATTTTTCCAATCGAACCGATAATAAGGACTGTATATCGATAAGTATTCTGGAAGCCGACAAGTAATGCGGAAAACAAATTTTCCTTTTTTTCAACAGTGTAGTTTGACGGCCATTGATTTAAATCGGTAGAGGCAATAATTCCTATTCTTCCTCTTTCTATGCCTTCATCATCAATGTAACTTGAAGTCTGCAACATGATTTTTTTTGAATCATTTACCCTTTTTAATTCAATTGAGATGAGTTCGTTAGGTAAACGACTTAGTACTCGAGAAAGATCCTGCCAAGTTAATATCTCAACACCATTTATTGACTGAATTAAATCTCCTTCTCTTAATCCGTAGACAGAAGCTGGCCCTTCGTCCTGTAGCTGTCCAACAACGGCGGGTAACAAAGGCTGCAATCCTAAAGCTGAGCTAGGTGTAACTTGATCATCTCCAGAGAGCCAATTATCAATCGGTATGGAAGTGACCTGTTCAATGTCATTATTTAAATACTTTATGTTTATATAACCCGTATCGCCTATCCTATTAGAAAGAATTAAATTTATATCATTGAAAACTTCTACAGAAGATTGATCTATCTCAAGAATTTTATCTTTTACAGATATTCCAGATTTTTCAGCAAGGCTGTCCTCAGCAACTTCTCCTATAAAAGGTGATAGTTGAGTAGTTCCCACCATAGCCAAGAAAAAATATACAAATACTGCAAGTAGGAAATTCGCTAAGGGGCCTGCAAAAGTAACTGCCGCTCTTTCACCTGCGGATGCCTGAAGGTAAGATTTCTTGTCCTTTAGATTTTCTTCAGATCCTTCTTGAATAGGATTATTTTCTCCTAACATTTGAACATATCCGCCTAAGGGGAGAATTCCAAAGGAATAATTACAGTTCCTATTGTCTTCAAAAGAAAATAATTCCTTACCAAAGCCTATCTTAAATTTTAGAACATGGATATTAAAGAATCGTGCAGTTAAAAAATGGCCAAGCTCATGGATGCCAACAATGATGCTAATTAGCAAAATAAAAGAAAATATAGTAAATAAAATATCCATTTAAATTTTGTTTATAAGTTCTTTAGTTGTTGATCTAGATCTCTCATCAGCTTCAAAAATATCATTTAATTCTTTGACATCATTAATAGTTGAATTATCCAAAACTTTAGAAACTATTTGATAGATATCTATGTAGGTTATTTTACCAGCTAAGAAAGCTGCAACACACTCTTCGTTCGCTGCATTTAGTATTGCGAAACTTGTACCTCCAATATCTATACAGCTTTTAGCTAAATTTAAAGCTGGAAATTTCTGAAGATCAGGTTTTTTGAGGGTTAGAGAACTTATTTCCTCAAAATTAATGGAGCTCGAGCCAGAATGTATTTTACTGGGGTATCCAAGTCCATAAGCTATAGGAATTTTCATATCAGGAACTGAAAGTTGAGCCAACATCGAATTATCTGTGAACTCAACTAAAGAGTGGATAATTCCTTCCGGATGTATCAAAACATCAATATTCTTTGTTTGAAATAGCCATCTTGCCTCTATTATCTCTAAACATTTATTCATCATTGTTGAGGAATCAACTGATATCTTATCTCCCATATTCCATACAGGATGTGATATAGCCTCCTTAGGAGTGATATTTTCAAAGTCGCTTATTTCTCTATTCAAAAAAGGTCCGCCAGACCCTGTTAAGATAATTCTAGATACGGACTTTTGGTCTTTTACACCTTGCAGACATTGATGGACTGCGCTGTGTTCACTATCTATCGGAAAAATAGTAGAACCAGACTCTTGAGATAAATTATTTAATATTTCACCAGCCACTACATAAGATTCTTTATTAGCCAATAAAACCTTCTTCTTATGTTTCACTGCCTGATAAACCGGTTTCAATCCTGCAACACCTACCATTGCCGCAACAACTATCTCTGTAGCATCTGAGCTTAAGACATTATTTAATTCATTTTCACTCGTTAGTAATGCAGTCTCTTTGTTAATGCTTCCTACTCTATCTATAAAAGATTTCTGAGCAGAAGGGTCTTCTAAATAAATATATCTTGGAGAAAATTCATTGTACTGCTCTATCATCAGCTCATAATTTGTATGAGCAGTGAGAAGTTTTATACAAAATTTATCTTTATTTTGCTTTATTACTTCTAAGGTTGATTTACCAACAGAACCAGTAGAACCTAAGATAGCTACGTTCTTCATTGACTAAAATAAGTTTATAAGAAATATAAAACAAGGAAAGGCGGCAATATGACTGTCAAGTCTATCAAACAGCCCTCCATGACCTGGTATCAAATTCGAAAAATCTTTTATTTCTATTACTCTTTTCATCATACTTGCAAAAGCATCACCAATAACTGAAAAGATTGCGACCGCAAATAATAAAAATATAGTTGTCAAAACTGATATTTCAAACATTCCTTTTGATGAAAAAAATAGGAGTAGTGGTGTTACGATAATTGCTGTCAAAAATCCTTCCATCGTTTTATTTGGACTTACATTATTAATGAAAGGTCTCTTTCCTAAACGCTTGCCTGCAAAATAAGCAATACTATCCATTAAGATACTTATGAGAATAATATAAAAGATTAAAAACCTCTCATTTAGTATGCTTAGTGAAAATTGGCTTAAGTCCTCTTGAGAAATTATCTGAAAAATAGATGCATAGAATCCAAGATGGATAATCAAGCCTGAGCAAGCCCAGACAAAAGTATTTTTTAGTAGAGTTTTATTTAATGGGAAGCTTAAAATAAATATTGCAGAAACTAGGTACAACACCACACTAAGAGTTATAAACAAATAACTAAAAAAAGTTAAATGTGTGACTGACATTAGTATCAGAAAAAAAATCAGAATAAATATAGAGGTTAAGTTTGAAAACCTTACTCTTAAGAATTCTAAAAGAGAGATTGATGCAATAAGAGCAACTAGATAAGTTAGGAAGTCATCTCTTAAAAAGTAAACTAGCAAGCCTATTACGAAAGCTAATATTGCTGCACTAATTATTCTTTGTCTTAACATTTATTGCTTAAAATTTGATTTATCGCCAAAACGCCTTGTTCTTTTAGAGTATTCCTTCAAAGCATATTCAAATTGATTATCATCAAAATCAGGCCAAAGAATATTTGGAAAATATAATTCAGAATAAGCCAATTGCCATAGTAAAAAGTTACTCACTCTAAGTTCGTTACCTGTTCTTATGCACAAGTCAGGATCCTCGAAGGCAGAAGTTGATAAATAACTACTAAATATATCTTCAGTTATAGTTTCGTTAGGTGAAGACTCTTGTAGTTTTTGTATGGCATTTACTATGTCCCACCTTCCCCCATAACTGGCGGCAACTACCAAATCTAATTTTTTTACTTTAGGATCACAACTGGTTAATTCCTCAGATCTCTTCATTTGATCGATTAAGTCTTTATCAAATTGGGTCAAATCCCCAATGAAGCTTAATTGAACAGAATTCTTTACTAGATTAGGAACCTCTTCTCTAAGAGCGGTATTTAGAAGCCTCATAAGTAAATTTACCTCTTCTGATGATCTTCCCCAGTTTTCACTGCTGAAAGCAAATAAGGTCAAAGTAGAGAGCCCTTTTTGAACAGCGTACTCGACAGCCTCTCTAGCCCTCTTTACTCCTTCTTTATGTCCAGCAACGCCTGGTAGGTTTCTTTCTGTGGCCCATCTATTATTGCCATCCATAATAATAGCAACATGTTGAGGTAAGGTTTCAGTGTTGTTACCTTCCATTTTAAAGATTTAGAAGTCTAGTAGATCTTTTTCTTTCGCTTCCAGTGCTATATCTACTTTTTCGACAAAAGAATCGGTAAGTTTCTGAATTAATTCTTCGCCTTGCCTTTCTTCGTCTTGGGATATCTCTTTCTCTTTTAGAAACTCCTTAAGTTGAGAGTTTCCTTCCCTTCTAACATTTCTAATAGAGACTTTTGCATTTTCTGCATCAGCTTTTGCTTTTTTTATGAAGTCTTTTCTAGTCTCCTCCGTGAGATCAGGAAGAATCACCCGAATAGTATCTCCTGAAGTGGCAGGGTTTAGACCGAGATCAGATTCAGAGATAGCCTTCTCTATTTGTTGAACAATGCCTTTTTCCCATGGGACGATAGCTAACGTCTTAGCATCTTCAATGCTTATGCTAGCTACCTGCGCAAGTGGGGTGAGTTTTTCGTAGTAATCAACTTTAATGCTATCTAATAAAGACGGGGTTGCTCTACCTGTTCTAATTTTCTTAAAAGCAACATCTAGAGCACTTAAGCTCTTTTCCATGCCAGCTTGGGCATCTTCAACAATTTCGTTTAACATTTAGCCTTCAATTTGAGACATGACTTCGCTAGCAAAATCTACTTTCTCAACTTCTATCCCTTCTCCAACTTCGTATCTAGTGAAGCTTAAAATATTAGCATTATTGTCTTTAAGAAGCTGAGAAATTTTTGTATTAGGATCTTTTACAAAATCTTGTTCAGTTAAACTGACTTCAGCTAAAAATTTTGAGACTTTACCTTCTATCATCTTTTCAATAATCTCAGCAGGTTTGCCGGATTCTTCAGATTGGGCTTTGAAGATTTCTCTTTCCTTAGCAACAATTTCTTCAGGTATGTCTGAAGGAGAAATGGCCATTGGGTCAGTTGCAGCTGCATGCATGGCTATATCATTAGCCAAAGACTCATCTCCACCATCTAAAGAAACGATGCATCCAATTTTGTGATTACTATGCAAATAAGATCCTACAGCTGACGAATTTTGCGTTTTTGCAACTCTTCTTACGACAATATTCTCACCTAATTTCTGCACCAGCTTTTCTCTGTTGTCTTCTATTCCGTTGTTAAGCAACTCTTCTAATGAGCTTTCAGGATTTTCTGCATAAGCTTGAAGAGTTTCATTTGTAAAAGCTACAAAGGAATCATCTCTTGCAACGAAGTCTGTCTCGCAATTAACTTCTATCATAAAAAAATCTTGTGCTTTACTTTCAATACCTATTAAGCCATCTGCAGCAGACCTTCCTGATTTTTTACTAGCTTTTACACCGCTGGTTTTTCTGAGTTCTTCAATCGCTAACTCCATATCACCATTGGCACCTTCTAGAGCTTTTTTGCAGTCCATTAAACCTAGACCAGTTTTTTCTCTTAATTCTTTAACTTGTGAAGCTGAAATAGCACTCATATTTAATCCTCTTCCTTTTCTTCTTTTATATCTTCATCAGAAGTTGATGCTTCTGAAGCTTGCTCTGTAACTGATTCTTCAGTTACGGAAGTGTCTTTATCTGGCTCTGCTTCTTGTTCCAGTGGTTGCTCAACAACCATTTCTTCAGATTGAGCCTCATCATCTTCTTTTGAGGCCTCAGGCTTCTGATCTTGGGATTCGCTAGCATCCACCTTTCTGACTATCGCAGGGCCTGACTGAGGTTCTTCCTGTTTGAGACCAGTTGCCGCTTTTGAGCCTTTTAAGCAGGCGTCAGCTACTGCTTCAGTAAATAATGCTATGGACCTAATTGAATCATCATTACCTGGTACAACATAGTCAATACCTTCTGGATTGCTATTAGAATCAACAATACCAACTATTGGTATACCCATTTTACTGGCTTCTGAAACTGCTATAGATTCACGCTTTACATCAATTATGAAGAGAGCATCAGGAAGTCCACCCATTTCTGTTACCCCCCCAATAGATTTTTGTAATCTATCTATATCTCTTTGAATTTTTAAACCTTCTTTCTTGGTAAGCTTGTTGAAAGTTCCATCTTCCTTTTGTCTCAATAAGTTTTCCAGTCTAGTTATTGATGATCTTATAGTCTTATAGTTCGTTAGCATGCCGCCTAGCCATCTTTCATTGACATATGGCATGGAGCATCTAATCGCTTCATTTTTAATAATATCTGTTGCAGTTCTTTTAGTGCCAACGAAGAGAATTTTATTATTCTTAGCTGCAACACCTTCAATGAACTTAAGCGCCGGTTTGATCATCTCAACCGTGTGCTCTAAATTAATTATGTGAATTTTATTCCTGACACCAAAAATGTGCTGTTCCATTTTTGGGTTCCAATATTTGGTTTGATGTCCGAAGTGGACACCAGCTTGTAGCATTTGTTCTAGCGATATTTCAGCCATTTGCTCTCCTTAAATTGTAAAGAACATTACATTCTTTTGGTTATACTTCCATGCACTTACAGAACTTACTAAAGATGAGCAATCTTTAGCACCGTAGATCTGAAACAGTGACATGTGTTTCGTTTTAGACTTACGCCTAAGGGTGAGCTTTATACCATATTTCCTCTAAATCAAGAAGAATAAATATCTTGCATGTGATACAGACCGGCTGGTTTTTCCGATAGCCACATAGCCCCTTTCAAAGCACCCAAAGCAAAAATAGACCGATCTTTAGCCATATGCCTTAACTCAATGACTTCATTTTCCATAGCTATACTCACGGTGTGTTCACCTGGATTATTGCCTTCTCTGAAGCTCTCTATTTTTAAATTGGCATCAGGAAAAATATTCAATAGCTCTTTTTGAATATCAAGAGCGGTACCCGAAGGAGCATCTCTTTTTTCGGTATGGTGAGTTTCGCTAATTTGAAATTTATTTTCTTTAGAAAAGTATTTTTTTGATTCATTGAGAAGAGATTTTAAAATAGCAATTCCAGAGCTGGTGTTAGGTGCAGACAAAATTGCTATTTTGTTGCTTGAGTGCTCAATTTCTTCAATCTGGTTTGGTTCGAAACCTGTTGTTCCAATTAAGATAGGAATATTTCTTGATACGGCCTCTTTCAAAACTTTCATAGAGGCTTCAGGTGTAGAAAAATCAATTATGACGTCAGGGTTAACTGTATCTGGAATAGTATCTGATACCTCTATGCCAACTTCGGCAGTTTGCAAGAGTTCGCCTATATCCTTTTGCAAGTATTTATTGTTTGGGCTGCTACTTCCACCTACAAGATTAAAGTTACTATCGTTAACGATAAGGGTAGAAAGGAGTTTGCCTACCTTACCGGTAATGCCTGAAATGAATATTTGTTTCACTTTAGATTAATTATTTGTATCAAAAAATGATTTTACCTTAGAAAACCATTCTTCTCTTAGAGGATTCTGTTTAGAGTTATTTGATACTGAATCTTGGAATTCACGCAAAAGTTCCTTTTGATTCTTAGAGAGGTTTTGAGGAGTCTCTATTACAGCCCTACATAGAAGATCACCTGTAGATCCACCTCTTATCGGACTAATACCCTTACCTCTAAGCCTAAATAATTTTCCGGTTTGTGTGCCTTCAGGTATTTTTATTTTTACCTTTCCATCTAAGGTAGGAATTTGGATATCACCTCCCAAAGCAGCATCTATAAAACTTATTGGTGCCTCACAATAAAGATGTTTTCCATCCCTTTCAAAAACATCGTGAGGTAAAACCTTGATTTGGACAAATAAATCTCCTGAAGGTCCTCCATTTGTTCCGGCTTCACCCTCACCAGATAATCTTATTCTATCTCCTGTATCTACGCCTGCTGGAATCTTTACTGATAGAGTTTTTCGCCTTTCAATTCTTCCTTGTCCATGACAGACTTTACAGGGATTTAGTATTATCCGGCCTGAACCACCACATTTCCTGCAGGTTTGTGCTACCGAAAAAAAACCCTGCTGGATTCTTACTTGTCCAGAACCTCCACATGCATTGCAAGTTACAGGTTCAGTACCTCTTTCTGCTCCCGAGCCATCACAAGCATCACAGGTTTCCAGGCATGGTATCGCAATCTTTTCTGTTACACCTCTTACAGCATCCTCTAGACTTATTGTCATAGAATATTGAAGATCATTCCCTTTATTTGATCTTCGTCTACCACTAAATGGATCTCCGCCTCCAAATATATCCCCAAAGATATCTCCGAAAATATCATTAAAGCCTTGAGTACTTCCTCCTCCAAACCCAGTTGGATTTACTCCGTCATGACCAAACTGATCATAAGCACTTCTCTTGCTGGCATCAGATAAAACTTCATAAGCCTCAGAAGCTTCTTTAAATTTTTCAGCAGCTGCTGGATCATCAGAATTTCTATCTGGGTGATATTTCATGGCCAACTTTCTATAGGCCTTTTTGAGTTCATCCTCAGATGCTCCTCTTTGAACACCTAAAACATCATAGTAATCTCTTTGTGGCATTTGATTACTTTAGTTATGCTTGATGCTTAACTAGTTACTTTGTTTTTCTTTCTCTTCGGTCACCTCTTCAAAGTCTGCATCGACAACATCTGCTTCATCAGCTGAATCTTCTTCAGAATCAGAAGATTCTTTATTTTGAGATTGCTCTTCATACATTCTTTGGGCTAGAGGTGCAGAAGCTTCAGATAAGATTTTAACTTTCTCGTCTATTGCCTCTTTATCGTCACCTTTCAAGGCATTTTCAAGCTCTTCGATTCCTTTTTCTATTGCTTCTTTTTCAGAATCTTCTACTTTATCTTTTGCTTCGTCTAAAGTTTTCTTACAGGAATGTACTAAATTCTCGCCTAAGTTTTTGGCTTGAACTAATTCCTCAAATTTTTTGTCATCTTCTGCATGTGCTTCCGCATCTTTTACCATTTGCTCTATTTCTTCATCAGATAACCCGCTGGATGCTTTGATTTCTATAGATTGTTCTTTTCCTGTTGCCTTATCTTTAGCTGAAACATTTAGAATTCCATTCGCATCCAAATCAAAGGAAACTTCAATTTGAGGCATACCTCTAGGAGAGGCAGGTATATCTGTAAGGTTAAACTGTCCAAGTGTTTTATTTTCTGTAGCTTGTTTTCTTTCACCTTGAAGAACATGTACTGTAACTGCAGTCTGATTATCTTCTGCAGTAGAAAAGACTTGAGATTTATTGGTTGGAATAGTGGTATTTTTATCTATAAGAGGTGTCATAACTCCTCCCATAGTTTCTATACCTAATGTAAGAGGAGTTACATCTAATAGAAGAACATCTGTTACATCGCCAGCCAGAACTGCTCCCTGGATAGCAGCTCCTACGGATACTGCTTCATCTGGATTTACGTCTTTTCTAGCTTCTTTTCCAAAAAAAGCTTTAACCTTTTCTTGAACTAAAGGCATTCTAGTTTGCCCTCCCACCAATATGATTTCATCAACTTCGGAAGTTTTTAAACCTGCATCTTTAAGAGCAATTTCAGTAGGCTTAATTGTTCTTTCTACTAATCCTTCAACTAACGATTCAAGCTTTGCTCTTGTGAGTTTGTGAACAAAGTGTTTCGCTCCTGAAGAGTCAGCTGTTATATAAGGGAGATTTATTTCAGATTGCTGATTGCTGGATAATTCAATTTTTGCTTTTTCCGCTGCTTCTTTAAGTCTTTGAAGAGCAGCTGAATCATTATGCAAATCTAAACCTGATTCTTTTTTGAATTCTTCAGCTAAATATTCGATCAAAGTTATATCAAAGTCTTCTCCGCCTAGGAAAGTATCTCCATTTGTTGAAAGTACTTCAAATTGATGCTCTCCATCTATTTCAGCTATCTCTATAATAGACACATCAAAAGTCCCGCCTCCTAAGTCATAGACAGCTATCTTTTGATCACCCTTACCTTTATCTAGACCATAAGCTAAAGCAGCTGCAGTAGGCTCATTGATAATCCTCTTAACTTCTAAGCCAGCGATCTTGCCAGCATCCTTTGTTGCTTGTCTTTGAGAATCGTTAAAATAAGCGGGTACTGTGATTACAGCTTCCTTTACTTCCTGACCGAGGTAATCTTCTGCAGTTTTTTTCATTTTCTTGAGTATCTCCGCAGAAACTTGCTGGGGAGCAAGTTTTTTTCCTTCAGCTTCAACCCACGCATCGCCGTTATCAGCAGCCAGTATTTTGTATGCGACCATATCTGTATCTTTCTTTACGACATCATCGTCATGTTTTCGACCAATAAGCCTCTTGATGGCGTAGAGTGTATTTTCAGGATTTGTAACTGCTTGGTTTTTTGCAGAATCTCCCACTTTAATCTCTTCCCCATAAGCTACCACTGAAGGTGTTGTTCGTTTTCCTTCAGAATTTTCTATAACTTTAGCCTGATCTCCCTCCATGACAGAAACACAAGAATTTGTTGTTCCTAAGTCAATACCAATTACTTTAGCCATTTTTTAACTCCACATTAAGTTGTTTAACATAAGATGGGGCTTATGTTCTTTATTTCAAGAGATTTTCTTATTTTTCTTTAGATTTCTTTGAAACTACAACTTTTGCAGGTCTGAGAGTCCTGTCCATTATTGTGTAACCTTTTTGGACAAAATCTATGATTGTGTTAGGTTCTAATTTATCGTCTTCTATAATTGAAATTGCTTCATGTTTATCGGGATCGAAGTTTTTTTCTTCTGTATTAATAAGCTCTATGCCAGAAGACTTCAATGAACTCTCCAAGCTCTTTAAGGTTAATTCAAGGCCTTCTTTTATAGTTAAACTGTTTTCATCATCCGGACAAGAATCTATGGCACGTTCTAGGTTGTCGGCTACAGAAAGAAAATCCTTAGCTAAAGCTTCGACACCAAACAGTCTTGCCTTGGTAACTTCTTGAGCAGCTATCCTTCTAACATTTTGAACTTCGGCTTTTGCTCTTAAAAGTTGGTCTTCAAGATCTTTAATTTTGTCCTCTTCAGATGGTACCTCGGGTAGTTCATCTTCTGACTCTAAATCAAGGCTATTGCCTTCATCTATCAAGACCTCTTCTTGATTTTCTAAATCTTCTTCTTTTTTGTTTTCGTTCAACGATTTCTCCTTTCAAACCCTATATGGGGCTTAAAAAAGTCTATTCAAGTATTATTAATCTTTGAGCGGTTTTACGTACAAAACCATGCTGTGGTCTATAATTTCGTAACCTTTTTCTTTTGCTAATTTCTTTTGTCGCTCTTCTATTATGTCGTCTGTAAACTCGATTACATCTCCAGTATCAAGACAGACCATATGATCATGATGGTCAGATGGAGTTAATTCGTATACGGCATGACCTTCTTCAAAATTATGCCTGATACAAATACCTGCTTGTTCAAATTGCGTCAAGACTCGATAAACTGTAGCCAGACCAACCTCTTCTCCAGCTTCAATTAATCTTCTATAGATCTCTTCAGCACTTAGGTGAGTTTTGTCACCACCTTCAAGTAATTCTAAGATTCTTAACCTAGGTAAAGTTACCTTTAAACCGGCTTTTTTTAGTTCTGCATCATCACTCAACTTGAATAACCTCTAAATAAATAAGAATAATTTGTAGAACTTATTATAATATCCAAATACCCTTATTAGAAAATTAATGAACATAAATTTAAAAGTTGTTACTTTACTATTATCTGTATTGCTTCTATCAAGTTGCAGCATTCCAAGGATATTTCAAGTTGTTATCAGTCAGGGAAATTTGGTTGATCAAGAGATGCTAGATAAGCTTGAAATAGGTATGACTGAGTCACAAGTTAAGTTTGTAATGGGGACTCCTCTTATTTCTGATACATTTTATCCAAATAGATGGGATTATTTTACTTCTGTTACACAAGGCGAAAATTCTTACACTAACCAAAAAATAACTCTGTATTTTAAAGACAATAAGTTGGTAAGTTGGGAAGGTGAAATAGATACACCTAATTAATTTATATAAAGAAGTACAGAAAAACACAGCCCACCATCACTGGTGAGATATAACGGATACTGAAGTACCAAAATTTGAAAATGAAGTTCTCTTGAACATCCAGTTCCTCTAAAACATTTTCTTTTTTCATTACCCAGCCGACAAAAATAGCTATAAATATACCTCCTAGAGGCAGCATGATCTGGTTGGTTAAGAAGTCTGTTGCATCAAAGAAATTTTTTCCGAAGATAGTAAATTCAGATAATAAGTTAAAAGATAAAGCACTAAAAAGACCTAGAAACCATGCTACGAAACCTAGCAATAAAGTAGCTGTAATTCTTTTGATTTTTAAAGATTCTATCAACCAGGCGACTCCGGGTTCTATGAGGGATATCGAAGAACTTAAAGCAGCTATACTCAATAAGACAAAAAATAAGGTTCCAAAGAATACTCCTAGAGGCATAGAACTAAACGCAATAGGTAATGTAACAAAAACAAGACCAGGCCCTTCTGAAGCAGCCAAGCCATTTGCAAAAACAATTGGAAATATTGCGATACCAGCTAAAAGAGCAACACCTGTATCTAGGGCCGCAACAGATATAGCTGTCTTACCAATATTTTGATTTGCTGGCATGTATGCTCCATAAGCCATAATTGCTCCCATACCTAAACTTAAAGTAAAAAAGGCTTGGCCTAAAGCTTCTAACATGACTTCAGGAGTTATTTTGCTAAAGTCGGGCTGAAATAAGTATATGATTCCCTCAAAAAATGCCCCTGACTGAGTTGCATACAGGCAAAGAAGTAAAACTATCACAAAAAGCATAGGCATTAATGTATTTATCCACTTCTCTAAACCATCAAGTATTCCTCGCGCCACTACGAATACTGTTATAGATAAAAATAGGGTATGCCAAAAAATTAAAGAGGAAGGACTAGAAAGAAGTTCATTGAAACTAGAAGTAGAGGTTTCGGCGGTAATGTTTTGAAATCCATTAAAAACATATGAAAGCGCCCAACCGGCAGCAACACTGTAAAAGGATAAGATTAGTAAACCCGCTAAAGCCCCTGTTGCTCCTAGTAAAGTCCAAGCAGATGAAGTATTTGCTTCAACCGCTAAAGCTTTCATTGTATTAGCTGGGCTGCTTCTTCCCCTTCTTCCTATCATTATTTCACCTAGCATTATTGGTAGGCCGATTACGGCAATGCAAGCTAGGTAAACAAGTACAAAGGCTCCTCCTCCATTGTCTCCTGCCATATATGGAAACTTCCAAATATTGCCCAACCCAACTGCAGAACCTGTTGCAGCAAGTATAAATGTCCATCTGCTAGACCAGGTTCCGTGTATAGACTTTCTTTGTTCTGTCATCTAATTATAAATAGCTAGAGGATAAGTATAGGGGTTAATCCAGTAAGTGAAGATTAACATAAGACAAATACACAAGATAATGCTTATTTTATTTATCAAATCTTGATAGTTATTTGGAAAAATAGAAATAATAGAATTAATTAAAGTTAGATGTCTTGCTAAGTAAACTGCTGACAATAAAAATACAATTCCCCAAGCTGGATTTATGTAAACAGACAAAAGTGCTCCTATTATTGCTACAGAAGGAGGAATAAAAGCAATAAGAGTCAATTGCTTCTTATATTTTGAATTATCTATATCTCTAACAGACCAAATGTTACCGCAAAGAAAAAATAAAATAATCGAAAAATATATCTGGCCTAAATGAGCCAAAAAATAAGCAGTGCTATCTGAAGTAAACCATAGGGATGCTGCAAGACCTATGAGGGGTGCAATTGAAATAAAAGCAATTCCCTTGAATGATCTAAATAAAATATCATCATCTTGCATGTCTGATACAATTTTATATGAAAGTTAAGGTCGAAGCTGTGGCAAAAAAAAATAAAAAAAGCGACAACACTATTTCTGAAAATAGAAAAGCTAGATTCGACTATGAAATTTCAAAAAAATTTGAAGCTGGAATATCTCTGTTGGGTTGGGAAACAAAGAGTATAAGAGAAAACAATGCTCAAATTGCAGAAGCTTACACCCTACTGAAAGACAGTGAAGCCTATTTGATAGGAAGCTACATTGATCCTTTAAAAAATAGTAATCAAGAGATGGATCCAACTAGGTCAAGGAAATTATTGCTAAATCGAAAAGAATTAAATGAAATCATTAAATCTACTTCTCAGAAGGGTAATACTTGTATACCTACAAAGCTTTACTGGAAAAATGGTCTTATTAAATGTGAAATTGCGCTTGCTATAGGTAAAAAATCCCAAGATAAAAGAAATACAATAAAATCAAGAGACTGGGAACGACAAAAAGCCAAAGAATTAAGGGAAAGAAACAAAAATTAGTTAAGTTTCAGAAGGAAAGGTATAATTCTTCAGCTTTTTTGGGGGCGAACTGGCTTCGACAGTAGATATAAAACCTCAAGTGCATGTCGAGAAGGTAATAATTCTCGTAAAAAAATTATTGCAAACTTGTTAGTTGGCGAAAACGCAGACTACGCTCTAGCCGCTTAATTGGCTAGCTGTCTTTGGTAACGTGCTCGTGCGCCTCCAAAGATAGACGATTACACGAGATGCTGGAATTGCTCTTCTCATTAGTAATTTCTTAAGAATAAATTGAGATCGTCTTTTAATCCCTGTTTATCGGGTGTCAAAAGATTAAATTAATAGATAAAACTAAACATGTAGATCTTGTGGCAGAGTACTAGTGGACGCGGGTTCAATTCCCGCCGCCTCCACCAAAAGTGCTATCATATTTTTATGGTAGAACAACAAATTCTCATAACTATAGCAACTATTGCTGTTACTCTTGCAGGTTTTTCAGGAGTAGTTGGTATTTTTTCTAAAGAACTGTCGCCAATTAAAAGTTACAAGCTAGAAACTTTATTATTCCAAAGTGGAGTGGCCTTATTTGCGTCTCTGACCACTTTAATTGCCTCGCAGATAGGAGGAGGTTTAGAGAGCGAACAAGAGTTTAGATTGTTTTGGTCTATCTCTAGTTGGGCTTATATAAGTATTACAGTTATCGCATTAATTTTTGCAACTATCGATATAATCAAAACTGAAGCTTATAAAAATATCAATTACGATATTCTATTTTACTTGTCTTTCTTCTTGGTGATAGCGCTGCTAATTTTTAATGCGCTATATATACAGGATGCTTATTTGTATCACATAGCTTTGGAAATAAATTTGGCTTTTGCTTTTGTATCTTTTTACACATTAGTAATGCCTGCAAAAGAAAAGCTGCCAAAAAAAGAATAAGGAGAGAAAATTATGTCGGGAATAACAAAACAAGACGGACCAGTAGCAGTTACAGGTGCTAGTGGATACATAGGATCTAGAATAGTAGAAGATTTATTAAATCAAGGGTATGAGGTTAATGCATGTGTAAGAGACGCAAGCAATAATAAAAAGGTGGATCATCTAATTGAATTAGGAAAAAAAGCATCTGAATCAGATGTGAATTTATTTGAAGGTGATCTTTTTGAAAAAGGCAGCTATGACGACGCCTTTACAGGGTGTGCCGCTGTAATCCATGCAGGTGCTACAGTAGGATTTAATAGAGAGACTCCCCAAGAAGTATATGATGGTTGCTTTACAGAAAACGAACACGTAATTGAATCTGTCAAAAAATCCGGCAGTATCAAACGCTTTGTATTTACAAGTTCCTTTGCTGCAGTAGCCCATCCAAGACCAGAAGGTTATGTATTTGATGAAGGGGATTGGTGTGGAGATAACGTAGAAGCATATAAAGGAGCGTGGACAGAAGAAAATATATCGAAAAATAGAGATATTGCCTATGCAATGGCAAAAGCAAATACTGAGAAGATGATTTATAAAATGGCCGAATCTGAAAAAAGTTTTGAGGCCATATCGATTAATCCCTTGCATGTTATAGGTCCATTGATGACGGAAAACCATAATCAATTTTTTAGTTGGCAATTCTTTATTTGGCAACTATTACAAGGAAACAATTTTGGATCTCTAGACGGAAAACAAATTAGGAGCGACAGGATGTTATGGAATATGGTCGATGTGAGGGATGTAGCCAAGGCACACAGAATGGCAACTGAAAGCAACAATGCAAAGAATGGTTCAAGATATATCCTTTCTGCAACTGATCGATCTGGCGAACTTTTTACGTGGGAATTACAAAAAAAACTAAAAGAATTATTTCCAGACATAAAACATGTTGGCGGAGAAAGGATGGAAGATAATCAGCCAATAAAAAAAACATATGATTCTCCCCGTTCATACTGCAAGAAAGCTATTCAAGAACTCGGGTTATCAACTTATTCTATAGATGAAACTTTAATAGAAACCGGAGAATCCTATAAAAAACTTGGGCTTTTATAAATTTTTATGACTAGATACTTCCGCATGCGAACTCTGGTAAAGGTTTTATTAACAAGCTCTCTAATATCTTTTCAATACGCGATATCTTCAGAAGAAAACTTAGAAGGCAATTGGATTGGAGCTTCAAATCCTGAGACGATCATCAACTTATCTATCAAAGATAATAATTTTATAGCACATGAAATTGATTTCAGTACAAATCAGATGAAAGATGAGGTGTTATTCACAGTTAATCTTTCAAAAAATCAAGCTCAATCATCTGATGCTAAGAGTGAATTAGTCTTAGTTGAGGCAGATACTGTGATTGGTGCTGATGGACGAATTCTCTATCGAGATTATAAAAATAAAAACAAAAAAATGATGTGTATGTCGGACTGGTCATCTCAGGTTCCAAGATCAATGCTAAAGAGATTAAATGAACTTAGACGTACTGCCACTAAACACTGTCTCAAATGCAATACAGATGCATGTGAAATGAAAGTATGGGCTGAAGGTAATGAAAAAGAAGCTCTTCTATGCAAAAGGATTTTCTGTCAACCCATAGAGACTATAAGAAAAAATATATTCGGAGAAATAGATAAATTTCCTTCAGGAAAAAATACTGCCCTTTTTCATTACTCTATAAATGAAGATGGCGAGATAAAGGATATAAAAGTTCAAGAAATAATTGGTTCAATGAATAAAAAGCAAGCAAACCTATATCTGGGTTTAATGCTAAAAAGTCATAAATACAAAGAGCTCATAATAGAAAACCAAAAATTTGGAATAACTAATTTAAGAGGCGTAATAAACTGGAAACTTGATAAAAGATAATTCAATTTAGTGAATTTTAAAGAATCTAAATATCGAAAGTTTGTCTAAGCCCTTCAATTACAAATTCGATCGCCAACGCACCAAGCAAAAGACCGAAAGTTCTTTGCAAAGCGGACAATACAGATATAGGAAGTCTTTTGGCCATCTTTCCAGAAATCCACATACTCAATGCATTAAGTGCCAAAACTATAATAATTGGACTAAATCCTATAACTTGATTCTCAATTGATGATCCCGAGTTCTCAGATAAAAGCATAACAAGAGTTATGGCACCTGGTCCTGCCATTAGAGGTATAGCTAAAGGAAATGTTGCTAATGACGAAAGCTCCTCATCATCTATAGCTGACTCAGCTGTTTGCTCTCTTCTCTTTTGCCTTTGCTCAAATACCATTTGATAGGCTATTACCATCAAGAATAGGCCTCCAACAATTCTAAAAGAATTAATATTGATTCCCATCATTTGGAGTAAAGCACTGCCAAATAACCAAAAAACTAATAAAATTCCAAAGGCAGTTAATGTACTCCTAAGACATAAAGTGACTAGATCTTTTTTGTTCAGTCCTTGAGTAAAGCTAGCAAAAATTGGCAATATAGTAATAGGATCAATTGCTACAAAGATTAAAACAAAATTTTCCAGAAAAAGAGTAAGCATTTCTAAGGTCTGCCAGCTCCTGGCACATCTACTTCTATGATTTCTATCTTCCCTGATTTTTCTCTTAAAGCTGAGTCTGGATCTACTCCTGAACCATTTGAGGTGCAAATGAACAACGTTTTTCCTTCCTCTCCTCCAAGCATGCAAGCAAATGCATTGGTCTCAACAGGAATTCTCTCAGAGATCATACCTCCCTCATGGACTCTAATGACTTCCGCAGTTGATGGAGAGGCGACCCATATTGCCCCCTCGTCATCTAAACACATTCCATCGGGTAATGGCACTAAACCCTCTACTGCATTTTCCTTCAGATCTGCCCAAATTCTTCGATTAGATAGGCTACCATCTTCTGCTTTATCGAAAGCAGTTAATCTTGCTGCGTAAGTCTCGCCTACTATCAAAGTTTTATCATCAGGAGTGATGACTGTGCCGTTTGGAAAGAGTAAGTCATCTGCTGCAATTACTGGATCCTCATCTGGCTTCACCAATATTAAATTCGTAGGCTTAATTTCTTCTCCTTCATAGGTATTAAATCCAAAATTTCCTATATAGGCATTGCCAGAGTGATCTACAACCATATCATTGCAATGAAAACCCGCAAATTCAGATAAGTCAGCCTCCTCTTCTAAAATATTGTCTTTAAAGCTAAGTAACTTCCTATCTTTCATTGAGACAATTAACATTGTTTCATCTGGCCTCCACCCTAATCCTGAAGGTTGATTTGGAACTTCCACTATTACTTCATAATTACCTTTAAGATCTAAAGAATAGACCTTATGACTATAAAAATCAGAGAAATAGAATTTGTTGTCATACCACCTTGGACCCTCTCCGAAGGTAAGTCCATCCATTAATGTTTTCAATTCTCTTTTCATAAATCTCTCCTATGATTGTGGATATATTTCTTCCACAAGACTAATCACTTCTCCAACTTCGATGTTCATTAGATCGTCCCGTACAATAATCTTAGCTCTATCGGACCAAGGCTTCCAATTTATGGGATTACTAGGTCCAAATAAAGTTATGGACTCTTTGTTCACGGAAGCAGCAATGTGAGATGCAACGGAATCTAAGCCAATAAAAAATTTAGCGCCTTTAATTAGAGCAGCTAAACCTAAAAGGCTTGTTTTACCGGCAAGATTTAATACTTGCTGATCAAGAACATTAGCTTTCTCTAATATTTCTTCAACATAGTCCACCTCATTTAGATCGGGTCCAGAAGTAATAACAACAGAAAGGTTTTGTTTAGCCAATAAGTTAATTAATTCACCAAACTTTTCTTTATCCCATAACTTTTTCTCACGTCTTGAAGTGGGATGGATTAAACAATACCCATTGTCTTGATTTAAAAACGGAAAACTATCAGACAATGCTTTATATTCTTTTTTTAAAGGGACTGGATCTAGGGTTAAATCCTCATTGAAGACCTTTAAATCTAGGCTTTTTAACGCTGAGAGATTTCTTTGGACAATATGATTTTCTAAAGCTTCAGGGAAGATTGCTGAAAAAGATTTAGTCCATAAAATTTTTCTTCTTTTTTTATCATCTACCGCTGCCTTCATCGCCTTACCTATTGCCCAGCTGATAGGAACTACTCTCCATTGTGTAGTTAAAAAGAAAGCGTATTTATATTTTTTTGATCTAACTTTAGTCCACAAATTGATTTCTTTTTTAATCCTAGAAAAGATATTAGCTTTAGAGGCATTGTCTATTTCTATAATTTCATTAATACTTTTTTCTTGCTCTAAAATAGAGCCTGTTCCTTTGTACAACAAAAGATCTATTTGACCATCTGGATCATTAAGCTTGATGTTATCGATCATGGGCTTAGTTAGCAGAACATCACCATGAAATCGCAGTATTACAATTAAATACTTGTTAGACATATTGCATATTGTTACTTGACACTTTGCTCTTCAGAATGCATTATGCGCGCCTCTCAGTGATATACAAGATTTATGGCAAATATTAAATCAGCAATAAAAAGAGCAAGACAAAATGTTAAAAGGAATGCTCTCAAAAGCTCTCAAAGAGCCTCTACTAGAACAGCAGTAAAGTCTGTACTAAGCGCTATTGAAGCAAATGATAAAGATACGGCTAAAGAAGCTTTAGCAGCTGCAGAGAAAACTCTTGATTCAATGGCTGGTAAGAAAGTTATCACCAAAAATAAAGCCTCTAGAACTAAATCTAGGCTATCAAAAAAAGTTAAAGCACTTTAGCTTAATACCAAATTATTACGATGAATTACCTCTTCTTGGGTTAGGTAACCTAGCACTTTCAATATTTCATCAGTATTTAAACCTTTTATAGCTTCAATCTCTTTATTGTTGAAGTTTGAAAGTCCAGTTGCAATTTCCTTACCATCCTTATCTATGCAATTTACCAAGTCACCCTTATTAAAATTACCTAGTACTTCAGTTATACCCACAGATAAAAGGCTTTTGCCTTTACTTAGTAGAGCCTCGCTCGCTCCATCATCTATTACAATTGTTCCTGCAACAGAGCCAAAAGAAGAAATCCATAGTTTTCTTGATGGAAGGGTAGATTTTTCAGTAATTAATTGAGTTCCTATATCCTCATCTTTAAATATCTTTAACAAAGTATCTTCCTTCAAACCACTTGCAACCCAGGTCATAGCTCCAGAATTAAGTGATGTTCTGGCTGCCTCAATCTTTGTCTTCATACCACCTCTTCCTAATACACCAGATGTGCTATTTAAAATTTGAGATAAATCCTGGTTTTCATCATCTAGATTAATTCTATCAAGCAATTGAGCGTTGTGATTTTTGGTTGGATCATCATTAAAGATTCCATCTTGATCGGTTAACATCACAAATCTATCTGCACGGATTAAACCAGCTAATGCTGCTCCTAATCTATCGTTATCTCCAAAAGATATCTCTTCAGTTGCAACACAATCATTTTCATTTACTATCGGAATAACACCCAGGTACAACAATGCTTCAATAGCATTTTTGGCATTCAAATACCTAGTTCTATTAGCTATATCATCGTGAGAAATCAAAACTTGACCAGTTGTATAACCAAACTTTTCAAAGGTATTTTGATAAATTTCCGAAATCCCTCTTTGCCCTACAGCTGCACAAGCCTGCAAAATAGCTAACTGATCTGGCCTTTTCTTAATACCTAAATCATTCATGCCTTTAGCAACAGCACCTGATGATATAACGATCACTTCTTGATTATTCTTTCTTAAGAAATCTATTTGAGAAGCCAGTTGAGATATAAAATCAATATTTACACCGTCCTGATTACCAGAAACCAAACTACTCCCAGCTTTTACAACCCACTTATAACTTTTATTCATCGGATGTCTCCATGAATTCTCCAATATCACGCATCAATTGTTGAGTGCCTTCTTTTTTTGCAGCTGAAATACAGTATATATGTAAATTATCTTGAAATTCTCTTCCTAGCTCGTCTTTTAACTCTTCTAATTGATCTGTATTTATGAGATCTATTTTATTTAAGGCTAACCACTTAACTTTTTTAATAAGGTCAGGATCATAATTTGTTATCTCTTTTGAGAGTTCTCTAATTTCAGTTATTACTTCCATAGTATTTTTATCGTACACATCTACAATTTGAACTATGACCTTAGTTCTAGATAAGTGTTTCAAAAACTGGATTCCTAAACCAACTCCTTCAGAAGCACCTGCAATAAGTCCGGGTATATCGGAAATGACAAAACTTGAATTCTCAGAATAATCAACAACACCCAGACTAGGATGAAGGGTTGTGAATGCGTAATCTGCTACTTTAGGTTTTGCACTAGATACAGCTCTTACAAGTGAAGATTTACCCGCGTTGGGCTTCCCCAATAGTCCAATATCTGCCAAAAGTCTTAATTCAAGTCTTAAAGAGAGGCTATCTCCTTCCTTTCCTTCAGTAAATTTTGTTGGAGATCTATTTGTTGAGCTTTTATACCTAAGATTTCCAAAACCTCCCTTCCCTCCTTTACAAATTAAAAGCTCATCTTGATTGTTGATTAAATCTGCTAAAGGGTTATCTGTTTCTAAATCATAAAGAAGAGTGCCGCATGGCACTTCTATGACTAGGTCTTTACCATCTGATCCAGTTTTGTTTTGACTTCCTCCTCGTTTACCATTTTCAGCTTCAAATTTTCTTTGAAATCTAAATTTAGATAAAGTATTCAGGTTATTTACAGATCTAAAGATGATACTTCCTCCATTACCACCATCTCCGCCATCTGGTCCACCCTTTGGAATATTCTTAAGACGTCTAAAGCTTGAAAGACCATTTCCGCCATCGCCTGCTTTTACGTCAATAGAGACTTCGTCAATGAATTTCATTGATTTATTGTATAGGAATTAGGAGAGGGTTTTGGGACTTAGACAGGATCTACGTTGACGAATTGTCTCAACTTAGGTCCTTTTTTTACGAACGAGACTCTGCCGTCAACTTTTGAAAAAAGAGTATGGTCTTTACCGCATCCTACGTTTTTTCCAGGGTGAAATTTTGTGCCTCTTTGTCTTACAATGATAGAACCTGCACTAATTAATTCCCCACCATAACTTTTAACTCCAAGTCTTTTTGACTGAGAATCTCTTCCATTTCTACTGCTTCCACCTGCTTTTTTATGTGCCATCGTACTTTATGTTATGAACTAATTGATTCTATTTTAATTTCACTGAAGTTTTGTCTATGTCCGTAAGTACGTCTATAGTCTTTTCTTCTTTTCATTTTGAAAACACGTATTTTATCATGCTTACCATTTGAAACTAATTTAGCAGTAACTTTTGCATTTTCTACGTAAGGATTACCTATTTTAGATTCGCCGCCATTAGAGATCATAAGAACTTTATCAAACTCAATGGTTGAACCTTCTTCAGCAGATAAAAGCTCTACTTTTAGGCTTTCACCTTCTGAAACAGTGTGTTGTTTTCCTCCGCTCTCTATTACGGCAAACATAATTATCTCCAAACTGGAATTTAAGGATGTGCACTATACGAAAAAGATGAAGTAATCGCAATATAATTCCTTGATTTAGCTGACTTAATTTAAAATAGAAACATATATGGAATTGAAATATAAGAAGCTTATATCAAAGGAATTAAATGAGCTTGAGAATAATTTAAGTAGCTCTGTTAGTTCTGAAATTGAATTAGCTACAGAAGTATCAAGTTATCTTGTTAATTCCGGAGGTAAGAGAATAAGACCGGCTATTTGTATCTTAGTAGCAAAAGCATTTGATTATTCTGGAAACGACCTCATTAGATTAGCAAGTTCCATTGAATTGCTTCATACAGCAACTTTAATACATGATGATGTTGTAGACGAAAGTCTTATGAGAAGAGGTAAAGAGAGCATCCAAAATAAATGGGACAATGCTCATGGTGTATTAGTTGGAGATTTTGTTTATTCAAAAGCATTTCAATTAATGGCTAGCTTTGATGATCCAAATATTATCAGAGCGCTTGCAAATGCGACGAATAGAATTTCTGAAGGAGAAGTTCTTCAACTTTCATTAAAAAATAAAGATGAGCTTACAGAAAATCAGTATTTTGAGATTATTGACAGAAAGACAGCAGAACTTTTTAAGGTTTCTTCAGTTACAGCTGGAATTCTAGCCTCGTGTAGCAAAGATCAACTGGATAGCTTGTCTCAATTTTCCACTTCATTGGGAATAGCTTTTCAAATTCAAGATGACATTTTGGATTATTATGGAGACGAGAAATTCACTGGCAAAAAAGTTGGTAAGGATTACGAGGAAGGTAAGTTCACTCTCCCAATAATAACTGCCCTTAAGAATGCCGATCCAAAGATTCAAAAGAAGTTACTTTCTCTATTTAAAAAAAATAAAAAAAATAATTTTGAAGAGGTATTGAATCTACTTGAAAATGCTAATACTTATGAAAAGATGCAAGAAGTCTTTATACATTACTCGAAAGATTGTATGAATAAACTAGAAAATGTACCTCAAAACCCCTACAGAGAAGCACTTGAAGATATTGTCTCTAATCTAGGATTGAGGCTATCTTAGTCTTTCTGACGCATTTTAATGTATCATTGACTCAAAATTTGAGAAATTAAATGTCTTTTATACCTAAAAATAGCTATAACAAAGAGGAATTACTTGATTGTGCACAGGGCAATCTTTTTGGGCAGAAAAATGGACGTCTTCCAACTCCTAATATGCTTATGTTCGATAGAATATCGACTATAAATACCGGCGGCGGAAAATTTTCTAAAGGTGAAATAATAGCCGAATTGGATGTAAATCCTGATTTATGGTTTTTTGATTGTCACTTTAAAGGTGATCCGGTGATGCCTGGATGTCTAGGGCTTGATGCAATGTGGCAACTTGTAGGCTTTTATTTATGTTGGTTGGGAAATCCTGGCCGAGGAAGAGCTTTAGGAGCCTCAGAAGTAAAATTTTTCGGTCAAGTGCTCCCTACAGCCAAACTGGTTACTCTTAAAATAGATATGAAGAGAATACTGAATCTTGATCTTACTGTAGGAATTGGAGAAGGTTCAATGTTGGTTGATGGTAGAGAGATATATACTGCAAAAGGACTGAAAGTTGGTCTTTTTCAAGATACATCGAGCTTTTGATATGCGAGAAGTAGTTGTCACAGGAATAGGAATAGTCTCAAGCTTAGGAAATAATATTCAAGAGGTTACTAAGTCATTAACCAATCTTGAGTCTGGAATATCTAAAAATGAAGTAAATGCTGAGCTCGGTCTCAGAAGTCACGTATCTGGATCAGTAAAAAATTTAGATCTTAAGGAGCGTATAGATAGAAAGTTATATAGATTCATGGGTGATGCTGCTGCTTTTGCCTATTTGAGTACTGAGGAAGCTATAAGTGATGCAAAACTAGAAGATACCCATTTATCGAATAATAGAACAGGTTTAATAATGGGATCGGGTGGAGCTTCATCAGAAGATCAAATAGATTCCGCAGATATACTTAGGTCCAAAGGATTAAAGAGAATAGGCCCTTACAGAGTAACTAAAGCAATGGGAAGCACAGTATCTGCATGCTTAGCCACCTCATTTGGTATAAAGGGTATAAATTTTTCTATATCGTCAGCGTGCGCTACCAGTGCCCACTGCATAGGTTCTGGCATGGAGCAGATTCAACTTGGCAAACAAGATATTGTTATAGCAGGCGGCGGCGAAGCAGAACACTGGGGCATGACAAGCCTCTTCGATGCAATGGGAGCTTTATCGACGAAATATAATGATAATCCTCAATCTGCTTCTAGAGCTTACGACAAAGACAGAGATGGTTTTGTCATAGCTGGTGGAGCTGGAACGGTAATCCTTGAAGAAAAACAACATGCGATAAATAGAGGTGCGGAAATAATCGCCCAACTGACAGGGTACGCGGCTACCTCAGATGGTGAAGACATGGTTAGTCCATCTGGAGAAGGCGGTGAGAGATGTATGCAAATTGCTTTAGAGATGAGTGGCAATAAAACAGTTGACTATATTAATGCGCATGGAACGAGCACTCCAGCGGGTGATATTACCGAATTGAATGCTATAAAGTCAGTTTTTGGAGATAGTATTCCTTGGATAAGTTCTACTAAGTCTCTTTCTGGACATTCTCTCGGCGCTGCAGGCGTGCAAGAGGCTATATATGGATTAATAATGATGAAAGAAGGGTTTATTGTAGGATCAGCAAATATTGAAAATATAGACGAAGGGGCTGAGGCATTTCCAATAGTTAGGGAAAATCTTTCTACTGAATTAAAAAGTTTTTTGAGTAACAGTTTTGGATTTGGTGGAACTAACGCAACTCTTATTTTTGAAAAGCCTTGATTTAAAAAGGTATATCGTCGTCAGTAATACCGCTATCAGGTAAATTCTGAGAACCCATATCTTGATTGACATCCTCGTAAGTAGAAGAATTGTCAGAAGAAGTGTTTCCTCTACTATCAAGGAATTGCATATCCCTACCTACAACTTCTGTGGTATATCTGGTTTGTCCATCTTGCTCCCATTTTCTAGTTTGTAGCTGTCCCTCTATATATACCTTAGAACCTTTTTTTAAATACTCTCCTGCTATCTCAGCTAATCTTCTCCAGAGAACTACTCTATGCCATTCTGTTTTTTCTTGATCTTGACCGGTATCTTTATCCTTCCATGACTCAGAAGTAGCTAAACTTAAAGTAGTTACCGCAGCCCCTCCTGCAGTGTATTTAACCTCGGGATCCTGTCCTAAGTTTCCCACCAAAATAACCTTATTTATTCCACTTCTAGCCATACAAATTTTAATTTAGTTAATATTACCAACTCCGATTATAATCACTTTTCTAAATTTAAGTTCCAAAACATTATCTTTTTTTAATGAAACACATCAAGGTAAGAGGTGCTAGGCAGCACAATCTTAAAAATATAGATATAGATCTTCCTAGAGATAAGCTTGTCGTAATAACAGGCCTTTCAGGTTCTGGGAAATCGAGTTTAGCCTTTGATACATTATATGCAGAAGGACAGAGAAGATATGTTGAATCTCTCTCTGCTTACGCGAGACAATTTCTATCAATGATGGAAAAACCTGATGTTGATCATATTGAAGGTCTTTCACCAGCAATTTCTATTGAACAGAAAACTACCTCGCATAACCCTCGGTCAACTGTTGGAACAGTTACAGAAATCTATGATTATTTAAGGCTTCTTTTTGCAAGAGCAGGTACGCCAATGTGTCCTGATCATAATATTTCCTTAGAAGGTCAAACTTCCAATCAAATTTGTGACAAGATCTTAGAGCTACCAAAAGCTACAAAGCTTATGATACTGGCTCCTCTCATCAAAGAACAAAAAGGTGAACACTTGCATATTTTTGAAGAGCTCAAAACGCAAGGCTATGTGAGGATGAGGGTGAATGGTATTACTGTTGATGTTGAGGATATTCCCAAATTAAATAAAAATAAAAAACATTCCATAGAGGCTGTTATTGATAGATTAGTTCTTCCTAAAGAGAATGATGAAAACTTTCAGTTGAGACTCGCAGAATCGGTAGAGAATGCACTTAATTTAGGTGAGGGAAATCTAATTGTTTACTTGATGGATTCAAAAGAAGATGTTACTTATAGTTCAAAAATGGCCTGTCCAGTTTGTGGCTATAGTATTCCTGAATTAGAACCAAGACTTTTTACTTTCAATAATCCCGCTGGTGCATGCCCTGATTGTGAAGGATTAGGTGTTAAACAGTATGTTGATGTTGCGAAAGTTATTCATGAACCTACTGCCAGTTTAAGTGAAGGAGCAATTGTAGGTTGGGATATTAGCCATAGATATCACTATCATCTGATCAAATGTTTATCTAAAGAGTATAATTTTTCCTTAGAAGTGCCATATCAAGATCTTGGAAATGATATACAAGACCTTCTCCTAAATGGTAGTAAAGGTAATCCCGTTAACTTCAGCTGGAGAAATAAAAGAGGTAGTTTAGTGGAAAGAATTTTCCCTTTTGAAGGAATACTTAATAATATTGAAAGGCGCTACAAAGAAACAGAATCTAGTTGGAGTAGAGATAATTTATCAAAACTTATATCTCTTTCAACTTGCAAAAGTTGTGACGGTACAAGATTGAGGAAAGAGGCAAGGAATGTATTTGTTGAAGATGTGAACCTCCCTCAAATTACTTCATATACTATTGATCAAGCTTTTAAATTCTTTTCTGGGTTAAGTTTACAAGGTTCAAAAAAAGAAATTGCAGAAAGAATAATCAAAGAAGTTAATGAAAGATTAGAATTTTTAATTGATGTTGGTCTGAATTATCTCACTCTTGACAGAAGTGCTGAAAGTTTAAGTGGAGGAGAAGCACAAAGGATAAGGCTTGCTAGCCAAATAGGTGCAGGCTTAGTAGGAGTAACATATATCTTAGATGAGCCATCTATTGGTCTGCATCAGAGAGATAATGAAAAGCTTTTAAAGACACTAAAAAAACTTAGAGATCTGGGAAACACAGTAATTGTTGTAGAGCATGATAATGAAACTATGTACGCGTCTGATCATGTTGTTGATATAGGTCCAGGTGCAGGTGTTCATGGAGGAACAATATGTGCCGAAGGAACTGCCCTAGAAATATCTAAGTCAAAGGACTCTATTACAGGTCAATTTTTATCTGGAACTAGAAAAATTGAAATTCCAAAGAATAGAAAGGGGCCTGATCCTATACGTGTAGTGAAACTTTCAGGTGCAGATGGTCATAACCTCAAATCAGTTAATTTAGAACTTCCTTTAGATTTATTAGTATGCGTTACGGGAGTATCTGGTTCTGGAAAATCAACTCTTATAAATCAAACTCTACTTCCTGCAATTTCAAACGAAATATCAAAGGCTGAAAAAAAAGATACTAAACCATTTAAAAACCTTTCAGGCATAAATGACATAGATAAAATAATTGAGATAAGTCAAAGTCCTATAGGTCGAACACCTAGATCAAATCCGGCTACGTATACAGGTCTTTTCACACCTTTGAGAGAGCTTTTTGCAGGAACACAAGAAGCACGATCAAGGGGTTATAAGATAGGTCGATTTAGCTTTAACGTAAAAGGAGGAAGATGTGAAGCTTGCCAGGGAGATGGCGTAATAAAAGTAGAGATGCATTTTTTACCAGATGTTTATGTTAAATGTGATGTATGTAACGGACACAGGTACAACAGAGAAACGCTAGACATAAAATATAAAGGGAAAAATATCTATGAAGTCTTAGATATGACTGTTGAAGATTCTCTAGAGTTCTTTGATTCTATTCCCGCTATCAAAAGAAAATTAGAAACATTAATGGATGTAGGATTAGGTTACGTAAAATTAGGTCAACAAGCTACAACGTTATCAGGAGGTGAGGCACAGAGAGTTAAGCTTGCAAAAGAGCTCTCCAAAAGTTCCTTGAACCATACTCTGTATATTCTTGATGAGCCTACCACTGGACTTCATATGCACGATGTCCAGCTACTATTAACAGTACTCAAAAGACTAAGGGATAACGGAAACACAGTTGTTGTAATAGAGCATAATATGGACGTTATAAAAACAAGTGATTGGGTTATAGACCTTGGCCCTGAAGGAGGATCTAATGGAGGAGAAATTATTGCTACTGGTACCCCAGAAAATCTTTCTAAAAGTAAAGTTTCCCATACGGGAAAACATCTCAAAAAGGAATTAAAGAATTAAGCTGTTTCTTCTGTAAGAGAATTAGTATCTTCTTCTGCAGCTTCTTCCTGTACGAACTCTACTTGAGCTGCTGGAGCCTTATCACCTGGCCTGTAGCCCCTTTTAACAACTCTAAGATAACCTCCTGGCCTGTCTTTGTAACGCGGGCCTAGTTCATCAAATAACTTAGCAACAGCTTCTTTAGATTGTAGTCTTGAGTATGCCAATCTTTGGTTGGCAACTGTATTATCTTTAGCGAGAGTTACTAATGGCTCTAAAAAACCCCTTATTTCTTTTGCTTTAGCCAAGGTAGTTTTTACGGACTCATGCTCTATTATTGAAATAGCTAAGCTTTTCTTCAAAGCATTTCTCTGTGGACTATTTCTATTAAGCTTTCTTCCAGATTTCCTATGTCTCATCTTTTTTCTTAATTATTTTCAGGTGGCCAGTTATCTAGTATTAAACCTAGGGAAAGACCTCTAGATAAAAGTACTTCTTTTATTTCATTTAAAGATTTTTTACCCAAATTTGGTGTTCTCAACAGATCAGATTCCATTCTAGTTACTAAATCTCCGATATAGTGAATATTTTCTGCTTTTAAGCAATTAGCTGATCTTACAGTAAGTTCAAGTTCATCAACAGGTCGGAGCATTATTGGATCAATTTTAGCTTCTTCTTTCTCTTCAATTACTTCTTCGAGCCTTCCTAATTCAGCGAAAGCAGATAATTGATGTTGAAGGATGGTAGCAGAAATTCTTAAAATCTCCTCAGCCTCTAAAGTTCCGTCAGTATCTATATCTACTGTAAGTCTGTCTAAATTTGTTCTTTGTTCAACCCTAGCATTATCAACTTGATAAGTAACACGTTTGATAGGAGAGTAAGTTGCATCCAGTCTTAGAAGTCCTGTCTCTTGACCTTCATCTTCATCTAAAGGTCTAACTGGTACAAAACCTCTTCCTCTAGTAACTCTCATGTTCATGTTTATTGAACCTTCATCATTTAAAGTTGCAATATGATGATCCGGATTAATAATTTCTACTCCAGTAGGCAACTCAATATCGGCTGCAGTGACTGTTCCACTTCCAGACTTACTAACTGTTAACTCAGCATCTTCTACCTCTGTTAGTCTTACAGATAAGTCTTTTAAATTTAGCAAAATATCAATGACATCTTCTTGAACACCCTCGATAGTACTATATTCATGTAAAACACCATCTATCTTAACTTCAGAAACTGCTGTTCCTGGCATAGAAGATAAGATAATCCTTCTAAGTGCATTTCCTAAAGTATGACCAAAACCTTGTTCAAGAGGCTCAAGAACTATTTTAGACCTGGTAGGACCAGATTCTTCAACAACTATTTCTGTTGGTGTTAAAAAATCTTTAATAATATCGTAATTATCTGTCATTATTTTTCCTCTTTTATTTTGAATAAAGCTCGATGATCAAGTTTTCATTTATATCTGTATCCAGAGAAGCTCTGTCAGGTATATTTTTATATGTTCCAGAATAATTGGATACATTTACATCAACCCAATCACATTCTTCTCTATTTTTGGCGATCTCTATAGCTTGTTGTACTCTATTTTGACCTCTGGCGCGTTCTGTTAAAGAAATAGTATCTCCAGGTTTTATCTTAAAACTAGGTATGTTTACCTTCTTGTCATTAACTAAAATTGCTTTGTGACTGACCAGCTGTCTAGCTTCAGATCTAGTAGAGGCAAAACCCATTCGATATACAACATTATCAAGTCTACTTTCAAGAATCTGCAAGAGATTATCGCCTGTAACCCCTTTCATCCTCGCAGCATGTTTGTAGTATGTCTTAAATTGTTTTTCCATGACTCCGTAAATTCTCCTGACCTTTTGCTTTTCTCTTAACTGAACTCCATAGTCAGATATTCTTGGACGCCTTGTACGTCCATGTTGTCCGGGTACTGTTTCTGATTTGCATTTTGAGTCGTGAGACCTTATGCCACTTTTTAAAAGAAGATCCCTTCCTTCTCTTCTTGATAGTTTACATTTTGGTCCTATATATCTAGCCATTAGACTCTCCTCCTTTTAGGTGGTCTACAACCGTTATGTGGTATGGGAGTAACATCTGTTATCTTAGTTATCTTAAACCCTTTTGAATTCAGTCCTCTAATCGCAGACTCTCTTCCAGAACCTGGACCACGTACTTGAATCTCAAGACTTTCTATACCCACCATCTTAACCTTATCACCTACAGCCTCTGCAGCTCTTTGTGCAGCAAAAGGGGTACTCTTTCTTGAGCCTCTAAAACCTTGAGCTCCAGAACTAGATTGAGCAATGGCATTTCCTTGCTTATCGGTTATGCTTATTAATGTGTTATTAAAGGATGCATGTATATGTGCAATGCCTTCACTGACTCTCTTTTTTGTTGCCTTTTTTGTTGCCATAATTTTATCTTCTTATAGGACGCTTTGGCCCTTTTCTTGTTCTTGCATTATTTTTTGTCTTTTGTCCTCTCACTGGAAGATGTCGTCTGTGTCTTATACCTCTATTAGTTCCTAGGTCTTGTAGTCTCTTTATATTAGTCGCAACTTCTCTTCTTAGGTCACCTTCTACAATGTAGTTACCTATTTCAGTTCTTATAAGTTCTAGCTGATCTTCAGTTAAATCTGAGATCTTTGTTGAAGGATCTATACCTAAAGAGGTACAAATACTTTGTGCTCTAGTTTTACCTATCCCATACACGTAAGTGAGGGATATTTCAGCATGTTTATTATCCGGTATGTTTACACCTGCTACACGAGCCATTCCTTTCTCCTTTAACCTTGTCTTTGTTTATGTCTAGGTTCTGTTGAACATATAACAAAGAGTGTGCCTTTTCTCTTTACTATTTTGCAATCTCTGCATATTTTTTTTACTGATGCTCTTACTTTCATTTTTATCTACCACCTAGAGGATTTCCGCCGTACCCTTTTAAATTTGCTTTCTTAAGAAGCGATTCGTATTGATGCGACATCAAATGTGATTGAACTTGTGCCATAAAATCCATTACTACTACCACTGCAATTAACAAAGAAGTACCCCCTAAATAAAAAGGCACATTTGCAGAAACAATTAAGAATTGTGGCATCAAACAGACTAATATTAAGTAACCCGAACCCCAAACTGTTAAACGAGTCATGACTCCATCTATATAGTCTGCAGTCTGATCTCCTGGCCTAATTCCAGGCATATAAGCTCCTGATCTCCTTAAGTTTTCTGAAATTTCTTTAGGGTCAAACTGAAGAGCTGTATAGAAAAAACAAAAGAAAGCTATCAAAACTGAAAATAAAATGACATATAGAGGTTGACCTGGACCCAAAGCAAGAGCAATTTCTTGGAGCCATTCGAAACCTTCTCCCTGACCAAACCATGTTGATGCAGAAGCAGGGAATAAAAGTAAACTGCTTGCAAAAATGGCAGGAATTACTCCAGCCTGATTTATTTTCATCGGCAAGTAGGAAGCCTGGCCTTGTACCATTTTTCTTCCTTGTTGTCTTTTCGCATAATTAACAGTAATTCTTCTTTGCCCTCTTTCGATCCAAACAATGAAAGCTATTGCCGCTACGGCAACCAAAGCTATAGAGAGCAACATAATTAAGTTTATATCGCCTTGTCTTGCACCTTCAAAAGCTTGTCCTACAGCTCTAGGCAGACCAGCAACGATACTAGAGAAAATGATAATCGAGATTCCGTTTCCAATACCTTTCTCTGTAACCAGCTCGCCTAACCACATAAGGAAAACTGTTCCGGAAACTAAAGATGTGACTGCGATAACTTGAAACATTACTCCAGGTTCAAGAGCCAGACCTTGATTTTGAAGGCCAAGAGCTAAGCCACTTGCTTGTATCAAAGCTAAGAAGACCGTACCGTATCTGACATAGGATGTTCTTAATCTTCTACCCTCTTCTCCTTCTTCTCTAAACCTTTTCTTCAAGGAAGGAGTTGTACCCTCTAATAGACTCATAATAATTGAGGCTGTTATGTAGGGCATAATATTAAGAGCCATGATACTCATTCTTTCTAGGGCTCCCCCGGAAAACATATTGAAAAGATCTAGTAAGGTGCCTTGATTTTGCTGGAAAATATTAGCTAATTTGTCAGGATCTATTCCCGGGATAGGAATGTGAGTACCTATTCTGTAAATAATGATCGCCATAAAAACAAAGCGCAGTCTCCTCCATAATTCGGATAGACCTTTGTTTTGTCCTATAGCAGATGGGTTTACTGACATTTTAGACCTCTATTGAGCCTCCCGAATCTTCAATTAATTTTTTAACTGAAGCGGTTGTTTTGATGCCCTTTAAGTTCATTTTTGGACATGAATCTGTATCTAGAAAAACCTTAACTTTCTTAGTTGAATTTCTGATCAAGTCAGCTTCTATTAGGCTTTCAATACTAACATCTGTAATGCCTGAGGAAGCCAACGTGCTTAGTCTAAGTTGCTGGGTATTCCTATTCTTCCTAGAGCTAAAACCAAACTTTGGCACCCTTTTTTGAAGAGGCATCTGACCACCTTCAAAACCAATTCTTACTCGACCTCCAGAACGTGATTTAAGGCCTTTATGACCTTTTCCGCTTGTTTTGCCAAACCCACTACCGGTACCTCTACCTATGCGCTTACTTTCTTTGACTCTTTTTGGATTTGGCTTTAATTCATTTAATTTCATCTCAATACCTTTAGTTGACTTCAAGTAAATGGATAGCTTTATTTATCATTCCTCTATTTTCAGGAGTATCTTGAACAGAAACAACCTGACCTAACTTATTGAGACCTAGTCCTCTGACAGACTGTCTCTGATAATCTTTAGAACCAATTAGGCTTTTTTTCAGTTTCACTGTAATTTCTTTATCAGCCATCTTTAATTAACCTCTACCTAACCTTTTCGCTACTCTCGCAGGTGATTCCATTTCTCTTAAAGCTTTAAGAGTAGCCCTTACAACATTTACAGGTGTTGTTGATCCATAGCACTTTGCTAGAACATCCTTTACTCCTGCAAGCTCTAAAACAGCCCTCATGGCTCCTCCTGCTATGATTCCTGTTCCTGGAGCTGCAGGCTTCATATAAACAACAGAAGCACCATATTTTGTCTTAATGGGGTACTGAATGGTGTCCCCTTTTAACTCAATGCTCACCATATTTCTTCTTGCATGGTCTAAGGCTTTTTGAATTGCTATTGGTACCTCTCTAGCCTTACCTCTTCCAAAACCAATTTTTCCGTTACCATCTCCGACTACGGTTACAGCAGTGAATCCAAAGATTCGTCCACCTTTAACAACCTTAGCTACACGATTTACTTGAACTAGCTTTTCTTCTAATACTTCAGAGCCAAGATTTTCAGTTACAGCTGTATTTTCCATATTATTTCCTAGAATGAGAGGCCAGCTTCTCGAGCTGACTCGGCTAAAGCTTTAACACGACCATGATATTTATAACCAGATCTATCAAAAGCCACTTTCTCTATACCTTTCTCTTTTGCTCTTTCTGCAATAAGTTTTCCTACTTTTGAAGCTGCTTCAATATTTCCATTGTTTTCGCTTTTTACAGACGATTCTGTGGTGGAAGCACTTGCAATTACCTCAGAACCATCAAAAGTAGATACTTGAGCGTAGATATGAGAGTTAGACCTAAAAACAGTAAGTCTATTGTTTTCAGACAATTCTATTTTAGATCGAGTCTTAGTAGCTCTTTTTTGTCGTTTTATGTTTTTTATAGCCATTTTTTTATGCTTTCTTAGATTCTTTTCTTATTATTCTTTCATCGGCATACTTAACACCTTTTCCTTTATAAGGTTCTGGTGGTCTGTAGTCTCTGATCTCTGCAGCCACCTGCCCTACCAACTGTTTATCCATAGACTTAAGGATAATTTCAGTATTACTAGGTAATTCAGCAGTTACACCTTCAGGTAATTCATGAATAATAGGATGAGAAAATCCTAAACTTAAATTTAATGAATTGCCTTCAAGCGCAGCTCTATAACCAACTCCATTAATTTCAAGTTTCTTTTCAAATCCACTAGCCACTCCTTGCATATAATTAGCTGTAAGTGCCCTCATAGTTCCAGTAATGGCTAAAGACTCTTTAGTATCTTTATTTGGACTAAAGCTTATAGTGCTGTCATCTTTATTAATATCAACATCTTTATGTATCTCTAAAGACATATTTCCTAACTTGCCAGTAAAAGTTATTACACCTTGATTATCTTCAAGTGTAACTCCTTCAGGTATTTCTAATGCTTTTAAAGATGTTCTTGCCATGATTATATGAATTTAAAAAACTGAACAGATTAATTCGCCGCCGACTTTTGCCTCTCGAGCCTGTTGGTCAGTCATCAAGCCTTTGCTTGTTGATACTATTGCCATACCTAAACCACCATTTACTTCAGGTAAATCTTTGTAATTAGAGTATTGTCTCAATCCTGGTTTGCTTATCCGCTTCAATTGCTTAATGACAGGTAAACCTTCGAAATATTTTAATTTTATTTCAATTTCAGGTTTTGAGCCCTCTGAAGTAGTGAATGAATGTATATAACCTTCCTCTTTGAGCATTGATAGAAGTGCTACTTTCTTAGATGAAGAAGGAACTTTAACAAACTCTTTGTTTCTTGCTTGAGCGTTATTAATGCTAGAAAATAAATTAGCTATTGGATCTTGTATACTCATAAAATTTTTACCAACTTGATTTAACTAGTCCCGGGATATCTCCTTTCATAGCCAGTTCTCTCAGTTTGTTCCTAGCTAATCCAAATTTTCTGTAAACTGCGTGAGGTCTGCCGGTTATAGCACATCTTCTTTGCATTCTTACTGGACTAGCGTCTCTTGGTAGCTTTTGAAGTTTGATTTGTGCAGCTTCCTTTTCTTCCTGTGAAAATTTTGGGCTACGAATTATTTCCTTAAGTTCTGCCCTCTTCGAAGCATACTTTAAAACAGTTCGTCTTCTGCGTTCTTCTCTTGCTTTCATTGATGCTTTTGCCATTTATATACCTCTAGCTTTTAAATGGGAACTTCATGGCTCTGAGTAGTGCCTCTCCTGATTCATCATCAGAAGCCGAAGTGGATATACAGATATCCATACCCCTTATCTTGTCTACTTTGTCATAATCTATTTCAGGAAAAATGATATGTTCCTTAATACCCATAGAATAATTACCTCTTCCGTCGAAGGATTTAGTCTCTAAACCTCTAAAATCTCTTTCTCTAGGTATGGCTATACCTATTAGCCTTTGCAGGAACTCGTACATTCTATCGCCTCTTAAAGTAACCTTGCATCCAATAGGCATTCCATCTCTTATCTTAAAATTTGCAACCGACTTTCTCGCTTTAGTAACTAAAGGTTTTTGCCCCGATATTAATGTCATGTCTTCAACGGCTCTTTCTAAGATTTTTTTGTCATTTAAAGCTTCTCCAACCCCCATATTTAGGGTGATCTTAGTCACTTTAGGAACAGCCATAACCGAATTTAAACCTAATTTCTCTTTAAGTTCTGGTACGACAGTTGTCTTGTAATGTTCTTTAAGTGGGATCATTCTTATATTTCCTTACCTGAAGATTTAAAAACCCTAACTTTTGATCCATCTTCTTGAGACTTAATTTTCACTTTGTCAGCTTTTTTTGTAGATGGATTAAAAATCGATATATTCGACATATCTATGGAAGACTCTTTTTCTACAACTCCGCCAGCTATACCGGCATTTGGATTAGGTTTAGTGTGTCGTTTTACCATTTGAACCCCAGATACATAACATCTCCCATTCGAAAGGATTTTTGTAACCGATCCTTGCTTGCCTTTATCCTTACCAGCAACAACAATAACTTGATCACCTGTCTTAATCTTATTCATCGTTACAAAACCTCCGGCGCTAATGAAACTATTCTCATAAACTCTTCACTTCTAAGCTCTCTAGAGACAGGACCAAAAACCCTTGTACCTATAGGCTGTTTTTGAGCATTGATTAGAACAGCAGCATTATCATCAAACCTAATAGCTGAACCATCTGATCTCCTTAGCTTATTTTTTGTTCTAACAATGACAGCATCTAGCACTTCACCTTTTTTTACCCTACCAGTAGGTATAGCTTCTTTTACAGTGACCTTTATTACATCGCCAACCTTGGCAAATTTTTTCTTTGAACCACCAAGAACACGGATGCACATTAGTTTTCTGGCACCGCTGTTATCTGCGACTTCTAAATAGCTTTGCTCTTGTATCATTGTTATTAAACTTCCTGTGATTTCTCTTCTACACGTAAAAGGTTCCAAGACTTTGTTTTAGATATAGGCCTGCATTCTTGAATAGTCACTAGATCGCCGGCATTACATGCATTATCTTGATCATGCGCCTGCAATTTAGAAGACCTTCTCATAATCTTTTTATATAAAGGGTGTCTTACTTTTCTTTCAACAAGAACAGTTATTGTCTTGTCTCGTGAAGAGCTAATAACCCTACCCGTCTCTGTCCTAGTTCTTTTATCCGTCATTCTTTTGTTGTAGTTCTTGTTCTTTATTCAAAGTTTTTAGCTGCGCAATTGATCTTCTGATCTCTCTAATTTTATGAGTTTCTTTTAACTGACCTGAAGAATGTTTAATTTTTAGCTCTAATAATTCTTTTCTCAACTTGCCCTCTTCATCTAAGACATCTGTTGATTTATTTCGCAATCTATCCAATAAACTTTCTTTAGCCATTAGACTCTCCTTATAAAGGTTGTAGAAATAGGCATTTTTGCTGAGGCGAGCGCAAAAGCTTCTTTAGCCAACTCCTCGTCTACTCCTTCCATTTCATAAAGTATTTTTCCTGGTTTGATTGGGCAAACCCAATACTCAACATTACCCTTACCTTTACCTTGTCTTACTTCTAGAGGTTTTTTGGTAATGGGCTTATCAGGAAAAACTCTTATCCAAATTTTAGCTCCTCTTTTTACATGACGTGTCATGGCTCTTCTTGCAGCCTCAATTTGTCTAGAAGTCAATTGACCTCTTTGGGTAGCCTTCAAACCAAAAGTGCCGAAACTAAGAGTTGCACCTCTTTGTGCATTTCCAGTATTTCTGCCCTTGTGCTGCTTTCTATATTTTGTTCTTTTAGGTTGAAACATTATTTTGTCCTTTACTCTGAATCTTTGTTAGGTGTATCCAGAACTTCGCCTCTGAAGACCCATGCTTTGACCCCAATTACTCCATATGTGGTATTTGCTTCAGCTAAACCATAATCTACGTCTGCTCTTAGGGTGTGTAGGGGAACTCTGCCTTCTTTTTGTATTTCTGCTCTAGCAATTTCTGCTCCTCCTAGTCTGCCGGCAACTCTTATCTTAACGCCCTCAGCACCTTGTCTCATTGCGTTCTGAACAGCTCTCTTCATAGCTCTTCTGAACATAACACGTCTTTCAAGTTGTTGAGCTACACTTTCTGCAAGCAGTTTTGCATCTAAATCAGGTTTTCTTATTTCTTGTATGCTGAGAGTTACGGGAATACCCATCCTGTTAGTGATATCTTCCCTCATCTTATCTATATCTTCACCCTTTTTACCGATGACAATACCTGGTCTAGCAGTATGGATGAGTACTCTTGCATTATCTGCAGTTCTTTCTATCTCTATTCTACTCACTGAGGCATGAGCGAGCTTTTTAGTGAGATGCTCCCTAACTTCGATATCTTTGAGCAGGTTCTCAGTATATTGAGACTTCTCAGCATACCAATTTGAAGTATGTTGAGTAGTTATTCCTAATCTAAACCCTGTTGGGTGTACCTTCTGTCCCATTATTTTCCTTTTTCTTCTACAGTTAATGCAATATTACAGCTTCTTTTGAAGTATCTATCTGCCCTACCTCTTGCTCTGGCCCTAACTCTTTTCATGGTAAAACTTTCATCGACTGCGATAGTAGAAACAAATAGTGAATCGATATCCAGACCTTGATTATGCTCTGCATTCGCTATAGCAGATTCGAGAACCTTTTTAATGATATGCGCGGACTTCTGAGGAGCGAAGGTAAGTATTCCTAGAGCTTCTTCAATGTGCTTACCTCTTATTTGGTTTGCAACTAGTCTCGCCTTTTGGCTCGAAACTCTAGCACTTCTAAGTTTTGCTGTTGCTTGACTCATCTTACTTTCTATCTCCAGAATGCATTTTGAAGGTTCTGGTTAATACAAATTCACCTAGTTTATGACCGACCATATCTTCTTGTATAAAAATAGGTACATGTTGCCTGCCGTTATGAACGGCTATGTTTAATCCAACCATGTCAGGAGTAATCATTGATCTTCTTGACCATGTCTTAATTGGTTTCTTGTCATTAGTAGCAACTGCTTGGTCAACCTTTTTTAGGAGGTGCAAGTCTACGAATGGTCCTTTTTTTAATGATCTTGGCATAATATTAGTTTCTTCTTCTAACAATCATGCGATTGCTTGATTTATTCTTTTTGCGCGTCTTATAACCCTTTGTCGGAACACCCCAAGGTGTTACAGGGTGTCTTCCACCTGAGGTCTTTCCTTCACCTCCACCATGAGGGTGATCTACCGGATTCATAGCAACACCTCTTACAGTGGGTCTGATTCCCATCCATCTTTTTGCACCGGCTTTACCAATTGATCGTAATGAATGTTCTGAATTTGATACACTTCCTATTGTTGCTCTACATTCAGAAAGAACCCTTCTCACTTCTCCGCTTCTTAATCTGAGTGTTACGTATCTTCCTTCAATAGCAAGAATTTGAGCTGATGCACCGGCACTTCTTGCCATTTGTGCGCCTTTGCCTGGAAATAACTCTATACAATGGACAACTGTACCCAAAGGCATGTCTTGCAAAGACATACAATTCCCTGTTGAAATTGCAGAATCTTTTCCAGATGAAACTGTATCTCCAACTTTCAAACCATCAGGTGCGATGATGTAAGTTCTTTCACCATCTGCATAGAGTAATAACGCAATATTCGCTGACCTGTTTGGATCATACTCAATCGTTTCTACTTTAGCAGGAATACCGTCCTTCAATCTTTTGAAGTCAATGATTCGATAGTGTTTTTTATGTCCGCCACCACGATGTCGAGTTGTTATTCTTCCTTGGTTATTTCTTCCAGATTTTTGTTTCTTTGCTTCTAGAAGAGGAGCATAAGGGTCACCTTTGTATAGATCGTCTCTTGAAACCCATGACCTAAATCGTCTACCTGGAGAAGTGGGTTTTGATTTTTTAATGTGAGTAGCCATTATTCTGATGTAACCTCAATAGATTGACCTTCAGCTAATTTTACATAAGCCTTTTTCCAGTCAGATTTCTTTCTAATTCTGTACCTAGATCTCTTAGTCTTCCCTTTAACTTTGATGATATTTACGTCTTCAACATCAACAGAGAAATAACCCTCAATAGCTTTTTTTACCTGAAGCTTAGTAGCATTAATATCAACTTTAAATGCGTATTGGTTTGATTCTCCCATTAAAGAAGATACTTTTTCAGTCAAGTAAGGAGATTTAATAATTGAATAAAGTTCTGTTTTCATTAAGCAAGCACCTCAGTCAATTTATTTAACGTCTCTGATGTAATGACAACTTTTTCAGCCTGTATCAGTGCTGAAGGATCAATAGAGTTAATTGTTTGAACCTTACATTCTCTTAGATTTTTTGAGGCTTTAATTAAGTTATCGTTGTTCGCAGATAGAACAAATAATGCTGTGTTCAGACCCAAATCAGAAAGAATAGTCTTAACTTGAGAAGACTTTACAGGTTCATCTATATTTAGTTCATTAACAACAATGAGTCTTTTCTCTTCTGCAAGCATCGACCATATTGATCTCATTGCAGATCTGTACATCTTCTTATTGATTTTCTTTGGCTTTATATCGCTATAAACATGCGCAAAAGTCATACCGCCGCCTCTCCATATTGGAGATCTGATCGTTCCAGCTCTTGCTCTACCTGTTCCTTTTTGTTTCCAAGGTTTTTTTCCACCACCACGAACTGCTGATCTATTCTTTTGTCCTTTTGTTCTTTGATGGCTGTTGTGGATGTATGTATTGACGAGCTGATGCACGAGATCTTGATTGAATTCTTGTTTGAAAATACCGTCAGCTAAAGAGACCTTTGAATCTCCAGAGCCATTTTGATTTAATATTTCAATTTCCATTTTATTTAACAGCTGGCTTGAGAACTACATTAGAACCGGTAGGTCCTGGAATAGCTCCTTTTATTAGGAGTAAATTGTTTTCAACATCTATCGAAGCAATCTTTAGATTTTGGATCGTTTTTTTAACATCGCCCATGTGTCCAGACATTTTCTTACCCTTCCATACCTTTCCGGGTGTTTGGCATTGCCCTATAGAACCAGGAGCTCTATGTGAAATTGAGTTACCATGAGTAGCGTCTTGCATTTTAAAATTCCAACGTTTGACTGTTCCCGCAAAACCTTTTCCCTTTGATTTTCCTTGAACATCAATCTTCTGTCCTTCTTCAAATATATCAATATTTAACTGACTTCCTATTTCTAGGTTTTCAATTTCTACACTATTCACTTTGAATTCCCAAAGTCCGTCTCCTGGATTAATTGACCCTTTCTTGTAGTGTCCAGACAAGGGCTTAGAAACATGTTTTTCTTTCTTTAAACCAGTTGTCACTTGTACTGAGTTATAACCATCGACTGAATCAGTTTTTATCTGTGTTACTGTGTTGGGATCAACACTGACAACACTAACAGCATAGGAATCACCTTCAGGGGTGAAAAGCCTTGTCATACCTTGTTTTGTACCAATTAGTCCTAAGCTCATTTTATTTATTCTCGTCTAGACTGATCTGCACAACCACACCAGCTGAAAGTTCCAGTTTGGTAAGTGCATCTAATGTTTTTTCAGAAGGTTCTAGGATATCAAGTGTTCTCTTGTGGGTTCTGATTTCGTATTGGTCTCTGGCGTCTTTGTCTTTGTGGGGGGATATTAGGATGGTGGTTTTGTGTTTCTTTACTGGCATTGGAATAGGACCTTTGACCTTTGCTCCAGTACGTTTCACCGTCTCCACTATTTCCTTAGCAGAACGGTCGATAAGCTTGTGGTCAAAAGCTTTTAGCCTAATTCTAATGCTTTGATTTTGCATATTCTTCCTTTCAAGCCCTCATAAACAGAGCGTAAAACAACCCCCCCTACAGTGTAGGTTGGTTAATTAATTTAATGCGCCTTAAACCCAGATACTTACTGGAAAAAGGCCCCTCCAACAAAACGAGCGGTGATTCTAGTTTTGTGACTGCATTGTGTCAACTAAAAAGTAGAAAAAACCTATATAAAAAAGGGTTTTGCTCTATTTTGCTTATAAAAAACTAGTCGTTCTTGCTAATGATCGCTTCTGCTACATTTGAAGGTACTTCTGAGTACTTTAAAGGCTCCATGGTAAAGGTTGCTCTACCTTGAGAAGCAGACCTTATGTCGGTAGCATAGCCAAACATTTCTGCAAGAGGAACTTCACCTGAAACAACCTTTCCAGAAGGTCCATCCTCCATTCCATGGATCACACCTCTTCTTCTACTCAAATCACCAACAATATCACCCATATATTCTTCAGGAGTAACTACCTCTATACTCATAATTGGCTCTAAGATTACTGGGTCAGCCTTTTGGGCTCCCTCTTTAAGAGCCATTGAACCCGCAACCTTGAAGGCGACCTCACTAGAATCTACATCGTGAAAAGAGCCATCGTATAGAGAAATTTTGACATTAACTAGAGGATAACCGGCTATCACACCTGCTTCCATCTGTTCTTTACAGCCTTTATCTACAGCTGGGATAAATTCTCGAGGTATAGCTCCACCTACGATTTCATTAACAAATTCATAGGTCTCTTCTGACTCTTCACCATTAACTAAAGGTTCTATTCGTAGATATACATGTCCATATTGACCTCTACCACCTGACTGTCTAACAAATTTTGATTCCTGTTCGACTTGTTTTTTTATGGTTTCTCTATAAGCCACCTGTGGTTTACCCATGTTAGCTTCTACATTGAATTCTCTTCTCATACGGTCTACTAAAACATCCAAATGAAGCTCTCCCATACCGGAAATGATAGTTTGTCCTGATTCTTCATCTGTCCTTAGTCTGAAAGATGGATCTTCTTGAGCAAGTCTGCCTAAAGCTATACCCATTTTTTCTTGATCCTCTTTTGTTTTTGGCTCAACCGCAACAGAAATTACAGGCTCTGGGAAATTCATTGATTCAAGGGTTATCTTGTTTTTTTCATCACACAGGGTTTCGCCTGTAATGGCCTCTTTTAAGCCTATAACAGCACATATATCACCTGCTCTAGCTTCTGAGATCTCATCTCTTTTATTGGAATGCATCTGCAACATTCGACCAATTCTTTCTTTTTTGCCTTTAATTGGAAGATAAACTGAATCACCAGTATTCAATACTCCGGAATAGACCCTGACAAAAGTAAGAGAGCCTACAAATGGGTCAGTTGCAATTTTGAATGCTATTCCTGCAAAGGGCTCATTGTCATCAGATTTTCTGCTTCCTTCTTGCTCGTCATCTAACATTCCAGTTATAGCCTTTACTTCATTTGGTGCAGGCAAGAAATCAATAACTGCATCCAGCATAGTTTGGACGCCTTTGTTCTTAAAAGCAGAACCACAAAGGCAAGGTACTATTTCATTTGCTAATGTACGAATTCTTAAGCCTGTCTTGATGTCTTCTTCAGATAATTCTCCTTCTTCCAGGTACTTATCCATCAGCTCTTCATTTGCTTCTGCAGCAGATTCAATCATCTTTTCTCTCCACTCATCAGCCAAACCTGCAAGCTCTTCAGGTATATCTTCCTCAGTAAAAGTGGTTCCCATATCGTCACCGTTCCAATAAATGGCTTTCATTTTTACTAGATCTATAACACCTTTAAATTCATCCTCAGCTCCAATAGCTAGTTGAATTGGAACAGCGTTAGCACCAAGTCTCTTTTGCATTTGATCAATTACTTTTAAGAAGTCGGCACCTGCTCTGTCCATTTTGTTAATAAAAGCAATTCTTGGCACTTCGTATCTGTTAGCTTGTCTCCAAACTGTTTCAGATTGTGGCTCTACACCTGAGCTACCGCAAAATACAACTACCGCACCATCTAACACTCTAAGAGAACGCTCAACTTCAATGGTGAAATCAACGTGGCCTGGTGTATCAATAATATTAAATCTATGTTGTTTGAATTGCTTAGCAGTTCCTTCCCAGAAACAAGTAGTTGCAGCTGATGTAATGGTTATACCTCTTTCTTGCTCCTGTTCCATCCAATCCATGACAGCAGCCCCATCATGTACCTCACCAATCTTATGAGATATGCCTGTATAAAATAAAACTCTTTCAGTAGTGGTCGTTTTTCCTGCATCTACGTGAGCACAAATACCAATATTCCTATACAGTTCTAGCGGTGTAGTTCTGGCCATAATTTTCTATATTTAAATGATTAAAATCTAAAGTGGGAGAAGGCTCTATTTGCCTCAGCCATTCTGTGAGTATCTTCTTTCTTCTTAACTGCTTCGCCTCTTCCTTCACAAGCATCTAAAAGCTCATTAGCAAGTCTAAGTGTCATATTCTTTTCAGACCTAGATCTGGCATAAGTCGCAATCCAACGCATAGCTAAAGCGCTTCTTCTTGCAGGTCTGACTTCCATAGGAATTTGATAGGTTGCTCCACCTACTCTTCTAGCTTTAACCTCAACCATTGGCCCTACTTCTTCAAGAGCTTTCTCAAAAACTTCTACTGGTTCTTTATCTGATTTTTTTGAGATCTCATCAAAAGCCCCATAGATTATCTTTTCTGCTACGGACTTTTTTCCATCCGTCATGATTTGGTTCATAAATTTAGCAACTTTTAAGTTACCAAATTTAGGATCAGGTAAAATTTTTCTTTTTGGTGCGGCTTTTCTTCTAGACATAGTTACTTAGGTTTTTTAGCTCCATACTTAGAGCGACGTTGTTTTCTATCATCAACACCAGCTGTATCCAATGTACCTCTAACGGTGTGATATCTTACACCTGGGAGATCTTTAACCCTTCCGCCTCTTATTAAAACAACAGAGTGCTCTTGAAGATTATGACCTTCTCCTCCTATATAAGATATGACTTCAAATCCAGACGTAAGTCTTACCTTACAAACCTTTCTTAAAGCAGAATTAGGTTTTTTTGGTGTTGTTGTATACACCCTTGTACATACACCTCGTCTTTGGGGTGATCCCTTTAGAGCAGGAACGTCTGTTTTAGATACTTTTCTCTTGCGAGGTTTTCTTACTAACTGATTAACTGTTGCCATATTTATTTCTTATAAAGGTCGCGAATTGTAAAGAGAGCCATCATCCACGTCAACGTATTACTCAGCTTCATTCAAAGCCTCGCTTAGAGCTTTCTCAAGATCTATCTCGAACTCTTCTTCAACGTTTTCAACTTCGGAGCTGAGTTTAGCTAAACCAGATCCAGCAGGTATTAATCTACCCACAACAACATTCTCTTTAAGACCTCTTAAATGATCCACTCTACCAGTAGTTGCAGCTTCCGTTAGTACTCTTGTTGTTTCTTGGAAAGAAGCAGCAGAAATGAAGGACTCTGTAGCCAGCGAAGCTTTTGTAATACCTAATAAAATTCTGTCATATTCTATTTCGGCTTTTTTAGCTTCTCTTAAGGCATTATTTGTCTCTCTAACTTTTGAATACTCAGCCTGTTCGCCTATGATGAACTCGGAATCTCCTGGCTCTGTTATAACGACCTTTCTTAGCATTTGGTTAAGAATCACTTCGATATGCTTATCATTTATGCTTACACCTTGTAACCTATAGACCTCTTGTATACCATCGACAATGTATTCGGTTAGTTCCTCAAGGCCTCTTAAGGCCAAGATATCATGAGGACTCATAGCTCCATCAGAGACTATATCTCCTTTTTCAACTCTCTCGCCTTCAAAGACATTGATATGCCTAGTTTTGGGTATTAAGGTAGCATTTTCATTACCTTCTTCATCAGTGATGATAAGCCTCTCTTTACCTTTGGTAGGCTTGCCCCATGAAACGATTCCAGTTTCCTGAGCTAAGATTGCCTGTTCTTTTGGTTTTCTAGCCTCAAAGAGATCAGCAACTCTTGGAAGGCCGCCAGTAATATCCTTAGTCTTGGCAGATTCCTGAGATATTCGTGCAATTACTCCACCTATTTCAATGTTTTGACCATCGGTTAATTGTAAAAAAGCATTTCCAGGAAGTGTGTAAACGGCAGGAGCTTCTGAGTCAGGTAAAGTTTTCTCCTTACCTCTTCCATCTACAATATGAATGGCCGGACGTTTGTCTTGGGCTTCTCCTTTGGGTCTCTCAGCAACATCAATGATTTCAATATTACTCAATCCAGTTAATTCATCTTGCTTAACTCTAGCAGTAATACCATCCTCTATATCAACAAATTTGGCTTTACCTGCAACTTCTGCTACTACAGGTCTAGTTAAAGGGTCCCACTTGGCCAGAATGTCTCCCGCTTCCACTTTGCTGTCAGTAGAGAAGTTCAATATAGTACCGTAGGGTACTTTGTGACTTTCTACCACCATACCTCTATCGTCAATAACATTGATTTGAGATGACTGTGCTAAAGTTATAAAAGTTCCATCTTTTTTCTTGACGGTACGAGTGTTGTAAACGACCTTACCTGGGAAATTGGTTTCGATATTATCTTCAGCTGAAGTACCAGATGCTGCCCCACCAATATGGAAAGTTCTCATTGTGAGCTGTGTACCTGGTTCACCTATAGATTGTGCTGCAACAATCCCTACAGATTCACCAATATCAACCTTATGCCCCCTTCCAAGATCTCTTCCGTAGCACATAGAACATATACCATGAATTGTTTCACAGTGAATGGCTGATCTTACCTTAATCTCGTAAATATTTTTTTCATCGAGAGTATCGACAATATCTTCGTCTATTAATGTTCCTTTCTTGAGTAAGACTTCTTTTCCATCTTGTGAAGTAACATCTACTGCAACTGTCCTACCTAAAACTCTATCTCCCAAAGGCACAAGCACTTGACCTCCATCAATGATGGGCCTCATCAATATGCCATTTTCTGTACCGCAGTCCTCTTCGCTTACTACCAAATCCTGAGCAACATCAACTAATCTCCTGGTGAGATATCCAGAGTTAGCAGTTTTTAAAGCAGTATCGGCAAGACCCTTTCTGGCTCCGTGAGTAGATATGAAATATTCCTGAGCTGTAAGTCCCTCTCTAAAATTTGAGGTTACAGGTGTCTCAATTATTGATCCATCTGGTTTTGCCAGAAGTCCTCTCATACCCGCTAATTGTCTGATCTGGGCTGGAGAACCTCTAGATCCGGAATCTGCATACATGAAAACAGAATTAAAAGAATCAGAGAGTATCTTTGTTCCTTCAGAATCTTCAACTTCTTCTTGAGATATGTTATCCATCATAGACTTAGCAATCATTTCGTTTGCTCTTGTCCATATATCAATGGCTTTGTTATATTTCTCACCTTTAGTTACCAGTCCTGAAGCAAATTGAGATTCAATATCTTTGACTTCTTGTTCAGCTTCACTGACAATCCTTTGTTTATCATCAGGGATGACAAAATCATCAATACCAATGGAAGAACCAGACTTAGTTGAGAATTCATACCCAAGATACATCAGTCTGTCTGCGAAAATTACCGTCCTTTTAAGTCCAGCTTTTCTATAAACAAAATCAATAAGAGAAGATATTTGTTTACTGTCCAGTGTTTTATTTACCAAATCAAAGGACATACCTTCAGGTAAAAGTTCGTATAAAAGAGTTCTGCCTGTGGTTGTTTCAACAATCTGAGTGGGTTCGTCGTCTAATTTATTAGGTTTTAATCGAACTTTAATCTTGGCTTGTAGACCGACTGTACCAGAATAATAAGCTCTATTTACCTCGTCCGGTGAAGACATAATTCTTCCTTCTCCCAGATCGTTAATTTTTTCTCTAGACATGTAATAGAGCCCTAAGACAACATCCTGTGAAGGGTCAATAATTGGCTTACCATTTGAAGGCGATAGAATATTATTTGTAGCCATCATCAAAGCTCTGCACTCTAGTTGAGCTTCCAGAGTCAAAGGCACATGAACCGCCATCTGATCTCCGTCAAAGTCTGCGTTGTAAGCCTTACAAACTAAAGGATGCAATTGAATAGCTTTACCTTCAACCAAAACAGGTTCGAATGCCTGAATACCTAACCTATGCAGGGTTGGTGCACGGTTAAGCATGACAGGATGTTCTCTAATTACCTCATCAAGGATATCCCAAACTTCAGGTTCTTCTCTATCAACCATCCTCTTTGCAAGTTTTATAGTATTAGCTAATTCAAGTTGCTGAAGTCTCCCAAAAACAAATGGCTTGAATAGTTCCAAAGCCATCTTTTTAGGAAGACCACATTGATGTAATTTAAGAGTTGGTCCGACAACTATGACTGAACGTCCTGAGTAATCTACCCTCTTACCAAGAAGATTTTGTCTAAATCGACCTTGCTTACCTTTAATCATGTCTGCAAGAGACTTGAGAGGTCGCTTATTAGAACCTGTTACAGCTCGGCCTCTTCTTCCATTGTCTAATAGAGCATCAACTGACTCCTGTAGCATCCTTTTTTCATTACGAGTAATTATGTCAGGTGCATTTAGATCTAGTAATCTTTTAAGCCTATTGTTTCTGTTGATAACTCTTCTATATAAATCATTCAAATCTGAAGTAGCAAATCTTCCTCCCTCTAAAGGGACTAGAGGTCTTAAATCTGGTGGCAAAATTGGTAAAACTTCGAGCACCATCCATTCTGGTCTATTTCCTGACTCATTGAATGACTTGAGCAATTTCAATCTTTTGGCATATTTTTTAAGTTTTGCTTCTGACTTAGTAAGGGGCATTTCCTCTTGGATATCTCTGATTGCTGCCTCTAAATCCAATTCTTTTAGAAGAGTTTGGATGGACTCAGCTCCCATTCCTGCTTCAAACTCGTCTCCCCAAGTTTCTAAAGCCTCATAATATTCTTCGTCAGTTAATAACTGGCCGACTTCTAAATCTGTCATACCAGGTTCAATGACGATAAAAGATTCAAAATAAAGAACTCTTTCAAGATCTTTTAAAGTTAGGTCTAGAGCAAGAGCTAACCTAGATGGTAATGATTTCAAGAACCAAATGTGTGCTACTGGAGCAGCAAGCTCGATATGGCCCATTCTTTCTCTTCTAACCTTTGAGAGTGTTACTTCAACTCCACATTTCTCACAGACCACACCTCTGTGTTTCATTCTTTTGTATTTACCGCATATGCACTCATAGTCCTTTATTGGACCAAATATTTTGGAGCAAAAAAGGCCATCTCTTTCTGGCTTAAATGTCCTGTAATTTATAGTTTCTGGCTTCTTAACTTCACCATAAGACCATGATCTTATTTGCTGAGGAGAAGCTAAGCCTGCCCTTATTGAATTATATTCAACTCCGTGACCTTGCGTTTTTAATAAATCTACTAAATCTTTCAAGTTTATCTCCTAGTCAATCTGTTCTAAATCTATATCAATTCCCAATGATCTAATTTCTTTAGTAAGAACATTAAATGATTCAGGAACACCTGTTTCCATTTCAAAATTGCCATCAACTAAGTTTTTATAAACCTTAGTTCTTCCTGCAACGTCATCTGACTTCACTGTCAACATCTCTTGAAGTGTATGCGCTGCTCCATATGCCTCTAGAGCCCACACCTCCATTTCTCCAAATCTTTGACCACCAAATTGAGCCTTACCGCCAAGTGGTTGTTGAGTTACTAAGCTGTAACTGCCTGTTGATCTGGCATGCATTTTGTCTTCAATTAAATGATTTAATTTAAGAATATACATATAACCTAAAGTAGTCTTACGATCGAATTTTTCACCGGTCCTTCCATCATAAAGTTGTGTTTGACCACTGGTAGGTAATCCAGCCAATTCAAGCATCGCCTTTACTTCAGATTCTTTTGCTCCATCGAATACAGGAGTAGCCATTGGAACACCTTCTCTAAGATTCTCAGCAAGTTCTAAAATTTCTTTATCTTTTAGAGAGCTAAGATCCTGAGATTCATCTTTTTCGTAGATTTCTGAAAGGAAAGATCGAATTTCTGCTGCCTTAACTTCAGTATCTATCATCTCACCAATTTTAGTACCTAATTCTTTTGCAGCCCATCCAAGATGAGTTTCAAGAACTTGACCAACATTCATCCTAGAAGGAACACCGAGTGGATTAAGAACTATATCTACAGGCTGCCCATTTTCATCAAATGGCATATCTTCTTCAGGCATAATTACTGAAATAACGCCCTTATTTCCGTGCCTTCCAGCTAGTTTATCTCCCGGCTGTATCCTCCTTTTAATAGCTAGATATACTTTTACGATTTTTAATACGCCTGGAGCTAAGTCATCACCATCAGTTACTTTGGATTTTCTTTTTCCAAAAGCAACATCTAAGTCATCTTTATATTCTTTTAAACTTTTTGAAATGTTTTCAATCTGTTTATTTGCGTTCTCATTATCTAATCTGATCTTGAACCAATCATCTTTGTTAATTTCTTCAAGGTCAGTTGCTTTAATGGTTGATCCTTTTTTAAGGCCTTTACCCGAAGCTACTTTCTTTCCTACTAACAAGGACTCTAATCTTGAGAAAGCTGCTTGCTCTAGTATTTTTAATTCATCATCAATATCTTTTTGAATTTCAGCGAGTTGAGATTCCTCAATAGACTCTGCTCTTCCATCTTTTTCTATTCCATCTCTAGTGAAAACGTGAACATCAATTACTGTTCCATCTGCACCTGATGAAACTCTTAGTGAGCTATCTTTAACATCCGAAGCTTTTTCTCCAAATATAGCTCTTAGAAGTTTTTCTTCTGGACTTAGCTGAGTCTCTCCTTTCGGAGTTACTTTTCCTACCAAAATGTCACCTGCTTTTACCTCAGCACCAATATGAACGATACCGAATTCATCTAACTTGGAAAGAGCGTTATCTCCAACGTTAGGGATATCCGCAGATATTTCTTCCGGCCCAAGCTTAGTATCCCTTGCAACACATGTTAATTCTTGTATGTGTATACTTGTAAATTTATCGTCTCTGACTAGCTTATCTGAAATCAAAATTGAATCTTCAAAGTTATATCCATGCCAAGGCATAAATGCAATCCTTACATTTTGACCTAAAGATAATTCTCCTAGATCTATAGAAGGTCCATCCGCCAAGATGTCATGCTTACTGATTTTATCCCCTATCGAAACGATGGGTCTCTGATTGATACATGTATTCTGATTGGAACGTGTGTACTTGATTAGATTATATATATCAACACCAGAATCGCCTGCCTGTATCTCTTTCTCATTAACCCTTACAACAATCCTACTAGCATCAATACTTTCAATTGTTCCCCCTCTAGAAGCTGTAACACAGGATCCAGAGTCTCTTGCGATTAACCTTTCAACGCCTGTACCAACCAAGGGTTTTTCTGCTTGAAGAGTGGGTACAGCTTGTTTCATCATGTTAGAGCCCATGAGTGCACGGTTGGCATCATCATGTTCTAAGAATGGAATTAATGAAGCACCAACTGAGAAAGCCTGCTGAGGAGAGACATCCATGAAATCTACCCTTTCTGGAGGCATAAAAGAAAATTCATTTTTATATCTTACTGGGACTAATTCTTCGGTAAATCTATTACTTGAATCTAGTAAAGCACTCGCTTGTGCTATTACGTAGTCACCTTCTTCAATTGCTGATAGATAGTGAAAGCTATCTGATACCTTACCATTTTCAGCTTTCCTAAATGGACTTTCTAAGAAGCCGTATTCGTTTGTTCTGGCATATGCCGCTAGATTATTGATGAGACCAATGTTTGGCCCTTCTGGAGTTTCTATTGGGCAAACTCTTCCATAATGTGTTGGGTGAACATCACGAACTTCAAATCCAGCTCTTTCTCTTGTCAAACCACCTGGTCCTAATGCTGAAATCCTTCTTTTGTGACTGACCTCAGAAAGAGGATTATTTTGATCCATGAACTGAGATAACTGACTAGAGCCAAAAAATTCCTTCACTGCCGCAGATACCGGTTTAGCATTTATAAGATCTTGAGGTCCTAAATCATCTGCTTCAGCAGTTGCTAGTCTCTCTCTAACTGCCCTCTCAACTCTGACTAAACCTATCCTATATTGGTTTGAGACCATTTCACCAACCGATCTTATCCTGCGATTACCTAGGTGATCTATATCATCAACATTCCCTTGACCATTTCTAATTGCAACTAATGTTTTGAGCGTATTTAGAATATCTTCATCTCTGAGGATACTGTCCCCTTCAAATTCTTCTATGCCGAGTCTTTTATTAAATTTCATTCTTCCTACTGCCGAGAGATCGTATCTTTCAGCATTGAAGAAAAGATTATTAAATAAAGTTGTTGCAGCTTCCTTTGTTGGAGGCTCACCAGGTCTCATCATTCTGTAAATCTCGACTAAAGCTTCAACTTCGTTTGTTGTAGAGTCTGCTCTTAAAGTATCTGCAATATAAGGACCTGATTCAATATCATTAATGTAAAGAGTTTCAATTTCAGCTAAGTTTAACTCTTCCAAAACCGGTAGTGATTCTTCATCAATTACTGTATTAGCTTCTAGAACTATTTCCCCAGTTTTTTTGTCCAAGATATCTTTTGCTATGACTTGACCATATAGAGCTTCTTTTGGCATATCGAGTGATTTAAGTTTTGCACCTTCAATTTTTCTAATATGTCTAGCACTTATTCTGTCCCCTTTCTTGACAATAGACTCGCCTTTGATTTCGATATCTACAGGAGACACTCGACCCATCAACCTCCTAGGGATTACTTGAAGCTGATAGGTATCATTCTTTTTGTTTTTGTAAATTTCAGTTTCGTAGAACTTCTCAAGAATCTCTTGATTAGTTAATTTTAAGGCCTTCAAAAGTATGGTTGCTAATAGTTTTCTTCTTCTGTCTATTCGAACATAAACAAGATCTTTAGCATCGAATTCAAAGTCTAGCCAGGAGCCTCTGTAAGGAATAACTCTTGCGCCATACAAAACTTTACCTGAAGAATGGCCTTTGCCTTTGTCATGATCAAAAAATAGACCGGGAGATCTATGAAGCTGAGAAACCACAACTCTTTCAGTACCATTAATAATAAAAGTTCCATGGTCTGTCATTAAAGGAACTGTTCCCATATATACACTTTGGGATTTACCTTCTTTAAGTTTCCCTGAATCTTTGTCAATAAAGAAGAGGTCGCAATTTATGTGAAGAGAAATTTCATAGGTTATACCCTTTAATTTACATTCTCTTTCATCAAAAATTGGTTCACCTAAAGTAAAACCAGAGTACTCCATTCTTGCAAAACCATTATGACTTTCGATAGGGAAGATAGAATTAAGAACTTGTTCAAGTCCTGCATTAAGTCTTTTATCGGAATCAACATATCTTTGCAGGAAAGCATCATAAGACTGAACTTGAGTTGCAAGTAGATTCGGAAGCTCCATTACACTGGAGATTTTTTCAAAACTCCTTCTAACTCTTTTTTTCTCAGTATATGAAAAACTCATAAAGACCTCTTTTTATTGATTATTTGTTTATTTTTTAAAGTTTGTTATTTGAGCTCAGCGGTTGCTCCAGCATCTTGCAATGCTTTAGCATGCTCGTCAGCCTCAGCCTTATTAACACCTTCTTTGATCACTGAAGGAGCTTCATCAACTAAAGCTTTAGCGTCTTTAAGTCCGAGACCAGTTATTGCTCTAACAGCTTTAATTACGTCAACTTTCTTATCACCCACTTCTGTAAGATGGATATCAACGGGTGCATCATCTGCTTCAGCTTCACCACCAGCATCTCCAGCAGCGGCTGCAGGTGCAGCAGCAGCTACAGGTGCGGCAGCAGATACGCCAAATTTTTCTTCCATTGCCTCAATAAGATCAACAATGTCTATGACGCTCATTTCAGCTATAGCGTCTAATATTTCTTCTTTACTTAGTGCCATTTTTTTCTCCAAATGTTATTTAATTAAAGGTTAAGCCGATTCTTTTTGTTCTTTCACAGCCTGTAGTGTTCTGACAAGCTTAGAGGGAACTTGATTAAGAATATTTACGAATTGGTTCATAGGTGCATTCAATAATCCTGCTAGCTGGCTTAACGCCTGCTCTCTAGAAGGCATATTTGCGATTGCAGACAATTTAGAAAGTTCAAGTAAAGAATCTCCTAGAGATATTCCTTTGACTGCAAATTTACTATTTACCTTTGAGAAGTCATTTACAAGTTTAGCCGCACTAGTAGGGTCCTCGAGCGAGAAAGCTAACATAGTTGGTCCAACAAGTAAGTCTTCAAAACAAGAAAATTTAGTATCGGTTAGTGCTTTTTTGGCAAGAGTATTTCTAATAACCTTCAGATGTACTGAAGTATCTCGAGCATCTTTTCTAAGTTTAGTTAACTCAGTAACAGAAGCGCCGTGATAGTCTGCAGCAACAGCTGAAGTTGCCTTATTAGCAATATCTTTAAGCTCTTCGACAGCAACTTTCTTGTCGTCAATGCGCATTGGCATCTTCCTATCCTCCAAATACCAATAATTGGTATTATCTTTTGGTCATAACTGCAAGCAGTTATATACCATCTGCGTAGGTCAAAATAATTAAGCAAGGAACCCATTCCTCGCACCTACGGTCTTCGATGGGCGATTAATCGCACCATACTGAAGAAACCTCTACCTAACTCTAGTATTAAAAAACTAAAGAAGATAAATCTATCTCAACTCCAGCTCCCATAGTGGAAGATAGAGTTGCTTTTTTTATAAAAACACCTTTAGCTGAAGGAGGTTTGTTCCTCTTCAAATCATCTAATAATGTTTCTAAATTCTGTTTAATTTGATCAGGTGTATAACTGATATCGCCTATTCTTCCATGAATAATTGCACCTTTATCAGTTCTGTATCTTATTTGTCCTGCTTTAGCATTTTTGACCGCTGACGCTACATCTTTTGTAACGGTTCCAGTTTTTGGATTAGGCATAGTTCCTTTTGGGCCTAAAACCTTGCCGAGAGGACTAACAATTTTCATGGTATCTGGAGTGGCTATTATGACGTCGTAATCAACCTCTCCTTTTTTGATTTCTTCAGCAAGATCTTCCATGCCAACTGTATCGGCACCTGCTTCCTTCGCTGCATTAGCTTGATCACCTTCAACAAAAACTGCTACCTTGCATGGTTTTCCAGAACCAGCGGGCAGAGTTGTTGCCCCTCTAACATTCTGATCAGATTTAGTAGGATCAACTCCAAGATTTATTGCTACATCTATTGATTCGTTAAACTTAACTTTTGGAGAAGCTTGAATAAATTCCATTGCTTCAGCTACGTTATATTTTTTATCTTCTAACGTGCTGATGTACTGTTTTCTTTTGCTCTGAGTCATTGTTTAACCTTCTACCTCTATTCCTGCGCTTCTTGCGCTGCCAGATAAAGTTCTCACTGCTGCATCCATATCTGCGGCAGTTAAATCTGGATCTTTGATTTTAGCTATTTCCTCCAACTGAGCTCTTGTAACTTTTCCGACTTTGACACTATTTGGAGTTCCACTACCTGACTTTATACCTGCTGCTTTTTTGATTAAGACTGAAGCGGGGGTTGTTTTAATAATAAAATCAAAGCTTTTATCTTCATAAACTGTTATTACAACAGGACAAGGTAATCCAGGCTCAAGCTCTTTAGTTCTTGCGTTGAAAGCATTACAAAAGTCCATCAAAGGAAGACCATGCTGTCCTAATGCTGGTCCTACGGGTGGACTTGGAGAAGCTTGTCCTGCAGGTACTTGAAGTTTTACGTAAGTTTCTATTTCTTTCGCCATTATCCTTTCTCTATTTGATTAAATTGCAATTCAACAGGAGTTGATCGTCCAAAAATTAATACAGCTACCCTCACTTTACTTTTTTCATAATTTACCTCTTCAACAACTCCGCTGAAGTCATTAAATGGTCCATCAACTACTCGAACCATTTCGCCCGGCTCAAAAGATACTTTTGGTTTAGTGATGTCAGATCCTTGTTCTAATTGCTGCATGATTCCTTGAGCTTCAACATTTGAAAGAGGTGAAGGTTTATCTTTTGTACCTCCAATGAACCCCATGACTCTCGGTGTATCTTTTACCAGATGCCAACTATCATCATTCAGTTCCATATTTACAAGAACGTAACCTGGAAAGAATTTCCTTTGAGTTTTTCTTTCTTGTCCGCCTTTCATTTCAACAACTTCTTCGGAAGGGACCATAATCTCTCCAAAAAATTCATCCATTCCAAGTCTTTCAATTCGTTCTATTAAGGCCTCTCTAACTTTGGTCTCATATCCAGAGTAAGCATGTATTACGTACCATTGTTTATCCATATCTACCCCAGTAATGCTGCAGTTGCCCAGCCGAACAAAGAATCAAGACCCCATAAAATTAAAGCCGCAATTGTAATAGCTACCAAAACAATAAGAGTTGTCTGAGTTGTTTCTGTTCTGGTTGGCCATACCACTCTTCTAATTTCTGTTCTAGAATCGATAACTGTCTTTAAAGCCTCTTTACCCTCTTGGGTTGTAGTTAAGATAAAGAGGCCCAAACCAGAAATAATAATCACACCAATAACTCTATAGAGAAGTGGTTCTTGATAGTAATAAGAATTACCGTATACAGCAGCACCCACAATAGCGAGTCCCACAATCCAACGGATATAATTTTGCATACTTAAAGTAATGTTTCCCATTATTAAGGCTAGTCTTTGTTGGCGGAGTGGCAGGCCAGGAGGGAATCGAACCCCCAACCTACGGTTTTGGAGACCGTCGCTCTGCCAATTGAGCTACTGGCCTACTAATCTATAATTTTAGTTACTACTCCAGAACCAACTGTTCTTCCACCTTCTCTTATAGCGAAGTTCATTCCATCTTCCATCGCAATAGGAGAAATAAGCTCGACAGTCATATCAATGTTGTCTCCAGGCATTACCATCTCAACACCTTCAGGAAGCTCAACTGCGCCTGTTACGTCAGTAGTTCTGACATAAAACTGTGGTCTATATCCTTTAAAGAATGGTGTATGTCTTCCACCTTCTTCTTTTGATAAAACGTAAACAGTTGCTTCAAACTTTGTGTGTGGAGTAATGGCTCCAGGCTTTGTAAGAACTTGTCCTCTTTCTACAGCGTCTCTTTCAGTACCTCTAAGAAGAATACCAACATTCTCTCCCGCCTTGCCTTCGTCTAGAAGTTTTCTGAACATCTCTACACCTGTACATACGGTTTTTTGAGTCTCTCTGATACCAACGATTTCTATCTCTTCGTTAACTTTGATTTCACCTCTTTCAATTCTTCCAGTAACAACAGTTCCTCTACCTTGAATGGTGAAAATGTCTTCAATAGGCATTAAGAAAGGTTTATCGGTGTCTCTAGTAGGTTCAGGTACAAATTCATCAAGAGCTTTTACAAGTTCCTGAATTTTTCCTGCATATTCAGCATCACCTTCAAGGGCTTTAAGAGCTGAACCAACAATCACAGGAGTATCATCTCCTGGGAAGTCATATTCAGTAAGAAGTTCTCTAACTTCCATTTCAACTAGTTCTATAAGCTCAGGATCATCGACCATATCTGCTTTGTTTAGAAATACAACAATGTGAGGTACTCCAACCTGTCTGGCTAAAAGTATGTGCTCTCGAGTTTGAGGCATGGGTCCATCTGCTGCATTTACAACAAGAATTGCGCCATCCATTTGAGCAGCACCAGTAATCATGTTCTTGATATAGTCTGCGTGACCAGGGCAATCTACGTGTGCGTAGTGTCTAGATTCAGAATCATATTCAACGTGTGAAGTTGAGATGGTAATACCACGCTCTTTTTCTTCAGGTGCATTATCAATCCCGTCAAAAGCTATAGCTTCTCCACCTAAAGACTCTGCTTGAACTTTTGTTATAGCAGCCGTTAGAGTTGTTTTACCATGATCAACGTGTCCAATAGTTCCTACGTTGACATGGGGTTTGGTTCTTTCAAATTTTTCTTTAGCCATTTTTTTTCCTAAATTTAAATTATTATTACCTGGAGCTCATAACCGGAGTTGAACCGGTGACCTCTTCCTTACCAAGGAAGTGCTCTACCTCCTGAGCTATATGAGCAAAAATCTATATTTTTGCTGCTTTTTTTAGAGTGTAGAAAATTTTCCTGATTAACTCAGAAGATAAATAATCGTTAAAATATTTAGCGAATAAACCTACAACCCAAAGCTCGGAGCGCTTTTATAGTATTTTTGGGGCTTCAATGCAAGTAATTTCGCATCTTTTAGACAGTTTTTTTCAGTGGTGGAGGGGGAAGGATTCGAACCTTCGAAGCACGAGGCGGCAGATTTACAGTCTGCTGGGTTTGACCGCTCCCCAACCCCTCCTAAAATAAAGGTCAAAAAACAGCGCGCAATTCTGTAACTGCAAGCTTATTATGTCAACTTAAATTATTTATATTTGCTTAAATTCTAGATGATAAATGAAACTTTTCTTCCTTTAGAAGCAGAAAGGATCAAAAATAATCTCAAAAAAGATATTTTAGAATACTTACCTGATATATTTATTTCAGAAAAGACAGCTTCGACTAATGATGATGCAAAAGTATGTTTACCAAGTCAGTCCTCTGAACTTTCAATACATCTAACAGAGCAGCAAGAAGCAGGAAAAGGAAGAAATGGGAAAAAATGGGTAAGTCCTAAGGGAAAGAATATATACTTATCATTAGGATGGAAATCTCCACTCCAGTATTCAGAATTGGATGGTTTAAGCTTATCAGTAGGCTGTGTTGTGGCAAATGTTCTAAATTCACCAGCAAATGATCAGATAAATATTAAGTGGCCTAACGACTTATTAATCAATCAAAGGAAAATGTCAGGGATACTAATTGAGACCCTAGATCTGGAAGGACAGTTAGGAATAGTCATAGGAGTGGGAATAAATGTTCATATGTCTAGAGAAGATGGGAAGGACATTGATCAGTCTTGGGTTTCTCTAGACGCAATATCAGAGAAGACCAATGATAGAAATGAGTTAATTGCAAATTTACTCAATGAACTATTTGTGCTGACCACAGTTTTTCCTGTAGAGGGCTTTAAGGCCTATAAATCCAATTTTGATAAGCTGAATCTTTTAAACGGGAAAGTTTGTAAAGTAACTTCAAACAATTCAGACAAAGTGGTAGAGGTATTAGGCGTAAATGATCAAGGAGAGCTTTTGGTTAAAGAAAATTTAGAATATCTTACTCTTCGTTATGGCGAAGTTTCCATAAGAGAACTATAATGCCCATCGCGCTGGCGTAGCTCAGTTGGTAGAGCAGCTGATTTGTAATCAGCAGGTCGTAGGTTCAAATCCTATCGCCAGCTCCATATTAAACCCTTACAAAAAATTCATATTAGAGCTTCTTGTAAGGGTTATTTTTTTAGAAGGAGATGGTTAATCCAACTCCACTTGCATCACCACTCTTACTGGCTTGAAGCTTAAAGAGTGTTCCGTTTTTAAATTCACCTCCGTAACCCAATCCAAAAGCAGTTTCATCTTCATCGTTGTAAGAACCTCTTCCTATTCCAACCGAGAAACCGTCTTGAGCTAAATTAAATTGGCTCATTGCAATAGCAGAAGCAATACCTGAACTGTAATCAGATTTCATATAGTTCATTTGAGAATTTGTTGAAGCCTTGAATGCACTCAAATCAGAGCCTAAAGCAGCAATAGCGGTGGTATTACTAGCAATAGAAGTGCTGTGAGTAGCTATCTCTGCCGTATTAGCAGCTATATTAGTTACGTTTGTAGCTATCTCTGCCGTATTAGCAGCTATATTAGTTACGTTTGTAGCTATGTCTGTCGTATTAGTAGCTATGTTAGTTTTATTGGTAGCTATATTTGTTGAATTAGTAGCTATATTTGTAGCATTTGTATTAAGAGAACCCGAAACACTAACCCCATCAATCAATAAGTCTGTACCCTTCTTTATATTGATGTTTATCATGTCACCATTAGCATCTGTAGCATATAGCTGCTGAACGCCATTCTCTTCGACAGTTACTAAAGAATTTTCTCCTATGTGTATAGAGCTTCCATCATCAGAACGTATTAAAGAATCTATTTTAAGCACATCACTAAAGACCTTTTGGTAACCTTCGTGATAACCTTCTTTGACTCCCGTTGTAAGGGTATTGGTTGCTGGGTCATAAACTACCCAGCCCTTTTCTTCTTCTGTTAAACCATAACCTGAATCTTTCAGATAAATCTTTCCAGTTTTATTGCTAGCATAGGAGGTTGCGGGTGTCCAAAAACCAGAAGGAAATTCAAAATCAATTAACTTTACATTTGTTCCATCAGATTTTACTTCCCAAATCTCGTTCTTTTTTATTTCACTATTATATTTAACGGCATAGGTTTTAGCCTCGCCAACTGTGCTAGCAGACTCTGTACTAGAACTACTTTCTTCAGAACTAGAACTACTTTCTTCAGAACTAGAACTACTTTCTTCAGAACTAGAGCTGCTTTCATCTGCATATACATTGCCCACTCCGAAAATAAAAGACAAACAGAAAATCGTTAATAATTTTTTCATTTTTCTCTCCAAAAATTTAATTTCAAATTAACCTTTTGCCAACAGAATGTCTATAAGGACATTGCATGCGTCTTCAAAAATTGAGTATAGATTTTAAATTTGCAAACCATATGCAAACCAAGTTACACAGTTCGTTTTCGTGCAAACCATGTGCAAACCATCAAGATTGTTGATTTAGTAACACTTTGAAGAGATTAAGATAGCAAAACAACTGATTTGTAATCAGCAGGTCGTAGGTTCAAATCCTATCGCCAGCTCCATTCTTGGAGACACTATACTCAATTAAAAGAATAATAGAATACTGCAGTATATATTCATAGAATAGGTATTAAGTTAGGCTTTGTTTATAAGTATCTTTATTCAATGAAAAAATCAGGGAGTAAGCTGTATCTATCTTATTATCAGCCTCGTACTCCTTTACTCCGGTAATGTTGAAACCTATCTTTAAGTTACTGATAATTGCTTTCTTATTATCAAACCTGCAGCCAGCCTTAACAACATCAATGTCAAGCTTGTTAAAACAGAAATCTAAAGCCAATAAACCAAGTTCCTTACCATAACCTTGACCCCAAAAACTTTTCTCTCCTATGAATCGTGAATATTCAGCTATTTTAATTCCATCCTCAATAGTTATGTTATAAATTTTTAAATTGCCAATATGTTGGGAAGTATCCTTATCTTCAACAGCAAGAAAAATATTACCTTTACTTAACTCATTATCCACATAAGCCCTAAGTTCCTGTGGAGAGGTTTTGTTTATTGAAGTGTCTGTGTGCTCCATTACTTCAGAGTCTAATAACCAATTTTGATAGTTACCAAGAAAATCCTTTTCAGAGTGTTCACGAAGAATTATTCTCTTGCTAGCTATTTTATTCATTAATTCAGTACTTATAATATTTACTTTTGTAGCAGTGAGATCAAAATGTAAGAGAACTTAAGACTCTTGTGATTTCATCGCCCAATTTCTCTTCAATTAACATGAGAATTATACAATAAAGTCAAATTGCCCATTATTTTTAGTTAACTATCAAAGTTCTTTTTTTCTGTTCTTGTGGCTTCTTTCAAAACTCATGCACTTATCTAATTTTTTTTCTTTGATACTGGCGTCAAAATAATCTAGTCCGCTGCAGGCCATATAATTTTTCATATCGGCAGAAATCATATTTTCTACCCATTTTTCTTTTGTATCAGGACTTATAGATTTGCCAAGCTCGAAATTCTTTGGGTTTATCTTTTGGGCATACAAAAGGTTTTTTGTCTTCTCTTCATTTTCTGAAAAAGTATAAGAAGATAAAAATAAACCTATAAGAAAAATAAAACTACTCTTCATTTAAATATTCTTCAGGTTCTTGATTTAACTCACCGTAATCCAAAATAGGTGCCGCATCTATCTCTTCAGCTCCTATGAATTGAGCGACTCTTTGCAAGCAAGAGACTATCATGCTTTGCTCCCAATCATTTAAATTAGAGAACTGTTCTTTAAATTTATCTTGCAGAACATCAGGAGAAGATTCAAGAATCTTAAAACCCTTTTCCGTGATATTTAGATACTGAATTCTTTTATCATTGATACCTCTTTCTCTCGATATCAAGCCGTTCAAGAGTAATTTATTTATAACAGTAGCGATAGTTGTATGTCTAAGAGTAGTAATGTAAGAAATATGACTGGGTGTAGTGTGTTTTTTATTCGCGATAATCTGCAAAACAATATGTTGTGTGGGCGTGAGTTGGGATTTCTTTGCTAAGGATAGAGAATTAATCTCAGTAGCCCTCATGACTCTTCTGATTGCAATTAAAGCCTCCTCTAGATGATTATCTTCCATGTGTATCTTCCATTTTCTGCGGATAATATACTTCTATATATACTCCTCGCAATAGGCTAAACATTGCTGCGATTAAGATAAAAATAAAAGGTAAAGCCATTGATATGGCCCCTGATTGAATTGCTGAAAGTGCGTAAGAGCCACCTCCTACAAGCAGAACAACCGCAATTAAACCTTGAATGATTGCCCAGATCACCCTTTGAATTCTTGGTGTATTAACTTTTCCGCCCGAAGTAATTGTATTGATAACCAGTGACCCTGAATCTGAGGAAGTAACAAAAAATAGTACCAGCATGAATAAGGCAAACAAACTTGTAAAAGTTGGGAATAAAAGATTATCTAACATATAAAAGAGTACTAGAGAAATATCACTCACTGGTTCGCTTAACTTACCTATTCCTTCTTGAAATTGAAAAATTGCAGCCTCTCCAAAAGAAGAAAACCATACTAAGCAAAATAAAAGTGGTGCAAACATAACAACTGTTAAAAATTCTCTTATGGTTCTGCCCTTCGAAATACGCGCAATGAACATTCCAACAAATGGAGACCAAGAAATCCACCAAGCCCAATAAAAAATGGTCCAATCGCGATACCATTGTTGATCATCTGACCTATTCCAATTACTTAGTTCAGTTAAGTCCTGAAAATATGAAACTAAATTTCCTGCATAACCTGAGATAATTTGATAAGTTGGACCGGCTATCACTACAAAACTTAATAAAAGCAGAGCAAGTCCAATATTGATATTGCTCAAAACTTTTACGCCTTTGTCTAGACCTCTGAAGACAGAAAATATAGCTACTGCAGTTATGAAGATAATAACTAAAGATTGACTTAACAAAGTGTTAGGAATTTCAAATAGGTAATACAGACCAGATGATGCCTGTTGAGCTCCTAGCCCAAGAGAAGTTGCTAAACCAAATAAAGTTGCAAGTACGGCAATTATGTCAATTAAATCGCCCTGCCATCCCCAAATCTTATCGCCTAACAAAGGATAAAATATTGATCGGATTGTCAAAGGTAGTTTCCAGTTGTAACTAAAGAATGCTAGAGATAATCCTATGACTGCATAAACAGACCATGCATTGATTCCCCAATGAAAAATAGTTGCGCTAAAGGCTAATCGATGTGCCTCTTCAGTCTGAGGTATTACGTTTAAGGGTGTTCCAAAAACCCCTGTGTAATATGAAAGAGGTTCTGCAGCACCATAGAAAGTCATGCCTATCCCTACACCTGCAGCAAATAACATACATACCCATGAAAGAAATCCAAACTCTGGAGTAGAGTCCTTGCCTCCAAGAATAATCTTTCCAAATGGAGAAATAATTAAGAAGAAAATGATTACGGTGAATGCTGACATACATAGAGTGAATAAAGTATCAAAACGAGAGACAACAAAATTTCTTGAATCAGATAACAAGTGGTTTGAAGCTTCTGGATAAACGAGAACTAAACAAGAAAAGATTATTGCAAGTCCAGAACTAATAAAAAAAACTGGAGAGTTAATATCTAAACCAAGAAAGTTTATATTCTTTCGAGCTTGAGCTTCTTTAGATGATAAATTTCCTAAGCTTGTATTCATAAAATATCCTAATTATTTATATAAGCTACATCTTCTGCTTTAATCAGATCCTCGTCTAAAACCTTAAGGAGTGGCTTTAGATATTGTGCGTAAGGTTTCCATCTTCCCATGCCGTCTTTATTAACTGGTCGTCTAACTTGTTCCGAACTGGCTGTTCTGACTGATCTATCGGTTTCATAAAAAGATATGCATTCTTCTTCGAAAGGTAAATCTAGAAAATTAAGAATTCTATGAACTTGCCCTTCTAAATCCTCTACTACATCTTCGTTATTCACTCGCAGTATCTTTTCCGGCAAAACTTTGTCCCAATGATCCATTAATTTGACGTAACTTGTATAGTAACTTCCTGCCTCTTCAAGACCATATGTAAATTCTTGTCCTTGTGCAAAAAGTTGCTTAAACATACTGAAGCAACAGTCTAATGGATATCTTCTTGCATCAATTATCTTGGCATTTGGCATGATTAAATGAATCAAGCCAATATGCCTGAAGTTGTTTGGCATTTTATCGGTAAACATAGGAGCATCTTTTCTATGCATCCTTGTGTCATTAATAAAACCTCTTCCTAAGGTTTCTCTTTGCTCCGCACTTAGATTCTTCATACTCTTAGGATAGTTTCCTTCTTTCCCATAAATATCATCACCTCTCAGACTTTGGGCAATAGATAGAATATTTGGAAGCTCTAATGTGCCATCTATCATTGAATGAGAGGCTAAGATCTGTTCTATTAATGTAGATCCAGCTCTGGGTAGACCCAAAATAAATATAGGATCTTTAGTGTGATAGCCTCCATCTCCTAAATCGTTAAAAAAATTCTCATTACAGACATCTATTTGAGCCTGTAATTCTTTGTCCATTCTCTCAATGGAATATAGACTTTGATTTTTCTTTATCTGGTTCCCCCTAACTAAATGATGAAAAGCTTCTTCAAACTCACCATTGGCCTCGCATCCTTGAGCTAGCGCAAAGTGAAAATATGCTTTATCCCTTAAAGATAAATCTACCCTTTCAACTTGCCTTCTCATTTCATCTATTTCTTTGCTGGTGAAGGTGTAAGTCTTTAAATTTGCTAGAGAAAAGAAAGCTTCTCCATGATCAGGCTTTACTCTATAAGCAGACTGATAGCTTTCAATAGCCTGTTTTGTTTGACCCAAAGTTTTTTGTGCATGTCCTCTTGAGGTAAGAGTACTGAAATTGAAAGGATTCTTCTTAAGGATATCGTCAAGCAAGCTAATAGCTTCTTCATGACCTCCATTTTGCATTATCTCACTCGCCTTGTGAGCTTGATAGTTGAGATTATTTGGAAATTGATCACAAAGAATATTTACTTGTTCCATTGTTTTAGAAAACTTCTGTTTCTTTCTTAGTATGGTGGCATATTTCATCCTTAAATCACCATCTTGAGGCTTAAACTCCACAGCCTTTTCAAGCAAAAATTCAGCATCATCGAAATAACCTAACCTGTTCGCTATTTCAGCCAACAATGCCATTGCATAGGTATGTGTAGGATGTTCTTTTAAAAAAGCTCTACACTTTGCTTCAGCTAAGCCAAGCCTGCCTTCGTTAAGAATCTGATCTATATATAGAAGGGAACCAGGAAGAGAATTTAGTTTTTTAATTTGTTCTGCAGCATGCTCAGCAGCTGGCTCATTTTTATTCTTTACAAAATATTTATATAAGAAGCTCCAGGAACCAATCAAAGCAGGATTCAACTCGCAAGCCTGCCTATAGTGCATAACTGCTTTTTCTTCATTTCCCATATCTCTATTGAGATGAGCTAATTCTTGATAAGCGCGCCCCATATCAGGAGCATTAACCAGCAAGTCTTCGATATATTTTTTTGATTCTTTAAACTGTTTTAAATATCTTGTAGAAACCGCAGCAAGATACAGACTGTCAATATTGCTCGGATTTTCTTTGAGAATAACTCTTAATAGACTTATGGCATCCTCAAATCTATTGTCCTTTACTGCTTGAGTTGCATCACTCAAATCAACAGATAAAGTTTTTTCATCAAAATTGAAATTGTCTTCTTTCATTCTTATTTTTGTTCAGTAAGTAAAGGATACAAAATATTATTTATTTTAAGAATTAAAAAGGGAGCCTCAGCTCCCTTTTTTAATAACCATTTGTGATATTTAAAAGTTGAGCTTATACCTTAAACCAACAGTCATAGGCCTTATAACAGCAACTCTTTGTCTATCAAAAACATAATTATTGCTTATCTCAGCTCTTTCATCTGTGATGTTATCAATATATAGTTCTGCCACCCAAGAATCATTACTAATTCCCGCTCTAATATTTGCATAACTATAACTATCTTGTTTTGCTTTGTTAGGTTCAATAATGTCAGAGTAACTCTTATCAGAAGTTATTATTTGTCCTTGAAAGTGACCTAGATTACCTGAAGACATTCCCCATTCGTATCTTGCAGCGACATTCGCTTGCATTCCAGGAGCAAAAGCCAAATCCCTACCGGCAACTACATCACTGGTTGTAAGCGATTTCTTTATTTCTGTATCTAGGAATGAGAAAGCACCCGAAAGAATAAGACCTTCGGTATTTGTGTAATAAATAAAATCTCCTTCTAATCCTGTAATATCTGCATCTGCAGCATTATCTGAGAAAAATAAATTAGCTATACTTGGATCAAATATAGTTGTTTGCAGTCCAGACACATCGACCATAAACAGGCTACCGTTAAATCTCAATCGACCATCCTGCAAGACCGTCTTCCAACCAAACTCATAGTTAGTAACTTCATCAGAATCAGTTACAGGTCTGACAGTGTAAGAGCCATCAGGTGTAGATTGCCCAGCTGGTCGATTTAACAATCCAGGCCTAAAACCTTCTGACCATGTAACATAATACATAACATCGTCAGATTTGTTCCAAGACAAGGTAGCCTTTCCTATCACGCCATCTGATTCAGCTTTATCTGGATAATTTAATTCATCTATGAATGGATTACCTGTAATAACCCCAGGTTCGTTAAATGCAGCAGATAGGTTAGTACCAAATCTTTGTTGATCGCCACCACCAAAACCAGTACTGAAAGAAGAATTAGCACTACCTTCCAGATCAACTTCTATATCGTACCAACGAGCTCCAACTGTTAACTCAATACTATCAGATAGATCTATTGCCAATTCTCCAAAGATACCCCTCTGTTTGTCTGTTCTTTTAATATCATTTACAAACATTACAGGGGGCATGTATGGACCTCTTCCAGAATGCCAACCTGCTGCAGCATACTGTTTTGATTTAAGTGCACCGCCACTCGTAAGCGCTTGGTAACCGTAAACTGAAGTATCGGTAAGAGCATAATTTACTCCCCAACCTATATCGCTTTCTACAGCTCCAGGATAAGTGAACATATTATGTTCTAGCAATTCAAGATCGCTCATGAATGCACCGGCAGTTAGACTCATCGTATCGCTAATTGGCGCATTAATGCGTATTTCATGAGTTTTAACTTCTGTGTCTGTTAAGGAGTCAACGAACATATCTGGTGCTGGACACGAGCCAGTAGGAACATTTCCAGGAGCATAGGTAGTGTATGTTACGTAGTAATCACAGATATAGTAAGGAAGGTACTGACCGACAAAAAGATAATCAGTGTAATCAATAATCTGATCAGATGTTCTGTCTGTATAAGCCCCGGCATAAACAACCTCAAGGTCACCAATTGATCCTTCAATAGTTAAGCTCATATTATCGAATTCATCTTCAAGATTATCATTGTGGTAACGTTGTATCTCAAGATCGCCTAAAGTCGGATCAGTAAAAAATACACCATCTGACTCAATTGTTTGATTTGCTGCTGTTAGTAAAGCATCCCAATTGTCATTTAACTCTTGGGCAAAACTCAGTCTATAACCCTCATAAGTCACTTCGTTTATATCCTCTTTAACTATCGCATTCGCCTTAGCAAAAGTTACTCCAGAAAGATCTGCTCCTGCTTGAAAACCATTTCTTGCAGCAGAAACTGGAAGTCCATTGCTCCTGACAGTGCCAGCAGACCTAAAGCGGGCAGATGCGCTAGCATCTATTGTCCCAGCCACTTGGTCTATATATCCCCCTCTTCTGTCTCTGTATGCAACGAATCTTGCTGCAGAACTATCACCAAGAGGAACATTACTAACGAACTCAAACTTAGCCCCTGAATCTCCCTCGGACATATATCTTGATTCAACCTCTAAGTTACTTTCAGAGACGCCGATTTCGGGTTTGTTTGTAATCATTCTTACCACACCTGCCTGAGAACTTGCTCCAAAAAGAGTTCCTTGTGGTCCTTTTAAAACTTCTATACGACCAATATCAGCAGCATAAACATCCAAATTTCTTCCAGGCTGAGCCAGGGGTTGCTCATCTAAATAGAAAGATACGTTTGGAGCTAAGCCACCTACACCTGCTGTTGTGAGATTAGGTGTCGTAGAAGCAAGACCTCTTATATAAATGGTGCTTGTACCAGGTCCCGCTCCCCCCGCTGTTACACTCGGGAGTTGTAATAAGTAATCTTCAAATACATTTACACCAAGTTCTTCTAAAGAACTTTCCCTAAGAGCAGATACAGATAAAGGAACATCCTGTAGACTTTCTGCCTTCTTTCTTGCAGTTACGACTATTTCTTCAACTGCATCTTGTGAAAGAACATATCCACTGAAAGCAGAAGCATTAAGTAGGATGAAGGTTGAAAGATAAAAAGTTAACTTTTCTCGAATTTTTCCAAACATGGTTGGTTTTCCCCTTTAAGCGCAAGCTTAATCATTAAATTAGTACGTAAAGTGTAGTATATGCACAGAAATAATCAAGTTACGGCTTTTTAATTTGAATCTTGAAACTAATTTTTGGTTGATTTTACGTAATGATACCGTTCAAGCCTATGTTCATTAATAAAAAACGAGAACCAATAAAGGAATTATTAAAAGTCCACTGAAGATTGTTACATACTTGTTAGGCTTTAGAACAACTAAAAGACATAAAAGGAATATAAAAATTGCAGCTAAGAATGAAGTTAATTCCATAGAAATCACTTTTGAATAAGTCTTGTAAGAATATTACCTTTAAGTCCTGATTGTATAGTTGCCATCTTATCAGTGTCAGATGATATTAAAATTTGGGTACCTTTAGCATTCAGCATATCAATCTCGTTCTGAATATCTGAGACTTCAAATATGATCTCAGCTACACCCTCTCCACGTTGCTTTATTGAGTCTGAATATATACTTACCTCTTCTGGCTTCATGAGTTCAAAAAGGATTCCACCTAGAGAGTATTCTATGGAGTCGGTTTTCCATTCTTTTCTATAAAATCTATCTTTTGATTTTGTAAAGCCCATACTTGAATAATATCCGGATGCGGATTCAAGGTCATCAACACATAAACCTAGTCCCATAAATCTCCATTGGTTAACTAAAGGGTGAGATTCATTATTATTGCGCCAAGATTTTTCCCAATCATCTGCGGGAGGTCTCAACGAAATCATCAAGTCTCCATGCCGTCTCGTATCAATATAATTTTCAATCGTTTTACCGTTTGTTGTTACATTAAAAACCAGATCACAGCCGCGATCTAAAAAATACTGGGTGTCATTTTCAATATCGTTAGTATTGAAAGCTATGTGGTTAATGCCATTGCCCTTTTTTTCTAAATAACGGCTTATAAACATTCCGGGACCGGGTTTCATAGGGTAAATTTCGAGCTGACAGTTTCCAATCTGAGATTGGCCATCCCTAAAATGATGAGCTCCACCAGTTTGATATTTATGAGAAACAGGATCGCCATCGAGCTCTCTGAAGAAAGTTATTTCTCCTTCTCCTGCGATGAAGGGTAGTAATGGTTGAGGTCCTACGCTTACACCTAAGCCTATTGATTGATAATATTCTAAAACCTCATCACGATCGGTAACCATCATGCCTAGGTGATTAAACGACCAATTAAATTTCATGCCATGTAACCGCCATCTACGTTCAAAATTGTACCGTTTATATAACTTGATGCATCAGAAGCAAGAAAAACTGCCGCATTAGCCATTTCATTGAAAGTAGCAACTCGGCCTAAGGGTATATTTTCTGGACCAGTAGACCAAGCTTCAAATTTTTCTTGATCAGATACTTCTTTTTTTTCTTCCTCAATATTTGTTCTTTTCTTTTTGATATTTTCTTGTCCTGGAAATTCTTCCCACTCTACCAAGGAAGGGGCTATAGCATTCACTCTTATGTTATGAGGTCCTAAATATCTAGCATACTGTCTAGTCATCATAGCAATACCCGATTTAACAATTGCATAGTTACCCATAGCCTTGTCAGCATGAGCTTTTAGGCCTCCACGCGATGTTAAATTAATTATGCTGCCACTGCCTTGCTTCTTCATTATTGGAGATACTTCTTGAATTGTGAGCCAGTAACCCTTCAAGTTAACATTACTGAGTTGCTCCCAACTCTCTTCATCTAAATCAACAACAGATTTCATGTGATACATAACTGCAACATTCATCAAAATATCAATACCTCCAAATTCAAGCATCACCTTATCAACCATTTTTTTTACATCTTTCTGAGAAGAGATGTCGGTTTTTAGAAAAATAGACTTTCTTCCCATTGCTTCAATTTGTTCACTTACTGCCTGAAGTTGACCAGATTCAATATTTATATCAGTAACAGCGACATCAGCCCCTGCTTCTGCAAGACCCAAAGCAAAACCTTTACCCATATTTCTTCTTGCACCGATAACCAAAGCTTTCTTACCGCTTAATGAAAATTCTGAAAGTGACATAAAACCAAAACTTAAAATTAAAATTAATAAATATTTACATTAGGTTCTTTTAAGGAAAGTATCAACAACAACTACACTTATTAAGACTGGAAGGTAGTATTAATCGCGAAGTTGAACCTGAAGAATGGTTTGAATTGGAAACTTCTTCACTCTTTGTTTCTTTAAGTTTTTTATTGAACACCTGTTCTTCCTGCTCGGATAAATAATAACCAGTATCAATCTCAAAACTGTGTTTTCTTACCTGAGTATTTATGGAAATTCTCGAATTATCTAAGATTGTATATTCATTAAATTTCATTCCATCACATAAGACTGTTATCTCTTTAGCATCGGGTAGATTAAATACTTCAATGTTTGTCTTTTTATTTGTCTTTGTTTTATCACCATCAGAAATACTAAAGTGTAATTTTCCCTTTCGGTCATTATGAAATGCTTTCTCAATAGATACTGAAGGAAAATCAACGCCTTCAATACTAGGAGAATAGAACTTTGCTAGATTAGGTTTATTAAAGAGACTCTCCCAAGCTTCAGGTTCGCAAACTTCAGCACACATTGCTAAAGCAGAAAGCTGTCCTCTAGGCCATTTTTCACCAAGATTAAACCAAAATCCAAATTGACTATCGTTGATGCCAAAGAATTGAGGTTCAAAGTTTTCTTCGGCATATTTTCTTAATCTTTCATGGGTTATCTGATCATCAAATTCCTTAGACATAGTTAATCCAAGAGCAAACATTCTTGGGTCCGGCATAAATTCATTTGTAATTGGAATAGAAGGATTATCCCATCCCAAGAAGTTAATAGCTCCTCGATAGAGAAGTTCTGCAAATTGCGGGTCTTGGGGCTTTGCGTAAAATGACACTGCAAGTCCATGAGTTGGTACTGTTCTATGATGGTGATCATTGATCTCATCAAAATACATGGTTACCCATTCTAAAGATCCATTCTTGTTGAACCCATAGTATTTATCTTTAGTAAAAGATAACCAATTTGAATAAGAACTATGAAAATTATTATCAAAAATTTTATCGTACATCATCAAACCCAGTCCTGCGGCTGATAAACAAAAAGGCCATGCTTTGGTATTTTCACAATGTGGTCCCATTGGAGTCTTTGCCCATTGTTGATGTAAGTGGTCAGCTAGTTGGTGCTGAGTCCATTCAAATCTGGAATTGTAAGCTCCTGCTACACTAAAAGGTGAGGACCACTTATCGTAACCACTGACATATGTATGCATTGACTGAGTCAAGTTCAGCCAGCCCTTAAAAAATAAATTCCCATCGGCACCTATTGGATCAGCGTGAAATCCCCATGGAGCAACACCATTTGCTGTCCAGCCAGGTGCGTCATATTCTCCCCAAAATTCTTCGGGTATAAGCGTGCCTCTCCAGATCTCTGGATAATTTTTTCTATCAGGATCATGACCAAATTGTGTTAGCCAGTCTACGGCTGCCCAATAGGTGATAGAGCGTTCAGCTATTTCATCTAATATCTCAGAGTAGACTTCTCTCCAGGCTGGAGTTCTATCAGCCATTAAACCAATAGCATATGTTGATTCTTGAAGATCAAAACGAGGGAAAGCACACATTGGTGCTGTTGAAATTTGGTCCCACCATTCATTTGGAGAGCCATCTTCGGACCAATCATCTGGTGTAGTAGCCTTTTGATAAAGAAAATTTAACCATCCTTGAGCTCTGTTATTTAGTTCTGGATGATTGGTTGGCATATCGATAATTAAACTTTAGAGCTTGGTCTAGACAGAATTTTTTTATGCCATCTGGATAGATTTTCTAACCCGTCATCAGGTTTTAGATCAACCATGCTAGAAGCAAAATCTATTGCAGACAAAAGGGTGATATCGGCAACGGTGAACTTATCTCCTGCTACGTATTCAGATTTTGAAAATTCTGAATCCAATCTTGCATAATAGGCTTCAACATTCTTATCACTCGCTGTCTTAGCATCTGGAATTTGTTTAAATAAACCCATTGAACCAACAATTGGACCATTCACCCAGGAAGTTCCAATTTGTGTCCATAGCTCCAACTCTATGTGTCTATTTCTGCTCTCTATAAAAGATATCTCAAAAGCATCCTCACCAAATAAGTTGGGACCAGGTACTAAACTCTCTAAGTATCTACAAATAGGTATGGACTCAGAAATGCATCTTCCGTCATCTAACTCTAAGACAGGAATTTTGCCGCTTGGATTTTTTTTCAGGAACTCTGGAGATTTGTGCTCTCTCTTTGTCATATCACAGTTAATTAACTCTAAAGTGATATTCTTTTCTTCTGCAAAAATCTTTACTCTTCTAGGATTAGGAGCACCAGGAAAGTCGTAGAGTTTCATCATGAGATAGCTGGGGCATCTGAACCTAATAAATCTTCTCTTAAATTTCTTTTCAGGACTTTACCGGTAGCATTACGAGGTAAAGCATCTATAAATTTAACGGAACTAGGTACCTTAAATTTAGCCAGGTTGTTTATGCAGTGTTGAATGATGTCTTTTTCTTCAATCTTCTCATCGGCCTTTAGACTAATAAAGGCCACTCCAGTTTCTCCCCACCTCTCATCAGGAACACCAAGAATTGCAGCTTCGGCGATCTGAGGTAGCTGATAGAGAACATTTTCTACTTCAGCGGGATATACATTCTCTCCACCCGATATGTACATATCTTTCCAGCGGTCGACTATATACACAAAACCTTCGTCATCAAATCTGGCAGCATCCCCTGTTTTAAGCCAACCATCATCAAAAGAATTTGCAGTAGCTTCAGGGTTATTCCAGTAACCAGGTGTGATGTTAGGCCCTTTAATATATAACTCCCCTACTTCTCCCCAAGGTAGCTCCTTACCATCGTCATCCACTACTTTAACTTCTGTATGCAGAAGAGGCTTGCCAGCTGATCCTAATTTACGTTCTGCGTCTTCTGCAGGAAGCCCTATACCTCCAGGACTAGTCTCTGTCATACCCCAACCCTGAATCATTGCAACTCCTCTGTCAGACCAAGTCTTAAGAATGGCTTCTGCACAAGGAGCTCCTCCAATGCCTGCTATTCTTAGATTAGCTAAATCAGTTTTATCAAAATCAGGGTGATTCATCATAAATTGATAAGGGGCAGGAACTGCAAAGAAGTGAGAAACTTTATATTGGGAGTCTCCCAAAATCGATAAAGCCAAACCAGGATCAAAATCTCTGATTAAAATTAATTCACCTCCGGCATGCAAAACAGGATTAGCATAACAATTCATGCCTCCAGTATGAAAAAGAGGAAGCACGACTAACTGAACGGTATCAGTAGCTACAAATGCTGGAGAGGCAAGATTAATGACATTATAGAGCTGCATCTGATGATTGATCATTGCACCCTTTGGATGACCAGTTGTTCCGGAGGTATACATGATCATAATTAGATCATCTTGATTTATATCCGGTTTAACAAAATCTGAACTACTATCTTGTAGCGTAGCTTCGTATTGACTGCCAGGATCGCCTTTATCGATTTCTAACGAATCAGAAATATTACAATCCTTGATTAAGTCATTTGATATTTCAGAAAATGATTGGTCATAAATTATTACCTTTGGAGTACTGTCTTTGAGAATATATTCAAGTTCAGGTTTGGTCAGTCGCCAATTGAGAGGGAGTTCTATTGCTCCGATCTTTGCACAGGCAAACTCAAGTTCGAAGAACTCTGCACAATTTTGGGATAATATTGCTACCCGATCGCCCTTCTCAACGCCAACTTTTTGTAACCAGTTAGCAAGCAGACATGCCCTATCATCAAGCTCTTTGTATGTTAAAGATTGATTAGCACTTAAATCTCTAATTGCAATCTTGTTGGGCCTCACATAGGAATGATAAGCAGACCAATCGTAATGTTTAACTGTCATAGGACACCCCTTTTAAAAGAAAACGATCATGAATAAATAAAAAACTATTACTGCACCCCATATATTCAACAAAAATCCAATTCTTCTTCCAACTTGTTCTCCTTTGGAGTACTGCCAAAGAAAGAACAATAAGCTTATGAAAATAAGGGAGATAATAATTCCAATATGCATGCCAACAACTGTAATAGTTAACTAAAAAGCAAGCAACACTTCCTCAAGACAAAATTAACTTTAAATCAGGTTAATGATTTAAAATGAGATAAGAGCTCAACTCTAAAATTCATAAAAAAGTATCTTTTGAAAAAATCATCAAAACAAACATCCAGAACCTTAAGAGGTATTGTTAGAAAATCTAATAAATCCAGAGGATTCTATGTTGATGACCTGAAATATGATGCTCAGTTTAAACTTGGCAAGAAGGAACTGTATAAAGCTATGCCCGGAGACCTGGTTCAATTTTCTCTCACCCAAAGAGGATGGGCAAAAATCCAAAGGGTAATTGAAGAAAATACAACTGAGTTTGTTGGCAGGATCTTCAAGAGGGGTAAAAGACTCTATACCAGTCCAGTAGGATACGAAAACGAACTTAGAGTTTTGATCAACGAACCTTTTCCTAAAGACATAAAAGTCGGAGGTATTGGAAAATTCGCCATGCATAGGCAACCCACAGAAAATTCTCTTCCAGAAGCTAAGCTATTATTCGTTTTTGATCTAGAGAATGAATTTGGCTTGGCTTACGAAATGGCAGTCACTAACCACAACTTAAAAAGAGAATGGCCTAAAACTGTTATTAATGAATCCAGGAAGCTTAAACATAAGAATTTTGACATAGATAAAGTTGAGGACCTAAGAGATAAAGTCTTTGTAACAATTGATGGAAAAAATGCTAAAGACTTTGACGATGCTGTATTAGGCGAAAAAGATGAAGAAGGAAATTTAATACTTTATGTAGCAATAGCTGATGTTGGCCGTTACATAGATATAGGGAGTAATCTAGACCAAGAAGCCTATGAAAGAGGTACATCAGTTTATTTTTCTCAAAAGGTTATTCCCATGTTACCTGAAGAACTTAGCAATGATCTTTGCTCATTAAAACCGAATGAGGATAGATTTTGTCTAGTATGCAGAACAAAAATAGATGCTGAAGGCAATCTGTCTGATACATCTTTCTTTGAGGCATTAATTAACTCTAAATCTAGACTTACTTATTCAACTGTTACAAGAGAAATTGAAAGGCAACAATTTAAGAGACCCTATGCCAACTCGCTTAAAGTACTACTGGAGATTTACAGGAGATTAAAAAGAAACAGGGTAGCTAGAGGTTCTTTAGAATTGGAAGTTCCAACTTATATACCTAAAGTTAGCAATCAAAAGATTTTAAAATTTGAAGATTCTCCGAGAGAGATTTCCCATATGATGATTGAAGAGTTTATGCTTGCAGCAAATATTTCTGCAGCTCAATTATGCTTAAATCAAAAAATTCCCTCGGTGTACAGAGTCCATCCAAAACCAGATATCTTAAAAATAAAAGTATTAGAAAAATTTTTAAGAAGCAGAAAAATAAATGCAGTTTTGGACGATGGTAGCGATATCAAACGTTTGACTGCGCTAGTGGAATTAGCCAAAGACAGAAAAGATAAAAATATCATTCATTCACAGATCCTATACTCGATGAGTTTAGCCACTTACGAAGCCGATGTTTCTATGCATTTTGCTCTTAATTATCCCTCCTATTCGCATTTCACATCTCCTATCAGAAGATATCCTGACTTGCTTGTGCATAGAGTGATTAAGGCTTTGATAAAAGAAAATGGAGGTAGGATAAAAGTATCGGCCAAGCCTATTCAAAAAAAATTGATTTATAACTACGATGAGTTGGCTGAGGCCTCTAAAGATTGCTCAACGAAGGAAAGAATAGCTGAGAAGGCTGAAAGAGAAGCATTGAATCATCTTAAATGTGCGTTTGCTGCAGAAAACATTGGCAATACCTACAAAGGACAAATCATTGGGGTAACTAATTTTGGTTTGTTTATCCATTTAAAAGAAATAAATATTGAAGGCCTTTGCCACATTAAATATCTTCCCCGTAATGAGTATTATGTTTTCGATGAAGACAGTAAAATGCTTCAAAGTAATAGCTCCAGACATTCTTACTCCTTGGGAGATGAAGTAGAAGCTGTAATAGAAAAAGTTGAGGTATTTTCTCAAAAAATAGATCTTAGGCTTTTGAAATGAAAACTGATTCAAATGAAGAAATGATTTGTGGCTTAAATGCAATATCGCAAATTATAAAAACTAGACCTAAATCGGTAAAAGCTCTTTTTGTCATAAATTCCCCTAACGAGAGACTCAAAGAATTAATTCAATTAACCGAAGATCAAAACATAAAGGTAGAAAAACATGAAGCCTCTTTTTTTGATAAAAATTTTGAGGGAATCAATCATCAAAATGTTGCTCTAAGATGCAACAAAAGGTCAGAAGAAACTGAAGATTATCTTGAGCTTATTCTGGACAAAGAGGAAGTTAAACTTCTTATATTAGATGGTCTAACAGACCCACATAATGTTGGGGCCTGTCTCAGAAGTGCTGCAGCTGCAAAGGTAGATGCTGTAATAGTTCCAAAAAACCGTGCTTGTCACCTTACTTCCACAGTTAGAAAAATATCATGTGGTGCTTCTGAACTTATTCCATTCATTATTGTCACAAACTTAGTAAGGACTATCTCGCTAATTAAAGAGAAAGGAATATTGGTTTATGGAAGTGATCTACAAGCTACAAAATTCTATGATGAGGTGGTTTACAGCAAGAGGAATGCAATAATAGTTGGTTCAGAAGATAAGGGAATTAGAAGGTTAACCAGAGAAAATTGTGATGAGCTTATCAAGATTGATATGTCAGATAATATGGACAGCCTTAATGCATCTGTAAGCACCGGTATTTTGCTATTTGAGATAAACAGACAAAATAAAATTAAGTCAAATTAATATAGTAAAATACAAAGATGCTTGCCCAAAGAACTCTGTCTAACTCTATCAAAGCTTTTGGTATTGGTCTTCATAGTGGAGAACCAATCATGCTGAAGCTTATGCCTGCTCCTCCCGATACGGGGATAATATTTAGAAGAGTTGATCTTGATCCTGTTGTAGAGATCAAAGCAAGGGCAGAAAATGTAGGTGATACCACTATGTCCACTTCATTGACATGGAAGGATGTAAAAATTTCTACCGTAGAACATTTATTATCTGCCATGGCCGGGCTAGGAATAGATAATGCTTATGTTGAAGTGAATGCTGCAGAAATTCCTATCATGGATGGCAGTGCAGGCCAATTTGTGTTTTTAATTCAGTCTGCAGGACTGCATGAACAAGAAGTACCAAAGAAATTTATAAGGATAAAGGAGAAAGTCAGGGTTCCATTTAATGATGCTTGGGCTCAAGTATCTCCATTTGAAGGTTTCGAAGTAGCTTTTACGGGAGTTTGGGATCACCCGGTACTTAAAAAGCACGGTACTAAAGCTTCTATTAACTTTAACAGTACCTCTTTTGTTAAGGAGGTTAGTCGAGCCAGAACTTTCGGTTTTATGAGCGATCTAGAAGCATTAAAGGAAAATAATTTAGCACTGGGTGGTAGCGAGAAGAATGCAATAGCCATTGGCGAAGAAGATATTCTCAATGAAGATGGTCTTAGACTGGAGAATGAGATGATTAAGCATAAGATTCTAGATGCCATAGGGGATTTATACCTTCTTGGGCATAATCTAGTTGGATCTTTTGAAGGTTATAAATCAGGTCATACCGTGAATAATGCTCTTTTAAGAGAATTAATTGCAAGACCTGATACCTGGGAAGTCGTTACGTATGACGATCCAAATAACTCTCCAATCACCTATTTAGATCCAATTATTGATCCTAGTTCAGGATAATTTTTATAAGATATCTGTTAGCAACTGTTAGAATTGCGTCTAACAAATTTGTATGGGTCTATTAGATAAAATATTTGGTTCAAAAAACCAAAAAGTATTAAAAAAAATTCAACCTCTAGTGAATTCAATCAATTCATTGGAAGAGGAGTATTCTTTACTCAGTGATTTAGATCTGAGAAGTAAAAGAGAAGACTTTATCAATCGTCATAAAAATGGTGAATCTCTTGATGGACTTCTTCCTGAGGCATTCGCTACTGTAAGAGAAGTAAGCAAAAGACAGCTTGGGTTAAGGCACTATGACTGTCAGCTAATTGGCGGAATAGCCCTACATAATTGTCAAATTGCTGAAATGGCTACTGGTGAAGGTAAAACACTCGTTGCCACCCTACCCTCATACTTGAACTCACTCACAGAAAGAAAAGTTGTCCTAGTTACAGTGAATGACTATCTTGCAAAAAGAGATGCTGAGTGGATGGCTCCGATTTATGAAAATTTAGGCATGTCTGTTTCATTTATTATTCCTGGTCAACAACTAGATGAAAGAAAAAAAGCTTATGAAGCAAATGTGATATACGCCACCAATAATGAGCTAGGTTTTGATTTTCTCAGAAACAATATGGTCGTAAATACCAAAGACAGAATGATGAACGACTATTACTTCGCCATTATTGATGAAGTTGATTCCATATTAATTGATGAAGCAAGAACACCGCTCGTCATATCAGGGCCTGCAGAGAATACAGCACAAATTTATCAAAAAATTAGCAAGTTCGTTCCCAAGCTCAAAGAACAATTTATTGAACCTGACGAAGATCCCGAAGAAGAAAATAAAAAAGAAGACACAGGGCACTTTATTGTAGATGAGAAATCAAAACAGGTAGAGCTCACTGATTTAGGTCATGATTTTATTGAGAAGCTTCTGAAAGATGAAAATCTTTTAGAAGAAGATCAAAGCTTATATTCATCAGGAAATTTACGACTTCTTCATTACATTCAATCTTCATTAAGAGCTCACTTTCTTTTTAATAAAGATGTGGACTATATGGTACAAGACAAACAAGTTGTTCTAATTGATGAAAATACTGGAAGAGCAATGCCCGGTAGGAGATTGGCAGATGGATTGCACCAAGCAATAGAACAGAAAGAAAATGTACCCATACAAATGGAAAGTCAAACACTCGCTTCATGTACTTTCCAAAATTATTTTAGACAATATGAAAAATTGTCTGGCATGACGGGCACAGCATCTACTGAAGCTGAAGAGTTTGCTGAAATTTATGGATTAAATGTTCTTGAGGTTCCTACAAATGAACCCATGATTAGAGATGATAAAAATGATCTCGTTTATCTCACTCAGGCAGAGAAATACAAAGCTGTTATTGACGAAATTAAAGAATTTAAGCAAAAAGGAAATCCAATTCTTGTAGGTACAGCTTCTCTAGAAAGCTCCGAGTTACTCTCTAATCTACTTAAAAAGGAAAATATTGAGCATCAAGTTTTAAATGCTAAGAATCATGCAAAAGAAGCAGAGATTATTTCTCAAGCTGGTAAACCTGGCGTTATAACAATAGCTACTAATATGGCCGGTAGAGGAACCGATATTGTTTTAGGAGGTAATTGGGAAGCCGAGTACGAAAAATTAAATCAAGATGATTCTACAAAAAGAGAGGAATTAAGAACAAAGTGGGAAAAGCTTAATTCGGAAGTTTTGACATCTGGAGGACTGCACGTAATTGGCACTGAAAGAAACGAATCCAGAAGAATGGATAATCAGTTAAGAGGTCGTTCAGGAAGACAAGGTGATCCAGGTTCATCAAGATTTTATATATCGCTGGAAGATAACTTAATGAGAATCTTTGCATCGGATCAATTCAAGAACATTATGCAAAGAGTTGGTTTGGAAGATGGTGAATCTATTGAACATAGAATGCTAAGTGGAGCCATTGAAAGAGCCCAAAAGAGAGTAGAAGGAAGAAACTTTGATATCAGAAAGATGCTACTTGAGTACGATGATATGGCAAATGAACAAAGGCAAATCATATATTCACAAAGAAATAATATCTTAGAGGCAGATGTAATTACTGAACTTCTTGATTCAATGAGAGAAACCGTAATTGCAGATGAAATTGATTCAGTATCGTTCGGCGATTTGGAGCCACATGAGTGGAACCTAGATATTCTAGAAAGTTCCCTATCAAACATATTTGGTCTACAAATTCCTATCAAGCAATGGATTAGTGAAAAAAATAATATAACTCGTGAAACTATAGAACAGAAAATTCTTGAATCAGCTAAAGAGTCCTATAGTCAAAAAAGTAATCAAATAGGACCTGTTATGCGAGATTTTGAGAAACAAATTCTATTACAGATTATTGATAATGCTTGGAAAGATCATCTAGCTGAAGTAGATGCACTTAGGCAAGGAATAGGCCTGAGAAGTTACGCTAGTAAAAATCCAAAACTAGAGTTTAGAAGAGAATCATTTGAGTTGTTTGAAAGTCTTCTCAATAAAATTAGAGTTGAAGGTATAAGATTTTTATCAAGAGTTGAAATTGAATTAGAAGATTCAGGTGACTTAAATTTACCGCAGCAAAATAAAGCACAATCTCTAGATCATGAAACTCCTGAGTCAATTTTAGCTCCCTCTCAGCCAGATAGGACTCCAGCAAAAGCACAAGAACAAGGTCAAGGTAATAGAAGACTTAGAAGAGCAGAAGCTAAGATGGCAAGAAAGAATGCCAGAAAAAAATAATGGCAAAAAAAATTCATAATATTGAAGGAATAGAATTAGGATCTGCTTCAAGCAATACTCGCTATGGGAAAAGAGACGATAGTCTTGTTATATCAATAAATCAGGAAGCAAAACTGAGTGGCAAATTTACTTCGAATAAGTTGAAATCTGCACCTGTTACTGAAGCTATTCAAAATCTATCTGCACTCAAGATAGGTCCAAAAGTTCTACTTATAAATGCTGGAAATGCCAATGCAGCTAACGGGCAAAAAGGAATTAATGATGTAAAGAAATATTGTAAGGAAATTGCATCTGATTTAAATATCGAACAAAAAAATGTCATACCCTTTTCAACGGGAGTGATTGGTGAGGCATTACCTGTAGACAGCTACTTGAATGCATTTAGGAGCGCATTAACTAAACTTAAAAATGATGGCTGGAAAAAAGCTGCCTCTGCAATATTAACAACAGATACAAAACCTAAAATTGTTTCCAAAGAGGTTAAGGTAGGAAAAAAATCTTATTTAATCACAGGTTTTGCCAAAGGCTCCGGAATGATTAGGCCAGACTTTGCCACATTACTGAGCTTTGTTTTTGTTGATGCAAAGTTAAGCCAAAGTTTATTAAACAAAATTCATAACCGAGCACTGAAAGTTAGCTTCGAGGCTATTACCGTAGATGGAGACACTTCCCCGAATGACTCTTCTGTGCTTGTAACAAATGGAAATCCGGAAAAAGTGGTTAAGGCAGGATCTTTGGATGAAAGAAAACTCACACAAGTAATCATTGAGGCCTTCAAAGAACTGGCTGAGCTTTTAGTGGCAGATGCAGAAGGTGCTACAAAGTTAATTAAAGTTAAAGTCTCTAAGGCTAAAAATCAGATTCAAGCCAAATCAGTAGCTTTTACAGTTGCTGAATCTCCACTAGTTAAGACAGCCATGTTTGGAAGTGATGCCAATTGGGGCAGAATACTATCAGCAGTTGGAAGAGACAAAACTGTCGAAGACTTAAACGGATTACAGATTAAATTAAATGGAGTGCCATTGGTCAAAAAAGGGCATAAAGACCCTAAATATTCTGAGAAAGTGGCCTCGAAAGCAATGAAGAAAAAAGAAATTACTATTGAAGTGGTTATGGGATCAGGTAAACACGAATTTCAAGTTATGACTTCTGATCTCTCAGAAGATTATGTACTTATCAACAGTGACTACAGAAGTTAATGACGAGTATCGATATTTTCCTCTTCTAAAAAAACTTCTTCTCCAGCTATTTTTCTATCTTCGCTCGCCCAAGCACCCAAATCTAGAAGCTGACAACGCCGACTGCAGAATGGTCTGTGCTCATTTTTTTCAGAATATTCGGTTTGCTCTCCACACTCAGGGCATTTTACATACATCATATTTCGGAAATTATACGTTCGTGTAATTCTTTAACCTCAGATTGAAGATCCTCTAGGCTGCCATCATTAATAATGACTTCATCAGCTAACTCTAGTCTATTATCTCGACTAATTTGGGCTTTGATAATTGATTTAACTTGTTCCTCAGATACGCCATCCCTTTTCAAAGTCCTCTCCATCTGCAACTCAACTGGGACATCCACAACTAAGACTTTATTGCAAAAGTCTTTTTGATTGGTTTCCAACAACAAAGGAGATACCAAAATAGTATATGGACTGGTTGAAGCAGATAATTCATCCTGAATTTGTTTTGCGATAGCAGGGTGTAGAAGTGATTCAAGCCAATTCTTCTCTTCTTCAGACTGGAATATGATTTCCCTGAGTTTAGCTCGATCCAATTCTAGATTTTCAGTCAAAATATCATCACCAAAATGTTTGGCGATTTCTTCAAGACATGGCTTTCCTTTTTCAACTACTACTCGCGAGACTAGGTCGGCGTCAACCACAACTATTCCAAGTTCTTCAAAAGTATCTGAAACAGCTGTCTTGCCACTTCCAATCCCACCAGTCAATCCAATAATCATGTGTCTGATATTACTGATTATTCAAAGTTTGTTGAAGGAAATTTATTGCAGCATTTGCAAATACATCATTCCTGTCACCTGCAATCATGTGAGCTGCTTTATCTATCTCAACAAATTCAGCATGACTGATCGTGTTAAGAAAATCGTCAACCTCTTCTTGAGTAACTACATTACTCAGTGCTCCTCTTATAAGAAGTGTTGGTACCTTGACTGATTCAGCGTATTTTCTTTGCCTTTGCCTGTAAGCTGTTCGATCGATGTTTCCTGTTCGAGATTCAATGAACTTAGGGTCCCAGTGCCAGTAATATTTTCCATCTTCCTTTAGTCTGAGATTTTTCTTCAGTCCTGATATGTCTTTTGGTTTCTCACGATGCGGTAAATAAGATGAAATTGCTTCAGAAGCTTCTTCCAAAGAGTTAAAACCTTTAAAACCTGAACTCATAAAATTTAAAATTTCATTGGAGCCATCTTCATTAGGATATATACCTATATCAACCATCACCAAGGCTCTACAAAGTTGTTCATAAGTTTCGTCGCCTGCAGTGGACAAAGAAATCATTCCTCCTAAAGAAGCCCCAATAAGAAAGGCAGGTTTGCCTATCTCTTCAATGATACTGACTAAGTCATTTCTATAACTTTCGATAGCATAATCACCCTCCTCACTCCAATCACTATCTCCGTGACCTCTTAAATCCAAGGCTAGAGCATAGAATCCGGACTGAGAGAGTTTTTCTGCAGTTGCGCTCCAAGCATGTCTAGTTTGACCTCCTCCATGAAGAAGAATAACTAAAGGATTTTCAGGATTCCCTAAAGCTGTTGCCTCAATGTTTAAACCTGAACTGACTTTAAATTTCATGGATTAGTAAATTTCTGAAAAGAAAGGAGGAATTGTTCCATATTTAGTGAGAAAATCTAGGAAAGATTACAACTTATGCAAGAAGCACCTAAAACTTTTTTAGAAAGAATCAAATATATTGGGCCAAGTGTAATAGTCACGGGAAGTGTAGTTGGTAGCGGGTCTATAGTTATGACCCCATTACTTGGTGCAGCAGCAGGCTTCTTACTCCTATGGTGGTTACTACTTAGTATGTGGAGTAAACCAATAATACAAGCAGAAATAAGTAGATACATTGTTGTAACCAGAAAAACTTTCTTAGAAGCCTTTGCGGATATGCCTGGCTTTAAAACTACTATCCAAGGGAAAACTACATCGTGGCTTGTTTGGTTCATGTTTATTGGAGTGGTTCCCTCAATAGCTGGAATGGGAGGTTTAGCTGGTGCTGTAGCTGAAGCAGGTAATACTATGTTTCCCTTTTTATCAACAGAGATTTGGGTAGCCATTTCTTGTTTATTAACATGGTTATTACTTTATTTTGGTTCTTACAAGAGCCTGGAAAGAACCTTACTGATAATGGTTTTATTCTTCTCGTTCATGACCATGATCATTGCTATTGCAATGCAATCGACTGAATATCAGGTTAATCTAAATCAGATTTCTCAAGGTCTTTCTTTTTCTTTCCCTACTGAGTACCTACCTCTTGCTCTAGCAGTATTTGGTTTTACTGGAATCAGTTATGGAGAAATTATGGCCTATACATACTGGTGCTTGGAAAAAGGATACGCAGATAATAGTGGAGGGGATGTTGAGGAAACTAAGCATTGGATTAAAACTATGCAGACAGATGTCTGGGTAACCGTCTTTTTTATTACACTCGGTACACTTCCTTTTTTCTTCTTGGGTGCAGGAGTTTTAAATAATGTCCCTGAACTGCAGGAGGCATTAGCTACAGGTTCTTTTTGGGATGTAGATGTAATCAGCTCTCTTCAGAATATGTTTTCTCTTGTGCTTGGAGGTTGGGCCAAATGGTTATTCATAATTTTAGCTTTCTTTGTTTTGTTCTCTACTCTTCTATCGGGAACAGCTGCCTTTACTAGGACAATATCTGACTATTTGATATCTATGGGCTTAGTAAAAGAGAAAAAAGACACGAGGCAAAGTCTAATAAAGCTAGTAGCTTTTGTGATCCCTTTTTTGTCTGGTCTCTTTTATTTTATTTTGCCGAATCCAATTACCCTACTTTTAATCGCTGGAATCTGGGCTGCTATGGGTCTACCAATAGTTAACATTGGTGCCCTCTATCTCGTAAATAAATTAGATCCAGCATTACAACCCAAGCTCTCGACTAAAATAATTTTGTGGGTAAGTTTATTCTTACAGCTATCATTGGCTGTTTTAATTGTGTACGACATATCTTTAAGCTTTTAGGTGCAGTATATGGAAATAGTAAAATGGCCATTTCTTAAACAAGACTGGGGTATTGAATTCGAAAGCTCGAAAGGAGCTTACTTATACACGAAGGATGGAAGAAAAGTACTCGATGCTGCTGGAGGCGCAATT
>CACFXJ010000003.1:0-110337 GCA_902570225.1 uncultured SAR86 cluster bacterium
GAATAGAATTGACCGGAACAAATGCTGAAGTCGCTCTTGGTCAATGGGAGTATCAATGTCTGGGTAAAGGTATCAAAGCTGGTGATGATTTATGGGTAAGCAGGTATCTGCTACATAAAGTGGCTGAAGAATTCGGCGTTTCTGTAAACATACACCCTAAACCAAAAACAGGTGATTGGAATGGTTCTGGTATGCATACTAACTTTTCCAATGAAGCTATGAGAACTTCTGGTTCAGAGGAAATGTTTACATCTATGTGTGAAAAACTAGGTGCTGTTCACGAAGAAGGAATATCTCTGTATGGCTCTGATAATGACATGAGGCTAACTGGTCTTCATGAAACTCAAAGCATCGATCAATTCTCTTACGGTGTTAGTGATAGAGGAGCAAGTATTAGAATCCCTATCTATACTGTTGAGCATGACTGGAATGGGTATTTAGAGGACAGAAGACCTGCTTCTAATGCCGATCCATACAAGATCATTGCCCACATAGTTGGTACTTTAACTTCATAATAAACTTTAATAACATATCCGGAGACATTGTCTCCGGATATTTATTGTGAGTAACTTGAACCAATCTCTGCTTTCCGAGCTTACAACAGGAATTGTCATTCTAGATAGTTCACTTAGAGTTAAATTTATCAACTCATCAGCTCTAACAATACTAGATACCTCCGAAAAGTCCTCATTAAAACAAAAACTTGATCAAATATTTTTTGAGGAGCCTGAGAGCTTGGATAGCTTCACAGAAGCTTTAAATCAGAAAAGAAGTTTTACAAAGACGGATGCTATATTGAACCTAAAACGTGGTAGTAAAGTACTTTGTACCTATATTGTGCATCCTTTTACAGATGAAAAAGAAACAGGACTTCTATTAGAGATTATAAATAAAGAGGCATCTTCTGAATTAATAGAACGATATAGGATGAGAACCAACCAACAGATTTCACAGGATTTTGTTAGAGGTCTTGCGCACGAAATTAAGAATCCTTTGAGCGGCATAAGGGGTTCTGCTCAACTTCTTAGAAATAAATTAACTAGTCTAAATCTGAAGGAATACACTGACATAATCATCAAACAAACAGATAGATTAACCACATTGGTCGACAACATATTAGGACCAAATGAAAAGCCTGATTTTAAATATCAAAATATTCACTATCCTATTGAGAATGTATTAAACCTTGTAGAAAATGAAAAGGATTACAAAACTATAACGATTATCAAGGACTTTGATCCAAGCATCCCTGACCTTTTTATTGATAGCTATTTGATTGAAAACGGGATTCTCAACTTAACTAAGAACGCTAAAGATGCGCTTTTGGACTCTAAGACTTCTAGCCCTCAAATTAGAATTGTTACTAGGATATCTCATGGTGAAATTATAGATGGAGAGCGCAATTCAACAGTTTGTAAAATATCTGTAATTGATAATGGACCTGGCATTCAGGAAGAGATAAAAGAATCTATTTTCTTTCCTATGATTACCGGTAAAGACAAAGGCACAGGCCTTGGGCTATCGATTACACAGGGAATCATTTCTCAACATAAAGGTAATATTCATTTTAGCAGTGAGCCAAATAGAACAGAATTCTTCATAAATATCCCTATTACTAGCAATAAGGAATCAGACTTAAGTATAGCCAATGGATAAGTATATTTGGGTTGTAGATGATGATGAATCTATAAGATGGGTTCTTGAGAAAGGCTTACAAGATAGCGGAATGGATGTTCAAACATTTGATTCTGCAAACAAAGTCATCAAGAAGTTAGAAACAGAGAATCCTAAACTCATTCTTACTGATATTAGGATGCCAGGGCCCAGTGGAATAGATCTATTAGATAAAGTCAAAGAATTGCGTCCCGAAATTCCTGTCATCATAATGACAGCTCACTCAGATCTAGATAGCGCGGTTGAATCTTACGAACACGGTGCATGGGAATATCTTCCCAAGCCATTTGACATTGAAGAAGCAATATCCATGGTTCAAAGAGCCACTGCCATAGATGAAAGTAACGACGATAAGGAAATTAAATCACAAGCTGAAGTTATTGGTGAAGCTCCAGCGATGCAAGAGGTTTTTAGAGCCATAGGTAAGCTGTCAAATTCCAATTCTACTGTACTTCTAAATGGAGAGTCTGGAACAGGAAAAGAGCTTGTAGCCAGGGCACTATTTCAGCATAGCCCCAGAAAAGATAAGCCTTTCATCGCACTCAATATGGCAGATATACCGAAAGAGCTACTAGAGGCTGAACTCTTTGGCCATGAAAAAGGTGCATTTACTGGTGCAGATGAGAGAAGAATAGGAAGGTTCGAGCAAGCAGATGGAGGAACCTTATTTTTAGATGAGATAGGAGATATGCAACTTGAAACGCAAACAAGACTTTTGAGAGTTTTGTCTAATGGAGAGTTTTACAGGGTTGGAGGTCGAGAGCCCATAAAGGTTGATGTTAGGATCATAACTGCAACTCATCAAAGCATAGAGGATCTTGTAAAAGAGGGAACATTTCGAGAGGACCTTTTTCATCGGTTAAATGTAATCAAACTATCTCTTCCTAAATTAAATGAGAGAAAAGAAGATATTCCTGATTTGGTTAAACATTTCTTCTTAAAATCTTCCGAAGAGTTGAAGGAAGAAAAAAAGTACCTTTCTGCAGAGGTTGAAGAATATTTTATGTCACTTTCTTGGCCGGGAAATGTAAGGCAGCTCGAAAATACTTGTAGATGGCTTACGGTAATGTCACCTACTAGGGAAGTTAAGTTAGAAGACCTTCCCGATGACCTCAAAGTTGAAAATGCTGAAAATTTAAATGATTGGACAAAGGTCCTACAAAACTGGTCTGAGAATTATCTCTCTCAAGGTAAAGATAATTTACTTGAAGAGGCTATACCTGACTTTGAAAGGACAATTATCAAAGTTGCTCTCAATAAAACTATGGGGCGTAAAAAGGAAGCTGCAGAATTACTTGGCTGGGGAAGAAATACTTTAACAAGAAAAATTAAAGAGCTTGGCCTAGATAGTTAATTACTTATTTTTTACTAAAGGCATTCCACTCTGGGTCCAGTTCATCATTCCCCCAGATAAAACATTTACATTTGTGAAGCCTTGCTTTTTAAGGTCTCCTGCTGCTTTAGAAGAAGTAGTTCCTGTTTTGCATATTAGGATTATGCAATCTTGGTCGTTGGCTTTAAAAAGAGAATCGCCTTTAGTCAAGTTGCTGGTTTGAATGTTTATGGCACCTGCAATAGATCCAGCGCTATATTCAGTAGAACTTCTTAAATCATAAACAAAGGGACTGTTCTTATTTATGAGCCGCGTTATCTCAGATGCATCGAGTTTCACACCACCTTTTTTCCTTTCATAAATAATTAAAATTGATATCAAGGACAATAAGACCACTACGGCTAGAAAATTATCGCCGATAAACGCAAAGAATTTATTCATAACTGGCGAGATTATATAGATTACTAAGTTAAAATATTAAAAACTTTTAAAATTATGAAGAAATCAAATTTAGTTCTTGTTAGGCATGGTCAAAGTGAATGGAATAAGAAAAACCTCTTTACTGGCTGGAAAGATCCAGAATTAACTAACCAAGGAATTGAAGAAGCAATAAAAGCAGGCAAACACTTAAAAACTAAAAATATGAAGTTCGATATTATGTTTACTTCAGATTTATTAAGGGCACAGGAAACTGGAAGACTGATCCTAGAACACATGGATCAATCGGATATACCAGTAATCAGAAATCAATGTCTCAATGAAAGAAACTATGGAGACCTTGCGGGACTAAATAAAGATGATGCAAGAGAAAAATGGGGAGAAGAACAAGTACACGTTTGGAGAAGATCCTTTGATGTACCTCCGCCAGGTGGAGAAAGTTTAAAAGATACTGCTGAAAGAGTACTTCCTTATTTCCATTCAGAAATTTTTCCAAAAGTAGAAGAGGGGCTAGATGTCCTTATTGCAGCTCATGGCAATTCTCTAAGAGCCTTGGTTATGGAATTAGAAGAGATAAACTCAGATGAGATCGTAAGACTAGAGATAGCAACGGGTGACCCTCTCACTTATGAGTACTCTGAGGGGAGCATAAAGAGAACAAATTAAGCTCGTACAACTATTCCAGAGTCTTTCATTGCGTCTTTTGCCTCTTGAATCGTGAACTCTGAGAAATGAAATATACTCGCAGCTAAAACTGCCTCAGCTCCACCTATCCGTATTCCGTCGATTAGGTGCTGCAGATTTCCAACTCCTCCAGATGCAATAACAGGTATATCTACGGAAGAAGAAGCCTTAAACACAAGTTCATTATCAAAACCTTCTTTTGTTCCATCTCTGTCCATACTGGTAAGTAAAATCTCTCCCGCTCCATAATCGGCCACTTGTTTAGTCCATTCTTGAACGTCTATTCCTGTTCTATTTCTACCACCATAAGTTACTACCTCCCAGGATGAAGAAGAATCTTCCTTGAATTTGGCATCTACTGCAACAACAATACATTGAGATCCAAATTTATCTGCAGCTTCTTTCACGAAATCAGGATTTTCAACTGCCGCAGTGTTAATACTTACTTTATCTGCACCTGATCTAAGAAGTTTCTTTATATCCTCAATCTTTCTTACCCCACCACCTACAGTTAATGGTATGAACACCTGGCTCGCTATGTTTTCAACAGTCTTGTATGTTGTATCTCTAGTTTCATGGCTTGCTGTGATATCCAACATCGTGATCTCATCGGCACCTTCATTATCATATCTCTTAGCAATTTCAATAGGATCACCAGCATCTCTTATATTTAAAAAATTAACACCCTTGACCACTCGACCTTTATCGACATCAAGGCAGGGAATGATTCTTTTGGCCAGTGTCATAATTATGTACTCGCTGCCTCAACCGCCTCTAAATAGCTAAATGCTTTCTCATACAAAGCTCTTCCACAAATAGCACCGGCTAAAATATTCTCACGGGCCAGTTGTCTTATGTGCTCCAATGAGGAAACTCCTCCAGAAGCTATAACTGGTATATCTGTTTGTTGTGCAAGCTCTGTTGTTGCTTTTATATTAGGGCCTGACATCATGCCATCTTTAGAGATATCTGTGAAAATAACAGCGGCAATAGGCTCGCCATCAAATTTTTTGATCAGCTCTAAAGGAGAAATGCTTGAGCCTTTGAGCCATCCTTGTGTTTTAACCTGCCCATCTAAAGCATCAACCCCAAGAACTAATCTGTGTGGATACAGATTACAAAACTCTCTAAGCATTTCTGGATTCTCCACTGCAGAAGTGCCCATGATCACTCTTTCTATACCTTGATCTAGGTATTGAGAAGCAGATTGGAAATTTCTAATACCACCACCTATTTGAATTCTTTTATCAGGAAACTGAGAAGCTATATTGAAAATTATCTCCTGATTCAAGGGTTTACCAGATATGGCTCCATCTAAATCTACTATATGCAGTAACTCTGCTCCCTGTGTAAACCACGAAGCGGCTGTAGAAATAGGATCATCAGAAAAAATGGTTTCTTCTTCCATCTTCCCTTCTCTTAGTCTGACGCATTTACCTTCTTTTAGATCTATTGCGGGTATCACTAACATTCAAATATTCCAGTTTAAAAAATTTCTGTAAAGCTCTAGACCCATATCTTGGCTTTTCTCAGGATGAAATTGAACTGCAAAGATATTGTCTTTGGCTAAACATGAAACGAAGCTTTCTCCATGAGTAGTTTCCGTGAGAGCATCCTCAGAAGAAGAACAACAATAACTATGAACAAAATAGAAGAAACTTGAATCAGGTATGTTCTTCAACAAAACATGTTCTTTAAGGAACTTAACTCTATTCCAGCCCATGTGAGGAACTTTAATTTCCTTTGAAGCTTTAATCTTCGTAACTTTGCCATCCAATATATCAAAGCAATCAACACCCCCGTTTTCTTCGCTGGATTTAAGAAGCATCTGCATCCCTACACAAATTGCTAAAGTTGGTTTTTTATCAATCTCTTCCAAGACAGTCTCTCTTAAATCTACAGAAAAGGCTTCCATACAATCCTTGATGGCTCCTACACCGGGTAAAACAAGTTTATCTGCAGCTTTTATAACATCCGTATCGGAGGAGATGACTATTGATTCAGATGAAGAAACAGCCTGTACAGCCTTACTCACAGAATGAAGGTTACCCATTCCATAGTCAATCACAACAACTTGTGTCATTTAAAAAAATTCCTACAAAGCTCCTTTTGTAGAAGGAATGATATTTTTTTGTTTAGTATCAATCTCTAATGCCATTCTCAAAGCTCTTCCAAAAGCTTTAAATATAGTTTCAATTTGATGATGAGTATTTTCTCCAGAAAAATTTTCTATATGTAGTGTGATGAAGGCGTGATTGCAGAAAGATTGAAAAAAGTGTTCAAACATATTCACGTCAATACCACCAACCTCCTCTTTCACAAAATCTACTTTCATATGTAGACCAGGTCTTCCAGAAAAATCTAAGACGACTCTTGAAAGGGCCTCATCTAAGGGGACATATGAATGCCCATATCTCTTTATGCCCTTTTTATCGCCTACAGCCTCATTGAAAGCCTCACCTAAAGAAATGCCAATATCTTCAATTGTATGATGGTCATCAATATGTAGGTCGCCTTTAGCTTTGATTTTTAGGTCTATCATTCCATGTCTACCTATTTGATCGAGCATATGCTCGAGGAAAGGTAAACCGGTCTCAAATTCGGTTTTTCCTGTACCATCCAGATTCAGATCTATGGAGATCTGAGTTTCAGAGGTATCTCTATTTATCGCTACTTTTCTCATAACTCATCTCAAGGGGTGCGAATTATAGCTAATAAGTCCAACTTGTTCATTACTTGTACAATTTGCATAATAATCCTATGTCCTCGTTGAGCAATGATCTTATAAATTGGCATAAACAATCTGGTCGCAAGAACCTGCCTTGGCAAATAAAAACGAATCCTTATAAAGTCTGGATATCTGAAATCATGCTCCAGCAAACTCAAGTCAAAACGGTTATCCCTTATTTTGTTAAATTTATGGATAGATTTCCAGATATCAATTCATTAGCTAATTCAGAAGAAGATGAGGTATTAAGTTATTGGTCTGGATTGGGCTACTATTCAAGAGGAAGAAACCTTCTTAAGTCGGCAAAAATTTTGCAAAAAGAATTTGGTTCAGTTATGCCAGATACCTCTGAACAATTGCAATTACTTCCTGGAATTGGAAAATCAACTGCAGGCGCGATCCTCTCTCTTGGTTTTAAAATAAAGGCACCAATTCTTGATGGAAACGCCAAGAGAGTGCTTGTTAGATATTACAACATCAACGATCCGGTAGATTTAGCAAGCACTATAAATAAATTATGGGAAATTGCAGAAACCAACTTGCCTGAAAAAGAATGTGATGTTTATACCCAGGCAATCATGGATGTAGGAGCATTGATTTGTAAAAGATCTAAACCTGATTGCATAAAATGCCCTCTCAGTAATGCCTGTGTTTCTAAAAAAGAAAATAATCATAATTTACTCCCAATCCGCTCTCCTAAAAAAGAAAAGCCCGTTAAAAAGCTTTATTGGCTAATCTTGCAAAATGAAGATGGTGAAATTCTGCTTGAGAATAAAAAAACTAAAGGTGTTTGGGAGGGTCTTTGGACTTTTCTCGGATTTCAAGAACATAATTATAGAAAAGAATATATAAAACAACTGAGTAAAAATTATTCAGTGCTACAGGAGGGGAAAAAAATAAAACATTCCTTTACGCACTATAAGCTAGATATAGATTTACTTCACTTAAGGGTACATGGAAGAATTCAGAATCTAGATAATATGAAAGTATGGTTTAATAATGAAGCTTTAATGAAAGTTGGTTTACCCTCTCCAGTTACTAAGGAATTAGAACAAATAAAGAAAAATGACTCATATAGTTTTTTGTAAAAAGTATAAAAAAGATCTAGAAGGAATGGATACTCCTCCCTACCCGGGCGATAAAGGTCAAGATATATTCGATAATGTATCCAAACAAGCCTGGGAAGAATGGTTAGAGCATCAAAAAATGCTTATTAATGAAGGTCAAATTAATCTTGCCGATAGAGAATCTAGAAAATGGCTTAATGAGCAGATGGACCTTTTTCTATCGGGTGAGGATTATGCGAAACCGACTGGATTTAAACCAGTAGAGTAAAACTTGCTTTTTTAGAATCAATTAATTGTATACAATCGCAACACTCTTTAAGCCCAGATAGCTCAGTCGGTAGAGCAAAGGACTGAAAATCCTTGTGTCGGTGGTTCGATTCCACCTCTGGGCACCACTTCACAAGAACATTTCAGCTTTCCAGGTTTCAAAGAATCTTTTATTTTATTATGGCCGAATGTAAAGTAGATAACTATGTGGATATTCATAATTTTGGTATTAGCTGCCTGGGAAATTTACTGGACATATAATGCCTGTTGGATAGCGGCGAAGCTAGATGAGAAGAAATCCTTCTTGTTTTTTCTTGCTTTTAATTTATTAGGAATTCCAGAAATTATCTATATCTACAGAAAGAAACAAGAATTAGGTTGAGGATTGATGAATAATTGGGTTAATTGGGTTATCTATGGCTGTCTTATAATAGTATTAGTGCTTTATTTCTTTTTCTAAATTAAAAAATGATTGAATTATTAATATTATTAGGAATTTTGATTTTGATAGGAGTTCTATGGTTTAGGAACTTATCTAATAACTCTAATAAAGAGCAATCAGAATTTGAAGGGGAAAGTAAAGTGAATAAATGGCAAACTTATATCTCTATATTGGTAGTTAGTGGATTTTTCATTTGGCTATTGATTACTAACGGAAACTTGAATTAAAGAAATAATATGAAATTTGTAAAGAAACTAATCCTGTTTTTAGGAATATTTTGGACGGTTACTTTATCGGCCGATTCTACAATTACTGCCGAGGATCTTCCGCCCTGGCTTCAGCCAAAACTATTAGTCCATATTGCTGCAATGGAAATGAATGACGTACAAAATATTGAATTTCGTGAAGCACTTAAAGAATGTTTAACAGGACTTCAACAAGTAGTGCAACGAGAAATTAGAAAAGGAGGAGTAAATATTCCAAAAAGAATAGAACGAGGAATAAAACGTCAATATAACGATCTGGATAAACGCATGAAGGCAAGTTTAAATGAACCTCAAATAGAGCACTGGACAAACTATTTGGAGGAGCTAAAGCTTGTGATGAAAGAACAGGCTGCAAAAGGATAAGTTATGAATAAAGGAAAAGTTTTTAGCATATTTCTATGGATTGCATTAGCTGTTAACTACTACTCTGGGTTTTCTATATGGATTAATTTCTTTGCGGTTCTCCTTTTAGGAATACATGTTGTTGAGTTTTTTGTCTTTTTTAGAAAACTTAAAAAAGCCGAGGACAGGTTACTCATTGGCTTTTTAAAAACACTTCTTTTTGGGATTGTACATATCAGTTCATTGAAGTAATTGTGCTTAAATCACTGTTGAACCCTCTTTCGAATTCATGGTTTATAATTCTGAGGCTATGTTACTAACCATTGTAGTACCTTTATTTAACGAAGAAAGTGTCATTGCTGAAACAGTTAGCAGACTCTTGGTATTGAAAAAGAAAATTACTGAATATAATTGTGAATTAATTTTTGTTGATGATGGCTCTACAGATCATTCATTGAAAATCCTTGAAAAAGAAGCTCTGGAAAATTCCTGCGTCAAAATTATCTCCTTTTCCAGAAACTTTGGACATCAAGCAGCTATTAGTGCTGGTCTAAAAAAATCTAAAGGTGATTACGTAGCAATTATTGATGCAGACCTCCAAGATCCTCCTGAAGAAATACCAAAGATGATCGAAAAACTCGCTGAGGGTTATGATATCGTTTACGGTAAAAGAAAATATAGAAAAGGTGAATCAAAATTTAAGCTTCTGACAGCCTCGATTTTTTACAGATTATTTAGCATTTTTAGCAACATATCAATGCCAGAAGAGACTGGAGATTTTAGGGTTATTAATAGAAAAGTAGTAAATGCATTTAATGATCTTAATGAAAGAGAAAAGTTCATAAGAGGTATATTTGCTTGGCTTGGCTACAATTCCTATGCTTATGAGTATATAAGAGAAAAAAGACATTCTGGCACTACTAAATACCCATTTAATAAGATGGTTAATTTTGCCCTGAATGGGCTAGTCTCTTTTTCTAATAAACCTCTGAGAATAGTAACAAGACTAGGGTTTATAATATTGTTCTTAACGGTAATTATGGGATCGATAACAGCTGTATTAAGAATATTCATGCTTGTAGATATACCTTACCTTACATCTATACTTTTAATGATTGCATTTTTTGGAGGTATTCAAATTCTAATTCTTGGAATTATTGGCGAATACATCGCAAAAATTTATGAACAAGTTAAAGATAGACCTGAGTTTGTAATTAGCAAAGAAATAAACTTATAGAAAAATCAATAACATGTTTTCTTCACTCTCAAAAAAGACATTGGGTAAAGCACTTCTTACTAAGGATCAGCCCGTATATGTTCAGTTTTATGTCACCGCCAGATGTAATCTGACTTGTGAGCAATGTAACATAATATATTCCAATGCTGATGTGCCTGAATGTTCCCTAGATGATGTAAAAAGAATTGCAGATAACTTTGCTGAAATGGGTGTTGCGATAGTTTTACTGACAGGTGGTGAGCCCTTCGCAAGAAAAGATCTCCCCGAAATTATTTCAGCCTTTGAATCTCGCGGTGTGCATGTAAGGATGCAAACTAATGGTTTTGCTACAGAAGAACAGATACAAGCTGCAGTTGAAGCTGGAGGGAAAGATATATCTATTTCTCTTGATAGCCTAAATCCTGGACTGCAAGATGAGATTAATGGAGGATTTCCTTCCTCCTGGCATAAAGCAATAAAAAGTATTGAGCTTTTTAGCAAATATCTTCCTAAAGAGGGAAGTTTTGCATCTCTGGGGTGTGTGCTTCAGCCATATAATATTGGAGATGTAGAAGACGTCATTAGATTTGGTACTTCAATAGGCTGGTATACCTCTATGGTCCCCATCCATGTTAGCAATCATGCAAACCCTAGAGGCTTTAGGACCTTTAATGACAAATTAAAGTTTGAAGAAAAAGAATTAATCGAAGTTGATAGGTTAATACACAGAGTCAAGAAGATGAGGAAAGAAGGTTATCTCCTTTATGATAGTGACGAATACCTTGCAAACATAAAACTTTTTTTAAGAGATCAAACGTCAACAAACTGGAGAAGAAAAAATAAGGGCAGTTGTGATTCACCAAATCTTTACTTTGCCTTACTGCCTAATGGCGAATTTGCACCTTGTTGTGATTTTAGACATAACGATTCGCGTATGGCTCAAGATCCTGACTTTCCTAAAGTTTATAAGGATCCCATATGGAGGCAGAGTGTAGAGAAAATAACAACAAAATGTGACGGTTGTATGTATGGAAGTTATCCTGAAATTTCCATATCTATGAGGTTCTTCTCTGCTACTTTACAAAGAATTGGTACTTTTGGCTTAAAGAACAAAAATAAAAATTGGCCTATAAATTATGAAGAGCTTATTAAAAAAGCTAATGAGATAGCTTCAGAAAAAAGGAATAGACTTACTTCAAGAGAAGAGATTCAAAAAATAAGAATAATAGAGGCCTAGATGCCAAAAAAAATAAAATTTGAAAGCTTTAAATACAGATTGCTTGCTGCTGCTGAGGAATATCAAATTCTGGATTATGAAGACCTAACATGGGACGAATTTCTGAATTCACTATCTTTCAAATATGAAAAAAATAAGATATTCGTCGAGTCTATTTATTTTAAGACTGCTCTTGAGCCCTTTGATTTACAGCAACCAAAATTTTATAAATCTAAGAGCAGTGCTGATAGCGAGGAAGGCAGTAGAGATTATAAAAAATATAATGAAGAGTACTTTAATACTGTTCTGACAAAGATTATTAATAATACTGAATTTCCGGTAAAAAAAATTAAAAAATCTATAAACTCTCTTGAAGAAGAAAGAATATTTCATGACGAGTGGGCAAAAAATGAAAATGTTACTGAGATTGATTTAAGGGCTAGAAATGAGGCCCTTACAGCCCCTGAGATGAGATATATTATGAGCGAACTAGGAAATTTAGAAGGGAAAACTTTACTGGATGTAGGCTGTGGACTAGGTGAGGCTAGTGTATATTTTGCTCTAAAAGGTGCTTCAGTGACTTCGAGCGATTTATCTGCTGAGATGCTTATCAAGACTCAAAGTTTAGCTGAACACCACGGCGTTAAATTAAAAATACATAATGCTTCATCAGACGAAATACAGTTAGCAACTAACTCTTTTGACATAATTTATGCAGGTAATTTGATGCATCATGTTGAAATAGAAGACACCGTCAAAGGATTAAAAAAATTGCTCAAAGAAGATGGGTTACTTGTAACTTGGGACCCCTTGACTTACAACCCAGCAATCAATGTTTATAGAAATATAGCGACAGAGGTAAGAACACCCGAGGAACATCCACTTACCTGGTCAGATATAAAAATTTTTAAAAGGAACTTCACTTCTGTTAAAACTAAATACTTCTGGCTAACAACTCTTATAATCTTTGTGCTTATGTATGTGAAGCAGAGAAAAAATCCTAATGAAGAAAGATTTTGGAAAGTTGTAATTGATGAAAGTGATAATTGGGAAAATGTTTACAGACCTCTAGAGAAACTTGACCATTTTTTGTTGAAACTTATCCCCCCTCTTCGCTTGCTATGCTGGAATGTAGTAATCTTGTCCAAAAAATAGTTCTTGGGAAATGAAGAACTCTACCTCTTCTCCAATTTTCTTTTTTCTTTTTATTATTAGTTCAGCAAGCTTCATTAGCAGGATATTCTTCGGGATTGATTTCACCGATGAGTTTCAACATTACCTTCAATTGAAAAGTCTTATTGAAAATAAAGAACTATTTAAAAATGATTTATTTTTTCAACAGGTCGTTTATTTACTAATTTATCCTGTTCTTGCTCTTTATAAGAATGTTTACGGATTTGAAAATTTTCTACTTTTTGGAAGAGTATTGCTCTCACTAATTGCTTTATCTTTTTTTGTAATTATTTACACAATTCTGAAAAAAAACAGATTCTCAAGTATTTATGCAAGTATAACTTCCGCTTCGATTATATTAAGCTCGATTACAATTGGAGTCTTCTCTATTAACTATAATTCTATTACTTTTCTTTTCTTTTCTTTATTTATGTCACAATTCTTAACTTGGCGAGCAGATGCAAGATCCATCATTATAACTCCAGTTTTTTCCATCTTTGCCAATCCATTTATCGCGCTTATTATGTTTGGATTAACCTGGCTGAGACTACTTACTGAAGGACAGAACGTACGATTATTAAAGATAATTATTTTTCAGATAATGTTTTTGGGCCTAGTGTACTATTTGTTTAGTCCCTATATTGACGGTAAATTGCTTTTAACATCTATTGAATTTACTAGGGATTTCGATATTGGTAACGCTTTATTCGGATCTAAACCTCAGTTGGTAGCACTATTTTTAATTGGAATATCATATGTTCTAACAAAGTCTTGGACAGAAAAAAATTTGAATAGTCTCTCACTAATCTTTTTTTTAGCTTTCATCTTTTTCTTTTTATTCTTCGGTTTGATAGATAGTAAGGAATATAAGATCTTTAACACCCTTACCATTGCCTTTTTAGCTCTAACCTTAATGACTAAAATATATTTTTATATAAACGAAGAGCACAAGAAAGCAGTAGGCTGGTTTATTTTAGCAACACTTCTATTCTCCCTAACTTTTGCTTTATCGAGCAGCAATGGCCTGAATCAGATTTTTGTTCCTCTCGGAATTGCTTCAGTAATAATATTCTTTTTTGATCTTAAAGCAAAAAAAGATCAATCTGCTAACTATGTGTTTTTGTTGATACCTCTTTTAATTTTACTTAATACACTATTTGATGGTTATAGAGAAAAAGGAGCAATCTTTACAGACACTTCTATACAAGAGTTCCCAGAACTGAGATACATTAGAACAACACATCAGAAGCATGAATATTTAATAGAAACAGCTAAAGAATTGTCATACCTCAAAGATAGAAAGGTCACCTTTATAGGCAATAAACCAATCAATTATGTTATTACAGACTCAAATCCTGAAACCTGTATGATATTTATGAGAGACAATATAAATCTTATAAATAATAATTCATTGAGAAATTGTTTGAAGCTAAAAGACCCTGAGTATGTTGTAACATTCTTAGATCACAACAAAAATAGCACTTTGAGACAAGAATTCTTTCCTTTACATATAAAATGTTATAAGAAAGCAACTAAAGTTATTAATTATGAATTGTGTGGAAAGAGAGAGTTTTGAGAGAGAGTTTTACAATAAAGAGTGTTTGAAGTGGAATTATCCAATATTATTGTTGAACCTATTAGCTGTAATGAAGGTTAATTAAAATGATTATTAAAAGAATAATTTTTGTATTTATACTCTCTTTATCTTCTCATCTCATATGTGCAGATTACAGCCTTAAGCAAGAAACTAGACTTGCCGAAATAAATGGCATTTCGATCGCTTACACAACGGCAGGAAACAGGGAAGATCCTGCGGTCTTAATGATTATGGGACTCATGGCATCCCATAAAGTCTGGGGTGAAGAAATAGTGAATAGTCTAGTTGATTCAGGATACCAAGTTATCCTTTTTGACAACAGAGATACGGGAGATTCTGAGAACTTAGATAGATTGGGTAAGCCTAATTTGTACTGGAAATTTTTTCTCAGTTACTTGGGTTTTGATTTTAGTGCACCCTATACCCTTCAAGATATGGCTGAAGACGGAGTGGCTCTACTAGAATATTTAGATATAGATGAAGCTCATATTGTTGGAGCTTCGATGGGCGGAATGATTGGCCAGATAATTGCAGCAAATTATCCGGACAAAACTAAAACTCTTGTTTCTATCATGTCTTCTACTGGTGCACCCCATTTATCTGAAATGTCTGAAAGAAATGAAAGTACTTTCAGAAATATTGAGGATTTAGATACTGAAAATGTTCGATCATATGGCTTCTTTCCGGAGGCCATGCCTCGACAATTAACAGCTATCTTTAAGGCTGGTGATAGATCAGAAATAGTAAAAAGCATATCAGTTCCTACTCTAGTACAGCATGGTGAAGAAGATACTCTCTTACCTCAAGATCACGGAGAGCATACTGCTCAACTTATTCAAGGTTCAAAATACAAGGTATACAAAAATATGGGGCACAACCTGCCTCCTGAAGTGCTGCCTCTTGTACTGAAAGATATGATTAGTTTCTTTAAAGAAATAGAGAAATCTATCTATTAAAGAATTTGATCTATATTCTCAGATTTTATTACTAATTCTAAGATTGCATCCTCTGCCACTCTTCCCAACCTAGGTATCCCGTAAAGTTTTCATCATCAAAGAAAATTACAGGTCCGTTACTTATAAATAAATAATCTGTATCCTCAAGAGCTGTAGTTTTGTCATGTAACATACCATTAGGTTCGTAAACATAATCTCCAGCATTAAGTAAACCATCCCTTACTTGCAGCTTACCTGATAGGATGAAAGTATGAGAACCTGCTAAATGCTTATGAGGATCAGCTGAAAACCCTTTTAACCATCTAAATAAAACTGCCCAACTTCCACTTTCTGAGCCTGTATACAATATCTTCACAAAAGCTCTGTCCTCTCCTTCAATGTAACTCATCCACTCCATCTTGGAAGCTTCTACCAAAGTGTCCATAAGCTCTGGATTAACGGGATTAATTTCTTGTGATAGCGCCATATTAAACCTCCCCAATTTAGTGCGTATAACTCATTTAAGTTAAACTGAAAAAATAAACAATTCAAGCTACATAAGTCTTATTTATTTGGTTTAATTATTTCTAAAAATGATAAGAATAAGTTCTAATAAAACTATTTAAAAATCTATAAAAATTTTAAATATGGCAAATGAAACTTTTTAATAAAAAAAACAAATTATTTCCAACCATAGAACCTTTTGACAATGGATATCTTGAAAGAGGAGTTCATGAAATATACTATGAACAGTGCGGTAATCCAGAAGGTAAACCTATAGTTTTTTTACATGGAGGTCCAGGAGGAGGAGCTGGAAGCTTTTCAAGAAGGTTCTTCGACCCTAAGAAATATCGAATTGTTCTCTTTGATCAAAGAGGTTGTGGCAAGAGCAAACCTCATACTTGTTTAGAAGATAATACTACTTGGCATCTCGTAGAAGACATTGAGTCTATAAGAAAAGAATTAGAGATAGAAAAATGGCTTGTTTTTGGAGGTTCATGGGGAAGTACTCTTGCCCTAGCCTATGCACAGAGTCATCCTGATGTTGTCTCAGAACTTATACTTAGGGGGATTTTTATGCTGCGGCAAAAAGAACTGCAATGGTTCTACCAATATGGTGCCAGTGAGATATATCCTGAGGCTTGGAAAGGTTTTATAGAAGAGATAACTGAAGATAAGCGCTCTAATTTGATAGAAGCATACAGAGAAATTTTTAATGGCGAAGATCAAGAAAAGAAACTTAGAGCTGCTAAAGCCTGGTCCAAATGGGAAGCATCTACAAGTTTTATTAATCATAATCCGGAGGCAGTGAAGGATTCAGTCAATAGTGAATTTGCTCTGGCATTTGCCCTGATCGAAAATCATTATTTTGTAAATAAGGGATTTCTGGAATACGAGAATCAACTTTTGGACAATATAGAAAAGATAAGAGATATTCCTGCAGTTATAGTTCAAGGAAGGTATGATGTTGTTTGCCCTCCTACCACTGCGTACGAATTACATTCAAGATGGCCTGAAGCTGAACTAAAAATAGCACCTTTTTCTGGTCACTCAGCATTTGAAGAAGAAATTACTCATTTATTGATAGAAGCAACAAATAAATTTGCTTAATTCTATAAATATTCTAAGCTCGCTTCATAAATTCTAAAATTTGTTAATTTGGTTTAAACTGAATTTATGGGAGAGGTTAAACACGTTTCAATAGATACTCCTATTGAAGAAATACTGCAAATTTTAGATGATGATGCAGGTCTAATTATTGATAACTTTTTAGATGAAGATGGTTTAGAACGAATCAAAAGTGACCTAAAACCTTATTTGAACGTTACTAAGAATGGGCAGGATGAATTCACAGGTTATAAAACTAAAAGAGTAGGCGCTTTGATGGCAAGATCTAAAACCTGTCAAGATTTAGCTTTAGATCCTTTTATTAATCAGATGGCAGATAGTTTCTTAGGGCCTCACTGTGAGAGTTATCAACTACACTTTACTTCTGCGATACAGATAGGTCCTGGAGAATCGAGTCAGATACTCCATCGTGACAGAGGGGTATGGGGAGGCTATATTCCCAGAAAAATCGAAACCCAATTTAGTACTGTATGGGCTATCAATGATTTCACAAAAGAAAATGGAGCTACACAAGTTGTGCCAGGATCACATAAATGGCACAAAGATAGACAACCTTTGCCAGAAGAAATAGCCTTTGCAGAAATGCAGGCTGGATCTGTCTTTATTTATACAGGGTCAGTGTTACACGGAGGTGGAACGAACAATACCGATGAACCCAGATTAGGTGTCTTTCTTCATTACGCCCCTAGTTGGTTAAGACAAGAAGAAAATCAATATCTCTCTTGTCCTCCTGAAGTTGCAAAAGATTTTAGTCCGGAGCTTAGGTCTTTAATTGGTTACTCAAAAGGTGGTTATGTTTTAGGGTTTTTTACCGACCCGGAAGATAAAGAAGGAAAGCTCGAATCTGTCTCTCCAGAGAAAATATTTGGAGGGTCGAAGGATCAATACGAAAGCCTAGCAACTCCTGAAAACTTGGTAAAAGAATCTACAAGAAAATAAACTCAAGGATTAGTGGATAACAGAACCCAAGAGTTCCTTACACAACCTGTTATGCCCTTGCTGATTAGAATGTCAGCACCTAACACCGTTGCTTTCTTTATTCAGTCAATAGTTGTTCTTACAGAAGTATGGTTTATTAGCAAATTAGGAACTAATTCCCTCGCGGCTGTAGCCCTTGCTTTCCCGCTATTAATGATCACACAAACTATGTCCGGCGGAGCACTTGGTGGGGCCATAACATCGGCTATTGCTAGAAGCATGGGAGCAAATGATATAGATAAGGCAGAAAGACTAATTTGGCATTCTGTTGTTATATCTCTCGGAGGAGCATTTACGTTCCTCTTACTTTTCTTATTATTTGGTGAACAACTTCTCTTCTTACTTGGTGGCCGAGGAGATATCTTGAAAGAGTCTTATACATATTGCTCTTATTTATTTCTGGGAGGATTAATAATATGGCTTTCAGGAAGTATGAGCGCAATATTGAGAGGAATGGGCAATATGCGCTTTCCAGCCGCTCTCATGATATGTACCTCATTTTTACAAGTATTTCTATCAGGTGGGTTTATATTAGGATGGTATGGATTCCCTCAAATAGGCGTTCCAGGTGCAGCTATAGCGACCCTTATAAGCGCTGGCGTGATGGTCGTAATTATCTTTCTTAAACTAATGAGTAAATCTATTCCCGTTAAACTAAGGCTGAAGCAATTAATACTGAGCAGGGATTTATTTAATAATATTTTTGAAGTGGCAATACCTGCCTCTGTTTCACCACTTTTGACGGTTGGAACTATTTTGGTTCTTACCGGCTTAGTTGGTACTTTCGGTACTGAAGCGCTTGCAGGATATGGCATAGGCTCAAGAGTAGAGTTTTTAATGATTCCTTTAATCTTCGGAATAGGTACCGCAATGACTTCTATAGTAGGAGCAAATATAGGTGCAAAAAATATTATAAGAGCTGAAACAGTGGGTATTTATGGAGGAACCTCTGCGGGTGTTGTTTCAATATTTATTGGCTTAATACTGGCGTTATTTCCAGATGCTTGGATTCAATTTTTTACAGATGATGTAAAAGCATTTGAGGTGACAAAACTCTATATACAAATAGTTGGTCCCTTTTATATTTTTCAAGGGATTGGTTTATCACTATATTTCGCATCTCAGGGTGCTAATGCTATGAAATGGCCAACCATAGCAACCATCGCCAGATTTCTAATAGCAAGCATAGGCGGTGGTATCTCAGTTCACTGGTTAGGCTATGGAATTGGATCAGTTTTTATCGCATCTGCCATAGCAATGATTATCTTTGGAACTATGATCTTCGTTTCAATCAAAAAAGGTGCCTGGAGAGTAAATACATAAAGCTATATATTGAAGACTTTTCCTGATTTCAAGGAAGGTTTGTCTTTGTGTTGATAAGTAACAATATATGCCCTTCTCTCTTGAGTAGACTTATTGGGTGAAGACCCATGCACTATATGCGGATTAAAAAATATCAAAGATCCTGCATTAGCCTCAATATCGATGCAGTCTTCTAAATCAAAATGGTCTTTATCAGTATAGAAACCACCTAGTTGAGAATCATCGTATGTACCAGGCAAACAACCCTTTTTATGACTACCTTTAATAACTCTGAAACATCCATTTTCTTTATCGGCCCTGTCTAGGCAAACATAAACATTCGGGAGAGAGTCTACATCTTCATTATCATGAATCCAGTAAGGAGAATCTTGATGCCAACCAAAACTAGATCCAACTTTTGGCCTTTTAAGATTGAGTTTATCTGTCCAAAGACTCAGCGAATCTGTTGATAAAATTGATTTAATTGGATCGGTTAGCCTCTTATCAAAAATTAACCCTTCTAGTTCAGAATTTAAGGAGTGGGCTGGCTCTATAACTTTAAGATACTTTTCATTAGGTTGTGGCTCATATTGTAGGGTCAAGAAATCAATATCTATAAATTTTTTCTTATCTAGGAAATATTTTTTACCACTGCCTGCTACAGATAAAGCTTTTAAAACAGTTTTTTCTAGAGAGTTTCGATAATTAACTAACTCAGTATCTGAAAATTGGTCTCTCCTGAGAACAAATCCATCCCTAAGGTATTTCTCTTTTTCAATGTCTGATAAAAAATAGCTCACCTATTTTCAAATAAGCGCAAGACCCATCAAGATCAAACAGATTATTGATACAAACCAAATGATCGTCCTTATATACAATATTCCAAATATGTAGGAGAAATAATATAAGACTCTAGAACCCAACCAAAACATAGCTAAATTATATGTATCAACTTCAAGCATTATGGACAAGATAGCGAGTGCTAAAAATGCAGGTAAGCTTTCTAAGATATTATTACCTGCTCTTCTTGCCCGTCCAACAATCGGTGCCTCTTCCACTGAGACCTCTCTATTAGAAATAAGAAAATCTAAATTCTTACTGTTTAGTAAAGCCGGCGTCATCAGCTGAATTAGTGTAAGCAATAAAGCTAAAAGAATTAATGTAATCATTATCAATCTCCTGTGTTAGTCTCACTTGAAGATTAAACTACATTCATTCTAAAGCAAAACATAATTTATCAATCAGATGGGATTTCTAAGTAGAGTTTTTACAATAAAAAAAGTTCCTAAAGTAAGTTGGAGCTCTGAGTTTCCTCTGAATACTAAGCCAAAACTCACCACCTTAATTATGTTAGTTATTGGTCTTTTCTTATTTGGTTTAGGAGAGGCAATAATAATTGGTAGTGGATCCGGTGTGAGTCCGTGGACAGTTTTAGCTCAAGGAATCTCATTAAAGACTGATCTCTCAATAGGAATGGCTACATTTTTAATAAGTATTTTCATACTAGTATTTTGGGTTCCTCTTAAACAAATACCAGGAATTGGAACCATATTAAATGCAATCATAATTGCTTCGGCTATTGATTTAACTCTTGGTTTCATACCGAAACCAGAATTGATTTACCTAAAAATATTGCAAGCAAGTTTTGGTATTTTGATAGTTGGAATAGGAAGTGGCATTTATCTTGCTAGCAACCTAGGACCAGGACCTAGGGATGGGCTTATGATTGGGCTGCAGCAAAAAACAAACACTTCCATTCCTTTAATTAGAACAATTATCGAAATCACTGCCGTTACTGTAGGCTGGTTCTTAGGAGGGATTGTTGGAATAGGAACTATTTTGTTCGTTTTTGGAATTGGACCTTGCGTCGGAGTAGGGCTTACCGTAGTTGAAAAAGTTTCAAAAAAACGGATTAATAAACTTGAAAAGTAAGCTTTTGTCTCTTCTAATGGTTGATTAACTCACTAAAATTACTATGAAACGAACCGTCACAATACCCACTACTTTTGTCTGTATTGCCTTAGGGGTGCTTATTGCTTTAGCTGGCAGTCAAGGCTCTCAATACTATAATGGAATTTCTCTATTTGCATTGTGTGCAAGTGTTAGTTATCTGCTTCATTGGATAATATTTATTCCTTCCTATATTTACCAAACTGAACATTATTTTGATTTGACTGGGTCAATCTCTTATTTAAGCGCTATAGCTTTGGGATTTTATCTTAATCCGTCTGTAGATCCGAGAGATATCCTTATAGGAGCATTAATAGTGATTTGGGCAGTAAGACTAGGGTCTTTCTTGTTCTTGAGAGTTAAGCAGGATGGTAAAGATAATAGATTCACAGTTATGAAAACGCAATTTCATTGGTACATAATGACTTGGACTATGGGAGGACTCTGGGTCTTCTTAACTATGGCTGCAGGCTTGGCAGCCATTACCTCCGATGTGAGCATTCCGCTTGGTTTAATGGCCTATATTGGATTGGCTTTATGGATATTCGGATTTTCGATTGAAGTGATTGCAGATGGGCAAAAAAGAAACTTTAAAAAGCAACAGAATAAAGAAAAAGAATACATTACTTCAGGTCTATGGGCCTGGTCTAGGCATCCTAACTATTTTGGTGAGATTACCTTGTGGGCTGGACTAACTTTGATTGCTCTCCCGGTCTTAAGTGGCTGGCAATTGGTTACCTTAATATCTCCTATTTTTGTTTATGTACTTCTGACCAGGGTAAGTGGAATTCCGATGCTCGAAAATAGAGGAATGAAAAAATGGGGATCTGACCCTGAATATGTGAACTACCTAGAAAATACACCTTCTTTAATTTTAAAGAAGCCAAAAAGATAAGAGGAGAATAGAAGATGGTTAATGAAGTACAAAGCGGTGGGTGTCTTTGCAAAAAAATAAGCTATAAATTTGATAAGTCTCATGTGATCTCGGCGCATCACTGTCACTGTACAGATTGTCAAAAAAGTACGGGTAGCGGAAAAGCAACAATATTACTAATTCCTAATGAATCTCTACAAATTAATGGAGAGCTAAAATACTATACTGTAACTGGCTCTGCAGGCTCTAATATATCTCGAGGCTTTTGTGCAGAGTGCGGCTCCCCATTAATCTCTTTTGTTAAAGAAAATCCAGATATTAAATTTATAAAAGCTGGAAGTATTGATGACTCAACTTGGATAAATGCAGACTCAAACTTTTGGAGTTCTACAGCTAAATCTTGGTCTCCAGTTGATGAGACCATACATACCTTTACTCATAATCCAGACTTCGCATAAGCATTGAAACCTTCTGATCTGTATTCAAAATTAATTGAAGATGGGCTTTTGAGCTTTGATACAGAACAAAGTAAGCTTTTAAATAAGCTTGATCAGCTCAACTCTGATTTGCTCAAACGCTCAAAAGCATGGTTTGGGCAAAAAAAAATAAAGGGGCTGTATATAAGAGGTGAAGTGGGAAGAGGCAAAACCCAGATGATGGATATTTTCTTTCAAACTCTTCCACTTAAAAATAAAAAAAGAGTTCATTTCCATAGATTCATGAAGCTTTTGCACGAAGATTTAGACAAAATATCTGGTCAAAAAGATCCCTTAAAGATAGCAGCTAAAAATATCTCTAAACAGACTGAAGTTCTCTGTTTTGATGAATTCTATGTGGAAGATATAGGCGATGCGATGCTATTAGGGCGATTTATTGATGAGTTATTTGAAAATAGAGTTACCCTCATTACAACCTCAAATACCCATCCTGACAACCTGTATAAAGACGGACTGCATAGAAGTAGGTTCATCCCTGCGATAGAGTCTATAAAGGAGAACTGCGTGATTTTTGAATTAGATTCTACACAAGACTATCGACTAAGAACGCTTGAACAATTGGAAATATTTGTCGTTGAAAGTGAGGGCAAAAGCACAGAGAAACTCGAGTCTAATTTCTCAGAACTGACCAATAATGAATATGAAGAAAATATGAATATTCAGATTCTTGGAAGAAAAATAAAAACAATAAAGTTATCGAAAGGTTCAGTATGGATGTCCTTCCAAGAGATTTGTGAGGGGCCAAGAAGTGCAAAAGACTATATCGAAGTTTGTAGCGAATTTCATACAGTTTTTGTTTCGGGAGTTCCAATCATGAATGAAAATAAAAGCGATGCTGCCAGGAGATTTATAGCCCTTGTTGATGAATGTTACGAAAGGAATGTTAATTTGATCCTTTCTTTAGAAGCAAATTTGAACGAGATTTATAGAGGAAACAGACTTGCCGAGCCTTTTAAGAGGACCTTGAGCCGATTAGAAGAAATGAGGTCCAGAGAATATCTCTCAAGACCTCATTTGATTTAATTAAACAGATTGAAGTGTTCTGATCTCAGGCGCACCTGCCATAAAAGGTCCCATCTGGGCACCTAGCTCTCTAAAATAATCAGTCTTACCATGTTCAGCTTGTGCTTCTTCATCTTTATATCTTTCTAAGAAAACATAAGTAGTGTCATCTTCTTTATAGAGATCGTAATAAACAACTCCATCTTCATTGGCATTTACTTTCTCAACCAATTGAGTAGCTATTGCTTCAAAATCTGAACCAGATCCTTCTTTAATCTTTAATGTGGCAACAATTCCTATCATTTTTTCTCCCTTATTTTTAAATTAGATGTAGACTTTAGTTAGTTTCAAAAAAATAATCGAGAACTTTTTTAAACATGGAAAACTTAGTCATTATTGGAGCAGGACAATCTGCAATCCAATGTATCACTTCTTTAAAAAAAGAAGGCTATTTAGGTTCAATTACACTTGTTGGAGAAGAAGAACACCTTCCTTATCAAAGACCTCCTTTATCAAAAGGTTTTCTCGAAGACTCTATTAATAAAGAAAGACTTTATTTCAAAAAACTCGAGTTCTTTACAGAGAATAAAATACAACTTCAACTAGGAAATACAGCAGAGAGAGTTGATACAAAAAATAGGCAGGTCTTCTTGAGAGATGGTGCAGACCTTAGCTATGACAAATTAATTTTTGCAACAGGCAGTAGAGTGAGACGTTTAGATTTTCCGGGAAATAATCTTGAATCGATTCACTACCTAAGAGGTCTAGATGAAGCAGAATCGATAAAAGAAAATCTAAAAATTAGTAAAGATCTTGTTGTTATAGGAGCTGGTTATATAGGATTGGAAGTAGCTGCCATAGCTGCCAAAAAGAATATTTCTGTTACTGTTGTAGAAATGGCCGATAGAGTTATGAACAGGACAGTAGATCCACAGATATCCGAATATTACCTTAAGCTTCACGAAAATAATGGAGTTAAATTTAAATTCAATACCAGCCTTGAAGAAATAAAGGGTTCATCGAAGCCTGAGTCTGTCATTTGTTCTGATGGATCTGAAATTAAGGCAGATACAGTAATAATTGGTGCAGGAATTATACCCAATACAGAAATAGCCGAAGAGGCAGGGATAGATTGCAACAATGGTATATCTGTAGACGAATTTGGCCTTACAAGCCATAAAGATATATATGCATGCGGGGACTGCACAAATCATCCTAATAAACTACTAGGTAAAAATCTAAGATTGGAATCAGTTCATAATGCAATGGAGCAAGCAAAGACGGTAGCTGGCTCAATTAGTGGCAACACTAGCGAATACAACCAAATCCCTTGGTTCTGGTCGGATCAATATGACCATAAACTTCAAATTGTGGGCCTATCAGGAAGCCACGATAGGGTGACGATGAGAGGTGATACTGAAGATGCAAAATTCATGCTATTTTATACACAAGGAGATGAGTTAGTAGCAGTTGATTCTATAAATAACCCAAAAGAATTTTTAATTTGTAGAAAGCTAGTAACAAATAAAGTTAAAATAAAGTCAGAAATGATTTCTGATATATCCACAAACTTAAACGATTTAATTTGATGAAAAAGACTATAGAAACTGAATATGCCCTTGGACAAGTTGTTAAGCATAAATACTTAGATTTTAGAGGAGTAATTTATGACGTCGATCCTGAATTTAATAATACTGAAGAATGGTATCAATCAATCCCTGCAGCTATTAGACCAAAGAAAGATCAACCCTTCTATCATGTATTTGCAGAAAATGACCAAGTCTTTTATTCGGCTTACGTATCTCAGCAGAACCTTTGCGTAGATGATAGTCAGATACCTGTTGAACATCCAGATGTGCCTGTTTTCTTTGGGGGTTTTGATGGTGAATCTTACGAAATTTTAGAAAACAGTAAAAATTAATTACTTCTTTCTTCGCTGGCAATCCCTATACAGCACAATAAGACATCCATTGCCTTATCCAACTCGTCTAAGCTACAAGCAGTAGGTGCGATCCTTATATATTTGTCATCTTCATCAATCCCATAAGGATGGGTGGCTCCTGCAGGAGTAAGTTTAAGTCCAAGCTCATCGGCTAGGTCAATTATCCTTTTTGCCATACCATTATCAGATTCGAAGAGTAAGAAATAACCCCCATCGGGAGAAGTCCAATTACCCAAACCCTGTGAGTTGAGTTTACTTATAACAAGATCAAACTTGGGTTTTATAATTTCAGCATGCTTTTTCATATGATCTGTTAAGTTCACATCTCTAAAAAATATTACATGCTTAGCTTGATTTATTTTATCTGGTCCAATCATTAATGATGAATAGAATGGAAGAAATAGCTCTTGATTAGTTTCTGACATAGCTATGAAGCCAATGCCTGCTCCTGCAAAGGTTATTTTCGAGGTAGATCCAAACTGAACTACAGAGTCCGCACATTTTTTTTCTGTTGCTAAAGAAAATATATCTATTAAAGGTGGTTGACTTGATAAATCATGAACCGCATAGGCATTATCCCAGAAAATTATATTCTTGCTCGATGGACTAGCAAAGATGTCCAGTAAACCCTCTATTGTACTTCTACTATAAACCTCACCTGTGGGGTTTGAGTATTTTGGGACACACCATATTCCTTTGATCGATTCATCTGTTTCTATAAGCCTCTTTACCTCCTCCAAATCTGGCCCTTCTCCGGTTAGAGGGACTGGAATCATATTTATTCCGAAGGTTTCGCAAAGTTTAAAGTGCCTATCATATCCTGGTACAGGACATAGAACAGACACTCTTTCCTTCAGACTCCAGGGCCCTCCCCCAATACCCTCAACAAACAAAAAAGTTAAGAATTGAGACATTAAAGATAGACTACTATTCCCGCCAGCCCATACTAAATCTTTATCACAATTTAAAATTTGTGCTCCTAACTCTCTACAGGCTTCTAAGCCTTTAATTTCACCGTAATTTCTCAAGTCCAGACCCTCAAACTCAGATGCCTCATTAGCTTTATTCATTAAGGAGTCAGATAAATCTAACTGATCTGAAGACGGCTTACCTCTTGTTAAATCTAACGAGAGGTTTTCAGATTTAAGCTCTTCAAATTTAGAAAAATAATCCATTTAGTTGAATTGGGTATTATAAAAAAACATGATATTAACATCGCATTTAATTGATAGGTATATTAAATATAGATGATTAAATTTTAATCAATTGTGCGTGGGTTCACTGGGATAAGACTCTCGTTAATCCATTAACAAAGTTATCCACATTTTTGGTGTATAAAGACCAATTACAAAAGACATAAGAAGAAGGAAATAGTACAATTCTACTTTACCAATATACCTTTGAATAAACAAACCTCCCTATATCAAAACCACATAGAAGCAAACGCCAAGATGGTAGATTTTCATGGTTGGTCTATGCCTATAAATTATGGCTCTCAGATAAATGAACATAATTGTGTAAGAGAAAATTGCGGCATTTTTGATGTTTCTCATATGACAATTCTGGACTTCGAAGGAGAGGATGTTGAGAAATTTGTAAGAATATTAATTTCCAATGATGTTAAAAAGCTAAATGAAACCTATGAAGGCCTCTATTCTGCTATGTTGAATGACGATGGTGGGGTCATAGATGATCTGATTGCCTATAAGCTAGAAAATGGTTATAGATTGGTGGTTAATTGCGCTACTCGAGGTGAAGACCTGAGATGGATATCAGAAAAGGCAAAGAATTATTCAGTGCAAATGAAAGAAAGAGATGATTTATCAATGGTTGCTATACAAGGACCTAAATCTTCAGAAGTACTATCTAATTGTCCGGCTCCTATTGTTAGAGAACTAGAATCTAAAAAAAAGCAGCAAGGTGTATATGGCAATGATATGTTTGCAACTAAAACAGGCTATACCGGAGAAAACGGTTTTGAAGTAATACTGCCGCATGCTCTTGCTGTTGGTCTTTGGAGAAATGCAATCAAAGCTGGCGCTCAACCCATAGGCTTGGGTGCAAGAGATACACTAAGACTTGAAGCAGGCATGAACCTCTATGGGTTTGAAATGGATGATTCTATTTCTCCATTTGAATGTAATATGACATGGACTGTCGATTTTTCTGATGAAGAAAGAAATTTCTATGGCAAAGAAGCACTTAACAGAATGTTAAAAGACGATAAACAATATGAACTTGTAGGGTTAATGCTTGAAGAAAGAACAATATTGAGACAAGGACAGAAAGTCTACTTTGATACTGATAAAGAATTGGAAGGCTTAGTTACAAGCGGTACTTACTCCCCTACTCTAAAAAAACCGATAGCTTTGGCAAGAATTCCTAGTATTTCTGCAAAAAGTTGCTTTACCGAGATGAGGGGGAAAGAAGTTTTTGCTAAAATTGGTTCTCCAAGATTTATCAGAGAAGGTAAAGAAATATTTAAGGAAAGAATATGAGCCATACAACTGAGTTACGTTATTTAGCTACTCATGAGTGGGGTAGAATTGATGAAGAAGGTATTTTAACTGTAGGGATTAGTGAACACGCACAAGATTTATTAGGTGATATAGTTTTTGTTGAATTACCAGATATCGGTAAGGAATTAGATGCCGAAGAAGAATCAGCAATAGTAGAATCAGTAAAAGCAGCGTCAGATGTCTATGCCCCTCTTTCAGGTGAAGTCATTGAGGTAAATGAGAAGTTGCTTGACGAACCCGAGATCGTAAATAGCTCTCCTTTAGAAGATGGATGGTTCTTTAAGATCAAACTTAATGATATCTCTAGTTTCGAGAATCTAATGACGGAAGAAGAATATAACGCTACCTGCGAAGAATAAATTAACCTATAGCTTTGACCACCATAAAAAAAAATAATCTTTTTTCTAAGAGGCACATAGGAGTTAACTCTCAAGATAGGGATTTTATGTTGCAATCCATAGGGTATGATTCTATGGATAGTTTTATTGATGCGGTTGTACCGGAAAATATACTTGAGAAGGAAAAAATTGATCTTGGAGAAGAAAAAACCGAAGAAGAAGCTCTCTACGAGCTAAGACTCATTGCACAAGAAAATAAGGTTTTCAAAAGCTTTATAGGACAAGGTCATTACAATACATACACTCCTAAAGTAATTCTTAGAAACGTACTTGAAAACCCTGGCTGGTATACATCCTACACACCTTACCAACCTGAAATATCTCAAGGTAGATTAGAAGCTCTCATTAATTTTCAAACAATGGTTAGCGATCTTACAGGTATGGATATTGCTAATGCATCTCTGCTAGATGAAGCTACTGCCGCTGCAGAAGCAATGACGCTTGCTAAAAGAGTTTCCAAGTCTAAGTCAGATATCTTCTATGTTGATGAAAATAGTTTTGAAAATACCATAAATGTTTTAAAAACTAGGGCCAAGCCATTGGGAATAGACATAATAGTTGGACCTATAGAGCAGGCTAAAGATGCAGACTGTTACGGTGCATTTATTCAATACCCAGGCTCAGATGGCTCAATTCAAGATCATTCTGAAATTGTTGACTCGATTCATGGAAAAAGAGGAATTGCCGTATTTGCTTCGGACTTATTAGCATTATGCCTAGTTAAACCTCCAGGAGAGATGGGAGCAGATATAGTTGTAGGTTCGTCTCAAAGATTTGGTGTTCCTCTGGGTTGTGGTGGCCCCCATGCAGCTTTTATGTCAGTAAAAGAAGATCTAAAAAGGTCTTTGCCTGGAAGGATAGTTGGGGCCTCGGTAGATAGTTCTGGAGATCTGGCATATAGACTCGCACTTCAAACTAGAGAGCAGCATATAAGGAGGGAAAAAGCTACTAGTAACATATGCACAGCGCAAGCTTTGCTTGCGATCATGGCGGGATTTTATTCTCTTTATCATGGGAAAGAAGGACTCATAAAAATCGCCCAGAAAGTGAACAATCTTACTGGCTTGCTTAAAGAAAACTTATCTGCAAAAGGCTTAAATTCTAAGAATGAGAATTTCTTTGATACCTTGGTGATTGAAACAGGTTCGCATACAGAAGCAATTCATCTAAGAGCCCGAGATAATGGCATTAATCTAAGGTTAATAGATTCTACTTCTATAGGAATCTCATTAGACGAAACTACCTCCATGGATGATCTAGAGGTTCTGATAAAAATATTCACTGATTCTAATTATCATTTGAAAGAGATTAAAAGCCAATCTATACCTAAAAACATAATCAGAAAATCTAGCTTTCTAGATCATAATATCTTCAATGTATTTCATACCGAGACCGAGATGCTGAGATATATAAGAAGACTTTATGATAAAGATATTGCTCTAGACAGAGCAATGATTCCTCTAGGCTCATGCACCATGAAGTTAAATGCAACCTCTGAGATGATACCTGTGAGTTGGCCAGAGTTTTCTAATATTCATCCTTTTGCCCCAAAAGATCAACTATCAGGATACTCAAAGTTAGTATCGGAAATGGAAGAAATGTTAGCCCTACTTACAGGCTATTCTGGTATATCGCTGCAACCAAATGCTGGGTCTCAAGGAGAATATGCGGGACTTCTTGCAATAGATGCATATCATCAAAATAATAATGAAGCTCACAGAAACATTTGTTTAATTCCTAAATCAGCTCATGGAACAAACCCAGCATCTGCCCAGATGGTAGGTTTAAAAGTAGTTCCCGTTGATTGTGATGAAGAAGGCAATATAGATATAAATGACCTGAAGGAAAAAGCATCAGCTCACTCTGATAACCTTTCATCTTTGATGATTACTTACCCTTCTACGCATGGTGTATTTGAGACTTCGGTTACAGAGGTATGTGAAATAATTCATTCGCATGGCGCTTTCGTTTATATAGATGGAGCCAACTTTAATGCCATGGTTGGGTTATGTTACCCAGGTTCTTTTGGTGGTGATGTCTCTCACTTAAATCTACATAAAACATTTTGTATACCTCATGGTGGTGGAGGCCCAGGTATTGGGCCTATAGGTGTAGTTGAAAAGCTTAAAGAATTTATGCCTTCTCATCATAATGAAAATAAAGCTGTTGGGCCCGTATCAGGTACTGATTGGGGAAGCGCAAGTATCCTACCTATAAGTTGGATGTATATGAAAATGATGGGAACTCAAGGCCTTCTAGAGGCCACTCAAAATGCAATACTGAATACAAACTATATTGCCACAAAACTCAAAGGTCATTATGAGATACTCTATAAAGGAAAGGATGGTCTTGTTGCTCATGAATGTATTATTGACATAAGGCCCCTAAAAGAGACTGCAGGAATTGAAGTTGAAGATGTAGCCAAAAGACTTATAGACTATGGATTTCATGCCCCAACAATGTCATGGCCAGTGGCGGGTACCTTAATGATCGAGCCCACTGAAAGTGAGTCTTTAAAAGAATTAGATAGATTTTGTGAAGCCATGATAAATATCAGAGACGAGATAAGAGAAATAGAAGATGGCAATAGCTCAAAAGAAAACAATGTTTTAAAAAATGCTCCTCATACCGCCAAAACTTTAATAGATAGTAATTGGGATCGAGAATACGAACGATCTAAAGCTGCATACCCAGTGGATAGTCTGTATGAGAATAAATATTGGCCTCCTGTAGGCAGAGTAGACAATGTTTATGGGGATAGGAATTTAGTTTGCAGCTGTCCTTCTATGGAAGACTACAATTAAGAATTTCTTCGGTCAACAATTAGCCACTCTCTCTCTTTTGCAACTCTTCTCAATTCCTTGTCTGGACTAATTACTATTGGGAAATCAGCAAATTCTAAAAGGGGCAAATCATGTATTGAATCTGAATAAGAGAATATCTGATCAAATTTTTTGGAATCCATCCATTTATTAATTCTTCGAACCTTTTCTTGAGAGAAATTCGGCCTCCCCTCAACTCTGCCTGTAAATTGTCCTGCAAGATATTCTGGATCAGTGCCAAAGCAATTATCAATTCCTAATTTAGTGCCAATCTTATGAACAAGAAAGGATAAAGAACCGGAAGTCAAAACTTTAGTGTCATTTTTATGTTTGTCTAACAATTCTTGTGATAATTCATCGCTAAATCTAGTAACAATATCAGAGGTAAAGTCTTCAATATGATCTTCTAATTCTTTTAAGCTCTTTCCAATGATAGGGCTGAGTAAGAATTCCGAATATTCATCAACATCCAATCTTCCTTCTCTATAATTCTTTTCAAATGCTTCCATCTTAGAGTAAAAATCAAAGCCTTTAATGAATCCTCTGTGATCCATATATTTAACCCACTCCGCTTCTGTATCACCATCGAAAAGAGTGTCATCTAAATCAAATAAGGCTAATTTGTTTTTTTTCATTAATATATGCAAAGAAGGTTGAGTTATGAATGAAGGATTATACAGACCCAATGCCGGAATTATTATTTTTAATGGAGAAGGTAAACTGCTCTGGTGTAAAAGAAAATCAGGAGATGGATGGCAATTTCCTCAAGGAGGTATAGATGATGGAGAATCTCCAGAAGCAGCTATTATTAGGGAGACTTACGAAGAGGTAGGGCTGAAAAGAAATCAAATAAAGATAATTAAAGAAAATGATCGATGGATTAACTACGATGTACCAAAAAATAAGATTCCAAAATATTTCTCTTTAAAAAATAGAAAGTATAGAGGCCAAACCCAAAAGTGGTTTTTAGCAGAATTTATCGGGGAAGATAATGATATTAATCTTAGCCTGCATGATCAAATTGAATTTACAGAATGGACTTGGACAACTTACTGGCATCCTATTCGGGCTGGTGTTGAGTTTAAAAGAGCAGCATACAGGCAAGTATTAAATGATTTATTACCTTTCTATATAGAATACAGAAAAGCCTAATCTTTAATATTAAAAGAAAAGTCTACAGAAGACCCTTCAATACCTTCTTTCTTATAAGTAAGTTCCGATATATTTACTTCGCCTGAAGGTAAAGACGAAAATACTGTAGTGCATCTAGTTCCGTAGATGGGTGACCTGATAAATCTATAGGGTATCTCCTCTCCGTCTCTTACTTTTAATTCTTTTTTTGTTTTTTCATGAAGACTTCCATAATCTTGTTTCATGATCTTAAAGCACTCTTGTTTTGAAAATCCCTCATAGAGGATTTCCTGAAAGTCATTTTTAATTGCCTCTAGCTTCTTAGTTGGAGAATTCAATGTTAGGTTTCCTATCGCATGAATACCCTCTGGTATAAAGAAAATGCCATCAAGTCGATTGCATAAATAAAATAAACCATTTTTGTCGCCAACAATAAGATTAAAGCCGGCATATTGCTCCTTTTTATTTTCCAGTCGCTCTAAATAACTCTTTGCAGTTAGTTCAGATTCAAGAAAGTCTGTGACCAGTTCACCTCTAGAAACTAGATATTTTTTGTTGGTATTTTCTTTTAGGTTTGTAATGGCAGCAAACTTACCTTCTTTATTAGTTCCCAACCAAGTTCCACCCGCCTCTTCGTCCTTTCCAGCAAGTATCTGCTTATTTGACCACCAATGCATCTTGGTAGTGGGCCTTTCATGATACTCATCTCTATTTGCAATAATTATAAAAAAATAAGAATCTTTGCCACTCCAATCCTTTGTTTTTTCTACGGACAACGCGATAAGACACATAAATTAGAGAGAGAGTCTAAAGTTAATGATAAAATACGGTTTTGGAAATTCTAATTTACTTCTTATTGGGAACATTTTCTGGTGTATTGGCCGGATTGTTTGGTATTGGAGGAGGAATAATTATTATTCCTACTTTTTTTTACATTTTTTCGTATCTAGAATTTCCTGAACAAATTCTATCACATATTGTTTTAGGAAGTTCTTTGGGTGTAATAGCTTTTAGTTCCCTATCTTCTACTTTTTCCCATAACAATAAAGGGTCTGTTAATTGGAGTCTGATAAAACTTGTAGCTCCAAGTATTATTTTAGGTTCATGCCTTGGTGGTATAACAGCAGGTTATCTAGAAAGCAGCACTTTACAAGGGTTAGTTGCATTGTTTTTAGTTGTTGCTTCTGTCCAATTAATCTTTGAGTTTCCCCCTCCGCCACAAAATCCTAGAACCAGCTTGGTTGGCCCAGTTATAGCGGGAGGAGGGATCGGATGGCTCTCAGGAGTATTTGGTATTGGAGGCGGTATATTTTCTGTACCTTATTTCTATCATAGAGGACTTAAAATGATGAATGCGATAGGCACATCGGCAGCATGTGGCATACCCATAGCCTTAGCAGGTTCAATCTCTTACATAGTTATAGGATATGATTCAGTTGACTTACCTAATAATAGTGTTGGCTTTGTTTACTTGCCAGCGACAATAATTGTAGGAATTATGAGTTCTATTACAGCCAAATACGGAGTCAATATTGCCCACAGAATGAAACAAAAAAAACTAAGAATAGCATTTGCATTTTTGGTTATGATAATGGCTTTAAATCTTTTAATGCGCTAAATGAAAAGAAAAAGTGACCAATATTGGAAGTCGAATATTAAGATTGTTTCGTCCCTTCTAGTTATATGGTTTATAGCTTCCTTTGGTTTTGGAATAATCTTCTCTGAGTCTCTAGATCAAATAAAAATTGGTGGTTTCAAACTTGGTTTTTGGTTTGCTCAGCAGGGAAGCATTTATGTATTTGTACTTATTATCTTTTTGTATGTCTGGCTAATGAAAAGACTAGATAAAAAACTTTCCCAAGAAAAAGATAAATGACTACTCAGCTGCTTACCTATATCTTTGTCGGGATCTCTTTTGCTCTATATATAGGAATTGCACTCTGGTCTAAAGCACAATCAACAAATGATTTTTATGTTGCCGGTAAAGGTGTGCATCCTGTAGCGAATGGTATGGCAACTGCTGCAGATTGGATGTCAGCAGCTTCATTCTTATCTATGGCAGGTCTTATAGCTTTCTTGGGAAAAGATGGCTCTGTGTATTTAATGGGGTGGACTGGAGGCTATGTTCTTCTTGCGCTTCTTCTTGCTCCTTACTTAAGGAAGTTTGGCAAGTTTACTGTTCCTGACTTTATAGGGGAAAGATATTATTCAAAGACAGCGCGAAAACTAGCTGTTATTTGCCTAATCTTTATTTCGTTTACCTATATCGCCGGCCAAATGAGAGGTGTAGGAATTGTTTTTTCTAGGTTCTTAGAAGTTGATATAAACACAGGAGTTATTGTAGGAATGGCTATAGTCTTTTTCTATGCTGTTTTGGGGGGCATGAAAGGCATCACCTATACACAAGTTGCACAATATTGTGTGCTAATTTTTGCTTATTTAGTTCCGGCTATATTCATATCTATTCTAATGACCGGAAATCCAATTCCGCAGATAGGGTTTGGTGGTACGATGGTCGACAGCGATATTTATCTTCTAGATAAACTAGATCAGGTTACAAAAGACCTTGGTTTTACGGCCTATACAGAGAATGTAAAGAGTAATATTGACATATTTTGTATAACCGCTGCTCTTATGTTCGGCACTGCGGGCTTACCTCACGTAATTGTTAGATTTTTTACGGTACCAAATGTAGGTGCAGCAAGACAATCTGCAGGATACGCACTTATATTTATAGCCCTCCTATACACAACAGCTCCTGCTGTATCAGCATTTGCACGAATGAATTTAATTGATTCAATCCAAGATCAACCTTATAGCACGTCTCCCTCTTGGTTTAAAAATTGGGAGGAAATAGGCCTTATAGCCTGGAAAGATAAAAATATGGATGGAAAAATTCAATATTCAGCGGGTAATGCCCTAGAGGACATTAAGCCTAAATACACAAATGATAGAGGTGATAGTGGTGAAAGGGCTGTTGAAAATAATCCAAATCCATCCAATGGAAATGAGATCTACATTGACAGAGATATTATAGTTTTAGCAAATCCTGAGATAGCCCAACTTCCAGGGTGGGTAATAGCACTTGTAGCTGCAGGCGGACTTGCTGCTGCCCTTTCAACAGCAGCAGGCCTATTATTAGTCATCTCCTCTTCAATTTCTCATGATCTTTTAAAGAAAACTTATATGCCCAATATTACAGAGAAACAAGAATTAAAATACGCACGAATTGCTGCTGCAGTTGCTATTGGTATTGCAGGAATATTTGGTATTTATCCTCCTGCCTTTGTAGCTCAAGTAGTAGCGTTTGCATTTGGACTTGCCGCAGCAACATTCTTTCCTGCACTATTTCTCGGAATTTTCTATAAAAGGCTCAATAAAGAAGGTGCAATTGCAGGTATGTTATGTGGACTTATTTTTACAGCTTCTTACATTATTTACTTTAAATTTATCAATCCAGAAATTAATAATGCCTATTACTGGTTTCTTGGTATTTCTCCAGAAGGAATAGGTGCTATAGGGATGATCTTAAATTTTTCACTGGCTTTAGTGATATCAAGTCTTACAAACCCTCCTCCAAAAGGAGTTTTAAGTATGGTGGATGAGATTAGGCAGCCCTAAATGTTAATTCCTGAAATTGATCCCATAGCCATACAATTAGGTCCGCTAGCCATTAGATGGTATGGATTAACTTGGCTATCAGCTTTTATCACAATCTATTTATTAATTAAAAGATATCAAAAGGATTTGAATGAAGATCAGGTAAGTGATCTTATGTTTTATAGCTTAATAGGGGCAATATTAGGTGGACGAGCTGGATACATGTTTTTTTACTCTATTGATCAATTTTTGAATAACCCTCTGTCTCTATTTTTTATCTGGGAAGGAGGGCTATCTTTTCATGGGGGGCTTGTAGGAGTTTTAGTTGCCTGTCTTTGGTTGTCAAAAGGCTGGGGTGTAGGATTTTTCTGGCTAATGGATAGAGTTGCTCCTTATGTACCCCCAGGACTTGGTTTTGTAAGGCTAGGAAATTTTCTTAATTCAGAGTTACTCGGTCGTCCCACTGAATTGAGCTGGGGTGTAATTTTTCCTTCAGACCCTTTAGGAATAACTAGGCACCCTTCTCAACTTTACCAGGCCTTTGGAGAAGGAATTTTGCTCTTTGCATACATGCTCTTTGTGTCTAGAAAGCCAAAACCGTTGATGAATATATCGGGTCATTTCTTAATAGGATATGGTCTCATAAGGTTCGTAACAGAGTTTTTTAGGACACCAGATCAGCACATTGGATTTGTTTTTGAGTTCCTAACAAGAGGCCAATTGCTTTGTTTACCAATGATAGTAATTGGATTACTTCTCATTTATTATTCACATAGAAAACAAATTTAAATTGATGGAACAATATCTAGACTTACTGAAAGAAATCAAGGCCAAAGGAACTAAAAAAGAAGATAGAACAGGCACTGGCACTATTAGTATATTTGGTCATCAAATGAGGTTTAATTTACAAGATGGTTTCCCTCTTGTTACTACAAAAAAAGTAAACTTTAACTCGATCCTTCATGAGCTACTTTGGTTTGTAAAAGGTGACACAAATATAAGGTATCTAGTTGAAAATAACGTAAACATATGGAATGAATGGCCTTTTCAAAATTGGCTAGAAGAAACTAATCAAAGTAAAAATTTAGAAATGCATTCTCAGAAATGGAAAGACAAATTAACTGGCTTCATAGATTTAATCAAAACGGATAATGCATTTGCTGAGCAATATGGTGATTTAGGACCCGTATATGGAAAGCAATGGAGAGATTTTGAAGGAATTGATCAGCTTAGCTTAGTAGTTGATGACCTAAAGATTAATCCTAATTCTAGGCGTCATATAGTTTCAGCCTGGAATCCGAAGGAAATACCTATAATGATTAAGTCTGGACTTCCACCTTGCCATACTTTATTCCAGTTTTATGTCAGCGAAGGAAGGTTATCTTGTCAGCTTTATCAAAGAAGTGCAGACGTATTTTTAGGGGTTCCTTATAACATTGCCTCCTATGCTCTATTAACTTACATGATTGCTTCAGTTACAGGCCTAAAAGTAGGAGATTTTGTTCATTCATTAGGAGATACACATATATACCTTAACCATTTAGATCAAGTTGAGGAACAGCTTTCAAGGAAACCACATCCCTTACCCAACATAAATATCAATAAAAAGGATGATCTTTTTGATTACGAATTTGAAGACTTTACTCTCGTAGATTATAAATCCCATCCCTTTATAAGTGCTCCTATAGCAGTTTGATGGAAATAGTATTAATTGCTGCTGTGGATATAAATCTTGCGATAGGTAAAGATGGAACAATTCCATGGGACATAAAAGAAGACCTTAAGTTCTTTAAAGAAAAAACAGAAAATACTGCAATAATTATGGGTCGTGCAACCTATGATTCTATTGGAAGACCACTACCAAACAGAAAGAATATTGTGATGACTAAGTCAATTCAAGGAAGAGAAGGAGTGACTGAAGTTAGTTCTACTGAAGAAGCGCTTGAAGAAGCAATCAAATACTCCAAAATGGTTAATATTATTGGAGGAGAATTTATTTATAAAGAATTTCTTCCTTTGGCAACAAAATTGCTAATTACCGAAATAAAGCTAGAAGTCGACTCTGCAGATGCTTTTTTTCCTGAATGGGATAAAAGCCTGTGGAAAGAAAATTCTAGATTAGAAAGATCAGAAAATGGAATAGAGTTTAGCTTCGTTGAGTACGTAAAAAATTAGACACCCAGCGCTTTTCTTTTGAGCTTCAAGGCCTCAACTCTTTCTTCTTCACCTTCAGTATATGTTACCCATTTTCTAGCCTGATCTTGAACTCTTTTCTTTTTCTCTTTCTGCTTTTCTTTTTTATCATCAAACTGTCTTTCAGCTACGTCAATGCACTTTCTGAAAGACTCAATAGCTGCTTCCCACTTTTGGTTTTCGAAGTTAATTTGACCCAAAAGCATATAAGCGGCAGCTTCATCTTTTAGCTTACCTTTCTTTATACCATCCTGAATGGCTTTCTCTGCCTTATCAAATTCATCCAGGCTAAAGTGTACTTGCCCAAGGAATATAAAGAGTTCACCTTCTTTAGATTTGGTTGCGGCTTGTTGATAATAAGGTTTAGCCCTTTCAAGTTCTTTTGCAGCGTGCCAATATTGAGCTGCCGCTTTTAAAGTTTTTTCTTCTTTTTTAACTATTCCTTGATTGATACCATCCTCTATAACTCTAGCCGCTTTACGAGGGTTTTCGAACATAAACAGAAGCTGTGATAGTGCTGTAAACTCTCTTTGCTTATCTAACAATCTGTCATCATAAGCAGCTTCTAGAGCACCCATTTGATCCATTTGCCTATCTTTTTGTCCGTACAGGCCTGAAAGGTTAGTCCAGTATCGTTTTTTAGGGTAATGTTGAACCAATATTTCATATATGGGTAAGACTTCAAGATCTTTTTTTAATTCAGAGTAAAGTGCCATTTTTAGCAAATAATGATTTTCTTTTGCAACTCCTTTGCGAGTTTCTCCTGTCTCGATCATCTCTCCTGTTTCATTTCCTTCCGCATCGAGAACGGGAACTTTGATTGCGATGTCTCTTGATTCTTGTATTTCTATTGCAGTATCTATTGCCTCAACTGACTTTTGAAAATCTTCAACTTGGTAATAAGCTTGAGCGAGCAGTCCATAGCCATCTGAGCTAGGTTCTTCTTCGTTATCAAGCCATTCTAATAAGTAGCTTATTGAAGTTTTATAATCTTCAGCAATGTAGGCAAGTTGAGACAAAGAATAAATAGCACCTTGTCTTTCTTGGTCGCTCGAATCCTCTTCAGCAATTAGATTTTTATAAGCAGTTTCAGCCATTCCATACTGCTCTTTAGAAAAATATATATATCCTCTGTAGTAGTACATTTTGGATCTATCTGTACTAGTAAACTTAGAATCTACTGCAGCTACAGGCTCTAAAGCCAATAAGGCTTCATTCCATTGTTCGGCCTCAATAAAAGGCACAATAGTTTGCAAAATTCTTTGCATCTTTTTACTGGGTAGTTTTGTTCTTCTTCTTTTTTTCTTCTTCTTATCATCCTCGGCTGCTTCTAAAGAACTTCCTTTATAGTCTAAAGGTGCAACTCCCAAAGTGACTGGCAACAAACTTATTACTGTTGCTATAAGAAAAATTTTTAATGGATAACCTAATTTAATCATAACTATCTACGCACATCCCTCAGGTGTGTAATCAGCAGGCTTACCGGGATCATCTATTTTAAAAACAATAATTGTTCTTACATTAGGTACTTCAATAGCCTCACCGTCTCTTATCTGAGGTTTATATTTATATTTCAAAGCTGATCTCATTGCAGCTCTATCAAAAATTCCTGGAGGAACAGCCCATTCAACTTCCGGTTCTTTGGTTGATCCAACTTTAGTAACCGTAAACTTGAGCATAACGCAGCCTTCAATACCTCTTTCTAGGGCCCTTCTTGGATAAACTGGTGGTACCTGGAATATCGGCACATAAGAACCATCAGCAAAAACACCAGCTTTTTTTCCTTTAAAGCCTAAATTTGGTCTAGCTGCTGATGTATCCAAATCTGCTGGAGGGGTCATATCAAATTCTGGTGGCATAGTTTCAGGTGGAGGCTCTTCTTCTTGAGGACGTTCCATATCCATCATCAATTCTAGCTCTCTTTCTGGCATAGTTACGTCAGCTATTTTGATGGACTTGTCATTTAACTCAACATCACCAACATCAATTAGCCATTGCATTGTATAAAATATTGCAACCGTCAATAAAAGAGAACCTGTTAGGGTTGTCCCTAACATTTTAAGATTTTGTTCTGCAAAAAATCCCATAAAATTTAAAACTTAGGTTCAGACGCTAATGAAATTGCATAAACTCCGGCTTCTCTAGACTGGTCCATTACTTGGATTATGGCATCAGCTTGTGCCTTCTCATCTGCCTGAATAACTACAGAACCTTGAGGATTATCAGCCAAGAGCTTAGTTATATTTGCTTTTACTTGTCTGACATCAACTCTTCGTCCATCAATCCATATGTCGTTGGTAGCTCCGATAGCTATCAAAATGGCAGCATTTTCTTGAATATTAGAAGTTTCAGCATCAGGTCGATTAACTTCAAGACCTGGCTCTTTAATGAAATTTGCAGTTACGATAAAGAAAATTAGAAGAATAAAAACAACATCTAACATCGGAGTTAAATTAATATCTTCTTCTTCAGCTACTGCACTACTTATTGGTGATCTTCTCATATTATATTCCTATTCTGCGACCAGCTGATCTACCAGCATGTCTTTTTCTTTTTGTGCTCTATTAACTAAGAATTGATTAGCAAGCGTTCCGGTTAATGCTACTGCGAGACCTGCCATAGCAGGTATTGTTGATCTAGAAACTCCTCCAGCCATAGCCTTAGCATCACCACCGCCCGTCACGGCAAGCAAGTGAAAAACTTCAATCATTCCAGTGATTGTTCCAAATAATCCGAAAAGGGGAGCTATTCCAACACACATCTTGATCAAACCAAGATTCTTATCAATTCTTATTTCATTTTCAGAGATCAGCATGTCCCTTATTGCTTTAGAATTCCAAGAACTTTTATCTTGCCTTTGATCCCATTCTGTCATTGATTGACCTACATAAGTTTTGTGGGTGTAGAAATAGAACCACATTCTCTCGAATATGAGGAACCACATAACAAACGCAAGAAGTCCTATTAAATAAAGCACATCTCCGCCTCTTTGCATAAAAGCAAATAGAGCATCTGAAAAGTTATAAAAAAATTGCATTCTTTATTTCTTCAGTAGTTATTAACTTGTTCCCTCTGACCTTTTAGCTGCCATACCAGTACTTGATTCTTCAATTGTACCTAATATTCCTCTAGAAATATTATTTACAGTTGCGTACATAAAAGTAGTTGGAATTGCGACCATTAGTCCTAACCATGTTGTTACGAGAGCAGTGGATATACCGCTCGCCATTGTTTTAGGATCTCCAGTTCCAAATAAGGTAATCATGGTGAATGTTTCAATCATACCAATGATTGTTCCAAAGAGTCCCATTAGAGGAGCCACTACGGAGACAATCTTAAGCACCCAATTTAATCCTTCTACAGTTGGTCTTTCTTTCAAGATTTGCTCAGCCATCTTGAGCTCTAAGGTTTCAGTGTCTGCTTCTTTGTCGTCTTCAGCGATCTTAAGAATCCTACCTAAAGCATTATCATTACTTAATGTTGAAGAAGCTGATTGAGCTATAACTCCACCCCTTATATTCCAAAGATCATAGAATCTCCAAATAAATAAGAGTGTTGCTAAAACTCCTATTGCCATAAGCATATAACCAACCGGACCACCTTCTTGCATTTTACCCCAAGTACTTGGCATAGAAATCAAGCTGGCTAACAATGAACCTCCTTGAGGACCAGTTGGATCAACAGCAAATTGAACCGGGAAAGTATCTCCATCAAGTATGTCTGAAGTCTGCGAGGTATACCTTCCAGCAGGTTGAGAAGGAAGTTCAGAATATGTACCACGAGACGGAGAGTACGTTAGATACTGACCGTCTGATACTACATTAAAGTTACCTACTCTAACTACGTCTCTATTTTCAACGTTTCCATCTGTTGTGATTACTTCGGTATTAAACTTAACAACCTCACCAGAAGCATTGATTTCTCTTTGTAATTCGTACCATAAAGTTTCAAGCTCTTCTATCGAAGCTAATTTAATACCTTCGTTCATTTTCGAGCCCAAGGCTGTCATGAACTCTTCTCTATCCTTGCCAAATTGAGCTGCAGTAATAGATTGCTCCATGATGTTACGAGCTTCAGTTGTATTTCCAGCTAAATGACCAAAGATTTCATTAAGTGACCCTAGCCTTTCTCTTAACTGCTCTTCCGCAACTACTAATAAAGCTTCGTTAGCTTCAAATTTTTGCTCTAGTCTAGCAGCCTCTCTCTCGAGCCTAGCTCTTTCATCTTTAGCATCAGAAAGAAGTTTTGCCTGTCTATTTTTCTCGTTTCTAAACTGCGCTTCTCTATCTCTCTGTTGTTGCGTATCTGCAAATTGACCTTGCTTAACAATTTCTAATAATTCCTGAGGATTAGATGGTTGAACTGCCTCTTCTTCACCATCCTCTGAAAAAGATGTTGAAGAGATTAGCCCGAGACTAAGTATAAGTATAAAAAGTTTTAATTTTCTCATTTTAGTTTGCCTCCGTTGCTGCTGGTAAAGGAAGTTCCATTAAGTCAACTGTAGCTAACTTATTTGCTATTCTTAAGCCTCTCTTAGTAGGATTTCTATAGCTGTTATCTAACTCTTCCCAAGACCTTGTTGCGTTATTCCAGGCATGAGTTTGAGTTTCGTCGGCTGTCTGGAATACCATGGCTAATCTGCCAACTCTAAGGATATTTCCTTCTCTTAGCTCACCGTCTATAACTATACTGTCTTTATAGGCGTCAATTTTTCTTCCGTATTCTGCTTCTACATTGAAAGCTTCTAGAACCTGTCTTAAACCTTCAGCAGGAGATACAGTTGGATTATCTAAAGCAGCTTTAGCAAAAGCTATACGTTCTTTCCTTTCAGCTAAATGGAAAGGTAAATCCAGTTCAATAGAGGTTTCCACTCCAGCAAGCATTCTTCTTGTGAAAGGTGGAATCTGTCTTTGCATAACCTGTGCCTCTTTTAGAGTTCTATCTATTTCCTTCAGACGTTCTTCTTGACGCTGAATTTGTTGTCTCATTTGAGCGTTATAAACTCTCAACCCTTCTATTTGTTTGCTGACTGTTTTGAACTCACTGACTATCACTGAAGTTTGTTCATCCATTTCGTCAATTTTTGACTGAGATGTTTTCTCGGCTACCTGCCTAGCGGCTCCAACGTCTAATAGGGGCTGGATTTGATCACTAAACACAAGGCCTGAAACTGAAATACCTGCCAGCACGAAAACAAATTTACAAAGACGCGTCATAGCTATCTCCTAATTTCTAAAAATTCTTATTTAATCTATTCGCAAAGTAGATGAAACAAATGTGCTTTGCAAGCACATATTTTCACCTTCCCCGGTTGCGAACGGTTAAACTATAGAGATAAATAAGACTCAATGCAATGCCAAAAAAAATCTAACTTTAAGAAAACTTAACAGATGTCAAATTTTGTTTTTATATTAATGTTATTTTTTTTCAACTCAATATTGTTGATAGCTTTGATATTAAGCAGTATCAATAAAAAAAGTCCGAGAAGATTATTAAAATTCTTGTTCTTACCCATTCTTTTGAGTTTGTTTGTAAGTTTAGCAATTCAATTTCACTTACAAGTATCAGAAATTTCTCAAAGGCAGCTATTTGCTAATTTAATGGTGATTTTATGGTGTTTAAAATCTTTTAGCGCTTATAAATCAATAAAGGCAACTCTATTTAAAGAGATTCTCCCGTCCATTAGGGATTCGATTTACAAAAAGAAATTTTTTACTATCTTATTTACTGTTTTAAAAATATCTCTCATTCAGATCATCTGTTTCAGTTCCGTATTTTCTCTAAATTATTTATCAGGATACTCGTCATTAAACTATCTAGACATACTAGGAATTTCTCTATGTATATTGGGAATATCTATTGAATTCATCTACGAAAGACAAATTAAGAATACCAAGAAAAAAGGGGGTAATTTGATAACTACGGGATTATGGAGTTATTTGAGACATCCAAACTTAGTGGGCCTGGTTTTAATGTTTTCAGGTCTTCATGTCCTGGCATTAAGCGGTGTTGGTTCGCAGTGGTCAATTTTAGGCTTAATGGTAACCATCTTAATTATCTATAAAAAATTAATTCCTGAAATTGAACGATATTTACTAACCAAATATCCTGAATACCAGAAATAAATCGATACAATGCCAAAGTTATTCACTGCTTTATAGAGATAATGCATAAACTAGTTCCTCATTTACTTCTAACTCTCTTGCTGGGTCTGCTTGCAAATAGCAAGGCAAGAATCATTAAAAATATTCTAATAAAGGGCTTTATATGGCTCTATAAGCCCGATCTCAATGAAGCAATACATTCAGATATAGAAAAATATAGTTCGTATAATGATTTTTTTACCAGAAAACTAAAACGTGGCTCCAGAGTTATCGATAATGTAAATACATCCTTTATTTCTCCTGTTGATGGAGAAATAGTTGATCATGGATTGATTGAAGAGGGACAACTAATCCAGGCAAAAAAGTTTAATTATTCTCTAGAGGATTTAATTGGAAGAGATTACAAATCTCTCTACAGCGGGGGTTACTTCATAACAATTTATTTAGCCCCTACAGACTATCACAGGATACATTGCCCTTTTAATGGACAAATAACTGATTCCAAGCATTTGGGAACATCTCTCTACAGTGTAAATAAGAAAGCACAAGAATCTATACCTTATCTTTATATCAAAAATGAGAGGTCTTTCTTACAAATTGATTCTGATGGTTTCAAATACTCTCTTGTTTCAGTAGGAGCTTCGGTGGTTGGCAGCATTGTCCCCTTCTGGAGTACTGATGAAAATTTTTCTAGAAAGAAACTAATCAAAGAATGGAACGAAGGACCTGGTCAAAAAATACAGATAAACAAAGGAGATGAGTTAGCGTACTTTAGGATGGGCTCAACTGTCATTCTTCTTTTTGAAGATTCAAGTAAATTAGATTTAGATTCCTTGAAAGAAAATATGCTAGTAAAATTTGGGAATAAATTGGTTTCGTTAAAAAACATATAAGGAAAAAAATTGGTATCTTATTCAACTAGTGATTTTAAGGTGGGTCTAAAAATTATCATAGACAGCGACCCTTGTGTGATTATTGAAGAAGAATTCAACAAACCTGGTAAAGGTCAGGCTTTTAGTAAAATTAAATTTAGAAACTACCTAACGGGAAGAGTTGGAGAAAAGACTTGTAAAGTAGGAGAGTCTCTTGAGGCTGCAGACGTGGAAGAACTTGATATGCAATTCCTATATAGTGATGGAAGTGCTTGGTTTTTCATGCACCCTGATACTTATGAACAAATACCCGTAAGCACTGATACGGTTGGTGATCTAGAAAAATGGGTTACTGAAGAAGAAATCTGTAAGGTTCTTTTGTGGAACGACAATCCAATATCAGTAGTTGGACCTACATTTGTAGATCTAGAAGTTACTCAAACAGATCCAGGTGTCAAAGGAGATACCGCAACCGGAGGTTCAAAACCGGCTACTCTTTCAACAGGGGCAGTTGTTAAAGTGCCACTGTTTGTTTCTGAGGGCGAAATAGTAACCATTGATACAAGAAATGGTGAATATCAGGGTCGTAAATAAAAAATAAATGAAAGAAAAGATCCAAGAGAACCTAAAAGGGATTTTAGGTGATTTATATAATAGTGCTGATTTTGATATTAAAGAATTTGATATCAACATTCAGGAGAATAAAGAAAAAGAGCATGGAGACTTAGCGTCAAATATCGCTCTAGTGTTAGCTAAACCACTTGGCAAAAATCCCAAAGAAATAGCGGATCAAATTAAAGCTAATTTTTTTACAGATGAAGATATAACAAAAGTCGAGGTAGCTGGACCAGGTTTTATTAATTTCTTCTTGTCAAAGAAATCTCATGGATCTGTGCTTAAAGAGATCTCGGTAAAAAAGGATAATTATGGTTCATCCAAATCAAATAATAAAAAAGTATTAATAGAGTACGTTTCAAGCAACCCTACTGGTCCGTTACATGTAGGGCATGGAAGAGGAGCTGTTTTTGGATCAGTTCTCGCTAGGCTCCTAAGTGAAGCAGGATTTAAAGTTGATGAAGAATATTACGTAAATGATTTCGGCAGACAGATGAATATTCTAGCTGCGAGTTTGTGGATAAGGTACGCACAAATTTTCAATAGTGAGTTAAAGATGTTTAAAAATGGTTATCAAGGCGAGTACTTGAAATCCATAGCTCAACAATTAAAGGAACAGAAGAAAGATGGGCTTTTTTTGAGTGATCTAGAATTAAATGACCTTGACAGGGATAAACAAGATGATGAAAGTTTTACAGATTCAGTTATTGAAGCAATTAGATCTATGCTTGGAGATGAATTTATATTTATTAGAGATTTTGCTCTTCAAAAAATTCTAGACTTGATTCAGGTCGATTTGTCTGAGTTTGGAGTAAAACATAATAAATGGTTTTCAGAATCGTCTCTCTATAAGAGCAAACCTGGTTCAGAAAGTATTGTAGATAAAGCCATCAATGAACTTGAGTCCAAAGGATTTATTTATGAGCTAGAAGGTGCCACTTGGTTTAAATCATCTGCATTAGGAGATGATAAAGACAGGGTACTAAAAAGAGGTAACGGAGAATATACTTACTTCGCCTCTGATGTAGCCTATCATTTAAACAAATATGATAGAGGGTACGACAGAATCATTAATATTTGGGGCTCTGATCATCATGGTTATATTCCAAGAGTCAGGGCTGCAATGGAGGCTAGTGAAAGGAATATTGAAAAATTAGAGGTAGTTTTTATTCAATTCGCGAACTTGATAAGGTCTGGCAAGAAAGTACCCATGTCCACAAGAAGCGGCGAGTTTATTACACTCAAAGAGTTAATTGATGAGGTTACAACTGAGGCAGCTAGGTTCTTCTATATTAATAGGAAGTCAGACCAGCATTTAGATTTCGATTTAGATCTTGCAAAAGAACAATCTAAGGACAATCCACTCTATTATATTCAATATGCTCATGCTCGGATTTGCAGTGTTTTAAATAAGTCAGATATAGATGTAGATAAGCTTTCAGGCTCTGATTTAACTTTATTAGAATTAGATAAAGAGGTTGAATTACAGAAAACTTTAAAACAGTATCCCAAATTGATTGAAAGGGCTGCCCTATCTAGTGAACCTCATTTGATCTGTTACTACCTTAAGGATTTAGCTGGTATCTTTCATAGCTACTACAACAGTGAAAAATTTCTTGTTGAAGACCAGAGCCTGATGAGCTCCAGATTATTCCTTCTAAGCGGAGTTAAACAAGTCATACATAATGGGCTTTCAATTTTGGGTATCAATGCTCCACAGGAAATGTAGCTTGTGAAATCAGAGAATATCCAAAAAATCATTCTGGACATAAAAGAAAACTGCAATCTTTCTAAAAGGTCTGTTGAGGATGTTACCCTTATAGGAGCGAGCAAGTCACAAACTATTGAAAAAATCATTGTTGCTTACGAAGAAGGCATCAAAAATTTTGGGGAAAATTATCTTCAAGAAGCAGAGGAAAAAATATCTAAATTAGATCAGGATATAATTTGGCATTTTATAGGTTCTATCCAATCCAGAAAGGCAAAGAGAATAGCGGAGATGTTTGACTGGGTGCACACCATAGATAGCTTCAAGGTTGCAGAGAAGCTAAATTCTTCCAGGCCCAAGTCAAAAGGCGTCCTTAATGCATGCCTGCAATTAAATATCGATGATGAAGAAAGTAAATCTGGGTTAAAGATAGAAAATCTTGAAGAAATTATCCAAAAAATAGAGGCTTTGGAAAATTTAAAAATAAGAGGATTGATGGTAATTCCTAAGCCTAGAGACTCTGAAGAAGAGCAAAGAAAGGTTTTTAGGAAGGTAAAAGAAATCTATGATTCACTCATTAGACAAGGACATAATTTTGATACCCTATCGATGGGGATGACTTCAGATTATGGAGTAGCCATTCAAGAAGGCGCTACAATGATAAGAATAGGAACAGGTATATTTGGTCCGAGAATATGAAAAAACTTAACGAGATAATAGGCTTCATAGGTGCAGGCAATATGGCAACAGCCCTAATATCGGGTTTGATAAATAATGGCCATGAACCTTCTAAAATTATTTCTTCTTCACCAGAAAAGGAGCATTTAGAAAAGTTATCCAGAGATTTTGGTGTAATGACATCTACGGATAATCAAAAAGTCTCGGAAGATTCCAATTTAATAATTTTGGCTGTAAAACCTAATATCATCGAAACAGTATTATCTGAAATCAAAGAGACTATTATAGAAAAGAACAATCTTGTTATATCTATTGCAGCTGGTGTAAAAATAAAAAAAATTGAATCTATCATAGGCTCATCTGCAAGGATAATAAGGGCAATGCCGAATACTCCGGCTAGTATTATGCAAGGTGTAACAGCAATCTCTTCAAACGAAAGAGTAGAAGAAACTGATATAGAAAAAGCTAAGATACTATTTGGTTCGGTTGGTAAAACTGCTGAAATCAAAGAAAAAGAACTAGATATTTTCACTGCCTTAATTGGTTCAGGGCCAGCATATGTATTTTATTTGATTGAATCTTTACTGGAGTCATCCCAGAATCTTGATCTCTCAATTGATGACAAAGTTAACTTAATCGCCTCTATGATTTCGGGTTCTGCAAATTTGGTAATAGCTGCCTCGGATTCACCTCAGAATTTGAGAAAAAATGTAACTTCTCCGGGAGGAGTTACACAAAGAGCTATAGAAGAATTTGAGAAAGAAGATCTCAAAGAAATAATTAAAAGATCAATGAAAGCTGCTGAAGAGAAATCTATCGAATTAGGAGATAAATAATGTCAGAAGCTACTTTCTTCTTATTCAAGGCTTTGATGGATGTATTTACACTTGGGGTTGTATTCAACTTCTTATTTCGTCTACTCAAAGTTGACTACTACAATCCTCTTGTTCAGGGAATAATAAGAGCTGTAGATTTTCCAAGTCAATTTCTGAGGTCGTTTATTAGACCAGTTTATAGTGTGGATTTAGCGACTTTTTTGGTGGCTGTTTTTATTCAAGCAGGTGCTTTCTACATGGCGGCCATAGCTGGCTCTATAGAATATGCTCCAATTAAAATTTTAATGTGGTCTACCTATTCCGTTGTTCTTTTAATGCTGAAGATGATCTGGTGGATTTTACTTGGTGGAATCATCTTGAGCTTCGTAGCAGGTAATAATTTTCATCCTGCCATTGTATTGATTAGACAAATGTCAGATAAATTATTCAATCCATTCAGGATCTTCTTACCGCCAATGGGAGGATTAGACTTTTCTCCCATCTTTGCTTTTATTGCCCTTAATTTTTTACAAGCAATTTTCGTCCAATTTGCACTAGAGTCGGGTTTACCAGTATGGTTGTCTGTTGGTTTCTAACTATAGATTCAATATAATAATGTTTTCGCCGATTTGATATAGCTTGCGGGCGTTTAATTGAAATACAGCTAATGCATTAAATTAAACCTGTTTAGCGAAGGCGAACAGGTTTTTTTATGAATGAATCAGTTGGTATAGTAGAGCCCAAAAAGCTTACCCTTCAGGGTAAGTTGGATCTAGAGTGTGGCCAATCACTTACAGATATAGAAATTGTCTATGAAACATACGGCAACCTAAATCAAGATTCTTCAAATGCCATACTTATCTGTCATGCTCTAAGTGGTAACCATCATGCTGCTGGCTTCTATGAAGGAGAAAAGAGGCCTGGCTGGTGGGATTCTCTTATAGGTCCGGGAAAAGCCATAGATACAAATAAGTTTTATGTTGTCTGCCCGAATAATATCGGAGGTTGTCATGGATCGTTAGGACCCTCTTCGATTAACAAGGAAACAGGTGACTATTTTGGCCCTGATTTTCCAATTATTACTGTTAAAGACTGGGTGAGATCTCAATCTTTGCTATCTGATTCTCTTGGTATAGAAAAATGGCATGCCGTTGTAGGAGGTAGTTTGGGGGGAATGCAAGCCCTTGAATGGTCTCGCCTTTTTCCAGACAAAATTAAAAAGGCCGGAATAATTGCAGCTGCTCCAAAATTAAGCGCTCAAAACATTGCATTTAATGAAGTGGCCAGACAAGCAATACTCAATGATCCAGATTTCGCGGCTGGGAGATATTTAGATACTGGGCAATCTCCTAAGCAGGGCTTAAAGCTTGCAAGAATGGTAGGTCATATTACTTATCTGTCTGAAGAAGCTATGAAAAGTAAATTTGGCAGAGACCTCAAGGAAGAAAAATTGAATTTTGTTTACGATGCAGAATTCGAGATCGAAAGTTATTTGCGTTACCAAGGTGACGTATTTTCTGAAAATTTTGATGCGAATACTTACCTTTTGATGACAAAACTCTTAGATTATTTTGATCCTGCAGATGATCATCAAGGAGATCTTGCGAGAGCTTTCGAAACAATAGAAGCGCAGTTACTAGTAGTGTCTTTCACAACTGATTGGAGGTTTGCACCTGAGAGATCTAGAGAAATTGTAAATGCCCTTATAGCAGCGAAAAAGAGAGTTAGTTATCTTGAGATTGATAGTCCACATGGCCATGATTCTTTCTTGTTTGCTGATGAAGACTACACCAAAGGCTTATCGTCTTTCTTGGAAAATTAAATGGATACAATTGAGGTCATAAAAAAATGGGTTGAGAGAAATTCTGAAGTTCTTGATCTAGGGTGTGGAGATGGTGAGATTTTAAAAATTCTATCTAGGGAATCTGAATCAACCGTTATGGGGGTAGAAATAAATCAAGAGGACATTAATTCTTGCATTAAGTCCGGGCTCAATGTTATCCAACAAAACATTGATGAGGGCTTAGAAAATTTTGGCGATAAAAGCTTTGATATTGTCATTATGAGTCAAACTATTCAGGTGCTTAAAGAACCAAAAAAAGCGTTAATGGAAGTGACGAGAATTGGCAAAGAAAGTATTGTCACCATCCCCAACTTTGGTTTCTTATCAACTAGATTGAGTCTTTTGTTTTCAGGCAAGATGCCTATTACAGGATCATTGCCAAAGAATTGGCATGAAACAGACAATATTCACCTCTGTACCATCAAGGATTTCGAAATACTTTGTAATGAATCTTCAATAAATATTATTGAAAAGCGGTTTTTCAATACCTCAGGCAATGAAAGTCTTTTGGCTAAAATTTCTCCAAATTTATTTGCTGCCACTGCAATGTATAAAATTTCTCAATGAAAATAGCAGTAGCAACAAAAAACCAGGGCAAACTAAAAGAATTTAAAGAATTAGCTTCCAATAGCGATTACGAATTCATCCACTTACCAGAAAATATTGTTGATCTACCGCCTGAAACAGGAAGTTCTTTTTATGAAAATGCACTCATCAAGGCGCAGTTTGTATCCAAAGAATTAGGTATACCAGCAATTGGTGATGATTCTGGTCTTGAGGTTGATGCTTTGGAAGGTAAGCCAGGGATATATTCTGCTAGATACTCCGAATCAGGTACTGATCAAGATAATTGCTTGAAATTACTAAAAGATATGGAGCCTTACGAAGCTAATTTGAGATCCGCAAGATTTAGATGTTGTTTAGTTGGATACTTTGAGGGAATGATCATAAAAAGTTATGGATGTTTAGAGGGAGATATAGCGACTGAATTCAAAGGATCACAAGGCTTTGGCTACGATCCTATATTTATAACAAAGAATGGTTCACACTTAGCAGAATTGAGTAAAAAGGAAAAAAATAAAATTTCTCACAGATCTGAGGCCTTTAAAGACATACTGAAAGAACTTGATAAGTTAGTTAGCTAATTCTTTGTAAGATAATCTCATTGAGCTCCCTTTTGGCAAGCAAAGCTTTTCTTTCAAAGGAGGTTTGAGGTAAATCAATCAAGTAATTTTCTAAATCCTGCTTTTCTAATACGGACCATTTTTTATCTTTAGCAATTATCTTCTTTACTTCCTGATAATAATGGTCCCAGTCGGTTTTGAAATAGAAGATTCCTTTAGGTTTTATTTTTCTATTAAGTAGATTTATAAAATCGTTGTTGATTAACCTTCTTTTGTGATGCTTTCGCTTGGGCCAAGGGTCAGGATAAAACATCAATATAATTTCAAAGAAATTATCGGATACCTTATCTTCTAAGAAAGGAGCAATATCTGAATTGAGAATTCTTATATTATCTATTTGTTCATCATTGGCTTTGCTTAGTAGTGACCCAATGCCAGAAAGATAGACTTCGGCACCTAAAACAAAAGTATCTGGTTTTGCTTTAGCTATAAATGAAGTCGTTTCGCCAGCTCCAAAACCGATATCCAAAATTGGGTCAGTGTCTGGATAGATATTTTTAACCTCTTTGTTGCTGTCTAGTATGTACTTATCCCAAAGGGTATCAATAGCCCTTTTTTGATTAGAGGTTATCCTTCCTTTTCTTAGTACAAAACTTTTAAGGCGATCTTGAATTTGCAAGCTATTCTCCGGAGGAGAAAGACTGCTTAACTTTTTTCATGGCATTTTTTTCGATTTGACGAACACGCTCGGCCGAAATGTCATATTTTTCCGCAAGTTCATGAAGTGTCAGCTTTTCATCTGCTAACCATCTATCTTGAAGTATATCTCTACTCCTATCATCCAATTGGTTTATAGCTTCATGTAATTGAGTTGCATTGCTCTCATTGAGGGTATCTTTTTCAAAGATTTCTGCTGGATCAGCATCTACATCTTCTAAATACTGCGAAGGAGCATACGAAGCCTCTTCGTCATCAGATTCAGATAGAGGATCGAAAGACATGTCGATACCGCTAAGCCTCTTCTCCATCTCCCTTACTTCTGATGGTTTGACACCCAGATCTTTTGCCATAGATTCAACTTCTTCTTCCGTCAACCACCCTAATCCTTTTTTCTTGCTCCTCAGATTAAAGAAAAGCTTTCTTTGGGCCTTAGTTGTAGCAATTTTGACTATTTTCCAATTCTTTAAAACGTACTCATGGATTTCAGCTTTTACCCAGTGAACTGCAAAGGAAACCAGCCTAACTCCCATCTCAGGATTAAATTTCCTTATAGCCTTCATAAGTCCCACATTGCCTTCTTGTATGAGATCTGCTTCTGATAAACCGTAACCTGAATAAGTTTTCGCAATATAAATAACAAACCTTAAGTGAGCCAATACTAGCTTCCTGGCTGCATCAAGATCATTTCTGTAATACAAATCTTCAGCAAGCTTTTTTTCTTCTTCTGAGGATAAGATACCAATGCTATGTACTGAATTTATGTAGGCCTGAAGATCACCTCCAGGGGATAGGGCCTCCATTTCCTGAAGAGCCGTTCCTACTGTTTCTTCGCTTTTGAGCTCTTTTTTAGACATATCTTTGGTGAATTTTACATTTTTAGTGAATATTGGTGCAAATTTAGCAAAAAACCTAAAATTTATACTAGAGAGGTATAATCCTGAATTCTTATATATGAAAGCAATAGAAGTTATAAATAACACACTTGAAGTCAGAGAAGCTCAATTGCCTGAGCTGAAAGACGATGAGATATTAATTAAAGTTAAAGCAGCTGGACTAAACCGGGCTGATATAGCTCAAAAAAATGGTCTTTATCCTCCACCCCCTGGAGCAAGTGAGATTTTAGGGCTAGAGTGCAGTGGTATTATTGAGAGTGTTGGTAAGAAGGTTTCATCGAAGAAACCTGGAGAAGAAGTAATTGCACTTCTAGCAGGTGGGGGTTACGCAGAATATGTAGCCTGTCCTGAGTATCATGCCATAAGTAAGCCTGATGCACTGAACTGGGCTGAAGCAGCCTCCATTCCAGAAGTTTATGCAACCTGTTGGCTTAATCTCTTTATGGAAGCAGGTATGAAAAAAGGAGATAAAGTAGTTTTTCATGCCGGAGCAAGTGGTATTGGTACAGCGGGAGTACAGTTAGCTAAAGTATTTGGCTGTGACAGCTTTGTTTCTGCCGGATCTAGAGAAAAAATAGATTTTTGCATAGATTTGGGAGCCTCGGCAGGTGAAATTAGATCTAATGACATATTTGCAAGCATAATGGATTGGTCTCCTAAAGGAGCTGACATAATCTTAGATCCAGTTGGGGCAGGTTATTTAGAAAATAATTTACAAGTTCTAGGCATGGAAGGCAGGTTAGTGATTATAGGGTTAATGGGTGGAGCTCAATCTAACTTAAATTTGGGGCACTTGATGATAAAGAGACAGAAGATTATAGGTTCAACTATCAGAGCAAGAAATAAAGATAAAAAGAACGAAATTATGAAAGAACTTTCCAATAAAGTTTTACCTCTTTTCGATCAAGGTCAGCTAAAACCGATTATTCATGAAGCTCTACCCTTTTCTCAGTGTGCAAGGGCTCATGCAATCATGGAAGCAAATGAAAATATAGGAAAGATAATTCTTAATCTAGACTAATTTATCGAAGATATTTTTCCACGGAAATAAAGGGTCTCCCGAACAATAAAATAGAGGATTCTTTTTCTCTGATATAAATTCATACCTCAGAGGCTTTCCCTCAAGATTAGAAACTGTACCACCTGCGGCTTCCACCACAGCTTGACCTGCAGCAATATCCCATTGATAAGTTGGACCCATTCTGCTGTAAATATTGGCTTTACCTTCCGCAACTCGACATAACTTTAAGGAGCTTCCAGTGGGTACTTCCTTAACTTTTTCAAATTCTTTTTTACAAGATTCTATAAAGATATTGTCTTTGTCGCTTTTATGACTCTTGCTGACCGTCACCAAGCAAATATCTCTAGTCTGTTTTTTAGAATTTATCACAATCTCTTTGCCATTTGATATCTTGAATGCCTGCCCCTTGAAACCTACAAAACACTCTTTAATAGCAGGGGCAGATACGATGCCAAGAATAGGCACCCCCTCTTCAATAAGAGCCACATTAACCGTAAATTCTCCGTTTTTATTAATAAATTCTTTAGTGCCGTCTAAGGGGTCAATTAACCAAAATAAAGATTTGGTGTTGTCTTGTGCATCTCCTTCTTCTGATAAGACAGGAATATTTGGATCTATAGATGCAAGAGCAGAGCAAAGAACATCATGAGACCTCTTATCTGCAAGCGTAACTGGAGATCCGTCAATTTTGCCTTCAATTTCGTAACTATCAGATTTGTAGATTTGCATTACTTCTTCTGAAGCCGCATCTACAGCTTTCAAAACTTCTTTTGAGATTACTTTTAAATTTGAAACTTCCATTTCTAGAATCTATCTTTTCTTCTACAATATATCATTCAAAAGACATATAAAAAATTAATATGGAAAATAAAGAAAAATTAATAGAGAGTGCTCAAGAACTAAGAAAAGGCCTAGATCTTCTAAGTAGAGATAGAAAAGTTGTTATGCCACACAACAAAGCTTTTGATCATGTTGATAAGCTTAAAGTAAAAGTTGATGAAATCATTAATTTAGCCGAGACTGTCTAAGAATACGGAGATAAAAATGGAATACACTTGTTTTGATTTAGAAATAAAAGACAAAATAGCTCATATAAAAATGTCTAGACCAGACGAATTCAACTCTATGAATAAAGCTTTCTGGTCTGAACTACCACACTTGGTAGAAAGCATCTCAGATGATGCATCTGCAAGGGTCATTGTCCTGTCAGGGGAAGGAAAACATTTTTGTGCAGGAATGGATCTAGCAAATTTTTCGCCTTCAGAAAAACAACCGAATGCCCATATGGGCATGAGAAAAGAGTCTGGCTACAGGGTTACATTAGACTTACAACACACCATCACTTGTTTAGAGAAAGCCAGGATTCCTGTAATTGCTGCTATTCAAGGTGCTTGTGTAGGTGGAGGAGTTGACTTAGCTACAGCTACAGATATGAGATATTGCACAAAAGATGCTTTCTTTTGTATACAAGAAATAAATATTGGAATGGCTGCTGATGTAGGAACCTTACAAAGAATTCCTAGGCTCATTCCGGAAGGAGTTGTTAGAGAGTTGGCTTATACAGGTAGAAGATTTCTGCCTGAAGAGGCTATGAAACATGGTCTGGTAAATGAGGTCTATGAAACAAAAGAAGAAATGATGGAAAAGGTTATGGAAGTAGCTTCGGAGATTGCTTCGAAAGGCCCCCTAGCTATAGCCGGAACTAAAGAGTCATTAAACTACGGAAGAGATCATACTATTGAAGAAGCCCTGAATCATATTGCTCTATGGAACACAGCTGTAGGCATAAGCGATGAGATGTCTGTAGCCTTCAAGGCAAAAGCTGAAAATAAAGATCCTGATTTTGAGGATATGCTACCGAGAAGAAAATACCTTGATGGCGAGGTTGGGGTCTAACTTCTCCTCAGGAAAACCGGTTTATTTGTCTCAGAATCATTTTTGCTATAACTGTATCCGTCTAAATTAAAATCATTAAGGTCTTCTACCTTTTTGATTTTATTTTGGACAATAAATCTAGCCATAGAACCTCGAGCTTTCTTTGCAAAGAAACTTATAATTTTATATTTCCCATTCTTGTAATCTTTAAAGATTGGGCTAATTACGGGAAGATTGAGTTCGTCTTCTTTAATAGCTGAGAAGTATTCCATTGAGGCTAGGTTAACAATCCCTTTTGACTTATTTTCAGAAGATAGATCGTTGATATGATTAGTTAGCTTCGACCCCCAGAATTCATAAAGATTTTTTCCACGATTATTTTGCATTTTTGTTCCCATCTCCAACCTATATGGATACATCAAGTCCAAAGGCTTTAAAATGCCATAGAGCCCAGACAAAATACAAAGATTCTTTTGTGCGTAATTTATATCAGCTTTCGAAAGTGAATTTACGTCAAGTCCTTGATATACATCACCTTTAAAAGCAAATATAGCTTGTCTTGCAGTATTACTTGGTTTTGTTGGCTTCGACCAATTCATATTCCTTTCAAAGTTAAGAAAGGACAGCTTTTCACTTAACCCCATTAGCGAGGCAAGTTGTTCAGGATTCTTCTTTCGTAATTCTTTTACAAGAAGTTCGCTATCTGAAAGATGGGAAGCTACAGAAAAATCATCAGCCTTCAATTCACTGTCGTAATCTAGAGTCTTGGCAGGAGAAACGAGAACAAGCATGAATTACAGTCCTAAAACTAACTTAGCCATAATATTTCTTTGTACTTCATTTGAACCTGCGTAAATACTGGCTTTTCTATAATTAAAATATCTTGGAGCAGCAGTATTTGCAAATCTGCTTCCTATTGCAGGTTCATTATTTCCTATTTCTGGGCCAGGATTATTAAATGGAATACCATAATAGCCGACTAGCTCTACAGCCAGCTCGGTTATTGCTTGACCGATTTCTGTGCCTCTTGTTTTAAGAAGAGAAGACTCGGGGCCTACATTTTGACCAGCACTTAAGCTGCCAAGGATCCTAAGCTCAGTTGCTTCCATTGCATTTATTTGTATTTCTATTTCTGCGACGGACTCTTTAAAGGTCTGATCTTCTGATAACTTTGTCCCGCTCGAATCTTCAGTTTCTGCTTTCAATTTAATTTGTTGTAGTTGTTGATAAAGCTCAGAGGAATAACCGTTCCCTCTCTCAAATTCAAGAAGGTATTTTGCATAGGTCCATCCCTTGCCCTCTTCCCCTATTAAGTTTTCTTTGGGGACTTTGACATCCTCAAAGAAGACAGTATTGACTTCGTGATGACCTATAGGTGTATTGTCTAATGTATTGATAGGCTGAACTTCAATTCCCTCTGAGTGCATATCTATAAGTAAGAAAGAAATTCCTTTCTGTCTGATGTCTTCTTGGCTTGTTCTTACCAAGCAAAAGATCATATCCGCATGCTGAGCCATGGTAGTCCATGTCTTAGCTCCATTAACAAGATAGTGATCTCCTTTATCTTCAGCTTTTGTCTTCAATGATGCAAGATCAGATCCAGATCCAGGTTCAGAGTAACCCTGACACCACCAAACTTTTGAAGAGAGGATATCTGGAAGATATTTCTTTTTTTGTTCATCTGATCCAAATGCCATTATGACCGGAGCAACCATCGATATACCGAAAGCTGTAAATCCGGGAGCTCGTGCTGCAGCCATCTCTTTACTGAAAAGATACTTTTGAGAAGCGGTAAATGCTGCCCCTCCATATTCTTTAGGCCAATTCACACCTGCCCATCCTTTGGCATAAAGTGCTTGCTGCCACTTAACATGCTCTTCTTTAGTAACATGTCCATTAGGAGCATTCATAAGCCTTTCTTTCATATCCTCTGGATAATTGTCTTTTATCCAATCTCTAACTTCTTTTTGAAAATCTAGTTCTTCTTGTGTAAATTGTAAGTTCATAAATACCTCTCCATAATTATAATTCAAATACCTTTTAAGAAAAAATAGATTAACCTTGGAAAAATTAAGCTCCTATTTAGACCAATTCTCAGAAATAACAGGCAAGATTTGTTCCTGGTTCGTAGCAATTATGGTGTTAGTGACTTGTCTTGTGGTTGTCATGAGATACGGACTAGATATGGGATCTGTACTTTTACAAGATGTAGTCTTATATCTTCATGGTGGCCTCTTTCTTCTAGGTGCAGCTTTTGCATTAAAAAGAGGAGCTCATGTAAGAGTAGATATTTTCTATAGGAGTTTTAGTGAGTCCCGAAAGGCATTGGTTGACCTGATTGGAAACATTATTTTCTTGCAACCTGTTTGCTGGGTGATACTTCTTTACTCATGGGGATATGTAGAATTTTCGTGGCGAATAATGGAAGTTTCTGCTGAGCCCGATGGCCTTCCATTTGTGTATATACAAAAATCATTATTAATTGCTGTAGCGACTTTGCTTGCATTACAAAGTTTGTCCGAAATATTAAAGTCTTATCTGACTATCAAGAGTAATGGTTGAGTTTATTCCCTTATTAATGTTTGGAGTAATCTGTCTTGTTCTATTAGCAGGGTTTCCAGTTGCCTTTTCGTTAGCTGGTACAGCCCTTATTTTTGCCGGATTAGGTATATTAACCGGGACTTTTGAAGGAGCTTTCTTAGGCGCAATTCCTAATCGTCTCTATGGAGATATGACTAATATGACTCTAGTTGCCGTGCCATTGTTTGTTTTCATGGGCGTATTGTTGGAGAAATCAAATTTAGCTCAAGACCTACTTAGCAACATGGCAGAAGTTATAGGAGGTTTTAGAGGTAGCCTTGCGATATCAGTAATATTTGTTGGAGCTTTGATAGCAGCTAGTACCGGAATAGTAGGAGCAACAGTTATTGCGATGGGATTGATCTCCTTACCCATCATGCTATCTAGACAGTATGATCCAAGTTTATCAGCAGGGACTATCTGTGCTACGGGAACCTTAGGTCAAATAATTCCACCCTCTATAGCACTTGTCATACTCGGTGACGTTCTGTCTGCAGCCTATCAACAGTCTCAACTAAACGTAGGGAATTTTTCTGCAAGGACGGTTTCTGTTGGAGATCTTTTTATGGGAGCAATTATTCCAGGTCTAATTTTGGTTGTCTGTTATGCGCTATATGTCGTGATCAGGGCTTACCTTTCACCCAAAATGGCTCCATCCCAGGAAGTAACTATTGTCTCGGGAAGATGGAAAATAATGCTCACTTCTTTATTACCTCCTTTTGTTCTAATTTCCTCTGTGCTGGGTTCAATCCTTTTGGGCATAGCAACTCCGACTGAGGCTGCTGGTGTAGGTGCTTTTGGTGCAGTTCTCCTGGCAATTAGTAAAAGCAGCTTAACCAGAAAGAACTTAACTGAAGCAGTAGAAACAACAACAGAAATAACTGCCATGGTTTTCATGATCCTTTTGGGTTCATCAATATTTTCACTAGTTTTTAGGGGCTTTGGAGGAGACGATCTCATAACAAGTATCTTTGCTGAATTACCTGGGGGAGCGTTTGGTGCTGTTCTTGTTGTAATGGTTATCATTTTTTTATTGGGTTTTATATTAGACTTCATACAAATCACATTGGTAGTAGTGCCAATTGTCGGGCCAGCTCTATTAATGCTTGGAGTGGATCCAATCTGGTTAGGCATAATGATCGCCATCAACCTCCAAACATCATTCCTTACCCCTCCTTTTGGCTTTGCCCTCTTTTACCTTCGGGGGGTGGCACCAGATAGCCTTGCAACTAAAGATATATATAGAGGAGTGATCCCTTTTATTCTTATTCAGTTGGGAGTGTTAATTGCTTTGGCTATTTTTCCTGAGCTAGTAACTGCCTTGCCTGAAGCAGTCTATGGTAGTTAAGTTGAAATGAGATGGGCTATCCTGTCTGCCCTATAAGATGACCTGACCATGGGTCCTGCAGCCACTTCAATAAAACCAAATTCAAAAGCTAGCCTTTTGTAGTATTCAAATTCTTCAGGAGAATACCACCTTTCTACCGGTAAATGATTTGCGGTTGGCCGCATGTATTGCCCCAATGTTAAAACATCAACGCCTGCTTGTTTAATATCTTTACAGGATTCTAAAATTTCCTCTTCAGTTTCGCCTAAACCAAGCATCAAGCTTGTCTTAGTGATTATGGAAGGAGAGTATTTTTTTGCGTAAGCCAGAACTTGAAGTGTTTGTTCGTATCCCGCTCTTGAATCTCGAACTTTTTTTGTAAGTCGTTTAACTGTCTCCAGGTTTTGAGCAAAGACCTCTAGCTTAGAATCCAAAAGTATTTCTATAGATTGTTCATTTCCTAAAAAATCAGGGACAAGTGCCTCAATAACGACCTCGGGAGCTTCCTTCTTAATTGCTTTTACAGTATCTGCAAAATGTTTTGCACCTCCATCATCAAGGTCGTCCCGGTTTACAGATGTAAGAACTGCATACTTTAAGTTCATATGAGATATTGAATTAGCAACCTTAAGTGGCTCTTCCTTATCGAGCAATCCTTTAGGATTGCCAGTATCTACAGCGCAAAATTTACAGGCCCGGGTACAAACAGAACCCAGTAACATAAAAGTTGCTGTGCCATGGCTCCAACATTCTTGAATATTTGGACACATTGCCTCTTCGCAAACAGTATGCAGCTTTTTATTGGCTACAATTTCTTTAAGCTCTCTATACTTCGAAGAATTTTGTGACTTAACTCTGAGCCATGTAGGCTTTCTTTCAATTGGAATGAGCTTATTTGAATTAGGCTTAATCCCATTCTTAACGGCGATTACGCCATTTTCTTTGATGGTTTTTGTTGGTATTAAGTTATCCATTAGGCTGCCCTAGCTCCTTGACTCTTAATAAGCTGCAAGAAATCTCTTTTAACTTCATCAATAGAAATTTCTGCAAATTCATTTATTTGAGTTACTTCCAGGGAGTCGATTCCACAAGTTACTATTCCCTCAAAGGGCTTCATATCCATATCGACGTTTAAGCTAATACCATGGTAACAAAATCCTCTTTTGATTTTTAAACCAATAGAAGCTATCTTCTTTTCTTGAACATAAATTCCTGGAGCTCCAGTTCTTCTTGACGCATTTATTTCATATTGCTTTAGAAGATCTATGATTAGCGATTCCATTTCACAAATTAACTTTTTCGGTCCCCAATTAAGTCTTCTTAAATTAAGCATAAAGTAGATCATTAGCTGTCCTGGTCCATGGTAAGTTATCTGCCCGCCCCTATCAGTTCTGACTACCGGAATATTGTTTGTTGAAATGATATTTTCTTCTGTTGCAGCTTGCCCCAACGTATAAACAGGATGATGTTCTGTAAACCAAATCTCATCCTTTTCTTGACCAGACTTTTGGTCTGTAGCTGCCTGCATTTGCCTCCAGACGTCTAGAAATTCTGTTAAGCCTAGATCTTTATTTTCTAAATTATTCAATCCAACTCTCTTGTATCAATATAGGCCTTTTCAGATATCCTGTGATAGTTGATAACTTGTTCTTTAAATTCGTTATAAGACTTGTAAACTTTTTGTGCCATCGGATCATCCTCAATAAAATCTTCCATGACTTCTTTTGTTATCTTTTTAAGCTCAATAAGAACACTATCTGGAAGCTTTCGAAGATCCACATTGTGTTTCTCGATTAATTCTGTAAGTGCCTTATTATTTCTTGCAGTATACTCATCAAGCATCTCTTGATTAGCGGACTTAGCAGCGTATTTAATGATTGCTTTCAAGTCATCGGGCAAGGTCTCATAAGCTTCTTTATTGATGATAATTTCCAAAGTAGAGCCGGGTTCGTGCCATCCTGGATAATAGTAGTAGTCAGAAACCTGGTGGAATCCAAAGGTAAGATCATTATATGGTCCTACCCATTCAGCAGCATCAACTACCCCCTGCTGTAAGGAAAGAAAAATCTCATTACCTGGAAGAGTAACTGTTTCAGCGCCTGCTCTTGTGAATACTTCCCCCGCCAATCCGGGTATTCTCATTTTGAGGCCCTTGAGGTCATCCAAAGAATTGATTTCTTTCTTAAACCAACCTGCCATTTGTACCCCTGAATTCCCACCTGCTAAAGGAATTAGGTTAAAGGGAGCGTAAGCTTCTTCCCAGAGCTCCATACCACCTCCGTAATGTAGCCAGCCATTCATCTCCTGAGCAGTTAATCCGAAGGGAACTGCAGTAAAGAATTGAGAGGATTTTACTTTACCTGTCCAATAGTAAGACGCTCCATGGCCTAACTGAACATTACCTTGTGAAACTGCATCAAAAACTCCCAAAGCTGGTACAAATTCCCCTGCTCCATAAACCTTAATTTGCATTCTTCCACAAGTCATCTCATCGACGTATTTAGAAAAGTTTTCTGGACCCATTCCAAGTCCAGGGAAGTTTTTAGGCCAAGTGGTTACCATTGTCCATTTGTAAGTCTTACTACCTGTAGAAAAACAACCGTCATCCTCTAGACTTGTAGTCTCGGTGCCAGAGCACGCTATCAAAATAAGTGTTATTCCAGTTGCTAATAATTTTTTCATTTTGAATACCTTTCTTTATATATGTTGTAGTTTAGCGTAAGAAACCATAAGCCACTTTGTTTTGCTAGAATCGAAATTTACTTCCACTCTTGCATTAGCTCCCTCACCTTCGTAATTAAGAATTACACCTTCTCCAAATGCCTCATGAAGAACTCTCTGCCCTAATTTAAATTCTGTATCTGGAACTTCGCCTGAAACTATTTTTGAACTAGATTTTGATGCTCTAGGAACATTGCCGCCGGTTCTGACCTCTACAGTGAGATTTTCAGGTATCTCTCTCAAAAATCTAGAAGCTGGATTGAAGCTTTCGGAACCATAGAGGTTTCTCATCTCCGCATGAGTAATGAATAGCTTTTCCATAGATCGGGTCATGCCCACATAACATAACCTTCTTTCTTCTTGTAATTGGTTGGGGTCTTCGATGGATAATTTATGAGGAAAGAGACCTTCTTCGAATCCTGATATAAAAACTAGAGGAAACTCCAATCCCTTTGCTGAGTGTAGAGTCATTAATTGTATAGCAGACTCATGCTCAGAAGCTTGGGTTTCTCCTGCATCAAGAGCTGCATGATCAATAAACATCTTTAATGGCCCTTCTTCTAGGTCATCAAAAGAATCAGGTTCAAAGTCCCTTGCTGCTCCTACTAACTCCGAAAGGTTTTCAACTCTTGTTCTTCCTTTTTCTCCTGCTTCTTTTTTGTGGTATTCTATTAAACCGCTTCTCTCAACAGTAATATCAACAATTTCTCTCAACTGAAGATCTTTGGTGTCATTTTCAAGGTTATCAAAACTAGACATGAATCCTTGAATAGCCTGAGAAGCTCTCGGTGTTAGACCGTCATTGTCTAGAAGTTCCTCACATGCCCTCCAGAGAGATATGCTCTTTTCAGATGCCTTTGACCTAATAAGGTCTATTGTTTTAGCGCCTATACCTCTTGGAGGAATATTGATAACTCTCTCAAAAGCAGCATCATCTTCTCTTCCGTAGAGAAGTCTGAGATAACTCATAGCATTTTTTATTTCTGCTCTTTCGTAGAATCTTAAACCACCATAAATTTTGTACGGCAAAGCTTCTCTTAAAATTGCCTCTTCCAAGACCCTTGACTGAGCATTAGACCGATAAAGGATAGCTACTTCATCAAGACTTCTGCCTTGGTTGACCCAATTTTGTATGCTTCCAACTATATATCGAGCTTCATCATCTTCGTTATATGCCGAATAGACTGATATTGGCTCTCCTTCTTTTTGATCCGTCCAAAGCTCTTTACCCATTCTGCCTTGGTTATTTTTTATGACTTCATTAGCAGCACTTAAAATTACAGAAGTAGATCTGTAATTCTGTTCAAGTCTAATAACTTCTGTATTGTTATAGTCGTTTGTAAATCTATTTATATTTTCACTCTTGGCTCCCCTCCATCCATAAATAGATTGATCGTCATCCCCTACTGACATGAAATTAGCTCCGCCATCCGCTAATAATTTCAAAAATTGATATTGCACTTCATTAGTATCTTGAAATTCATCCACCAATATATGGCTAAATCTTCTTTGATAATGTCTCAAAACTTCTTCGTTACTTTTAAGTAACAAGTAGACTCTCAGTAAAAGCTCCCCGAAATCAACCAAACTTTCCCTCTCACAAAGCTCCTCATAAGCTTTATATACTTCAGTCATCTTTTCAGCGAAGTAATCATCTGAAACTTCCACATCTTTTGACCTTCTGCACTCATCTTTTTGTTTGTTTATAAACCATTGAATCTGTCTTGGCGGCCACTTGGTATCATCAAGGCCCATGGATTTCACGACTCTCTTGATAACTCGATATTGGTCTTCAGAATCCAAAATTGCAAACTCTTTTCTTAGGCCAGCCTCTTCCCAATGCGTTCTTAGTAAACGATGCGAAATTCCATGAAATGTACCACACCAAAAATTCCCCATCTCTTCTTGAACGATGTCTTCAATCCTTCCGCGCATTTCTCTTGAAGCTTTATTAGTAAAAGTTACAGTTAAGATGGAATGAGGATTTATATTTTCAGCTTTTATTAGCCAGGCCACGCGGTGTGCAATTACCCTAGTTTTACCAGATCCTGCACCGGCAAGAACAAGTAAGTTCTTAGATTCAGAAGTTACCGCATTTCTCTGGGGTTCGTTAAGACTTTCGAAAATTTCAGATACATCCACGTACGTATTTTACCAAGAATTGAACTAACATCTTGAGTAATTCGATCTTAAATTTATAAAAAATACTCTTATTAATTTCTTTATAGAGCCTATTAATATCATGCGCTTTAGGTATCATTGGGGTATGGAAAATGCAGAAAAATTTTTTGAAACATATTGTGATTTCGTCACGAAAGTAACTAGTGATCCAAGCCTAAAAATAGATGACTTAAAAAAATCTTTGGATAATATTCAGGAAAATTCACCAATTGATACTCCACGTCTTTTGACGGCTGCTCTTGGATTAGGAAGTGAAACTGGGGAATTTGTCGAGATAGTTAAGAAAATGATACTTCAGGGCAAACCTGCCGATGAAGACAATATCTTTCATATGAAAAGAGAACTTGGAGATGTTATGTGGTACTGGGTTACTGCTTGTATGGCATTAGACCTAGACCCTGTAGAGGTTATTTCAGAGAATCAAAAGAAACTAGAAGCTAGATACGGTGAACAGTTCACCATAGATCAAAGCGAAGTCAGGGCTAAAGGAGATCTTTAACTAGTAGATTCTAGATACAGCCGGTTTTTCTTCTTCGGTTGAATCGGATCGTTTTAAGTCCATTTGCTTCCAAACATCGTCAAGAGCATCTAAGAAATGATCTATGTCGCTTGCTTCATGACGAGGAGTGATAGTTACCCTGAATCTTTCATCACCCTTTGGAACTGTTGGGTAAAAAATGGGCTGAATGTATATTCCATGCTTTTCTAGTAGCAGGTTAGCTGCCTCTTTACAAAGCCTAGGGTCATAGAGATGAATCGGTATTATATGACTATCATTCTCTAGAAAAGGTATTTGCAGTTCTCTTAAGCCTGCTCTAATTCGATCAGAGTTAATTCTTATGTTTTCTCGTAGATCTTCAGAGGACATAGCAATCTTAATACTTGTAATGGATGCTGCTGCTATAGACGGATTCATAGAAGATGTGAAGATGAAACCAGGAGCAAAACTTCTGATGTAGTCAATAATATCTGCATTTGCCGCGACATAACCGCCCATCTGTCCATAGGATTTTGATAATGTGCCGTTGATAATATCTATTTCATCTTCGAGTCCTTTTTCTGCCGTTATGCCTCTGCCCTCAGGGCCGTATAAGCCAACTGAATGGACTTCATCCAAGTAAGTTAGAGCATTGTATTTTTTGGCAATGTCGATTATTTTTTGTAATGGAGAACGTAATCCTTCCATAGAATAAAGTGATTCAAAAACAATTAGTTTTGGCGTATTTGCATTAGCGGTATTTAAGAGCTCCTCTAAATGTTCTGTGTCATTGTGTCTGAAGATATGTGTTACTACATCAGCATTTTTTATACCTTGTATTAGAGAGGCATGATTTAGCTCATCAGAAAAAACTTCTATCCCCTCCATGTTCTTGCAGAGAGTCCAAAGAGTCGATTGATTTGCTGTATACGCTGAAGGGAAAAGAAGTGCAGATTCTTTTCTGTGAAGATCAGCAATAAGCCTTTCAAGATCTACATGATATGTTGAAGTACCAGAAATATTTCTTGTTCCACCTGATCCAGTGCCAAGTTCATTTATAACCTCAATAGAGGTCTTAGTTACTTCAGGGTGTTGGCTCAAGTTTAAGTAGTCATTACTACACCAAACTTCAACTTCTCTTTCTTTACCTTCAAATCTCTCGGTTGCCTTGGGAAAGCTAGCTTTGTTTCTATTTATAGCTCTAAACTTTCTATATAGACCCTGAGATTTAAGTGAAACTAACTCGTCCGAGAAGAATTTTTTATAGTTCATGAATTAATTATTGATAAAAGTTAATATAATCAGACTTGAAACGGACGCTATTATAAAACGTTACCGATTAGTGTGGGTTCTTAAGAATTATTCTCATTTAGTTTTAAATTGAAAACCTTAAAAATAGTATCAAGGAAAAGCCCTCTTGCTAGGATTCAGGCTCTTCTTGTAGCTAAAAAGATAACACAGGCTTTTCCTAAACTAGAAATAAAACACATATATAAAAATACTCTGGGTGATGAAGATTTAACGACACCTCTCAATGAGATGCCTGACATTGGTGTGTTTACTAGTGATATCAGAACTGACCTTCTTAACGGAGTTGCAGATATTGCAGTTCATTCCTGGAAAGACCTACCAGTTGATATTGAAGAAGGCACTGAGATACTTGGAACAATTGATCGCGCAGATATGAGAGATATGATCTTTTTAAAAAAAGATAGCATTGGAAAGGAGAATCTAAATATCTTGAGTTCTTCTCCTAGAAGAGAAAAGAATCTGTCTAGCTTTTTACCTTCAGCGCTTCCATTTCAAACTCAGATTAATTTTAAAGAAGTCAGAGGTAATATTCACACTAGATTGACTAAGTTACTTGAAGGCACGGAGGATGGTCTTGTTGTTGCTAAAGCCGCTATAGATAGATTCATGCAAAATAGAAGTAGCGAATTTGAACAAGAAAGGTTATCTCTCCTTGGGATGCAGAAAGACCTGAAGTGGATGGTACTCCCACTATCTCAAAATCCATGTGCAGCTGCTCAAGGAGCTCTTGCAATTGAAGCTCGACAAGATGATGAAGAGGTAAAAGAAATTATTTCCACTATTACAAATACAGAAATTTTTAAATCTGTTGAGGTCGAAAGAACAATATTGAAGTCTCATGGTGGGGGCTGTCATCAAAAGATCGGTGTCAGTCATGAAATCCTAGAAACAACTGAATTATTGACAGTAAGAGGTGAGACTGAAGAAGGGGAAGATTTGTCTGAAAGATTACTTAAGAGTAATGATGATAACTATTTTGATTCTATAAATAGTGCTAATTATTTTCCAAGCAATAAATCGGAGCAAAAGTTTTTTAAGCGCGTGCCAATTACAGACTCTGAAATAGTCTTGAAAGGTACTAAGAATAAGGGAATATATATAAGCAGATCCAATGCGATAGAAGGCCCCGGACTTATAGATGATTCAAATATTATCTGGACAAGTGGTATAGACACCTGGAAGTCGATGGCAACAAAAGGATATTGGGTAAATGGAACCTCAGACAGCCTTGGAGAAAATAACTCTCCTGAAGTAAGTCTATTTCAAGATATAGATTGGCTTAAGTTAACGCATAAAGATAATCGTGATGAAGAAAAAGAAGTGATTGCAACTTATGAATTAAAGGCTCTAGATATTTCAGAAAGACTTTTGAGTTGTGACTATTTCTATTGGATGAGTGCCAGCTCCTTTGAGCTCGCAATAAAAAAATATCCTGAAATTAAAAAAAGAAATCATGCTTGCGGTCTTGGAAAGACTTTCAAATCCATACAAAGGACTATCCCACAAGTAACTCCATTTCTAGACTTTGATAGTTGGTTAGAAGCCATAAATAATAAGATAAAATAAAATACCTATTGCCTAAGGTATAATGCCCCACTGTTATCTCAATTAGCATGAACGTATCCAGAAAATACCCTCAATCAAGATTAAGGCGAACAAGATTTACTTCTTCAATTAGGAGTTTAGTTGCAGAGAACACCCTCAGTGTGGACGACCTTATACAGCCTATATTTGTAAAGGAAGACTTAGATGGAACGGAAAGTATAGATTCCCTACCAGGGATTAACAGGTATGGTCTTAACGCTTTAGATGAAGAAATTGAAAAAATACAAAGCAATAAGATCAAGGCTGTTGCTATTTTTCCGGTCATAAATCCTGAGAAAAAGGATGAGCAAGGAAGTGACTCATTAAATGAAGATAATTTAGTTTGTACTGCTATAAAACAAATTAAGAAAAATTCTGAGCTAGCCGTAATAGCAGATGTTGCTTTAGATCCCTACACGTCTCATGGGCATGACGGCGTTTTGGATGAAAATGGATATGTCGAAAATGACAGAAGTCTTTCTCTACTTGTAAAACAAGCACTTACCCTTGCAAAAGCTGGAGCAGATATGGTGGCTCCATCAGACATGATGGACGGAAGAATAGCAGGTATCAGAGAGTCCTTAGAATCCAATGATTTTGTAAATACCATCATTCTTTCTTATGCCGCTAAATATAGTTCAAAATTTTATGGCCCTTTTAGGGATGCTGTAGGATCCTCCGCAAATCTTGGAGTAGGAAGTAAAGATACCTACCAAATGTCTGTGGCAAATGTAGAAGAAGCTCTGCATGAAGTGAAAATGGATATTGAAGAAGGTGCCGATATAGTTATGGTTAAACCTGGAATGCCTTATCTTGATGTTATTAAAGCAGTTAAAGATACATTTAGAGTCCCTACTTTTGCATATCAGGTAAGTGGTGAATATGCCATGTTGAAAGCAGCAATAGAAAATGGATGGTTATCAGAAGAAGTTTTACAGGAATCCTTGTTAAGCTTCAAAAGAGCCGGTGCAGATTGTGTTTTGACCTATGCTGCCAATGAAATAGCCTTAAAGTTAAATCGATAGAGTCTTGCCTAATAAAAAATTCATAAATGCTATAGAGAGAAAGCCCCAGGCATGTCCTCCGATATGGCTTATGAGGCAAGCTGGACGATATCATGATCACTACCAAAGTTTAAAAAAGGATCATACTTTTGAAGAACTATGCAAAAAGCCCATCCTTGCGGCCGAAACTGCCATGGGACCTATTAACGAATTTGACTTTGATGTAGCAATTCTTTTCAGTGACATATTATTCCCTCTCGAAGCGCTTGGTATGGATTTATCCTACAACCCAGGACCTCAATTTGGTCTTCACCTAAGCGAAGACAATGCTGAAAGCTTACTGATAAATCAAAACCCTATAAGCTTTATGGAATTTCAAGGTGAAGCTATAGAGCGAACTATTGAAAGATTGCCCATTGAAAAGTCTTTAATAGGCTTTGTTGGTGGGCCTTGGACTCTAATTGCCTACGCATGCAATATCAGTAAAGATTCCAGAAATATCAATTTCAATAATTTTCAAATAGGTCTTCTAGATAACGTGATTCTTCCACTTCTTAAAGAGAATGTGGAATTACAATTGAATGCGGGAGCTGAGGTGGTAATGATCTTTGACTCGACTGCCCATCAACTTGCCGAAGAAGACTTAAATATCTACTTAGAGAAGACCTTCAATATGTTAGTCAAAGAATTTCCCAATAAGGTTGGTTACTATGCAAAAGACGGGGTTAACTATGAAACTATAATTGCGAAACAAGATGATCCTCAAATAAACTTAGCCGGAATGGGTATAGACTCTAATGTCGATCTAAGAGATTACTTTAAAAAAACTTCAAATGGCTTCGTACAAGGGAATTTTAGTGAGCACTTCTTAACCCTCCCCCATGAGGAATTCTTGCCAAAACTAGATACTTTCATAGAACAAATGTCAGTGCTATCACCAGAAGAAAGATCGGGTTGGGTTTGTGGACTAGGCCATGGAGTTCTGAAAACAACGCCTCAGGAAAACGTCAAAGAATTTGTACAAAGAATCAGGGCATCCTTTTAAGAATGGATATTGAAGAAAAAAAATCCTTAACTTCGTCTTGGTTTAGAGAACTAAGAGATATGTTCTGCGAAGAATTTGCCGATATAGATGGCGGAAGTTTTGAAAGAAAAAATTGGGATCATAAATTTGAAGGGGGCGGAGAGATGAGCCTCATGAAAGGCGAAGTCTTTGAAAAAGTTGGTGTCAATATATCTACGGTATCGGGAAAATTTGATAATGATTTTAAATCTGAAGTTAAGGGCACAGAGGAAGCGCCTAACTACTGGGCAAGTGGTATCAGTCTTGTGGCACACATGCAATCACCCAAAGTACCAGCATTTCACTTTAATACGAGATATATAGTCACTGGAGATTCCTGGTTTGGAGGTGGAGGAGATTTAACTCCAACAATTAAAAAAGATGAAGAGATTGAGTTTTTTCACAAATGCATGAAAGAAGCTTGTGATTCGGCTGATCCAGATTATTACGATAGATATAAAAAGGCTTGTGATGAATATTTCTATCTACCCCACAGGTCAGAAGCCAGAGGTGAAGGTGGAATATTTATAGACCATTTAAAAACAGATGATTGGAATAAAGATTTTAGCTTTATAAAAGAAGTAGGTTTATCAACCTTAAAAGCGATTACAACAATCATCAGAAATCTTAAGGATGAGGAATGGACGGAACAGGAAAAAGAGCAGCAACTTATCAAAAGAGGTCGTTATGTTGAGTTTAATTTGCTTTGGGATAGAGGAACTGCGTTTGGCATAAAAACTGGGGGCAATTCGGACGCTATATTGATGTCTATGCCGCCTACTGCCAAATGGGATTAGATGAATACCTACTTAATTTTTAAAACCATTCATATAATCTCGGTGATTACCTGGATGGCTGCCTTATTCTATCTTCCAAGACTATTTGTGTATCACTCCACCAAAGAAATAGGCTCAGACGCTTCTGAGACCTTTAAGGTGATGGAGTCTAAGTTACTGAAAATTATTGCAAATCCATCTCTCATTCTGGTTTGGATCTCAGGCCTAGCCCTTTTGAGCTACAAAGGTTTAGAAATTTGGCTGGTTCTAAAAATGTTTCTTGTCATGGGCATGACTCTTTTTCACTTTTATCTGAATTTTCTCAGGGTAAGTTTTGAGGCCGATTCCAACACAAAATCGGAAAAGTTTCATAGGGTTATAAATGAAATACCGACGATACTGTTACTGATAATAGTAATACTGGTTGTCTTTCAACCCAGATTTTAAAACTCTACAACCTCCCCAGGCGTTAAAACTCGAAAGAATTCTTCAGATAAACCCAGTTCTTTAAGGGATTGTTTTAAAAGTTCTGGAGGTTCCATGATCGCTTCGTCTGTTAATTGAAAAGTACCCCAATGCATTCCAAAATTCCTTTTAGATTCAAGATCTAGAGCTACCTGAATTGCTTCAGGTGGATTTACATGATTTGTTTTCATGAACCAACGGGGGGCATAAGCTCCTACAGGAATTAAACTAAGAGAAGGAGAGCCTAATCGCTTTTTTGTTTCTATAAAATCACCGGAATACCCTGTATCACCTGCGTGGTAGATAGACTCTGTTTTGAGTTCCATAAACCAACCGCCCCATAGGCTTTTATTTCTGTCAGCAATACCCCTTGCAGACCAATGTTGAACCGGGGTAAAAGTAAATTTTGATCCATTGATTTCAATTTCTTCCCACCAAAGAAACTCTTTAACGTTCTCTATGCCTCTTCTTTCTAGTCTCCTCTTATCTCCCTTGGGAACCAAGAATATTGCATTAGGATTTGCCTTATAGATCTTCTTGAGACTTCTTAAATCCAAATGATCGTAGTGATTATGGCTGACTGTAATAACGTCTATCTTAGGAAGCTTATCTATGGGAATTGCCGGTGGAATTAGCCTTTTGGGTCCCGCAAATCGGACAGGAGAAGCTCTTTTTGAGAAAACGGGATCGGTAAGGATAGTTAATCCATCTTTGTTAATAAGATAAGTTGCATGCCCAATCCAAACGAGATAATTGGTTGAGCTAGGAGTTAGCTCTTTCCACTCATCAGATGAATCAATCGCTACAAGTTCTGGTTTTTTATTTGTGAAAGACCATTTTAAAAATTCTCTAAAAGACTTTCCTGCAGCGTCCTCATCGGTATTTTTAAATCTCTCATTTGGCATGATTAAGCTCGAGAATAAAAATAATAGAAGAATAAATCTTTTCATTGGGTTAATTTTAAAAGTATCTTTTTGCCAGCAGCCAAAACAAGAAAGGTATGAGGGCAATACCAATGAAAGCTATTGAAGCAGATTGACTGGTTAGGGCTGCGGTTCCTATGAAGGCGTAGACTACTGAAATCAATAAATTGCTAAGAATCATTACAGTTAAAAAGGTAGTCCATTTCATGTCAGCTAAACCAGCAGCAACAGTTGAAATTTCAGCTAAACCCGGCGCAGGTCTTGCAATCAATAAAATACTCACACCAAATTTTTTGGCCACCTCTTCGGATTTTTCTAAATCTTCTTGGCTGAGTATTTTTTTTGCTAAAGGCTTTGCAGCATACTTTCCTATAGCGAACCCAATTATAGAACCCAAAGTAAGTCCTATCCATATAATAGGTATAGATAAATAAAAACCCAAAATGGCTCCAGCTAAAGTATTGGTAACGCCATTTGGAATGGGTAAGAAAACATCTGCTGCCAATGCAAAAATAACCAAAATAGAGTTTAAAAATTTATTGTTCCCACTCCATTCAATAAATTCATTTGTTAAGTCAGCCATAGATGACTCGAGTAATGACAAGGGCAGAATTATGGATGTCAGAACAATTAAGATAAAACTCAGGAACTTTAAGAGAGTCTTAATCATATAAGCCTCTAGGTGTTTTCTTTAAATGTCCTTTTATATAAATTTTGAGCAAATAAAGGTGTTTCTTCTTCATTATGTTTTCGCACAAAATAACCACCTAACGCTAAAGCAGACATAATTTTCATAATGAAATTAGGATGTTCCACCAATACGGTATTTTGAAATTTGCATTCACTATCAGAAACAGAGATTAGGCGCATTTCCCATGTAACTTTCACTACAACGTGTACTAACTTCATTAACCAAAGGTCAGACATAGAAACCATCTTAACTTAATCAGGCTCTTTAACTTCTGCTACATAGTGTTGGACTAATAGGTTTCCTCCTACACTTTCTACATTGACAGATGTTTGTGTTCCATCTGTATGAATACTTGATCCAGCACCAATATGCCCACGTGCTGTGGTTTGATAATCTTTATCTGATAGAGTAAAAACCCAATCATGAAGATTAAATGCCTCCTTAGGAGCATCAATTGGTGCTTCACAGACAGTTTGAAATAGTTTTTTGTATTTTTGACTGTTAATCTCAGACATTTGAGCTACTCCTTTAGTCTTAATTTAAATATTTACCCATTCCCCATGGAATCCAAATGGCACTCTTTGAGGTAAGTGCACTGTAGCCAACGGACCTGATTCTGGTTCCTTGGCATTTAGAATTATCAAATCACTCTTATCATTTTCTTGGTTATACACAAGAGACAATAAGTAGCCTTCGTCTTCCGATTTAGCACCCTCAGCTGCTACAAATACTGGCTCAGCACCGAATTTTCCAAATCCATATTCATAAACTTCAGAGGTATTATTTTTTAAGTCGTATTTAACAATCTCTTTAAAATCAGGTTCAGTAGTGTTCGAGGACGCTAACGCGTAAGCATATTGATTGGATTTTCCTACCAGACTAGGATTTATTCTCGGAAACTCTACGGCTCTATCATCCAATTTAGTCGATATTGCTTGACCAGATTTTGTATTTAACTCCCACTTAGTAAGCTGTGGAGGAGATTCCGTGAAAGGCCCATTCCAATCAGTATCAAATAATCTGTCATAAGCTGCAGCGGTGACAATTACATTACCATTTGAATCTTCATGAGCATTAAATGTATGGAAAAAATAAGTTCTATCAATGTCAAACCACTGCACAGCATCTGAATCTCCATTTCTGCTCAATAAACCTATTCGAGACTGGTGATTGTCATCCCAAGAAAAAGGGAAATACCCTCTTCCCAGCTTATAAAGATCAAAAACAACTGACAGATCAAACACCAGCATATAGTTTTTAGTAATCGCACATTCATGCAACATAGATCTAGACTCAAAAGGTATAGATTGAGTTTTCTTATGCGACCCATTTTGATCAATTACTACATAGTCAACAGTGTCAAAATTATTTGCGTAGTCATAACACATGGCATGCAACTCGTTAGTATCTGGATCTTGCTTGGGATGAGCGGTGAAGCCCGCGTTTTTGTCTCCGTAAAAAGGTTTGGTATTGAGCGAGTTGAGATCCTGATCAATTTCTACAGGGTAACCACCGGCCTCAACTATGGCATAAATTTTTCCTGAATGAGAGATAACACTTGTGTTGGCATTAGAATCATTGCCGTCTACAAGTTTATTTTTATACCAAAGTGCATTACCAGAATCTAATCTAATGCCATGAAGCATTCCTTCTCCTAAGAACCAATGATGTTTTTTTTCATTTACTGAAGACATTGGATTTGGACCATTTCTTACAAAAAGACCTGACAAGTCTTTGGGAATTTGTCCTGTCACCTTAAGACCTACCTCAGAAATAAGATTTTTTACAGGCGCATAATTTCCCTGCAAGTAATAATTCTTTTTTGCTGTAATTCCTGACATGTCTACTCCTATTCCTGCAACAGCCAACCCGCCAAGGCTTAGACCAGAAACTTTTAAAAACTTTCTTCTGTTCACTATGTTATCTTGATAAAGCTGTATCTATTGCGCTAATTTGATCTTGGTTGAGCTCTCCGAGCGATTCTGCTTCTATGCATTCTAAAAGCTCCTCCCTATTTTTTACACCTAATATTACAGACGATACTTTTTCGGCGCTAAGAGCATATCTGTGTGCAAGAATTGATGGATTCATATTCCATTCGGAAGCTAGCATTCTGAAGGGTTCGGCTTTATCGTAATCCTCAAAATCTTTTATATCAAAGCCCGACGGGTGAGGCTCTCTATCCATTTCTAAAGTTAATGCCCCTGCTTGAACTGCTCTAATTCCTAGTATCGGCACTCCAACTTTCTGACTTTCAGTGAGAATTTTTTGCGGGTCGAAATCTTGATCAACATATCCTATGGCGCCTGCTGAATTTAAAGGGTTAACAACACACTGAATAGCTTCGGGTTGAATGTCGTGACTTAAGGCTTCATGGATTGCTTGAGTCTGACCTAACCCACCTATACCCCAGCTACCGATCTTGCCCTCTTCTTTTAATCTTTCAAAGGCTGGTATAACTGCATTGTAATAACAAGAAAGTGAAGTTGTATTAGTCTCTCTGTATTCATTAAGTGTGTACAGCTGGAAATCATCCTGTCGTAACTGAGAATGCAGTAAAAAAAGATCAACCCTTTCCATATTGAGATTATCAAGGCTTTTATTAAGAGAAGAAATTAAGCGTTCATAAACTTCGTCATCTGGTAACGTTCCCAATCTGCATTTTGTAGTAATTTTTACATCACCTAAATCTTTTCCTTTAAATACCTCACCAACAACTCTCTCGGCCTCTCCTTTTCCATACATTGGTGCAACATCGAGGTGAGTTATGCCCTTTTCAATGGCAAGATTCACAGTTGCAACTGCTTCCTCTCTTGAAGTCTCACCCCAAACTTGACCCAACCCTCCGCCACCTAGAGTAAGGGCACTTACTGTGTCAAAAGGTTTAAATTGCCTTTGTTGCATAATTATTCTCTTAATTAACTTGTCTCTTTAGCCAAATCATTTGGGCGATAATCCCAAGTGCATAAATAATCAGAAATGCCATATGGAAATTTAGCAATAAAGGATCCTCGAAAGAGTCTATGAATGGATCTCCAACTGGCAATCTTCTCAGAAAATCTGTAATGGCTGGAATCATGTGAAACAGCAATGTTGAGGTATAGCCTAATGCTTGAAAGTACTTTGAGAAAGATCCAAACCATTTGTATCGCTCCATGATGTAGCCACCTGCAAGAGCAATTAAAGTAAGAACTGCCAGCACATGAGCCACTCCGAAACCACCCTGGTTGTATATGCCAAGAGCTGAACCCGCCACAAGAAGGGTCACTAAAACATATAATTTTCCGGAGCCAACTTCTGATGAAATCACTTTATATTTATAGATAGTATAAAAACCGCTCAATACAGCCAATATACCCAAGATAGTGTGGAACCATCCTAATAAAGTCATTTCTGGCATTCTTAATTCTCCCCTTATGGATTTGTTGTCGCGTATTGTAACAGATTTATTTTAATGTAACCTTTACTTCTCAGTTTAAAGATGTTAAGTTTACGTTACATAAAAAAATTTTAAGGAAAAATTATGGATTCATCAATAATACCACTTGCAGGAATATCCGTTGGCATCATTGTGCCCTTGGCCGTATTCTTCTGGTTATATCATGAAGCAAAAAATAAAAATGAAACTATTTTAGAGATATCAAAAAACCTTGATGATCCTATTAAGCTTGAGCGTCTATTAAGAATCTTTGATGAACGAAAAAAAGAGCCTGTTGACTATCGCAGGGGCGGTCTAATAACTATTTTTGTTGGTGTTGGAGTTTATTTCCTAGGTCTCTTTGCTATGGGGTCTTTTTTTGAAGGAGTTGGATTGTTAGTTGGCTTTATAGGCATTGGAACTATGGCTGCAGGTTACATATATCCAAATACCGGCGAAGAAATAACAAAAGCCGTTGAGGACTTTGAAGAGAAATAGAAGCTAGAGTTGAAAGGGATTTGCAATGGGCAAACATCACCAAAATCTTTTAAATAATCTAGAAGAGATTAGGAAAGCTGCTGGTTTGACACAACAAGAGCTCTCCGAAAGTGCAGAGGTTTCTAGAAAAAGCATTAATGCTATTGAGAATGGTGTTTATGTCCCTTCAACTGTTTTGGCTTTGAAAATTGCAAAGACTTTAAATTGCACCGTAGAAGATCTATTTAAATTGCCTTAATTCTATAAATTGAAGTAATCAATTTGTTCATGCTAACATCTGGTTAGTATGATTCTAGAACATGGCCCAACACATACAAAAGACATATCTCAAGCTAAGGAAGACTTAAGTAAATTTGGTTATTGCATCATTCCTGAGGTACTTAGTGACTCTGAAATAGAGATTTCTAAAAAAAGACTCCTCGAGCAAGCCGAAGCTGAAGAAGAGCTGGGACTATCTTTCAGAGACGGTGGAGCTGATCAAGAAATTAAGCTTAAAGATGGAAGAGTTGATAAGGACTCGTTTAGTGCCAAGAATGGAGGGGTGAACCAACGGCTTTGGATGCTAGCAAATAAAGGAGAATGTTTTAGGGATATGGTCACTCACCCGTTGGTGGATGAACTCGTTGGATATATTTTGGGTGATGATTTCATTTTATCTACTCATTCAGCAAACATAGCTAAACCTGGCGGCGTAAGGATGGGTCTACATACAGACCAATGGTGGATGCCTCAACCAGTTAAAGCAGGAGAAAATTATATTAGACCCTCCGAAATATCTAGAAAGGCTGATACGGGTTTTGTGGAACCAGATTTATCTCTCGGCATTTCTCCTCCAGTTGTAGCCAACTGTATGTGGATGCTATCTGATTTTTCTCCAACAAATGGAGCTACAGAAGTTGTTCCTGGGTCTCACTTAACCGGAGCGCATCCTAATCAAGAAGATCAAAGTGCCTACCCCATAAATCAACCTGAAGCCAAAGCGGGCTCTTTAATGGTTTTTGATGGAAGATTGTGGCATGGAACAGGTGCCAATACAGGAAATACAGATAGATTGGGTGTCCTTACAACTTTCTGCTCTCCTCAATTTAGGCAACAAGAAAATCAGACTCTGGGCCTAGATAGAGATCTTTGGGAGTCTTGTTCTGAAAAATTAAAATCGAGATTAGGTTTTAAGGTTTGGAATGCTTATGGAAGGATTGAAAGCTCTATGGATTATCTTATTGATATCGAACCTGAAAGAATCAAAGAGCTGAAACCCACTAATAAGAATTAATGAATACTGCAGATTTAAAAGCCTTGAACTATCCTCCCTTAACAGAGGATTTAGAAGAAGCTAAAACTCATCTTGATAAATATGGCATGGCTTTAATTGCTAATGTTTTAAATGAAGACGAAGTAGAAGAAATGGACAAAAGGCTCAATGAACAATTCTTGGGCGAAGAAAAGCATGATGTCGGGTCAAAAGTCCGAGGAGATGAAGGCCTTGGCATAGAGTCTTCTGAAGAGGAAAAGGTTAGTAGGCTTGTTTGGAATCTCATAAATAAAGGAGATTGCTTCTTAAAGCTGATTGATCATCCAAAGATATTACCCCTTATCCAGCACCTGATAGGCAAGAAGGTTTGTCTTTGCTCTATGGGGGCTCATATGAATGGTAGTGGTAATGAAAAAATGGCCTTACATCAAGATCAATGGCCATTAGTTCCTCATCCTATGGAGTTTCCTTTTATGGCAAATGTAATGTATTTAATATCAGATAACTCACCTGAGAATGGAGGAACAAGACTAATCCCTGGGTCACATAAGTGGCCGCTGATAGATTATAAGACTGCAAATGAAGAAGAGATTCAAAAAATGGCTGTGTCATTAACTGCCCCTAAAGGAACAGCAATTGTTTGGGAAGGACGACTTTGGCACGGCAATGGTCTTAACAGATCAGGGTCTATCAGGAGCAATATCTCAACGGCTTTTTTACAACCTTGGGTTAAACCCCAAGAAAATCATCAATACAGCATTCGAGACGAAGTGCTACAAAAAATAACGGATAAACAAAAACACATATTGGGCTTTAGCTCATTTGGAACACTTGGTGGGCATGATGGATCTAGCGTCTCTCCTGCTGAGTTTGATCCAAAGAGAGAGTCTATAGGTATTCTAAAGCCTTAAATTAAAATGAGCTTTGAGATTCTGATATTCATAATCTCTATATCTCTTTTATCGATCTATTATTTCCCATTTCAAGTTTTCAAAATTGCCATATATATTCCTTATTTTGTTTATAAAACTCTTGTTTTATGGAAATTAAGATTAGATTCAAGTGCCATGATCACCCATCGCGGAAGGATTGAATATAGGGGCAAAGGTCAAAACGATAATGTGCTGCTATATATACATGGATCGCCTGGTGGGTATGATCAAACCACAGATCCAGGAAAAAACTATAGTGTGTTGACGCCTTCAAGGCCTGGATATCTTAGAACAGATATCTTGTCCGGAAGTAGCCCTGAAGCTCAAGCAGACTGTTTTAAGGCACTGATAGATGAGCTCAAACTAGACAAAGTTTTTGTCATGGGAGTATCTGGCGGCGGTCCTTCTGCTATGCACTTTGCAGCTCAATACCCAGAAAATACTGCTGGTCTTATTCTTTTTGAGGCCGTGAGCTATTCTGAAGACTTTAGAAGAAAAGATGAAGCATTGATTAATGCCTGGGATATGGACCTTTTTATACAGCTTTCATTTATGACTTTCTTCGGCAGTAAAAAATTGGCTGCTAGGATGCTGCCAAATAAAAATAATAGAACTAGATTGCTTTCTAACAAAAGGAATGTTGAATTACTCAAAAAAGTTATATGGTCCATATGGCCTATAAGCCGCAGAAGACATGGTATTAAGAATGACTATAGTCAGTTCATGAATCTCAATATCCCATTTGGAAGAATATCTTGTCCAACACTAATTATTCACGGTAGTGAAGACATAAATGTAGATATAAATCACGCAGAGTACGCTAACAAAAAAATTAATAACTCTGTTTTATATGTAGTACATGAAGGCGATCATATGATGCACGCAACCCATGAAGATGAGATAGAAAAACAAATTGAGTTATTTATTGCGGAACATTCCTGATTTTATTCTGATTTGATTTTTAAATAAGCCAATTTAAAAATCTAAACTCTTAAACCCTGTCTTGTATTTGTTGCTTGATAGCAGCATGTTCTTTTTCACCAAATGTAAACTTTGTGTATAAAAGATATGCACCTAAGCTATAAAAAACTAAAGGCACAAGTCCGTACAAGCTGATTAAAGCCATTTTGACTTCCATAGTTTGCGGCTGATTAGGAATAAATCCTGAAAACTGAAGAACAAATCCTGTAACAAGTAGCATAATTCCTGTCGCACTTTTGAAAACGAAATTAAGAGCAGCAAAATAAGAACCTTCTTTTCTCTCTCCAGTGAGATATTCATCGTAATCTATGACGTCGCCTTTCACGGAAGGGCCAATCGCACCTCCACAACCAGCAGCCATTCCACCTAATGCAGCTCCCAAAAACATAACAATCAATCTTTCAGACACTGAGTCTAAAAAAGGAATGATAAATATTCCACCAAAAGAAACTCCTGTTAAAGCAAGACTAAAGACCCACAATCTGATTTTTCCAAACTTTCTTGAAAGTGGTATCCAAAGAGGTACAGACAAAGCCGAGGGAAGCATGTAGGCAAAAATAATTAGAGGTGCCCATGCTGGGGCCTCTACTATATATTGTGTTACGTAAAGAGTTAGGACACCTATAACCGCCCCGCCAAGATTCTCAATAAATAGAACTATTATTAAAATCCTTGCGTGCGGGTTAACCCATATATCTCTGAAAGCTTTAAAAGGATTTTTATTTACTCTATTCTGAAATTCTGGATTTTCTTTGAGTCTTGAAACTGAGAAAAATATCATCAAAGTCATGGCTAGAACAGCAAAGAGAGCCAAGTTACCTGCCAACTCCCTAACATCTCCTGTAGGACTGCTTTCTTCACTTATCAATAAACTCATCGAGACTAAAGATAAAATTGATCCTAAGGTAAAGCCTATGTGTCTTACTCCAAAGAGTCTGGTTCTTTCATGATAATCTTCTGATAATTCTGCACCTAAGGCCATATGAGGAACATTGAAAAGGGTTATTGCAGAGTAGAAACTTAGAATTGCTATCATCATCCAAAGATCGAGTGACTGACCTTGCAAATTCTCTGGCGGAGAAAAGACAGCTAAAAAACCAAAAGCGATTGGTACAAAACTTATCAACATCCAGGTTCGTCTTCTACCAAACTTAAATGTTGTTCTATCACTTAGATATCCGGCTATAGGGTCTGAGATAGCATCCCAAATTCTCGAAATACTAAATATCGCTCCCATTACAGCTGGAGCAATAAGAAGAACATCAGTAGAAAACTTCATGACATAAAGGCTCATTAAAAGGTACATGTACCCTGCCCCTATGGCTGGCATGCCGTAAGAGATTGTGGTCCCCAGGGGAGCCTTATTGCTTGTTTCTGTCAAAGGTTATAACTTTATGCCCATGAGGTCTTCCATATTCCCATGGTAAAAGGCGTTCATTGTCTCTTCATCACAATCAGTCATGGTTGCCTCAAACTTCCTTATAGGATCTGATGTACCCTCAGGATGGGGATAGTCTGATGCATAAACCAACATCTCCGGCCCCACATTCTCTATAATCCAGCCAACAGGCTCGCCTGCAAATGGAGAGACTTTAAGATGACGCCTAGCAGTTTCAGAGGGTAGCTCTTTAAACTCTCTCTTCCTCTTAAATAAAGATGCTGTGTAATCAAGAGCCTTCAACCAAGAAGGTAACCAAAAAGCACCATGCTCCATAGATATGCCCTTTAATTCAGGATGTCTTTCAAATACACCGTCGAAGATCATTGCAGAGAGAAACAACTCAGCGCTGCTATTTATAGTCATCAGTCCAAGCTCTCCTGCAGGAGCATCTCCACCTAATTCAAGTTCTGTTTTACCATTATTTTTAAAACTTTCTGATACAGCTTTGTAATGTCCATTTACTGCAACATGAATTACAAAAGGTGATTTCTTTTTAACGAACCCATTCCATATTGGGTCGAAGTCAGGGTGGGTAAAAGATATGTTTTTATCATTGGGCTCATTAGTATCAATCATGAAGGAATAGCACCCATCCTCAAATCCCTGCTTCATAATCGCAAGAGCTTTCTCGGGTCCTAACTGTAAGGGGAGATAACCAATGGCCTTTAGTCTCTCGTCGGTTTTACAAAAATTGGCCATAGCCTTGTTAAGTGTTCTTGACCCAGCATCTAAAACATCTAAGTCCTCGGTATGTGCAATTTGATGAAATGAAAATGTGGGGAGGACCCATTGAATTGAATACCCAAATAGATCTAGCGCATGAGACCTTTCCGCAGAATCAAAAGCCCCCAACCTATTCCAACCGCTCTTTGTATTATCTAATATGGCTTCCTCAAATTTAGCCATAGTTTCAGGATCTTTTTGCCTTTTTTCAAAAAGTTCTCGTCCTCTTGCAAGACCTGCCTCAACGACGGGCAATTCTTTTTGAGAGGACATTAAAGGTATTAAATCTTTATGCTCCTCATCAGCGACAGCATGTAAGAAGTCATCCAACTCTATAACATGACTATCGGCATCGATAATCTTTCTATGTTGCGCGTAACTCATTTTCTCCTCCCTAGAAACTCATTAAGAGTATATTTTAAGAGGGTTTTAAGCAAGGCTTAAAGCTTTGAATTTATTTTCAAAGAAAGTTCTTCGTTAAGGTTATAAGAGTGAATCTTTGTAACACTCGTCCTCATTGAAACTTTTGCAATAATATTTCTCATAGGTGTGAGAATAGGATTGGAGACATGATTAAAAAGACCTTGAAGCCTAGATCTCTTTTGAATCCACCTACTTCTTTTATTTCTCATCTGATCGAAAACACCTAATATTTGGTTAAGATCTTTAATTTTTCCAATTAAAGATGATAGGCAAAATGCATCTTCTATTGCTAAACATCCGCCCTGACCAAGAAAGGGAACCATAGGATGGGCCGCATCCCCCATCAACACTGCCTTTCCGTTAAATAAAGATTTTGGTAAAGGACGTTCAAAGACACCCCATCTGTAAAGTTTTTCTGAGGAGTTTGCCATGGAAATTAAATCTTCATTCCAACCCTTGAAGCTTTTTAAGAAAGAAGGTTTATCACCCTCTACTTTCCATGACTCTTCTGACCAGTTTGGGTTTCTTTCTATAGCAACAAAATTAATCATGCAATCTCTTCCTGTAGGGTAGTGGACCCAGTGTGATCCTGGACCATAATAAACATTTACTTTTTCACTGTCTTCAAACTTAGGGAGATTCTCTTTCGTGGTCATTCCCCTCCAAGCAATGTAATTTGTAAATTTAGGTTTTTGGGCCCCGAAGTGCGAATCTCTTAAAGATGATCTTATTCCGTCACACACCAAAATAAGATCGTAAGATTCATCGCGATGGTTAGAAAAACTAATACTTCCCGTTGACGGGCATATAGAAGTTACCTCCTTATTAAAATGGATATTTCCTTTTATACCTTGGAACCTAATAGCTATTTGGTCTACGAGGTCGCGCCTATCTACAGTTAAGAAATTATCATCCAGTTGCATTGAATTTATTACATCACAATTTTTATAATCTCTTATGTAAGACTTTCCTGGAAAAATGCCATTAGCGGCAATAGAATCAAATAGTCCCAAATCTCTTAATAAAGATGTCGCATTCTTAGATAGAGTAATGCCCGCACCAAATTCATTGATAGAACTTGATCTCTCATATAAATCTACTTCTAGGCCTTGTTCTCTAAGAGCATATCCTGAGGTTAATCCAGAAATTCCTGCTCCAATTATTCCAACTCGCTTCAACACTATAAAGCCTTGGTTTTGATTTGATTTTTAGACCTCTCTTTTCGGCGTGTTCTATCATTAACTTGGCCAACTAATTGTCCGCAGGCGGCCATAATATCGTCTCCTCTAGTAGATCTGATTGTTGTGACATACCCCCTGTCCTGAAGAAAAGCTTGGAATCGCTTTACTCTATTTCCAGAAGGCTTTAGATAATTTGATCCTTCAAATGCATTGAATGGAATCAAGTTGATTTTACTTGGTAGCTGTTTAAGTAATTCACTAAGCTCCTCAGCGTGATCAAGTCCATCATTTATACCATCTATTAATATGTATTCAATTGTCGTAACTCTTTTATCGTCACAAGAATCCACGTAACGTTTTACTGAATCCAATAACTCTTGAATGGGGTATTTCTTATTAATAGGAACTAATTCATCTCTTAATTCGTCATTTGGTGCATGTAAGGAAATTGTTAGTGCTATATCAGTTACTTTACTTAGCTCATCAATCTTAGGAACTATGCCCGAGGTGCTTAAAGTAACTTTTCTTTTAGATAAACCGTAGGCATTGTCATCAGTCATAAGATTCATCGCCCCAACTACCGGCTCAAAATTTAGCAAAGGCTCCCCCATGCCCATCATCACTACATTGGTAATATGTCTTGAATTGGGCTCTCTTGGTAATCCAAATGAATTAGCTGCAACCCATACCTGCCCTATAATCTCATCAAGACCAAGGTTTCTAGAAAATCCCTGCTTTCCTGTTGCACAAAAACTACAATCTACTGCACAACCAACTTGCGATGAAACACACAAAGTTGACCTGCTTTTCTCTGGTATAAGTACCATTTCAATTAGATCTTTTTCGCCCACCTTAATGACCCATTTTTTTGTACCGTCTTTAGAAATTTTTTCGTACACCACCTCGGGTACTCTTATCTCACATTTGTCCATGAGTTTTTCCCTGAGGTTTTTGGAAAGATCAGTCATTTGAGAAATATCTGATACTCCCCTCTGATGAATCCATTTTATGATTTGGGTAGCCCTAAATGGCTTTTCATCAAGAGAAATAAAAAAATCTTCTAGGGCTTGTTTATTAAGCCCCATGAGATTAATTTTTTCTTTAAATTTTGTTTCCATGGACCTTTTATTATTGAACTAAAGGCTTCTGTTTCTTCCTAATATAGAGAGCAAACAAGAAGAGTATGAAAAGATTTATAACACCTGAAATGCCAGCAAAAGTAAAAGCCCAAATGTAGTCACCGTGAATATCAAAGAAATAACCGCCCAAAAAGCCACCCAGCCCCATACCTATCCACCCAAAAAAGGATGTCAGGCTCATTGCCCTAGCCCCATACTTTGCTGAAACCATAATCCTGGTACAAACCAGGATGCTCGACATAACTCCAGAATAAGTAAAACCAAATAATGCTGCGATTAAGTAAATGGTAGAAGGAGAGAGTAGATGAGGAAACCATACAACAAAAACTGTTTGGCCCAAGGACATCAAAATGTAACCGGGCAGAGCACCTATATAGTCTCCTAACATGCCTCCAAAAATTCGACCAAATGCGCCGCAAAACATCAATAGCATTAATGCGGATGTTGCAAACTCCATTGAAAAGCCTTTATCAGTAAGTAATGGCACCAAGTGCATTATCGGTATTGACATACACACGCAACAAAAAATTACCGCAAAACTAATCCATGCAACTACTTCTTTCTCAGATAGAGGAAAATCTGTATCTTCCTGAACAGTATCAGTTCTTGCACTAATTCTCCAAGGGGATTCCTGTATTAAAAAGGAAATGGGAAGGGCTATTAGAATATAGATAATAGCAAGATCAATATATGCCGACTTCCATCCCGAATTTTCAATCAAAATACCACTTAAGTGCGGTATAAACGCTTGCCCTATCGCACCTCCTGATGCTGCGAGGCCTAGAGCAAGTCCAGGATTTTCTCTAAACCAAAAGCCAACATTTGCATATAAGGGAGAAAATAAAAGTGCACTCCCCATGGCACCAAATAAAAAGTAAAGAAGATAGAACTGAATTATTGAGTCTAGACTGCTCAAAGCAAATAAAACTAAACTCATACAGATTGCTCCGATATAGCCGAACCATTTTGTTCCATATTTATCTGCAACCTGACCCCAAATTACTCCAAAAGCTGCGGAAGCAAAAGATGCAACTGTATAGGCAAAAGAAGTCTGACCCCTTGACCAGCCAAACTCCATAGAAACGGGCTTTAGAAAAACCGAAATTGAAGCCATGGAACCAAAAGCAAGTCCACTTAATACAAATACAACCACAACCATTACCCAACCGTAGTTGAGATTTCTATCCTGAAAAAAACACTCAATAGATTTCATATTGCTTTTATAACCTTATTAAGGAGAGCGGTATTATTTAATTTCATCGGCCACCCAGCTGACAGACCAATTATGACCCAATTTATTTCCTTTGTAAGTTTCAGGAAGCCTTATTACTCTACTATTTTCTATTTCTACCTCCTGAGGATCAAAGTCTAAATCCTTAAATGCACCATCTAACTCTTTTATTGTTCTCCATTCATAGAAAGAAATATCAGGACTTATAGATACTGGGATTTGATAGTCACAAATGTTATTAAGCGCTCCCATTCCTTTTAACGGTGCAGCTATCGAATGAGCCTCTAGTGGTATTTCTTTATCCCATTTATCGGTAAAAGCTGCTACTAAAAGACCACCATAACTATGACCCAATAAAACAACTCTCTCTAGGTTTGGATTTTCATCAAATTTTGCATCTATAAACGTATACAAAGAAGTTATAGATGGACCTGGACAAGCATCATCATTCCAACGAAAAAATGAAACTAGATTTGCCTCTTTGTTTAATGCTGCCAAAGGATATACCCACTCATATCCTCTGCTATTGCTGCCATGCACACCTATTAAGAGGGTTTGCTGGTCTGGAGTAGCCTGTTCCAGATCATGCAAGCCATATGAAAGGCCAATTAAAGACTTACCCGACTCAAATACATCATCATCTATTGAGAAATTATTAAGCGAAGCTACTTTTTGTTCGCTACAAGATACAAATAAACACAGTAATATTAGAAAAGTAATTTTATTGAAATTCATTTATTGTCCTTCCATGTCCAGTTAGAGTTGATGAGGTAATTCACTATTGCGGCAAGCCCTATGCCAATCAAATTAGCCAAAATATCATAGAGTCCAAAAACCAGAAAGAGAGTTAAAAAGGCTGAGTAGTTTATTAATGCAGAGAACCCACTAACCAAATGAAACTTAGCAAATTTAACCCTGATTCTGCTCTGTGTGATTCTCTTACCAAAAGTCCAAAAATTATTGAGGATAAAGTTTGAAATCAATGCTGATTCAATAGCAATTAATGGTGCCACCAATTCCGAAATTTCATAATATCTTGTAAGAAATAAATAAAGTCCTAAGTTTACAAACACACCAGAGACTCCAACCAAAGAATATTTCATAAAATCTTCCAGATTCCTGAAACCTAATCTTGGTATGTTGAGAAGAAATTCCATTTGATCTCTCAATGCCAACTTAGAATCTCCACCCTGCCTTGAAGAAAATTCAATTGGTATTTCAGATATATTTGCGCCTCTCCATGCCAGGTCACATATTAATGAAGACTGGAAACTATAACCCCTTGTTGACAGGTAACTAAAATCTAGCTCCTTCAGATAAGAAGCACGAATTGCTCTGTAACCAGATGTACAATCTTTTACTTGAGTTATACCTCCAACATATCTCACAAGTAAATTTCCTACCTTGCTCATAAGTAGCCTTGAAAAAGAAAAATCTGGTGTTGTCCCACCTTCTACAAACCGCGAACCTATTACGACATCCCTGCCCTCTTCAATAGAACTCACGAAATGGGGAATTAAGGAGGTGTCATGTTGCCCATCAGAGTCCATTTGAAAAATTAAATCAGCTTGCAGATCATTTAATGCATAGTTAAAGCCACGCTTGTAAGCATCCCCTAAACCTTTCTTTTGCCCAGTAACCAAGTGGACCTTAGAATTTAACGAAGTATATCGTTGAACAATAGCTTGTGTTTCGTCTGTAGAATTGTCATCAACTACCAATATTGAAAAGGTATGTTTACTTTGATTCTTTTCCTCTTTTAATATCTGTTGAATTATATTTTCTATGTTCTCCTCTTCGTTATAGGTTGGGAGAACAAAACAAATTTTAAAATTAGTATTAATTGAGTCTATATCCACGTATCAAACCACATCCTTGAATAGAAGCTTTCGCTAGTTATTTCAAGACCTAGCTGCAAAGGTAGCCAGTATACAGCTGAAACCAGAACAAGGATTAAGGTTAAATAATAAAGTGGCATATTTTCTAATTTTCTTTTATCTGTAAGCCTGTAAAGCAAAAATGCTAAGGCCATAAAAGAAAAACAAGCTGAAGGCTGATAGTGGTAAATGAAGGTTGATCTAGAAGCGACAGCCCAAGGTAAAAAATTGGCATAAAACCCAATTAAAATAACACTCATTACATATGTGTCTTCAGTTACCTTTTTTGTGCCATATGATTTTGCAATTTGCTCTATCCATTTAAATGACAAGATGATTACCGCAATAAATGCCAGCAAGTTTAGTGCAGGGTTAGGAAATAGGTGTATCGCTGTAAATATTTCAATACTGTCTCCTCCCGATGCAATTATCGATTCAGAATTAAAAAAATAACCTATAGGTCGTATCATCAGGGGCCAGGTATACCACGGTGAGCTGTAAGGGTGAGCCTTTTGATCGGTATCACTAAAATGGTAATCGATCATCTGAGAATGTTTATCTACAAGGGTGTTTTCATTATGAATAAGCTCAGGTATCCAAAAAATCAAGTAAATAAAAAAAGGAAGAAAGATAAGAGATAAGAATTTACCCAAACTCCCTCTTTCATATTCGTCTCTATAATGTAATTCAAGTCTATGAAAATTAAAAAATAAGAACGAAAAGCTTATAAGAGCCAACCAAAACCCTAATCCATTCCACTTAACAGAGAAAGCTGCCCCAAGCATCAAACCTGATAAAAGAAATTGCCCTAGATTGTTATTCTTATTTCCTTTTACAAAGAATAAGACTGCAATAAAACCGAAGAGAGTGAAAAACACATTTATCAAACCTAAGCGAGAGTCTACAAGCAGAGATCCATCTAGCATAAAAAAAAGGGCCACCAGTAAAGCAAAGTGTTTATGGTCAAATAATTCAAGCGCCAACCTGTAACCTACATAAACCAGCACAACTCCAGAAGTTGCTGCTATCCATCTATAAGATAAAGGATTCACATCTCCTACCTGAGCTAACGAGAAATTAATAGACTCTGTCCAAGGCAGCAAGTCATAAACATAAATGCCTAATGTCAGAATATAAGATCCAAGTGGAGGGTGTACTGAGAAAAAGGTCTCTCCACTTAAGTAGTTAAGGGCAAAGATAGGATAAAAGACTTCATCAAAAACAGGTCCAGGAATAAGTCCTAAATTATAAAATCTTAAAATAGACCCTGCTAAGAGGATAGATAAGATTTGCCAATGATTCTTGATCTTAGTCAATTTACTTACCTTACACAAAAAGCCCTCCATAAGGAGGGCTTCACTTTAAAAAAACTTAGAATGGATAAAATGTCATCTCTACAGTTTCAGTTTCTAGATTCATTACAGTCTCACAATAGTTCATATTGCCATCTGTTACGTCGTCTAATGACCAAAACTTCATTATGGCTCCTTCTCTTCTGAAAACGCCTTGCCTAGATCCTGCTTGTCTAACTCCATCGTTAAATCCAACGCCTCTTCCAGAGAAATAACCTTGATCGGGCAAAGCCGGATTTAAAGTTACATTGTAAGTTAAGAAAACTTTTCCATACCTACCGGCCTCTGAAGAAACAGTTATAGTTCCGCCGCCGTCGGTAAGTTCAACTGACGTAATTTTTCCTGATAAAGAAAAGGATTCTCCTTTAGGGTCATGTGCCAATATAGAAAGGGAAAAAAATGCTGACAGCATTATGGCTAAGCCATATTTAATAAATTTCATAATATTCTCCTTTTTTAAATGAAAAGATATACTGACCTTAACAGAATAATCATTGGAGAAGAAATGTTTAAAAAATATATAGCAATTTGTGTAGTCAGTCTCTTTGCGGTCAATTCAACTTTAGCAGACGAACCAAAGGTTGCTCATAATTCAGCTGAATGGCAAATTTGGGCCTATTCAACAGCAGCTCCTGACTTTATCGGAAATTTTGCTACCGTAAAAGGTGCTAACGGTGAAGTGCTAAGAGAGGGAACAAATGGTTGGGTTTGTGTGGCATTTAATCCTATGCCAGAAGGAGGCTTCAATACACCTCATGATGCAAACCCTGCATGCGGAGATGCAGCTTCCCTTACTTGGGTAGATGCTTATATGAACAACACTATTCCTGAAATGGAAAGCGATGGATGGTTGTGGATGCTACATGGCGATACCGGTGTAGATAATTTTAGAGCCTATTCTGAAGGAGACAGGGAAGGATCAAACCCCATTCACTTTATTGAGTCTGGACCACATTTAATGTTACTTCCTAAAGACCCAAAAAGCTTAGATACCCAAACTACTGATTTTAATACAGGTGCACCATATGTAATGTTTAAGGGCTCACCATATGTTCATTTGATGATACCTACAGACGGTTATTATGATTATCAGCCCAGTGCAGAGCCAAAATAGCCATTAAAACATAAATAAAAAATAGGCCTCAGGGCCTATTTTTTTTGTTGTTTATAAATATAGACCGATTAAAGTATGTGCGAGTTAGAGTGAACTAACTTATTAAATCTAAAGGATAATATTATGTTAAAAATTATAAAAAATAAGATCGCAATTGGAGCTCTTGCTTCTTTGTTCGCTGTGATGTCTTTCAATGTGTTCTCTTTCGATGTTAGCGGAGAAAGCTTTCCAGCTAACTTTAAGATGACATCTTGGACTGCTGGTGAAGGTAAGAGCACAATAACTTCTGAAGGAGTAGTGGGAGAAGGCTACGGCAAAGTGTACTTAACACATAATTTCACTGTGAGTGGTGATGATGGAATGTCTGGAGAATTTACAGGACAAGCAAGAACTATCAATCAAGATGGTGAGTTGCAATATGCTTCTCTTCAAGGCTCATGGACCAGAGATGGCACTATAGTCACGATGTATTCTTTCGACACTCTCAATAATGGAGTTATTAATCACGCTCAAGGTAAAGTTGACCTTTTTGCTGGCACTCTAAAATTTGAAGTATTCGAAGTAAATTAAGCTTGTTTAAACGGTCGGCTCATGCCGACCGTTTAACCCTTTTAGAATTGAATTTTCTTCGTTAAACATTGGATATTCTTTCTCGTTCCAATAAACCTTGCCTGTAGGACCACCCTCTTCGAAACAAGCAAGTAATCTAGCTGTAGGATAAGTGTCTTCAGGGCTCTGAAGGTGAGGCATATCCTTACCCCAAATACTTGTATTAGTTGGACCTGGTATGATCATATTAATCAGAATGTCATGTTCACGATTTTCTTTAGCTGCAACTCTAGTTGCAGACCATATCCCAGCTTTAGCGGCTGCGTAAGCAGAAGTTCTTTCTACATTGGTCTCAGCGTTCCTGGAAATGGTATTTATAATTCTGCCGTATCCTTGTTGTTGCATTAAAGGAAGTGCATATCGCATTCCATAGACCGTCCCAAATAAATGCACCGACACATGATGTTCAAATGAACCATCGGGAAAACTATCAACTTTATATCCAAAACCCATTCCAGCATTATTGAACAAGGCATCAACTCGGCCAGTTTTGGTATGAGCTGATTTAATAAAATCTTGGACATGTTCAGGTTTAGAAACATCTTTTACTTGAGTATGAATTGCACGACCTTTTAATTCAGTTAGACCCTCTTCGTTGATGTCACACGCAAAAACTATTGCCCCTTCATCAGAGAATTTTTTTGACCAAGCCTTGCCTAATCCGCTGGCCGCACCTGTAATTAAAATAGTCTTGTCCTTTAGCATATCTATGGCACCGTTATTTACTGTGCCAATCTAAGAAGTTTTTTACAGTAAGATCTGGTCTTTGTAAAACAGATCCGTGACCTACATTTTTCAAAACCCTAAGTTCCCCCGTATCAGATTGATTTAACATATCTTTGCTCGAAGTTAAGTTGGGGTCGTGATCTCCTGTCATAATTAGGAAAGGGAAAGATATTTTTGCAAATGCCTTATTTAAATCAAATTTAGAGGCCGCTCCTAGAGATAGTCTTGCGCTTTCTGTGTTCAAATGCTCATTCCAGCCTTCTGGCATTGCATATCTCTTTATGCCAATCTTATCTTGCAAAGCTAGCGCATCTTTTAGTCCTGCTTTTTGGGCTTCTACATCTGCTTTTCCTATACTTGCATCGCTAAAAACAGCAGATATGACTCTATCTGCATGCAGCGAAGAATAGGCAATTGCAGCCCTGGTGCCCCAAGCCATGCTCCATATATGAAAGCGCTCTACATCTAAAAATTCTAGTATTTTGTTTAGGTCCTTTGAATATCTTTCAAAGGTATAAGATTCAATGTCTTGAGTTAAATTAATACTCTTACCTACCCCTCTAATATCAAAAGCAATTGTGTAGAAGGATTTCTGCAACTCTTTGGTTACAAGATCCCACATCTTCAAAGTACAACCCGCCCCATGCCAAAGCACGAGAGGCGGATTGTTCTGATTACCTTTTGTAACGAAATTTAGCTTGGCATGATCAAGCTCTAATTCCATGAATCTAGCTTAGGTTGAGAATTCCACAAAGTTTGTTTCCTGATGGATCTCTTAGGTATGCTAGATATAATTTCATGCCCATGCCTTCTCTCATTCCAGGAGGGTCTTCGCAAGTAGTTCCTCCATTATTGATTCCAGCTTCATGCCATTCATCTCCCTGTTCTGGGCTCTTAACAGCAAATCCAATTGTACTGCCATTGCCATGTGTGGCTACTTGATCATCTATTGGTTCAGATATAAGAAATACGTTTCCATCTAAGAAATACATATATCTTTTGTGGCCGGTTGGATTCACAGAAAGGACCCCCGGCTCTGCACCTAAAACAGCGAAAATGCTGTCGTAGAATTTTTTGGACTCCTCAATATCATTTGCTCCAACCATTATGTGACTGTACATTTTTTCCCCTTAAGTTAGTTAGTACAGACAGATTCAACCATATTTATTTTTTAAAAAAAACAACATTCTTGCTTGGAGTTTCAAATTTCCATGACATCTCTTCTGCAATGTACTGCAATGTTTGTTTGGTATAAAAAACAACATGAGTTGGATCTTTACGATAGTACCAATTTTCGAAGTTAATTGATTCGTCGTAGAAATTAGTCATAACTGCAAATATCCCCTTTTTGGCTAACATTCCGTCTATCTTAATGAATTCATTAAAGGGATCGTAAAAGTGTTCAACAACCTCGGTGCAAGTTATGAAGTCATATTTTTTGTATGTTGAAGGCTTTTGTGGAAAGAAAATTGGATCATATAGATCCATACAAAATCCAGCCTCTTTGAACATTTCGGCCAGTGCTGGGCCTGGACCACAGCCAAAATCTAAGCCTTTTGACCCTTTCTTCAATTCTGCAACCAATGGGTTGTATAGCTTAGAAAGAAAGATTCTATAATCTGGGTCATAAAGTGTGTTGTTATGGAGAGAGTATCTTTCCTTTTCTTCTTCTGAAGATAAGTGGTGTTTTGAGTCAATAAACAAACCTGAGCAAAAATTGCATTTAAAATAATTTTTTTTATCTATTGTTTTAAAAGGAAGGATGTTAGACCCTAAACATATAGGACATATCAAAAGCTTACTCCTTAGGGGTGTAAATTAGATATATAATAAAAACACAAATCTAATATGAATAGTAAATTTAATGTAATTCTTACCTGCATCGGGGGTTATGGAGCTTTAACTCTTTTAGAGGATTTTAAAAAATCCCTTATATCTGACAAGGTTAATTTTATCGGTACGCATTCTGATCCAATCTTCCTTGCAAGGTCCCCTCTGGATAAAAATTATCACTATGTACTACTCAATAATGCTGTTCATGATTCGGTTGGTGGGCAGCCAATAGGCGCTCAATCGATAGACTTTTTAAATGTTGCGAAATCATCAGGTTTTAAGAACTTGGTAAGAATAGAAAAGAGACATCAATTGCCTCTTTTAAAAGATGTATTTGAGGGTCAAGGTCCTTCTTTTACTGAAATATTTATAAAACTTGGTTTTCCATCAGACCTTATAAGGCCCGATAAAACACCACTACAAAATAAATTTCTTTTTGAAAAATTCTTAGAGGACTGTTGATATTGAAGTCTCAAATAAAAATCATAGGAACCAAGCCTCCAATAATAAAAAATAACTCTAATATAGGTATTGAGATCTTTGGCGACCTTGTTGGAAGTATTCATAATGGAGATTTGTTAAGTCATGATGAATCAATAGAGAGACTGGCAAACTCCAGAAGCTTTGAAGAGGTTGAGGACTTCTTGTTTATCGCTATTGGTAGCTTCTTTTGTAAAGTCTCTATTAATAGTGTTTCTAGAGTCTATTGTTCGCTTGTTCATAGCAGCCTTTATTATCTAAATACTTCAACAAATTTATTTATTTCTGAAGAAGAAAAGAGGCTTATTTCGTCTAATAGTGTCGTCAGGACACATGGAATTAACAGAATAGGAAGTGCCCACCACGGTCTGGCAAGGTTTCCTTTAAATTCGCTTTTCTCTGATATTGCTAGATGCCCGGCAGGGGCATATATTGAAATTGGGGAAAGTGAAAAAAAAACAAAAGTCGTTAATTACCTTTCAAGGTTCTTTGGCAATCAAGGGTTAGGCCCTTCCGGTGCTTTGTCAAAAGAATTCTTCGAAGAAAGATTGAGGCTCATAATGACATCTTATATAAATTACTATGGAGAATTATCGTTGTTCATGTCAGGCGGTGTAGATTCTTCAGTATTATTGGCTATTGCCGTCAAAAACAAATTAAAAGTTAAGTGCTATTACATTCCATATAACGGCCTTGATGATAATAATTACAAGATTGCTAAATTTATAACCTCGTATCTTGGAATGAATTTGTATGTTGTAGATAAAGACTCGCTTGATGAGAGTGAATTAAAAGAGGCTATGATTTTAAGAGCTAAATCTGGACCTGCTGCTTTGTTAAAACACAGCTATATCGATTGGTATCTTAAAAAAGATATAGCTCCTAGAGTGGGTATAACGGGGCAAAACCTTGACTCTATGTATCACATAGATACATTTGCGCCAAACACTGAATACACGGGGATATACAGGTTCTTAGTTCTATTGAAGTCTTCTATATATAGAATTAAATATACAGCAATAAATGTTGTGTGGGTTAACCTCTTGTGCAAGGTTTTTAAATATGAAAATGTAATTGATGACATGTTCAATAATATTCTCAATAGTGATGAGGAGCATGTTAAGAAAAGACAACCACCTACAGATAGCCTTTATCAATCTGCTAAGGTCTTGGAAACAAAAGCCTTTAAGAAGTTTATCAACCTACCTAAGCTACAAACATTAACCAATGAAGATCAAAATAAGTTCTTTAAATTAATAAAGTTTTTTCGTTTTGTTCAAAACACTTACTCAAATTATTTTGTCTTGCGGAAGTCTGAAAACCTGACGAGATTAAATCCATATGGCGAGGGTCCTTTTATTTACGGCTTAATGAACTATATTCTTCCTATTAAATCTATTTTTCAGATTAAACTCATAAGTCATAAAGTATTTAAAGATATAGCAGGATCCCATCATAATAAGCTGGTGAAGAAGTCTGTTGGATACACTGTCTTAAGTGATGTGCGTAGGGTTTTAAATTATTTCATTGCAAAACATAAAATGAAGAATTATAGAAATTCTAAAAAAAACTTTTTAGAAGAAGCAAAAAAAGTCTTAGAATTCTTGGGACAAGAAATTGACTTTGAACTGTTGAAACTCCAAAAAGAAGATGCAGACTATACAAGATCGATTATTAAAAAAATTTCTAGTGAAAATTTTATTAGCGAAAAAGAATACGACGAAGTATTAAAGGTATTAGGAACTTTAGTGTACCTAACGAGTTGTTATGAAGCAGATGAGAGTGTAAGCGGGTCTGTAACATAAATCGCCATTCGAACCGTTTCTAAAAGCTTACTTAAATTGGGGCATGTTGATGATTAAAATTTTAAAATACTCGGTACTGGTTATATCGCTGATATCCTCACTATATCTTCTTAACCTTTTCTCAAAAAAGCCATATTCGCTTGATCACTTTCTTGCAAAAGAATTAATTGTTGGGATATTAGATTCACCTGAATCTATGACACATCTAGGTATATTCGATGACTATGACCTGATATTCAACCATAACCATAAGCTTACAGTCTCAAGTCTAGAAAAAGGCAAAGAAGAGTATATACAAAATCTGCAAAGGCTTGATACTCTCAAACTCTATGAAATGGATGAGCTAAGTAAAGATCAACAAATTACCCATAAAATAGCAGTATTTGATACCGAAATAGACATTGAAAGGTTTGAAAGGTTTAGGTACCACAGCTATCCGTTCAATCAGATAAGTGGCAATCATTTAAATTTGGTTGAGTTTATGACAGACACACACCCTGTGAGAAATGAAAATGAGGCAAAAGATTATATCGAAAGAGTAAAAATGTTCGATGATTCTCTTAAGGCAAATCTGGTTTGGCTGGAGGAGCAAAAAAAATTAGGAATATTCGCACCCAAATTTGTCTTCGATCATGTTATTCGTCAACTTGAAGAAATGATTGGATATGGGGATTCTGAAAATCCTTTGGTACAGATATTCTCAACAAAAATAAGTGACATTGGTATTTCAGAGGAGAAAAGAAATGAACTCTTAATTGAGCTTAGCAGAACTATTGATTTAGAGGTGAGACCGGGCTTCGAATTAATCTTGGGTTATATGCTAGATAACTATGAGAATGCTAATGAATATCATGGTGTTTGGTCCCTTCCTGATGGGAATGACTTTTATGCATTAAGACTTAAGTCGTATACAACTACTGATTATAGGGCTGAGGAGATTCATCAAATTGGATTGGCAGAGGTCGCCAGAATTGAAAATAGAATGAGAGATATATTCATAGAACTGGGCTATGAAATAAACAAACCAATAGGCGAGATGATGAATGATCTCAATGAAGATCCAAAGTTTTTGTATGCTGATACTCCTGACAGAAAAGAGATCGTCATTCGAGACTACAACAAAATGGTTAAAGAGGCCGAAGAAGATGTCAGGCCATACTTTAACGAGTTCCCAAAGAGCCCTGTCGAAGTGAGGGCCGTGCCTGAATACTCTGAAAAAAATGCTGCAGGAGGATATTATCAATCGCCAAGCTTAGATGGATCTCGTCCGGGAGTGTTTTATGCAAATCTTTATGATATTAAACAAACACCTAAATTTGGAATGAGAACACTCACATTTCATGAGGCGGTACCAGGACATCATTTTCAAATTGCCCTTAATCTTGAAAACGACGATTTAACCTTATACAGAAAACTTGGCTACAGGACGTCTGCATTTACTGAGGGTTGGGCTCTATACTCCGAGCAATTGGCTGTTGAAGTAGGGATGACGAAAGACCTCTATGATGAGCTGGGGGTTCTACAAAGTGAGATGTTTAGGGCTAATAGGCTAGTGGTTGATACTGGCTTACACCATAAGAAATGGACCAGGGAAGAAGCCATGGATTACATGAAAAAGACAACCGGAATGTCAGATACTGAAGTAAGAGTTGAAATAGAAAGATATATAGTATGGCCAGCTCAAGCTACCAGCTACAAAATGGGTATGCTTAAAATTTTAGAGCTTAGAGATAGGGCAATTAATAAAATGGGTGATAAATTTGACCTAAAAAAATTTCACTCCTTAGTTTTAAATCAAGGGATAGTGCCGTTATTTATATTGGAAGATTTGATTGATGAATGGATAAAAGCAGAAGTTAGCGATTAGTCCATTTCTTAGCTCAACTCTCCAGTTAGAGACTTATTCTTTTTTTTCATCACAAACGCTATAACTATGCTTTGCATGAGGAACATAAAGCTAAAAAAGAATACATTTAATGGCACCATCAAAATCTCCGGCTCAGGGATGCCTTCACCTACAGGATCTCCGCCATACAAGGGCATCAATAAAGAGCCGATAACAAAACCAGAATGAATGCAAAGACTCATCAACCCTCCAAGGATCTCCTTATCTTTCTTCCATAATAAATAGACTCCCAAGGAAAATATTAAAAAGTTAGTGGATAGTCTCCATGCTTCATGAACTCGAGCATGAGAGTCCCAGTCAGGATTTAACAAATGTGAGGTATTTACATCAACCAATATAGGAAGGACGCCCCCTCCTAACAAACATATAGTTGTTATGTATTTAGTCACCAAGCTGCTTTATCAGACGAGACTACTATCTATTAGTACAGCTATTAACAATGCTGGTTCAGTGCCATTATTGACCCAGGCATGATTGGTGCCTCTCTGGACTACGATATCGTGAGGATTCACCTTTATCTCTTCTTCATCAAGCACCAAAGTCACATCTCCTTTCAGTAAGATAATGTAATCAATGGTATCCGTTTCATGCATAGCGGCATTTCTTGAAGTGTCCACTCGATGATGTGCAGCCCCCATCTTCTCAAAAGCTGCTGCTGTCGATGCCTCTATCACTTCAGCCGGAACACCTTCAGGGATTGGATTGATTTGAAAATATCTAATCTTTGTTCCCCCTTTAGAGGGCGATAAGACAACGTCTATATCTGCCCTATCTTCTGTAGACTCAGTGTCAAAGCCTCCTCCGTCAGTATTCCATATTTCGTATAATCCGCCAGCATCCTCTCCCAGCGATCTTGATGGTGGACCTTCGATTGAAACAACTGATTTTCCATCTTCATTATGTCCGGTTATTATTCTTCTCATTTCTCCTCCTAGAGATATATTAGCTCTTGAGAAAGGTAAATAACAAATTAATTATTTCTCAGACAAAAAGGAGCTTATAAGACCTTATTCTTTAATGACAGTTATCGCACTCTACTTCTCTACAAAGTCTGTAGTTTTTCAAGTGAGAAATGGCGACCAATATTGCGCCTACTGTAGTAAGTGCCTTTTCACCTGTTTCGCCCCAGATTTGGGCTCCTAGAGTAACTGCCAAAATAAGTGCAGTAATGCCCACGAGGCCAGCATATAAATATGCGTAAGATTTGTGATTTCTTACTCCTGTTATTAGGGCATAAAGACTTACGGGAATTGCAATAAGCAAGAGAGCGTAGTGTACTAGCTCATTATTGTACGAAAGTGATACATAGCCAGAAAGAAAAACTAAAAAAGAGGGGACCAATAGGCAATGTGCTAAACACAACGCGGACAAGCTAATTGCAGTTTTGTCAGAATATTCTTGCGTAGTTCTCATTTTCTCTATCAGGGCGGAGAACTTTAAATTATTAAAATCAATAATTCAAATTATTACTAAGAATTGAGTAGAATGAACTCACCTTGGTAGAAGGGTTTTTAGTCTCTTTCTTCTGTGAATTTGCGGAGAGTTTCTTTTATTTTGTCTAGGTTCAAATTACTCCTTCTTATTCTCTGTTTTCTTCTACTCCACCGTGAATGACTTGAACAAAACAGAGAATTAGTTTTTTTATTCTGAAATCCTTTGTGGAAATTCTGATAAAACTTTATATATTTTTCTTCCATACTTATAAAAGTAGCATTATCGATGTCCTGATGAGACCCAAGAAACCAACAAAAGTTAGTGCCATACCACCGATTCTTAAAAACATATTTGGATTCAAAAATGAAAAAACTATTCCGTGCATCAACCTCCCGACCGTAAATGCTACTCCAGAGAAATAAAGTTGAGTTTGAGGTGCACCTGATAATTCAAGAATAAACATTAAAATTAAGAATAGTGGAGCATATTCAACTAGGTTTCCGTGCCCTCTGATGGACCTTTGAAGAGTTTCGTCATCAACAATCCTGTTGGGTTTGTGAAGAAATTTTGTGACGGGACTTTCTCTGAGGTCGAGAACCCTAAAAGATAGAATTATCATAAATGATGAAAGTATCGTGGCAAATATTAGTGTAACTTCTGGCATGTTTATAAATTCATAATTCTCTGTTTTGTTCTACTCGACAGTAGCAGAGTGTTCTTAACCCAACCTATATTCTTCACTATTTCTGCGGTGTTTGAAGGAGTTGGTGTTTGGTTGCATAAGTTACTCACAAATGTGTGTCAAAGTTTTGGATGTTTATTGACGTCTGATAAATCTTCTAGATTTTTTGGCATACTCTTAAAGGACTCTTTTGCTCTAGATGCTTTTTGTAACTTCTCTTTGTCCCAGATGGCATACCTTAGTGTGAATACTAACCAAAATATAATTGTAAATTGGATTAATGAATAAATAATTAAAACGTACGTTCTTGTGTCTTTGCTTAAAAGCAACTCAGGATCCAAGAACTTAGAATAGATTAATTCTATTGCAAAAAAGATAGCAATACCCAAGATAACCCTAACAACAACTTTAGAATTAACCTTCAACCAAGCAATGAGTGCTGTTCTAAGAATCCAGTTCATTTTAAAACCACAACCAAGGGAATAGAGTAAAAGAGAGCATTCCAATTCCGCCTTTTTTCCATATTTCTTTTTTTAATTCTTCTTCCTCTTTTCTTAGGATTTCCCTCCACTCTTCAGAGTTATACTCCTCTACGCTTTTTCCATATCTAATAGAATTTGTTTTTGCCCTCTTTGTTGCCTCAGTTCTTATCTTCTGCTTTATCTCATGTGACAAATTTAAGTAAATCTCCTCAATCTCTTTTTTTATCTCGACAGATTTCTTTTTAATATTTTGGTTCATCTCTTAATTTTCCTATAAAGGCAATTCAAACTGAAAATTCATAAGTTTTTCTTTTGGAAATAACTTTTTAAATTTATCGGGGTCTTTAATCTTCTCTAAATTGTACCCCCTTTGACATGCTGATTTATAAAGCGCTAACGAATATGCTTGGCAGTTATATGATTTTTTAGGGTTAAATTCAATGTCTGTATAAGCGCTATAACTCATTAGGTCTTTTGTAAGTTCTTCATTTTGCAATAATGCATTCATATATAACCAGTCATAAAAATGATCATTTAACCCCCAAGACGTTCCAAAGAACTCAAACCCCACTAGTTCATTGCTAGTTTGCAGTCTTTTATCCTTTTTAGATTCCAAAGAGGTCTTGCCATAAATATCTGTGAAGGGTCCTCCTCTCTCAAATATTTTACTTCCTTGATAGAAACTCTCTACTGTAGAGGACAACCCGGTCTTGGTGCTCATTCTCAAGTTAAAGGCACTTGCTTTTACTCCTAAATTGATTTCTGATTTTGTTGATACTTCTAAAATATTATCTAAATTTTTCTTTTTTTTGCTTCTAAGTGAAGAGATTTTATGGACTTTTGTTTTTGTTCTTTTGAGAATCCAGGGTGCCAAGTAAATTCAATCTTATGATCTTCGACAAGGATCTCTCCCTCTGCCTTAGGTTCAAAAACAGGTCGCTCAGACATTAATTTCTTTCCAAGATAAAATTTTAGATTTTGGTATCAACCATCTTACAATTATTTCTGCCTGACTGTCTGTTGGTTCGTCTAAATTTTTATTTCTTCTAGTAAAAACTTTACCAGAAGAGTTTGTTACGCTATCGGCGAAAATATTTCTAAGTGCATCTGCTGACTGTAAGTATTCCTCTTTTGTGTTTTTATATTTTTTGCTCGCGGCATTACTATCATAAAAAAGACAATTTCTTGTGGCGGCAACTTCGGGATCTATTTCTATTTCTACCCACGCCCTAGGGTTTCTCTCGTGGTACGCTCTTAGTAGGTGTGAATTTCTAGAGGTTACTGATATCGAAATTCCTCCCCATTGGTTATCAAGTCTTTGAGGGTCGTTTTCATAATACCTTATATTCTTTTCCTTTAATCTTGTGATGGGCAAAAGTCCATATTTCTCTATCGTTTTTATATTTCTTTTGTCTGTAAAGTGTATTAGTTTTCTAATTTTTCTCTGCTCCAGGACTTTGTATATTTGCTCCTTTCTAATGGTTAATTCTATTGAGATTTCTGTTCGTTTATAAATTTTGGAAAGTTCCGTTATTGAAAGTCCTTTGTCGTATTGTCTTTTTAATTCTTTACGCTCTTCAATTGCCCATGGTTTCCCATGGTTTTCAGGTTTCTCTGGTGCTATTTTTCCTTCTTTTGAGAGATGAAATTTCTCCATTAAATAATTTTGCCACAACTCAAATTAATTGTCCCATGAACACACGTAAGGGACCGCAACAAGTCTTATTAACCCCTTGTGACTTCCTCTAACACTAAAAAATAGGTGAAATTTTTAGGGTTATTTTTACCGGGGTTAAATTTTAGAGGTTTTTAAAACCCCCGCAGAATGTGGGGTAAAAACAAAGGGTGGGTTAAGACTACTCCACTGTCACTGATTTAGCCAAGTTTCTTGGCTGGTCTATGTCGGTGCCTTTAAGAATGGCTACGTGATAGGCAAGTAACTGCAAAGGTATTGAGTAAATAAGAGGCGCGATAAGCTCAGGTACTTCTGGAAGTTCTATGAAACTAGTAATAGATTCATCATCATGATGAGCGTCGGAATGACCGAAGACATAAAGCTTCCCTCCCCTGGCACGGACTTCTTCTAAATTAGACTGGAGTTTTTCAAGTAAATCATCATTCGGAGCTACGGCTACTACCGGCATTTCTGAATCAACCAGCGCAAGAGGGCCATGCTTTAATTCGCCGGCAGGATAGGCTTCGGCATGGATGTAAGAAATTTCTTTTAGTTTCAATGCCCCTTCCATAGCCACCGGATAATGTATTCCTCTGCCTAAGAAAAGCGCATGTTCCTTTTGATCAAAATCTTCTGCCATTTCAATAATTTGGTCTTCAAGTTCCATGACGGCATCTAAAGATTCGGGCAGTGCCCTTAGTGAGTTATTAATTGCATTTTCCGCAGCTGATGACAGCCCATGATATCGTCCAAGTATTAAAGTTAGCATTAATAGTCCTACCAACTGAGTGGTGAATGCTTTGGTGGAAGCAACTCCTATCTCAGGGCCAGCTTTTGTTAAGAAAACCAGATCAGACTCTCTTGCTAAAGAGCTCGAAGGGACATTGCATATCCCAAGACATGCAAGATATCCAGCATCCTTTGCGGTACTAAGGCAAGCTAGCGTATCAGCTGTTTCACCGGACTGAGAAATAGTAACAAAAAGAGTATTTGGTGCCACCACCTTATTTCTGTATCTAAATTCACTTGCGACTTCTACACTACACGGAAGCCCTGCGAGACCCTCTAACCAATATTTAGCAACAGTGCCAGCATGGAAGCTAGTGCCGCATGCAACTATTTGTACTGAGTTTACTTCTTTAAAAATTTCTGGAGCAGTTGGACCAAAAATTTCTTCTTGGACACCCGTATCAGTTAGTTGACCCTCTAGAAGGCCCTTAATCTTTTCAGGCTGCTCGTTAATTTCTTTGAGCATGAAGTGTCTATAGTCTCCTTTATCGACTGTTTCGCCTAAAGACTTAGCAACCACTACAGGCCTTTCAACTTCCTCGTCAAGTAGGTTCCAAAATTTGGTTCCTGATGGAGTTATTTCAGCCAAATCACCCTCTTCCAAGAAAACAAAATTCTCAGCAAAATCTGCGAGTGCCAATTGGTCTGAAGCAATAAAGTTTTCTCCATGACCCATTCCCACGACCAACGGACTTCCTTTGCGAGCTGCTGCTATTATTCCAGGTTCAGTTTCACAAACGGCTCCTATTGCATATGCACCCCTCAAATCTTTTACAGCAAGCTGAAGGGCCTCAACCAAAGGGACCTCTTCTTGAGACATTTTTGCATGGATTAAATGCGCTATAACTTCAGTGTCAGTTTCAGATTCAAACACATATCCCAAAGCCTTTAAGGTTGTTCTGATTTCTTTATGATTTTCGATAATGCCATTGTGAATTACAAAAACATTGTTGTTTGAATGATGCGGGTGAGCATTATTTTTAGTAGGAAGACCGTGAGTTGCCCACCTTGTGTGAGCTATGCCCACATTACCATTGACTGGGTTTTGATCAATTGAGTTTTGAAGTTCAGCAACTTTTCCAGTGCTTTTAAAAATTTGTATCTGGTCTGCTTCATCAAATATAGCCAATCCTGCTGAATCATAACCTCGATACTCCTGACGCAAGAGACCTATGAGTAACTTATCTACTGAAGGTTTAGTTGAGGCTACGCCTATAATTCCACACATCGATTATTTCTTCTTTTTATTTAAGTTTACCTGTTTTCCCCTACCAACTGCGAGCTTTCCCTTGGGAACATTTTTAGTTATTACAGAACCAGCTCCAGTGTAAGACTCTTTCCCAATAGTTAGTGGTGCGACTAACGAGCTGTTTGAACCTATAAACGTTCCATCTTCAATGATAGTCTTGTGTTTATTTTTTCCATCATAATTGCAAGTGATTGTGCCTGCGCCCACATTTACTTTTTGTCCAAGTCTGGCGTCGCCAAGATATGTTAGGTGTTTAGCTTTTGAGCCTTTGCCAATTTTGCTTCTGTTTGCTTCTACAAAATTTCCGAGCTCTGATCCATCTGTTAACTCTGACCCTCCTCGAATCCGGCTGAATGGTCCAAGCTTACAATTAGCCCCAACTTCACAACCTTCTATAACAGTATTAGAGTAGACAACTGTATTGTCCTTTATCGTGGAATTGATGATGTGACAATTTGGACCTATGTGAACATTTTTTCCAATCTTATTCTGTCCTTCAAAAACGTTATTGATATCGATAAAAGACCCTTTTCCAATTTGGGTGTTACCCCTTATATCCATTCTTGAAGTATCTGCCACCAAAATATCTTTAGCCAGTAGGCTTTCTGCCAACCTTTTTTGATAGGACCTTTCTAAATCATGTAATTCTTTTCGGCTGTTTGCTCCCCCTACCTCATGCTCTTCGCATAGAGTAGCTCTAACAGTTATTGATTGTTTGTTTGCAATTTCAATAAGATCAGTGAGGTAATACTCCTTGGCTGCATTATTGTTTTTAATAGAGGGTAGAAGCTTTTGAAGGGTGGTTGTTTTAACGGCCAAAATTCCTGAGTTGACTTCTTTAATTTCTCGTTCTTTGCTTGCAGCGTCCTTATGTTCAATAATTTTCAAAATGTTCTGCTTAGGATCTCTTACTATTCTGCCATAGCCTGAAGGGTCTTCTTTCTTGTAGGTAAGAAGTGCCAACCTTCCACTGGCAGCAGAATTAACCAGCTTATTTAGTGTTTTTCTTGTTACCAAGGGAGCGTCGCCATAGAGGACCACGCTTACAGAGTTTTTCCTAAGCAAGGGGATTGCTTGTTTTACTGCGTGGGCAGTGCCTAGTTGATTTTTTTGTATTACGTAATTTATTTTTTTCCCTGAGGAGATGTTGTTTTCAACTTCTTTGGCTTTATGACCAACTATGACTGAGGTTTTGGCTTTGGGAAAAGTTTCTACAGTATCGATCAGATGTTGGATCATGGGTTTACCCGCCAAGTTGGCGAGAACTTTAGGGGAGTTGCCCCCCATCCTTGTGCCCTTTCCGGCAGCTAAAATTATAAAATCTATATTCATTGGAACAATGGCGCATTCGCCCCAAGTGGTTTTTGTTATTTAACTACTTCTTACGTAGTTTCTGCAAGGCCTTTAGTCTTGCCGCAGCTTCAGCAAGTTGTGCTGTTGCCAGAGAATAGTCCATTTCTGATTTTTGATCTTCTAGCTCTCTTTCTGCTAATTCTTTGGCCCTCTCTGCCGCAGCAGAGTCAATATCATCCGCTCGTTCAGCTACATCAGTAAGCAATGTGACTTCACCCGGCTGCACCTCGAGAAAACCTCCTGATGCAAAGAAAATCTCTTCTTCTCCGCCCTCAAGCACTAACTTAACAGGTCCAGGTTTAAGATTGGTAAGCAGAGGCGCGTGTCTTGGAGTAATTGCAATTTCCCCTGCTCCACCTTCGGCGCTCAACAGTTCAACAGGCCCAGAAAAAAGCTCGCCCTCTGGACTAACTATATTGCACTGGATGGTCGACATAATTAAGCTGCTTCGGTTTTAGCCTTTTCTACAACTTCGTCAATATTTCCAGTCATATAGAAGGCTTGCTCAGGTATGTCGTCGTAATCACCATTAACAATGCCCTTGAATCCTCTAATAGTTTCACTAAGAGGAACGTATTTACCCGGAGCATTTGTAAATACCTCAGCCACAAAGAAAGGTTGAGATAAGAATCTCTCAATTTTTCTAGCCCTTGCTACGACCAATTTGTCATCTTCAGACAATTCATCCATTCCTAAAATAGCAATGATATCTTTTAATTCTTTGTATCTGTTAAGTTGCTGTTTCACTGCGTTGGCAACATCATAATGTTCTTGCCCTACTATACCTGGTTCAAGCTGTCTGCTGTTTGAGTCTAGAGGATCAACAGCAGGATAAATTCCCAGTGAAGCGATTTGTCTAGAAAGAACAACATTCGCGTCTAAGTGGGCGAATGTGGTTGCTGGAGATGGATCTGTTAAATCGTCAGCAGGAACGTATACCGCTTGCACAGAAGTAATTGAACCTGTTTTTGTGGAGGCTATTCTCTCTTGTAAGACTCCCATTTCTTCAGCAAGTGTAGGTTGATACCCTACGGCTGATGGCATTCTGCCTAATAGAGCTGAACATTCTGTTCCGGCCAATGTATAACGGTAGATGTTGTCTACAAACAAAAGAACATCTCTTCCTTCGTCCCTAAAGTTTTCAGCCATTGTTAAACCAGACAATGCCACTCTGAGTCTATTTCCAGGAGGCTCATTCATCTGCCCATATACCAAGGCTACTTTATCCAAAACTCCGCCCTCTATCATCTCGTGATACATGTCATTTCCTTCACGAGTTCTCTCACCTACACCAGCGAACACTGAGTATCCGCTATGCTCATAGGCAATATTTCTTATTAATTCTTGAATATTTACCGTTTTACCCACACCAGCACCGCCAAATAATCCAACCTTTCCGCCCTTAGCAAATGGACAAATTAGATCAATTACCTTGATGCCTGTCTCTAAAAGTTCAGTTGTCTCTGCCTGATCCTCATATGAAGGAGGATTTCTGTGTATTGGCATGGCAGCTTTTGCTTCTACGGGACCCTTTTCATCTATTGGTTCACCCAGAACATTCATAATCCTTCCAAGCGTAGCTTCTCCTACGGGAACAGATATAGGGTTTTCAGTATTTGTCACCGATACGCCTCTTTTGAGTCCTTCTGAAGCTCCCATTGCAATCGTTCTTACAACGCCATCACCAAGCTGTTGCTGAACCTCTAAAACAAGTCCTGTCTCGTCAACGGTTAGTGCGTCATAGATTTTAGGTAAGTTTTCCTTTGGAAACTCGACGTCAATTACAGCTCCAATTATTTGTATTACTGTTCCATTACTCATATTTATTTCCAGTATTAAATTGCCTCGGCACCTGCAACTATCTCAGATATTTCCTGAGTAATTGCTGCCTGCCTGGCATTGTTATAAACAAGTTGCAGTTCCTCTATAAGAGATCCTGCATTATCGGTAGCACTTTTCATTGCTACCATCTTAGCGGCCTGTTCGCACGCAATATTTTCTATTACAGACTGGTAAAGAAGAGACTCTATATATCTCTCCATTAACCCATCTAACAAAAGTCTTGAATCATCAGGCTCATATATATAATCCCACCTAGGGGCTTCTTTGTTTGAACCTTCGTCTGCCTCTTCATCTTCTAGTTTGTTTAAAGGCAGAAGTTGATTGATTTCTGGCTGTTGGGTCATTGTGTTTACAAAACTATTGCTAGCCAAATAAACCTTGTCTATTTCACCTTCAGAAAAAGCATCTAATAAAATTTTCATAGAACCGACCAGCTGCTCAATAGAAGGGTCATCTCCAAGCTTTTCTGTTGCAGAGATTACGTTACCGCCAAAGGATCTAAAGAAAGACTGAGCCTTTGTTCCTATCAGGGAATATGAAATTTCTTTTCCTGAAGCGGCTTGCTCAGAAGCGAAACGAGTTACGTCTCTAAGCAGGTTTGCATTAAGCCCACCACATAAACCTTTATCAGAGCTAACAACTATAATGGCGATCTTGTTAACATCCCTTTCTTCCATATACTTAGGCTTATACTCCGGCTGTCCTTTGGCAAGATGACTAATCACACCCAGCATACGATCTCTGTAAGGACGTCCTTTAAGCATCTTGTCTTGAGTTTTTTTCATTTTGCTAACAGCGACCTTCTCCATTGCACTGGTAATTTTTTGAGTATTACCTATGCTGGCGATCTGTACTTTTATTTCTTTACTGTTAGCCATTAATCCCTACCAGGTTTGAGTTTCCATGAATTTATCTAGGGCTTCTTTGAAGGCATTTTGGATATCGTCTCCGTATTCTCCGGTCTCTGATACCTTGTCCATGAGATCTTTATGCTCGGAATTCATATAGGCTATTAAGCTCTTTTCAAAGTCTTTGATTTTTTCAACCTCAACCTGCCTTAGATATCCTTCATTGGCCGTGTAAAGCATTAAGCCCATTTCAGCTACAGACATGGGTGAAAACTGGTCTTGTTTTGTCAGCTCAGTGACCCTTACGCCATGCTCTAATTGCTCTTTGGATGCCTCGTCAAGATCTGAAGCAAATTGGGCAAAAGCCTCTAACTCTCTATATTGAGCGAGGGCTGTTTTGATTCCTCCGCCAAGCTTTTTAATTATTGGAACCTGAGCAGCACCACCTACCCTTGAAACTGAAATTCCAGGGTCCATGGCTGGTTTTAGTCCTGAACTAAATAAAGAGGACTCAAGGAAAATTTGTCCATCTGTTATAGAAATTACATTCGTAGGAACAAACGCTGAAACGTCTCCAGCCTGAGTTTCGATGATTGGTAATGCAGTCAACGAACCTGTTTTTCCCTTCACCTCACCGTTTGTGTGGTTCTCTACATATTCCTCATTCACCCTTGCAGCTCTTTCTAGCAATCTTGAGTGAAGGTAGAAAACGTCACCGGGATAAGCCTCCCTTCCGGGCGGCCTTCTTAGCAAAAGAGACATCTGCCTATATGCAACAGCTTGTTTAGAAAGGTCATCGTAGATAATTAGAGCATCCTCTCCCCTGTCTCTGAAATACTCGCCCATGGAACAAGCCGCGAAAGGAGCAATATATTGCATTGGTGCCGGGTCTGCAGCAGCAGCAACCACAACAATTGTATTTTCCATTGCGCCATACTGCTCAAGAGTTCTAACCACCTGGGCAATAGAAGATTGCTTTTGTCCTATTGCTACATATATACACTTAACGCCAGTGTCTTTTTGGTTGATTATTGCATCAATGGCGATAGCGGTTTTACCGGTCTGTCTGTCTCCAATGATCAATTCACGCTGACCTCTTCCAATAGGAACCATGCTGTCAACGGCCTTTATGCCCAGTTGCACCGGTTGATCTACAGACTTTCTTGAAATAACTCCAGGAGCGACTTTCTCTACGGGGGCGGTTTGATCTGTCTGCACTTCGCCCTTACCATCTATTGGGTTACCCAGTGCGTCCACAACTCTTCCCATGAGAGCTTCTCCGACAGGGACCTCTAAAATTCTTCCAGTACACTTTGCAGAACCCCCTTCTGCCAGCAGCTTGTAATCTCCCAAAATTACAGCCCCCACAGAGTCAACCTCAAGGTTAAGTGCCATTCCCATGACACCATGTTCAAACTCTATAAGCTCACCATTCATGACTTCGCCAAGTCCGTGTATTCTCGCAATACCGTCTG
>CACFXJ010000004.1:0-82937 GCA_902570225.1 uncultured SAR86 cluster bacterium
ATATTACGAAGAGTTTGTTATAGGCGATGTTTATGAACACAGACCTGGAAGAACTATTACCCAATCAGACAATATCTGGTTTACGCTTCTTACTATGAATCAACATCCCTTGCATATTGATGATGAGTACGGAAAGGGTACTGAATTTGGTAAAACACTTGTGGTAAGTCCCTTTACTGTTGCCTTGATGGTTGGCATGAGTGTGAGCGATGTGAGTCAAAAAACCGTTGCGAATTTGGGTTGGACAGATATAAAGATGACCCACCCCTTATATGTTGGAGATACACTCTATGCTGAATCTGAAGTTATAGAAAAACGAGAGTCTAAATCAAGACCAGATGAAGGAATTGTTACTGTAAAAACAATCGGTAAGAATCAAGACGGAGTACAAGTTGCTTCTTTTATAAGGTCAGCACTCATTCCTAAAGAAGGAAAAGCCGTCGAAGATAAAATTGATTATTGATAAACCGAACTTCTAAATTCTTCTATAACTAAAACAATTTTTTTGCTATAACTGTTACCTTATCTTTTGGGGAAAAAGTTATGGGAGACATTTCTAGTACAGAAAAGAAATTACACTGGCATCTGCAGGGCAATTGGGCCCCTGTAGAGGAAGAATTATACGAATCCAACTTAGAGGTCAAAGGCAAGATTCCAGAGGACCTATCAGGTCTGTACGTAAGAAACGGATTCAATCCTGTCTCTGGATACAGCGACCACTGGTTCTTTGGAAATGGAATGCTTCACGGAGTTTATCTTGAAGACGGTAAGGCATCTTACAAGAATAGATATGTTAAAACTCCCTACTATGAAGAAGATTTGAATGTTATGTCTTCATTTGGAAATTTGGCAGCTTCTCCTGCAAATACTCACATAGTAAATCATGCAGGAAAATTACTTGCCCTAGAGGAAACTTCTTTACCTTGGAGTGTAAATCAAGATTTAGATACCTTAGGCGTAGAAGACTTTAATGGAAAATTAGATACGGCCATGACAGCGCATCCAAGAGTTTGCCCTGAGACTGGTGAGATGCTTTTCTTTGGTTACTCTATGTTCAGTGAGCCTTACTTGAATTATTACAGAGTCAGTAAAGAGGGTGCTTTAGTTCAATCTGAAGCTATAGAACTACCAAGACCTGTAATGATGCATGATTGGAACATTACAAGAAATTATGTAGTGTTTATGGATCTGCCTATAGTCTCAGATATGGATTTAGCTGCTACTACAGGATCTCCATTTGGTTTTAAACCTGAATGTGGAGCAAGACTAGGAGTGATGCCAAGAGATGGTAATAATTCAGATGTTAGATGGTTTGAAATTGATCCTTGTTTCGTTTTCCATAGCTTTAATTCATTTGAAGTGGGTAATAAGATAATTTTGTATGTATCCAGACAGCAAGAGGCCATGGTGGGCGGATTTAAGGATATTTATGGAGGAGAAACCACAGTTGCAAGGTTGTGGCGTTGGGTAATAGATCTAGAAACAGGAAAAGTTTCAGAAGAGCAATTGGATGATGGTGCATGTGATTTTCCTAGAATTAATGACGGTCGAATAGGGCTTACTTCTGAATTTGGTTATTGTATGCAGTTAAAAACAGATGTTGAAGACTTAACATTTGGAGAGAATTTATTTAAATATCATTTAGAATCTGGCAAAAGAATTGATCATCATTTAGGTAAAAATGTTGCTGGAGGAGAACCGGTTTTTGCACCTAAACCCGGATCTTCCAAAGAAGATGAGGGCTGGATCTTATCTCTAGTTCATGAAAGAGAAACTAGACAGTCAAAGCTCATAGTGATTGATGCTGAAGCATTTGATCAAGAGCCAGTAGCTGAGGTTATGATTCCTCAGAGAGTTCCCTACGGAGCCCATGGAAGTTGGATTCAAAGTTAAATTAGGAGGTTATTTTGGAAGCACAATACGCAACGGTATGGGAGAGAAATTCAGATGTAATACCAGATAAGATAGCTCTTATTTGCGGAGATAAACAAGTCACCTGGAAGGATTATGATGATAGAGCAGCTAGATTAGCCCAAGTTTTGACTGAGGCAGGGCTTGGTGATGATTCTAAAGTTGGTCTTTACCTTCACAACTCTAATGAGTACCTAGAAGCACAATATAGTGTTTTTAAGATTAGGGGAGTTCCGATAAATGTTAACTATCGGTACAAAGAAGAAGAATTAATCTACCTTTTAGACAATTCAGATTCTGAAGCTGTCTTCTATCAGGGTTGTTATACAGAACAGATTGAAGCGATAAAAGATAAACTGCCTAATGTAAAGCTCTTCATCCAGGTCGATGATGGAACCAATGATGTATTGAGTTTTGCAACCGACTACGAATCCGCTATTTCCTCTCATGAGCCGATGGAGAGAATAGAAAGATCTGGGGAAAATATTTACATGCTTTATACAGGAGGCACTACAGGAATGCCAAAAGGTGTTATGTATCAACATGAAGGTCATCTTATGGGCATGATGAATACTGCTGGAGCCTGGGGATTAATTCCTGTTCAAGAACGCTTAGAAAAAGAGGACTTGGAGTCTATTGGTGATGAAGTAAAGAGGTTAGCTGATGAAGATAACTTACCAGTGAGCATTCCAGCTTGCCCTTTAATGCACGGAACAGGAATGTGGCTGGGAGCAATAATACCTCATTTAGTTGGAGGCACGGTCGTTACACTGCCACAGTTAGGCTTTGATCCCGATAATCTCCTTAGGGAAGTAGAGCGTACTAAGGCAAATAATGTTGTTATTGTTGGCGATGCGTTTGCAAAACCAATCATGGATGCTTTAGATAAGGCTGAATCAGAAGGTAAGCCATATAACTTGGAATCGGTTAATACAGTAATTTCCAGCGGAGTGATGTGGAGCTCAGAAGTAAAGCAGGGTTTACTTAAGCATCATGACATGGTTTTAGTAGATGCCATGGGATCTACCGAAGGCGGTATGGGATCTTCTAGAGCCTCTAGAGATAATCCTGCTGAAACCGCAAAATTTGTTTTGAATCCGGGTGTTATTGTAATCACAGATGATGGCGAGATCGTTGAACCCGGGTCTGACAAAATGGGTAAAATAGGTACGAGTGGTCTAGTGCCTCTTGGTTATTTCAAAGATGAAAAGAAGTCTGCCGAAACCTTCAAAGAATTTGAGGGGGTTAGATATAGTTTTCCAGGGGACTACGCTAAGGTTGAAGCCGATGGAACAATAACTCTTTTGGGCAGGGGAAGTAACTGTATCAATACTGCAGGAGAAAAGGTTTACCCTGAAGAGGTGGAAGAAGCCATCAAAAGACATGATGATATTTATGATTGCCTAGTGGTTGGTCTGCAAGATGATAGATTTGGTCAAAGAGTAGTTGCTTTGGCGTCTTTTCAAGAAGGAAAAGAAATTGACGAACAGGATTTGATATCTTTTACAAGAGAACACTTGGCTGGATATAAGCTGCCTAAGCAGGTTCTATTTGTTGATGAGGTAATGAGGGCACCAAACGGAAAGGCAAACTATAAATGGGCTAAAGAGACTGCTGAACAAGAATTAACGTAGGAGACATCATGGATGTAAGTGAAGCGGTTGACTCGAGACTTTCAGTAAGAGAATTCCTTAAAACTCCTGTTGAGGATGAACTAATCAAAGAGCTACTTGAAAAGTCGGCTAGAAGTGCATCAGGAGGAAACCTTCAACCTTGGAAGATTTATGTAATAAATAATGAAACCATGGATTCTTTCCATAAATTTCAAGGTGAGTGGTCTGAACCGGAAACACCTGCATATGCAATTTATCCTGAAAATCTTAAAGAGCCTTATAAGACCTCACGATTTGAAGTTGGTATGCAAATGTACTCAATTTTAGATATTGGTAGAGAGGATAAAGAAGGACGTTTCAAGCAAATGCTTAGAAATTATGAATTCTTTGGAGCCCCTGCTGCTTTTTTCTGTTTTGTGGATAGACAAATGGGTACTCCTCAGTGGTCAGACCTAGGAATGTTTCTTCAAACATTTATGCTTTTGGCAAGGGAAGCTGGCTTAGATACTTGTCCGCAAGAAGCTTGGGCCATGAAGCAAGAGAGCGTGACCGCTTTTGTTGAAGCGCCTGAAGAAGAAATGTTATTTTGTGGAATGGCTATTGGTTATAGAGACCCAGAAGCACCTATCAATAGCTTTAGGACTGAAAGAAGACCAATAGATACTTGGACAAAATTTATCGAGAAGTAGCTTTAGATCATTACTTCTATCAAACTAGGTCCTTCTGAAGCTAAACTGTTTGAAAGAGCTTTTTTAAATTCTTCCACTGTAGTTGTACTATAGCCTGTAACACCAAGCGATTCTGCTAATGAAGACCAGTTTATAGGTGGATCATCAAGTGAAAACATTGATGCAGCCCTTTCACCAGTTCCTAGAGCTCCCACTCTGTCTAGCTCAACTTTCAGGATTGCGTAGGATCGATTTGAAAAAATAATGTTGGTCACGTTTAATGATTCTCTGGCTTGAGTCCAGAGGGCCTGAACAGTATACATAGCCCCTCCGTCTCCATGTAGACAAACAATCGGTCTATCAGGAGCCCCAATAGCTGCACCTGTAGCTAAGGGCAGTCCTTGTCCAATAGAACCACCAGTGAGGGCCAGCCAATCTAGAGGTTTTGCATTCCATGCATGGGGTGTCACAAAAAATCCAGATGTTGCTGCTTCGTCGCATACGATTGTTTCTTCAGGTAGTAAGTTTGCAAATACAGGGCCTATATTTTCTGGACCTAGATTACCTGAATCAGGCATGCCTATTTCTTCATCAGGAATAAAACGATTATCTATCTTAGACCCTTTAAATAAATCATTTAATGCTCTTAAAGCATATTTTCCATCTTGAAATGGAGAACATAATTCAATGAGTTTTGCTTTATCAGGAGACAAATAACTCTTTTTATCTGGATAAGCAAAAAAGGAAACAGGCGGCTTTGTACCGATAAACACGATTGTATCTATACCTTTAAGGTATTCCTCTGCCATTTCTGCAAAATATGGAATAGGTTCGACCTTAGTGATTCCTTGACCTCTTCTGTGTTTTTTTACAAAAGTATCTGTAGCTAATCTGCAGCTGGCTGCTGTTGCTATTTTACCCGCTAGATTTACTGACTCCTCATCAAGAAAATCTCCTCCAAGAAAAAGCATTGCATTGTCACTTTTAGTGAGAGAGTTAAAAGCTAAATCGATTTCCTTGTCATCGATTTTTGCAGGCTCAGGAATTTCAACTACTGGACCGAGATTATCTGTTTCACCCCAGGCACAGTCTGCAGGGACAAGCATAGTAGCAATTTGACCAGGAAATTTATGTGCTTCTAGCCAAGCCTGACTTCCTAAAGACGATAGATCATCTGGTGATGAGCTTCTACCAACCCAATTTGATGAGGCATTTGCCAAACCGTCTAGATCTGAAGTTAGAGGTGCATCATATTGAAGGTGATAAGTGGCATGATCTCCAACTATGTTAAGCATTGGAGTTTTAGCTTTTCGTGCGTTATGTATGTTGGCAAAACCATTACCAAGTCCAGGACCTAGATGTAATAAATTAGCAGCAGCTTTACCCGTCACTCTTGCATATCCATCAGCTGCACCAGTTACAACACCTTCGAATAAACCTAAAACAGGCCTTACTTCTGGATGGTGATCGATTGCAGCTACCAAGTGCATTTCGGAAGTACCTGGATTAGCAAAAACAACTTCCAAGCCATTAGCAATTAAAGTTTTCAGTAAAGCATCAGCAGAATTCATAGGTTTATTATAAACCTATGAATTTTTTACTAGGAAGATTATTGTTTAATGTCTAAGTACCTGTCCAGCACGAGCACCAGTTGGCTCTCCATCAAGGACATTTACAGAGCCGTTTACAATCGTAGCTTTGAAGCCTTTAGATTTTTGGATATAACGAGGTGCTTCACCAGGAAAGTCATTTACCAATAAGGGCTGAAGTTCAGTTACTTCTTCGGGGTTAAACACATTTATGTCTGCTTTCATTCCAGCCTTTAGAATACCTCGGTCTTTTAGACCAATTACTGCAGCTGGGTCAGCCGTCATTCGTTTAATGGCTTGAGGAAGTGTGAATACTCCCTTCTCACGGACATAATGAGATAATATAAAGCTAGCCCAACCTCCGTCCATAATTTGGGAAACATGGGCACCGACATCCCCTAGTCCAGGAATTAAATTTTCGCTGTTAAAAAGGTCACCCTGTTCCTTCAGGTTAGTTCCAAACATGCGCCAGTTGAAAAGGCCTCGACCATTACTTTCTCTTGATAATCTTAAAAAAGTTTCAGACCAATGTTCTGAAGCAGATTTTGATAGTTCTATGAGGTTTTGCTTAGAGTTGTGATCAGGCATCTCATCTAGGCCCAAAAAGTAAACTTTTTGAAGAGGAATAGGGCAAGATTTAGGTTCGCGCGCATCTGCTACAAGAGCCTCACAGAAGGTTTCATCATTGATGGCTTCTAATCTGGCTGCAAAACCTTTCTCTCGTAATTCATCCCAAGTTGGACCTTGAATGGGTATACCTGATTGAAGGCCAAACATATAGCCAGATCCTCGTGTATGACTGGTGGCTGTGATATTACGTCCATCTAGATTCATTTCATCGAGATGCATTGCAGCTTTAGCCCCAGAACCTTCTTCACCTGAGCAGCCATAACTAAATAAGACTCTGCTTCCTTCTGTTTCGGCAACTGACTTCATTACCTCGGCATCCGCTCCAACTAACTGCATCAGGCCATCTTTAGGTCCAACAACTTTTGCAATTTCTACAAGCTCGGAACACTCAGCGAAGGTTCCTGGAATTGAACGACCATCTGGAGCTTTGTGTGGTTCGTAACGATTAGTTGAGAATCCAACAGCACCATCTTTCATGGCTTTGTCTACAATCTCTGCCATTTGTTGCTTTTCAGCATCTGTCGCTTGTTCATCAAACGATCTATCTCCCATGACATAATAGCGAATAGCAGAATGACCAACGAGACCAGCTACATTTAAGGAGGGTTTAAGTTCTTCAAGCATATCGAGATATTCACCATAGTGCTCCCAATTCCAAGGGAGTCCAGAGAGAATGGCTTGCTTTGGAATATCCTCAACTGTTTCCATCATACCTGCCAGAACTTCTGCATCTTCGGGCTTGCAAGGAGCGAAAGTGAGACCGCAGTTTCCAATCAAAGCAGTAGTGACACCATGCCAGCATATGGGGGTCATTTCGGGGTCCCAACCAATTTGAGCATCCAAATGAGTATGTATATCTACAAAACCAGGTGAAACAGTCATGCCTTCAGCATCTATAATCTCGGATGCTTCACCATCAATCTGGCCAATTTCAGTAATAATTCCGTCCTTGATTGATATATCTGCAGAAAAGGAATCTGAACCAGTTCCATCAATAACATTACCATTTTTAATGATTAAATCATGTTGCATAGCATTCCCCTAAAATCTAGTAAAAATAAAGTATATAAGTTTTCCTTTTGACTGGAATCCCAAAAAAGAGGTAAAAATATAACTATTTTAGAGACTTATATTTCTTATATAAAAGTTTCGAAATCCAACCAGCAATCACTGGAACTATAGTTAATTGAGTTATTATCAAGAAACCAACAAGCCCTTCTGCACTCAGAGTTGAGAACATGCCTTGAACATTTGATCTCACATCTTCACTAAATATAGAGCCAATTATTGCTAATATCCAAATCAATAGATAAGAGACTGCATAAAACCCGGTAACTATGCAGCTCAAAAGTATGAATAATTTCTTCATCACTCCAATATACACTAAATGGGCTAGACAGGATTTGAACCTGTGACCTTCTGCTCCGGAGGCAGACGCTCTATCCTAGCTGAGCTACTAGCCCAATAGCGATTATATATCTATCTCAATTTATGTTTTATTAACATACCAGCCCTGATATCATCCGTTTTCGTTAAAGAATGGAGTTCATATGGCAAGCAATACTTGGCAATCTATAAATTGGAAAGATCCTTTTTTACTAGAGCAGCAACTATCTGATGACCAAAGAATGGTCAGAGATACTGCTCATCAATTTGCTCAAGAAAAGCTTTTACCTAGGGTAAGAGAAGCTTTTAGGAATGAAGAGACTGATCCATCAATTTTCCAAGAGATGGGTTCTGTAGGTCTGCTAGGCTCTACGATTCAAGGTTATGATTGTCCTGGAGTTGACTATATGAGTTATGGGCTTATAGCCAGAGAAGTTGAAAGAGTAGATTCTGGATACAGATCTATGATGAGTGTTCAATCTTCTCTAGTTATGTATCCGATATATGCTTTTGGATCTGAAGAACAAAAAGAGAAATATTTGCCTGGTCTAGCAAAAGGAGAAAAAATTGGCTGCTTTGGTTTAACAGAACCCGATTATGGTTCCGATGCTGGGGGCTTGATTACCAGAGCCAAAAGCGTTGATGGAGGATATTCTTTGTCAGGTGCAAAAATGTGGATTTCCAATAGTCCTATTGCTGATGTTTTTGTTGTTTGGGCAAAAAACGACGAAGGAAAGATAAAAGGATTCATCCTTGAGAAGGGAATGGAAGGTCTTAGTGCTCCCAAAATAGAAGGCAAACTTGCCTTGAGGGCATCAGTAACTGGTCAAATTGTCATGGAAGATGTCTTTGTTGAAGAAAGCCAAATGTTACCAAACATTGAGGGGCTTAAAGGTCCTTTCAGTTGTTTAAATAATGCTAGGTACGGAATAGCATGGGGAGCATTAGGTGCAGCTGAGACTTGTTGGCATACTGCTAGAGATTATGTAATGGATAGAAAGCAATTTGATAAACCGTTAGGCTCTAATCAAATAATTCAGTTAAAGCTAGCTGATATGCAAACTGATATCAGTATCGGACTGCAAGGATGCTACAGAGCAGGTCAATTGATGGACGACCATAACATTTCTCCAGAATTAATCTCTTTAATTAAAAGAAACTCTACCGGTAAAGCACTTGAAATAGCTCGAAAATCCAGAGACATGCTTGGTGGGAATGGAATATCCGACGAATATCCAATTATGCGTCATATGGTTAATCTTGAAGTGGTTAATACTTACGAGGGAACTCATGATATTCATGCTCTTATCCTAGGAAGAACTCAAACTGATATACCAGCATTTTAGTGTTCAATTTCGAGACTCGAAATGTTTAATGTTCTATAATGCAACTCGCCTTACCTTGAGCTATTGTTTTATTTATGAAATATTCTAAATTTATCTTAATTATTTGTGCAGGTGTTGTACTGAGCTTAGGAGCTTCTGAGGCCAAAAAATCCATAGAAAAAAGAATTGCTCCTGTAGGTTCTGTTTGTGTTCAAGGTCAAGATTGCGGGACTGCGGTAACTGAAGTGGTCGTCTCTACTTCTGGCAGCAGAGGAGGCGAGGAGGTTTACACAAATGCCTGTGCAACATGTCACAATATTGGACTTGCCGGTGCTCCTAAGTTTGCTGATGCATCATCTTGGGGTGCTAGACCAGACAAGGGTATAGAAGCCCTTACCGCGTCAGTAAAAAATGGTCTTAACGGAATGCCAGCTATGGGCATGTGCATGGATTGCTCGGATGATGAGCTTTCTTCAGCCGTTCAGCATATGTTAGACAGCATTTAATAAGCGCTATTTAATACTGACTCGAAGTCTACCCACTTCTCAAATTGCGGAACAACTATCTCTTTGTAGGGCCACTCAGCGTCTTTATTTTTAAACCAAATTGGTTGCATTCCACAATCTAAACTTCCCTTAACGTCATTTAAGGGATGATCCCCAACGTGGCAGATTTCTTCAGGTTTGAGGCCAGATGCTTCAATCAAAATTTCAAATGCTTTTGGATCCGGTTTATGTGCCCCTGAATTGGCAGAAGAAAAAATATGTGAAAAAAGGTGATCTATACCAATTTTTTTTAAGTCAGCATTGCCATTAGTTATCACACCTAGAGAGTAATTCTGATTCAATGACTCTAGAGTTTCTTGTACTCCTTCAAATAATTTCACGTCGTTTCTTGCTTCAATAAATATATTGAAAGCATTTTTCGACAACTTATCAGATTCTTCTTTGTTGTAGCCGGCCAATAGACCGACTTCATAAAACATTTTAGTTCTCAAGTCCGAGATCTTAACGAGCAATGATGGATCCTCTTTAAGAAGTTTATTTCTCAAATCCATCATGTCAGTAGACTGAATTATTTTATCTGCCCCTGGGTAATTTTCCTTAATCCATGATGATGTCAGGTCTTCTGCCCTATATATAGTGGGCATAACATCCCAAAAGGTGTCATCAAGATCGAAAGAAATATATTTAATGCTCATCTTTTGTACCCTTTTTTGCTCTTGGATGAGCTTTGTCGTACACCTTGGACAGATGTTGGAAATCTAATTTGGTATATATCTGCGTTGTTCCTATATCTGAATGGCCCAACATTTCTTGAACAGCTCTTAAGTCCCCACTTGATTCAAGTACATGACTGGCAAAAGAGTGTCTTAACATATGTGGATTAATGCCAGGAAGGCCTCGCATAAGACATAATCTTTCTAACCTAAGCTGAATAGATCTTGGAGAGATTCTATTTCCTTTATTATTTAAAAAAATAGCATTAGTAGAAGTTTCTTTAGATTGTTTTAATTCTGATCTATACATAAACCAGTCTCTTATTGCTTGAATAGCCTTCTTTCCTACAGGAACTATTCTTGTTTTATTGCCCTTACCAGTCACAACACATGTTCTTTCTTTTGTATCTAAATCCTCCATATTTAGTTTGCATATTTCTGATAGCCTTAATCCTGAAGAGTATAGAAGTTCTGCAAGGGCTTTATCCCTTACTTCAATCATCCCTTTAGCCTTGAAATCTAAAAGCCTTTGCACGAGATCAGCATCCATTGCTTTAGGAAGAAGTTGTGCCAACTTAGGTGAGCTTATATTTTGAGCTGGACTTAACTGGATCTGACCTTCAGTCAATAAAAATTCAAAAAAAGTTCTGCAAGAGGACAAAAGTCTTTGAATACTTCTTGGGCTAAGCCCTCTTCTTCTTTCAGAATTAACAAAAGTTCTCAAGTCATGTTCTTTTACTAATTTCCATTTCTCAATTTCTTGATCTGTAAGATAGTTTGATAACTTTTGAAGATCTCGCTTATACCCGTTAAGAGTATGCTCAGAGTATTGTTTTACGGATTCTAAATATGATAAAAAGATTTGGATATCTTTATGTAGCATCTAAAAATTATTTCTATCAATAAGTTTCGATAGTGTTTCCGCCACAAACTCCAAAAACAAAGAGTCGTTTTCTTTGGAGTAGGTGTCTGGTGATTTAGACCCTAGCGCCAGCATTGCAGGACACTCGGAATTCTTTATTGGTACTAATACACAATCTACAACTCCAGACTTTTTATCAAATATATAATTGGATTCATTTTTATCTAGAGCTCCACAAAATATATCAACTGCATTAAATTTCTTTCCTATATGCTTATGAGCTTCTTTAACATCAATAATCCTGCCCTTAGGAATATTGTTATTTTCTTTAAAAAACAGGACTTTACATGCATCAGCCTTAAATTCTCTTTTGAAGGTATCCTCTGTCATAGAGACCACATCGGTAAGATTCCGACATACTATCAACTCCAAAATTAACTTTTTTGTTTTTTCGAAGATTCCTTCATTATTTTTTGCAATATCAAGTAAATGTAATAGGTTGCTAGATGTAGACTCATAATTCCGTCTAAGCATTTCAACCTGTTTTTGAATTAATGAGACGGCACCACCTGTCTCGTGAACTATTTCTATAGAGTTTAAAATATGAGAATTGCTAGAAAGAAAGTCAGGATTAAGTAAAAGAAATTCTTCTACTTGCTTTGGATCTAAATTCTTTTTTGACATTAAATTTCGATTTGTCTCTCTTCTACGAAAGTTGCTGATCCTTCAGCGACTATTAGACTAGATTCTTTCTTATAGTCTATCAAAAGACTTCCCAGTTGGAAGTTAACCTTCACTGGAGCCACCATGTTTTTTCTTGATATCCCAATGATCGCAGCTGCACATGCCCCGCTTCCGCATGCTGCGGTCTCTCCAGCACCTCTTTCGTATACTCTTAGGTCCATCTCACTATCACTCAATATATTTGCCAAGCCAAAGTTCACTCCATCAGGAAAGTAGCTACTATCTTGAAGATCTTTTCCTGTTTTTAGAAAATTAATTGTTGAGTCTTTGTCTTGAAAGGTAACTCCATGAGGATTGCCAAGATTTATACAATCTAAAATCAGGTTTTCTTCTCCTAAATCTACAGTGATTTGATCTATAGGGTCATTTATTTCAAAAGAAGCTGAGAATTGTTCATTACTTTTAGCTTGAAGATGCCATAGGCCGCCATCAGTGCTTACTTTTATTTCCTTTGCTACACTCAGAGAGTTATCTTCAACAAATTTGGACACACATCTAGCTCCATTAATGCAATTTAATGCAACTGACCCATCATTGTTATAAATCTTTACATCAAAATCATTCTCAGGACTTAGAGGAGGTAAGATTTGAATGAGTTGATCAAAATTAATGCCCTTATTTTCGTATAAACCTAGTACGATTTTAGAGTCTATGGAGATATCTTTTCTTACAGAATCAACAATGGCAATAATGTTTCCCAGACCAGAATAGATTTGTAAATCTAAATACATTAGAGACTAAGACTCCAAAGCGATAAGGTCTTCGAAGTTTTCTTTTCTTCTTATTACTTTCGCGACATCTTTAGTTACAAGCAATTCTGCAGGCTTCAACCTAGAGTTGTAATTGGAAGACATAACCGAACCATAAGCACCTACATCCATAAATACTAAATAATCATTTGGTTGTATTTTTAGGCTTCTATCTCTAGCAAGAATATCTCCTGTTTCGCATACTGGGCCAGCCAGATCGTAAGTTTCACTTTCTACATCTCCTTCCTCAACCTCTCTTACTTTATGCCAGGCTTCATACAATGAAGGTCTGATAAGATCATTCATCCCTGCATCGATAATGGCAAATTTTTTCTCACCAGCATCTTTTATATATTCTACTTTCGTAAGAAGTATTCCAGAAGTTCCGACTATAGATCTCCCAGGTTCAACTATTACTTGATAATCCGTTTCTTTGAGTAAAGTCTTAACTTCGGAAATTAAAATTTTTGGATCTCCCTTTTCTTCATCTTTATATTGAATTCCTAAACCTCCCCCTATGTCCAGAAAGTTAAGTTCATGACCTTCTCCTTTGAGTTGATCAGCAATTTCTTTTATATATATAAGGCTTTTGAGAATTAAATTCTCATTAGAAATCTGAGAACCTATATGACAAGCTACAGCTTTAATATTAATGTGCTCATTGCTCTTTGAAAGTTCTGAAATCTTGCTAACAGACTCTTTATCCAAACCAAATTTTGATGTTTTAGATCCTGTTTCTATGTATTTATGAGAACCTATCTTAATATCTGGATTTATCCTGAGCGCACAGTTTACTGTTTTATTTAATTCTTTCGCTATTGCTGCGATTCTTTCAAATTCACCAACCGATTCTATATTGATAGACAAAATATCACTTTCTATTGCTAGCTTAATTTCTTCATGGGATTTTGCTACACCTGAAAAAACAATTTTCTTTCTATCTGCTCCAGCTAAAAGGCATCTCTGTAGCTCGTTTCCAGATACGACATCGAATCCAGAGCCAAGATCAGAGAGTAGCTTTAAGATATGTATATTTGAGTTGGCTTTTACTGCGTAACAGACAAGGTCTTGATCCCTTATTTCATTTTTATAATTTAGAAAATTATTCTCAATCTCTTTGGAAGAATATATAAACAATGGTGAGCCATACTCCTTAGCCAATTCAATAACTGGAATATTTTCAACAAATAGTTGTCCGTCAATTGTTTTCATGACCAAAATAAGTCTCTTCTGAATTATCGGGTAGACTTAATGGAACCTTATTGCCGCAGGATATTAAGTTAAAGGCCAACATTAGAAGAACGATTCTCACAGCAGCAACCATTATTTTCTCCTTTTTAACGTTAATTTAGCTTTTTTAATTTCTTTTTTAACTTGCGAAGGCGCCGTCCCTCCTGTTTGTTTTCTAGATAGAATAGTTTTCTGTGGATCTAAATAGTCTTTTACATCTTCATCTATTAATTTAGAGAATTTTCTTAATTCAGAAAAATCAAGTTCAAAAATCTGCAAATCTTTCCTCTCAGCAAGGGCTACTATTTTTCCAACAACCTCATGAGCCTGCCTAAAAGGCATATTCTTTTCAACCAAATAATCAGCCAAGTCAGTCGCAGTTATCTGGCCTTGAAAGCAATCTTGCTTCATTTTAGCTTTATTTGGTTCCATACCGTTTACCACAACAGTAAGAAGAGCCAAGCTGTCTTCTGAAAAATCAATACTACTAAAGATATATTCCTTATCATCCTGAAGGTCTCTGTTGTAAGTCAGAGGTAAGTTTTTCATCAAAGCAAGAAGACCAGTCAAGTTAGCTATAGTTTTTGAGGAACCTCCCCTAATTAATTCGGCCATATCAGGATTTTTCTTTTGCGGCATGATTGAGGAACCGGTGCAAACCTCATCAGATAACTCAACATAGTTAAATTGACTAGAAGACCAAATAACTATTTCTTCGCAGATTCTCGAGAGATGTATCCCAATTATCGATAATACAGAAGCCAATTCCAATACAAAATCTCTATCACTAACAGCGTCCATGGAGTTCTTGCTTATTTCTTTAAATCCCAGTTTCCTTTTTAGCAATTCTCTATTTATGTCAAATCTTGTTCCAGATAATGCTGCCGAGCCTAAGGGCAAAACACTCATTCTTTCACTTGCATCCTGCAATCTAGAATAATCTCTAGATAGCATTTCATACCAAGCCATGAGATGGTGACCGAAGGTAACAGGCTGGGCAATTTGTAAATGAGTGAAACCTGGCATAATAGTTTCGCTATTTTCTTCAGCTTTTCTTACTATAGATTTTTGTAATAAGGTAAGTAAATTCAATAGATCTGCAATCTTATCCCTTAAAAACAATCTCAAGTCTGTTGCCACTTGGTCATTTCTAGATCTTCCTGTATGTATTTTTTTTGCAGCTGCTCCAGCAACCTTCACAAGTCTAGATTCAATATTCATGTGCACATCTTCAAGTGCAGGGTCCCAATGGAATTTATCTTCTTGTATTTCCTTAAGAATTTTGGCTAGACCTTTTTTGATCTTGCTTAGCTCAGATGCGTTAATTAACTTGGCATCTTTTAGTACTTCAGCATACGCAATTGATCCTTTGATATCGGCTTCAAATAACCTCTTATCTATGTCGATAGAAGTTGAAAAAGATTGTGCGAGCTCATTGATGCCAGAATCAAATCTTCCTCCCCAAAGTGGGTTCACTTTTTTTCCTTTCTTGGTCATAGCCTTAATCTAAGTTTTCTATTATCTGTTGAGTGGGTTCTAATTGATTAATAGTATAGAAATGAATGCCGGGTGCACCTTTTTTTATCAATTCCTGAACTAGCGAGGACACATATTCTATTCCAAATTTTTTTACATCATCTTCCTTTGAATAAGTATCGAGTTGTTTAATTAATGAATTAGGTAATTTTGCACCACAGTTTTTTGCCATTCTAATCAAGGCATCTTTATTCACAATGGGCATTATTCCAGGAGTAATTGGTTTACTACAACCAAGCTTTTCGCAATTCTCGATGAATTTAAAATAAACGTCTGGATTATATAAAAATCGAGTAACTGCTCCTTCCACTTCTCTAGACATTTTTTCACAGAAATATTTCAAATCCTGCTCTGGACTAACTGCTTCGGGATGTGTCTCAGGATAAGATCCCACTTCAATTTCAAAATAGTTTCCAAATTCATCAATAATGAAGTCAATGAGATTTACAGCATATGGAAAGTCACCTATAGATCCGAATCCGGAAGGTAAATCTCCTCTAAGAACCACTAATTTTTTTAGCCCTTTGTCTTTATAGGCATTGAGAGACTGTAATATTGCTTCCTTATCAGAACCTATTCCAGAAATATGGGGTGCAATAGGCGTGTTTGTAGTATCAAAAAGCGAGCTACAAGTATCTAAAGTTCCTTGTTGAGTTGATCCTCCCGCCCCAAAGGTAACTGAAAAGTATTCCGCGGGGACAGCTTCAAAAGCTTGGGCTATATTATTAAGCCTTTCGAGACCAGAAGCTGTTTTAGGTGGGAAAAACTCAAAACTTAATGTTTTAGAGTTTTTTTCCATAAGTCTTTAATTAATATTTATATATTTCTGACTTGAAGGGTCCTTCTTCTGGCACGTTGATGTAGTCAGCCTGGTCAGATGATAATTTAGTCATGACACCTCCGAAACCTGCTACCATGTATGAAGCTACCTCTTCGTCAAGCTTCTTTGGTAATACTTCTACTTTTATCAGCTCTTGTTTCTTGTCATCATCATTAATGTGAGCAAATTTCTTTTCGTAGAGATACATCTGGGCTAAAACCTGATTTGCAAAGGATCCGTCCATGATCCTTGAAGGGTGACCAGTTGCATTGCCTAGGTTTACTAATCGTCCCTCGGATAGAAGAATTATGTAATTCTCGCTATCTAGGTTGGGAGTATCCCCGGGTTTTGTATCTCTGAAGACCTTATGTACTTGAGGTTTCACTTCTTCCCAACACCATTCATCGCGCATATATTGCGTATCAATTTCTGTATCAAAATGTCCAATATTGCAAATCACTGCCCCATCTTTAACTGCTTTAAGCATATGCTTATCGCAAACATGATAGTTACCAGTTGTAGTTACTACAAGATCAGTGTCTTCCAAAAGAGCTTTATTTATAGAGTCTTCAGAGTCATTATTAATGCCATTAATGTAAGGCGAAACAACCTCATATCCATCCATACAAGCTTGCATGGCACATATTGGGTCTATTTCAGTGACCCTTACAACCATGCCTTCTTGCTTAAGGCTCTGTGCCGATCCTTTTCCAACATCACCATATCCTATAACGAGGGCCTTTCTACCAGCTAGGAACATATCTGTTCCTCTTTTTATTCCATCGTTAAGACTATGCCTTGTTCCATATTTATTATCATTTTTAGATTTGGTAACAGAATCATTCACGTTAATGGCGGGCACTTTTAACTCACCCTTTTCTATCATCTCATTGAGCCTTACAACACCAGTAGTGGTTTCTTCTGTTATGCCATGGATATTTTCTAGGATTTCAGGATACTTCTCATGAGCCATAGATGTAAGATCTCCTCCATCATCAAGGATCATGTTTGCATCCCATGGTTTGCCATCGCATAGAATTGTCTGCTCTATACACCAATCGAATTCTTCTTCAGTCTGTCCTTTCCATGCAAATACAGGAACTCCTGATTCTGCAATTGCAGCTGCAGCATGATCTTGTGTTGAAAATATATTACAACCCGACCATCTCACTTCTGCGCCTAAAGCAGTGAGTGTTTCTATTAAGACAGCAGTTTGAATTGTCATATGAATACAACCCAAGATTTTCGCTCCTTTTAGAGGTTGTTCATCTCCATATCTCTCTCTTAATTTCATTAAGGCAGGCATTTCTGATTGGGCTATTACTATCTCTTTTCTACCCCAATCTGCCAATGACAAATCAGCTACTTTGTAATCGTTATTACTCATATTCTTTATCCTTTTAACGCTTCTACTTTATCTGTTTTTTCCCATGTAAACGCCGATTCTTCTCTTCCAAAATGACCATAAGCAGCCGTTGACTGATAGATAGGTCTTTTCAAGTCAAGCATATTAATCAACTGTCTTGGTCTTAGATCGAAATGTTCTCTTACTAGATCAGAAATTTTTTCTTCGTCTATCTTTGACGTTCCAAAGGTATTCACACTTATGGAAGTTGGTTCTGCTACTCCTATTGCATAAGATACTTGTATTTCGCATCTATCTGCCAGACCTGCAGCAACAATATTTTTAGCCACGTACCTGCCTGCATAAGCAGCTGACCTATCAACTTTTGAAGGGTCTTTCCCTGAGAATGCTCCTCCACCGTGTCTAGCCATTCCTCCGTAGGTATCAACAATAATTTTTCTTCCTGTGAGACCGCAATCCCCAACAGGTCCACCTATTTCAAATCTACCTGTAGGATTTATGAAATATTTTGTATGCTCGTTTAACCAATTTGAAGGCAAAATGGGTTTTATAATTTCTTCCATTACTCCTTCTTTAAGGTCTTCTTGAGATACTTCAGGATCGTGTTGTGTAGACAGCACAACGGCTGAAATAGATTGAGGTTTTCCATCCTCTCCATAGACAAAACTAACTTGGCTTTTGGCATCTGGCCTTAACCAGGACAATTTATTACTTTTTCTTATAAATGCCTGTTGTTCAACTAATCTATGCGAATAAGTTATTGGAGCAGGCATCAAAACTTCTGTTTCATTTGTTGCATATCCAAACATCAAACCTTGGTCTCCGGCTCCTTGTTCAAGGTCTTCTCCTTCACCTTCATTTACTCCTTGAGCGATATCTTGAGATTGTTTTCCAATAGCGTTGATCACTTCACAGGTATTGCCATCGCAACCCACATCTATGCTGTCATATCCTATATCTAGGATCATCTTTCTAGTAAGAACTTCAAGATCAGGTTCTGAGCCGCTTGTAATCTCTCCAGCTAAAACAACTAAATTATCTTTAACCAAGGTTTCGCACGCCACTCTAGAGTCTGGGTCATCCTTTAACATGGCATCTAGCACAGCATCAGAAATTTGATCAGCCATTTTATCGGGGTGTCCTTCCGAAACAGATTCAGAGGTGAAGATTTTATATTCGGACATAATGTCTCCAAGTAATAAGGAGGGCGTATTTTACACAAAACACCAATTTTTGCTTAAAAATATACCTTTTTAACAGTATTTCTATGTACATCAAAAAGTATTTGGTAGACAATAAGCTATCTCAAAAAAATGAGTAAAAATTCAAGCTCCCAATCAATAAACGCACTTCGAATACTCGCAGCAGATGCTGTGCAGAAGGCCAATTGCGGACATCCTGGCATGCCCATGGGGATGGCAGAAATTGCAGAGGTCCTATGGCGACGCCACTTAATACATAATCCTTCTAATCCTAACTGGTTTAATAGAGATAGGTTCGTGCTTTCTAATGGTCATGGTTCGATGCTTATATATTCCCTTTTGCATTTGAGCGGCTACGACCTAACTATTCAAGATCTTAAGGATTTTAGACAGCTTCATTCAAAAACAGCTGGTCACCCAGAGTATGGAGTTACTCCAGGAGTTGAAACTACTACTGGGCCACTCGGACAGGGGATATCTAATGCTGTTGGCATGGCGATGGCTGAGAAAGTTTTAGCCACTAAGTTCAATACTGAAAAGCACAAAGTTATTGATCACATGACTTATGTTTTTACTGGTGACGGTTGTTTGATGGAAGGAATCTCTCATGAGGCCTGTTCTTTGGCAGGTACTCTTGGACTGGGTAAATTAGTTGTTTTGTACGATGACAACAATATTTCGATTGATGGAGAGGTTGATGGCTGGTTTACCGAGGACATTCCAGCCAGATTTCAATCTTATGGTTGGGAGGTAATTCCTAATGTAAATGGTCATGATCCAGAAGAGATAAATGCAGCTATAAAGAAAGCAAAAAACAGTCAAGATAAGCCAACCTTAATTTGTTGTAAAACAATAATAGGCAAAGGTTCTCCAAATAAAGAAGGAACGGCATCGACACACGGAAGTCCTCTGGGAGAGGAAGAGATTGCTGAAATGAGAAAAGATCTTGGATGGGATAATAAGCCTTTCGATATCCCTGATAGTGTTTACGAAGCTTGGGATGCCAAAGAGCAAGGCAATTCTCAAGAAGAAGAATGGAATCATTTATTTGATCAATATCAAAAAGATAACGAAGAATTAGCGTCAGAATTGAGACGTATAATGAATGGAGACTTACCAGAGGGAGTTGAAGAGGCTATTTATGGTTTTGTTGATGATGTTCAAAAAGATTTACCAAACCTAGCTACCAGAGTGGCTTCTCAAAAAGTTCTGAATGTCTTAGGCCCTTTAGTTCCTGAATTAGTCGGTGGATCAGCCGATTTAACAAGTTCAAATAATACGAATTGGGACGGTACGATTGAGATAAGGTCTGATAATTTTGCTGGAAACTATATAAATTATGGCGTCAGAGAATTTGGTATGACAGGCATTATGAATGGAATGGTTCTTCATGGAGGCATCAGGCCTTATGGGGGAACATTTTTAACCTTTTTAGACTATGCCAGAAATGCTGTTCGCATGGCTGCTTTAATGAAGATTCAGACTATGCTTGTATACTCCCATGACTCAATTGGCGTTGGAGAAGATGGGCCCACCCATCAGCCGGTAGAACATTTAACAAGTCTCAGAACTACCCCAAATCTTGAAACTTGGAGACCTTGTGATACTTCAGAGACTGCAATTTCTTGGCTCGCAGCTCTAGAAAATTCTGATAAACCCACTGCGCTTATATTATCAAGGCAAGGCCTACCTAACTTTGAAAGAACAGCAAAACAGATTGATTCTATGAAAAAGGGCGCTTATACGCTGTATGAGCCAAACGAAAAACCTGAATTAATATTAATTGCTACAGGTTCAGAGGTGGAAGTAGCTATGGCTGTAGCAGAGGAAGTAAAGGATAAAACACCTATTCGAGTTGTCTCTATGCCTTGCTCTGAAAGATTTGATGTTCAATCAAATGACTATAAAGATTCAGTTTTAGGGAAAGGAATAAAAAGAGTTTCTATAGAGGCTTCTCATGCAGACTGGTGGAGAAAATACGTAGGGCTGGAAGGAGAAGTTATTGGTATGGATTCGTTCGGAGAATCTGCCCCTGGAAAAACTCTTTTTGAGCATTTTGGTTTCACTAAAGAGCAAATTATTTCAAAATTAGATCTCTAGAAAATGAGATATAAAAAGCTTAATGAAATTAGCTTAAGCGACAAGTCTGTCTTATTGAGGCTTGATCTAAATACACCCATCGAAGCTGGCGCAGTCACAAATCGAGAAAGAATTATTAGGTCTCTACCAACAGTTAATTTCATACTGGAATCAGGTGCCCGCTTGATAATCATGAGCCATTTAGGAAGACCTGAAGAAAACAACATGTTTCAAGAGGAATTTTCTCTAGCACCTGTAGTTAAGGAAATGGAAGGTCTATTAAACATGCAAATCCCTCTTTACTCCTTGAGTGAGATTGAAGGTTTAGATCAGGTTGATCATATTTCAATTATAGAAAATACCCGATTTAATATTGGCGAGAAAAACAACGATATAGAATTATCAAAAAGATTGGCAGCTTTGGCCGAAGTGTTTGTCATGGATGCATTTGCAACTTCACATAGGGCCCATGCTTCGACTACTGGAGTAATAACATTTTCTGATGATGCCTGTGCAGGATTTCTCTTGGATGAGGAGCTAACTGCTCTATCAAAAGTAAAAGAAAACGCAAAAAGCTCTATAGCTGTCTTGGGTGGTGCAAAAATCTCAACAAAATTAAGTCTTATTGATTCACTTTCCAAAACAGTGGATAAAGTAATCCTTGGTGGAGGTATTGCAAATACTTGTTTAGCAGCTAAGGGTTATGAGGTGGGTAAGTCGCTAATCGAAGATTCTATGTTAGAAGAAGCTAAAGAGTTGGTAGCAAATCCTAAAATAATAATACCGGAATCTGTAGTTGTATCTATAAGTGCTGACGAGCCCGGGAGAATCACTTCTGCTAATTCAATACAGGAAAATGAAGCAATATTCGACATAGCTCCTGCTTGCTTTGTTGATTTGGAGCCAATCATTATGAATGCTGGAACCATTTTATGGAATGGACCGCTAGGTTTTTTTGAAAAAGAGAATTTTTTTGCTGGCACAGCCATGATCGCTGAGATGATTATTTCTTCAAAGGGCTTTTCAGTTGCTGGAGGAGGAGATACTATCTCTGCTGCTGAAAAAGCAGGGGTTCTAGATAGCCTTGACTATGTTTCAACTGCAGGTGGGGCTTTCTTAGAATTCATGGAAGGAAAAAAATTACCTGCACTAGAAGCTTTGATAGATAAAGTTAATTGAATTTATTTGTGGAGAGAAAATATGAATTTTAATAGTTTAAATGAAATAGCAAGTTATATAGTTTCAGACGGAAAAGGAATATTGGCTGCCGACGAGAGTAATCCAACCTGTACAAAGCGCTTTGATTCGATTGGTGTTGAGTCTACAGAAGAAAATAGAAGAGATTATAGAGAATTGCTTTTTAGAGCTGAGGGTATGAAGGGGAATATAGGAGGAGTTATTCTCTTTGATGAAACAATTCGTCAGAAGGCGGCCGATGGCATCTCATTGGTGGACATCATCAACGCACAGGGTGCTTTGCCTGGTATAAAGGTTGATAAGGGGCTAAGCCCAATAGGCGATTCAGAAGAAAGCCTTACGCAGGGTTTGGAAGGTTTAGATGAAAGACTAAAAGAATATTTTGAACTGGGTGCAAAGTTCACTAAATGGAGAGCTGTAATAAATATCGGTGAAGGAATGCCCTCCTCCGAGGCTATTTCTTCAAATATGGAAGCTTTAGCTGATTACGCAAAAATTGTTCAAAACAATAATATGGTTCCTATGGTAGAGCCAGAAGTTTTAATGGATGGAGCTCACTCAATTGATGATTGTTATGATGCAACCTCTCGTTGCTTGGAGTCTCTATTTTCTAACCTAACTGATAAGGGTGTTGATATAACTGGGACAATTCTTAAACCTAATATGGTTACATCGGGATCAAAAGCCTCTAATCAAGCAAGTATCGAAGAAGTAGCTCAAAGAACTGTAGATTGTTTAAAGGCAAATGTACCGGAGAGCTTACCAGGAATTACTTTCTTATCTGGAGGTCAATCTGATGTAGATGCTACTGCCCATCTTGATGCTATGAATAAGATAGGGGGGTTTAATTGGAAGTTAAGTTTCTCTTATGGAAGGGCTTTACAGCAACCTGCTCTAAAGGCATGGATGGGTCAAAGTGAGAATGGCTCATTGGCACAAGAAGCCCTCTCTCACAGGGCCTTGATGAATAAATTAGCTTCCGAAGGAAAGTGGGATCAGTCTTTAGAAAATTAACCTGATTGAAATTACTTGTACAAAGAGTTTCCAAAGCTTCTGTAGAAGTAGAGGAAGAAGTAATTGGTTCGATTGGACAAGGAGTTCTGGTATTCGTAGGCTTTGATAAAGAAGATAATCTAGATACTTTAACTTCGCTTTCTGAAAAGTTACTAAATTATAAAATCTTCAATGATTCAAATCACAAGGTAGCTCTTAGCCTTATTGAAACTCAAAATGATATTTTAATTGTTCCACAAGTGACCCTTTCTGTTGGAACAAAAAAAGGAACCAAACCAAGTTTTTCACATGCAGCTGATCCCGAAACAGGCCATGAGTTATTTACAGACTTTAAAGGACTGTTGGAAAGCAAGTTTAAAAGAGTCGAATCGGGAAAGTTTGGAGCGGAGATGTCAGTAAGCCTTGTTAATGAGGGCCCCATTACTTTCTGGTTTGAGCTATAACTTTTCTTCTGTCTTCTTAACAAATAAGTTGGCCATTACAATACCCAATTCAAATAATATCCAGGCAGGTATGGCTAGTAATGACTGCGAAATAACATCAGGAGGAGTTACAAGCATACCAACTGTGAAACAGCCAATGATTACGTAAGGTCTTTTGCTTCTTAAGCTTTCTGAGCTGCTGATTCCGCTCCAAATTAGTAGAAATATAAATACAGGTATTTCAAAAGCAATTGAGAAAGCAAACATCATGCTCAACACAAAGTCTAGGTAACGGCTTATGTCTGTCATAATCAGGATTCCATCAGGCGCTGCTGCAGTGAAAAAACTAAACACTAATGGTAATACTAAAAAGTATGTGAAGAGAACGCCCAAATAGAACAATATCAAGCTGGAAAGCATCAATAAAAAGCTAAGACTTTTTTCATTTTCATACATTCCAGGGGCTATAAACTTCCAAATCTGATTCAATAAGAAAGGCATTGATAGAAGAAGTGATACGTAAAAAGTCAACTTTAGTGGAGTTAAGAAGGGAGAGGCAACTTCTGTTGCTATCATTGATGAGTCATCGGGTAAAAAACTAAGCAGAGGCTCAGACAAAATTAGATAAATATCATTTGAGAAATAAACCAAAGCCAAAAAGCAAGTAAGAATTACAACCAAAGATTTAAGTATTCTAGATCTTAGCTCTTGTAAATGCCCTAAGAATGAGCTCTTCTCCATAGCAGTCAATTTTTATCTTTTTCGATATCTTCAAGAATTTCTTCATTTCTTGAATCTTGATAAGCTTCATTGAGATCAAAAGCTTTATTGATTTCTGCTTTCGCGTTAGATGCTTGTCTCTTAAACCAGTAAATGGTTTTAGCACCAGATCTTACTGCACTAGGAAGCCTTTCTGGTCCGAGGACCAAAAGAGAAATAACAGCAATTAGAAGGAGTTCAAGTAATCCTATATCGAACATAAGACTTTACTTATCTTTGTCTTCCTCATCCATGGTCTTTCTAAAGCTTTTAATGGTATTTGCTAAGTCAGAGCCTAGACTTTTAATTCTCTTAGTCCCTCCAAATACTAAAAGTATGACAATTAAGAGTATTAAAATTTGCCAAATACCTATTCCACCTATTCCCATTCTATTTCTCCTCTTCTGAAGCACTTCTTGAAGCTTTTTCTATATGACCTGACGTGCCAAATCTAGATTCAAGCTCCGCAATTATCTCTTCTAAGTTTATGTTCTCATTGCTTAAAAGAATGAACGTATGAAACCACAAATCCGCAGCCTCATGTATAACTTTTTCTTTCTTTGTTGTTGATGTGTCTGATGTTGCCTCCAATAGTTCAAGAGTTTCTTCTAGAACCTTTTCGTTTATTTTTTTTGATCCAGCTTCAAATAAAGATTTCGCGTAGGAATCCTGGCCATTAGAACCTTTTCTCTCCTCAATTAAATCAAAGAGTTTTTGGAGGAAGTCTTCTTTCATATGATCAAGTGATTATAAGAAAAAGTATCAAGATTATGAAAACTATCAGGAGAAAGTTATTAAATCGACTTTGTTGATAGATTTTACTCATTAGCTGTTTATGTCTTTCCTCATTAGCGCTTTGATAATCTTCCAACTTAGATACTTGCTCTAGAGCTGTATCGGCTATTTCTGGAAATTTCCTAGCTTTTTCTAACCAACTTAGGGAGTTCTTCTTTGCCCACTCAGCTAGCTTTTTTGGATTATATCTTTCAGAGATCCAATTCTTTAGGAAAGGGTTCGCAATAGACCAGAAATCCAGAGCTGGATACAGTTGTTTGCCTAATCCTTCAATGTTAACTAGAGTCTTCTGAAGAAGCATCAAAGAAGGCTGCATCCTCAAATCAAACCTTCTTGCTGACTCAAATATAAATAAAAGCATCTCACCAAAGTTTATTTTTTCCATAGGCTGATCAAAGATTGGTTCACATGCAGCTCTTATGGTGTTTTCTAGATCATTCAGTCGTGTTTCCGGATTGACCCATTTAGATTCAATTAAAATATTTGCAACTTCCCTGAAATCCCTGCCGATAACAGCTACTAGCATTCGTCCTATTTGATATTGCTCCTCTTCACTTAGCGATCCAACTATTGCGTAATCTACTGCTACATAAGCAGGATCTATAGGGTTTTTGGCATCGATAAAAATGTTTCCGGGATGCATGTCCGCATGAAAAAAATTATCAATAAATACCTGCTTAAGAAATATCTCTACACCCCTTTCAGCAACTAGTTTTAAATCGACTCCAAGATCATTTAAGGTGTCTAAACGATCGACCGGTATACCTTCGATCATTTCCATAACCAACAAGCTTTCTGAACAATAATCTAGATAAACATCGGGTACGTACAAAAGCTCATTACCTTCAAAGTTTCTTCTTGTTTGTTTGATGTTCGAAGCTTCAAGTCTCATATCTAGCTCTGATAGGATCACTGCCTCATATTCTGAGACCAGTCTAGATAATTGAAGCCGCTTGGCGTCCTCAAATTTTTTTTCAGCAAAATTTGCAATTCTCCTCATCAAAGAAATGTCACTTAGAATAGTATTTTTAATACCTGGTCTTACTACCTTTATGACCACATCTTTATGATCTTCTTTCAGTTTCGCAGAATAAACCTGTGCGATAGATGCTGCAGCAAGAGGTGAAGGATTAAAATCCTGAAAAACTGAGTTAATATTAGCACCTAACTCTTTTTCAATTATTGCAATAGCATCCTTTTCGGAAAAATGCGGTAAGTTATCTTGAAGGGATTTAAGGCTTTTAGCTATTTCATTTGGAACAACATCAGGTCTCGTAGACAGTAACTGTCCAAATTTTATAAAAATTGGTCCTAGTTCTTCTAAAGCTACCCTGAGTCTTTCGCCTGACGGTTCTCTGGCTGAATAAATTTGCCAGGGCGAGATTAACAGTAAAAAACTTATCAATTTTGGCTTATCAAACTCATCAAGCTCTTTATCAATGCGAGCTTTTAGCAAAGTATGTAAGATTTTTGTGAGTCTTAGGGCGTCTTTAAACATCAATCATTCCCTTTTGCCCCGAATGAATAGCAACGACTCCGTTAGTAAGGTTTTCATACTTACATTTAGTAAAGCCGCTATCTTCAAGCATCTCTTTTAACTCTTCTTGAGTTGGGTGCATTCTTATTGATTCAGCTAAATACCTATAGCTCTCCTCAGTTTGCGCAATGAATTCACCAATCTTAGGAATAACTTCGAAAGAAAAGAGATCATATATTTCTCTAAAAACTTCATTTTGAGGCTTGGAGAACTCCAAAATGATCAACTTTCCTCCAGGTTTCAACGCTTTATTTATAGACTCAAGAGCTTTTTCCTTGTGAGTAACATTTCTAAGCCCAAAGGCTATAGTAATCAAGTCGAAAGTATTGTCCCGAAAAGGAAGAAATTGAGCATCTATTTGTGCTGATTGTACATTCTCTATTCCTTCATCTATCAAACGATTTCTTCCCTCATTGAGCATCGAAGCGTTTATATCGCTGAGTATAAGCATGCCTTTTTCAGGAGATACTTTATCTCTCATCAGCTTAACCATATCGCCTGTACCTCCTGCGAGATCCAGAACTTTAAAGTTTTCTTTTATGCCTGAAGTTTCTATTGTTACTTTTTTCCATAATCTATGAATACCAAATGACATTAAGTCATTCATAAGGTCATAGTTTTCGGATACAGTATCGAAGACATTTCCTACAAGGCTGGCCTTTTCGTCTGAGTCAACTTCTTTGAAACCAAAGCTGGTCTTATTTTTATTGTCTTTTTTCATAAAAACGATGGAGCATTCTATATCAAGCCAACCTAATTAACCTTTCTGTTTACTAAAATCCTATCTATAGACTTGAGGTAAATGTCCAGACTTCTATTTAAGCCTTTTATTTGGCTATCATCACTTGATTTAAAAACAAAACTAATAACATCAATAGCCAAGTTTTCATTTTGTTCAATTTTTGCTCTAAACGTATCACTTCCAAGAGAATCAAACGCATTTAAATAAATTGTCATCTCTTTTTCATAATCAGGAGAGTTTCTATTCCTTAAAAGTTGAATGAATTCATTAATCCAAAGCTGTTGTAAATCTGACCATTCTTGTCTAATTTCTTGATGTTTGCTTAGTCTTAGTTTGAGCTCATCTATCTGATCTTTTCTCAAGTTAATTCCGATACGATCGAATCCAGATATATAGTTATCCAGAATTCTCACTTTGTATTCCTTCTTATCTTTAGCTCTTTCTTTTTCTCTTTCATCTCTAATTTCTTCGAAATGTTGAGCAATTTCGTTTATCTGCTTTTCACTAAGACCTCTTGAAAAATTGATAATGGGTTTTTCAAAGTATTGATTAATTCTTTTAAAAAGCGCTTCACCTTCTATATAAGCCAATTTAATTTCATTTTCTGGATTTTCTATGTCTATGGTTTTCAGGTTGTTCAAGAGAAGCCTGACCTTTTCAAGTTCGTTGATACTAAACCAGTCCAAAAACTCTTCAGATACGCGATCAATCTCTTGATTTTGCGCTTTAGTAAAGTCAGCGAACTCTTTGAAATAGTCAGCTATGTAATCATCAAGTCTTTCATACACCCATGATCCAGCTAATGAACAGGAACTCAGAGCGAGAACCATGAGGGATGATAGGCAAAATTTAGAAATTTTTTTAAGCATTACTAGGGGTTATTGTAATTTGCAGTTAGAATTCTGTCCGCAAATGTCAGATACAAAAAAATATCCTACCTTAGTTTGGTTAGATTTAGAAATGACCGGACTCGAACCAGACTCTGAGAGAATAATAGAAATCGCCACTGCCGTTACTAGTCATGACCTCTCTGAAATAATTGAGGGACCTAATTTGGTCATTCAACAGCCACAAGAGTTTATAAGTAATATGGATGAGTGGAATACCAATCAACATACTAAATCTGGATTAGTGGAAAGCCTTAAGGTCACTAATATAACTATCGATGAAGCCCAAAAACAAACACTTGATTTCTTATCCCAGCACACCGAGAAAGGACGGTCACCTCTATGCGGTAATTCCATCTCACACGATAGGCGTTTTTTAAGAAGGTATATGCCGGAATTAGATAGCTTTTTCCACTATAGAAATGTTGATGTAAGTTCAATAAAAGAATTAATTAAACGCTGGAATCCTGAATTAATTGACGGGTTTAGAAAAAGCGGCGGGCATAGGGCTATGGAAGATGTTCTCGAATCTATAGAAGAGCTTAAATTCTATAGAGATAAATTCTTTATCTAGTCAATTTTTTTCCGAAGGACCTTCAAACATAGTGTTCGCTATGGGCATAACTTTAGCTGATTCACTAGAGGTAATTTTTGCCGTCCCCTTTTTATCAACTTCATCGATTCTCATTATGCAACTCACAGGTATGTAACTCCTTTGAACCCCTTTGAATTCATTCTTAAGTTTTTCTTCGCTTGTATCGACAACTATTTTTGAGTTTTGATCAAATAAATATTCTTCTACTTCAATGAATCCATACATGTCACTTTGGTATATTGCCTCGGCGTAAATTTCGTAAACTTCACCCAGTTGAACAAATACAACTTTGTAGATTCCTTTTTTTGCCATTACAATTCCTGCCTTTTTTAAAAATTTAAACTATAGTTCTCAAAAGATAACTTATATATATGGCCAAGAAGCTTTTTATCAAGACCCACGGATGTCAGATGAATGAGTACGATTCTGCCAGGATGCAAGACTTGCTCAATGACAGCCACGGTTTTGAAACTACAGATAATGAAGAGGAAGCAGATCTAATTTTGCTGAATACCTGCTCCATTCGAGAAAAAGCCCAAGAAAAAGTTTTTCACCAATTAGGAAGATGGAAGAAGCTTAAAGAAAAAAATCCTAATTTAAAAATTGGTGTTGGTGGTTGCGTAGCGAGCCAGGAAGGGGAAAATATAATAAAAAGGTCACCTCAAGTGGATTTAGTATTTGGACCTCAAACAATTCATAGAGTGCCGAAGCTGTATCAAAATATTGCACAAGAGGAACTTAGTCCCGTTGATATCACTTTTCCTAAAACCGAAAAGTTTGAGCATTTACCTCAACAGGAGAGTGAGGGTCCAACAGCTTTTGTCTCGATAATGGAGGGTTGTAATAAGTATTGCTCTTTTTGTGTAGTTCCACACACTAGAGGCCATGAAATAAGTCGCCCTCTTGAGGATATTTTGAAAGAAATAAAAGGACTATCTTCCCAAGGAGTCAAAGAAATTAATTTATTAGGTCAGAATGTGAATTCCTACAGAGACTCCAAACTAAAAACTAAAGGACTTGGACTATCCAACCTCATAAGAGCTACAGCCGAGATTGATGGCATAGAGAGAATTCAATTTACTACTTCTCACCCTTTTGAGTTTGGTCAGGATCTCATTGACATCTATAACGAAGTTCCTCAATTGATAAGCTATGTTCACTTGCCAGTTCAAAGTGGTTCTAACTCTATACTGAAACAGATGAGACGAAGGCATACTAGAGAAGTGTATTTCGAAATTATTGAAAAACTAAAATCAGCTCGAGAGGGCATTAGTATTTCTTCTGATTTTATTGTTGGATTTCCAGGTGAAACTGAGAGAGATTTTCTGGATACTTTAGACCTTGTAGATCGGGTTGGATATGATGAGTCTTTCAGTTTCATTTATAGTCCAAGACCTAATACAACTGCTAAAGATCTAGATGACGATGTCCCTTTAGAAGAAAAGAAAGAAAGACTATCCACTTTACAGCACAAATTAGAAAATTCTGCTTTAAGCATAAGCAGAAGAATGGTTGGTGAAGTTAGAAAATGCCTTGTTACTGGCGTTTCTAAGAAGAATCCAGGAGAATTTCAAGCACGTACAGAGAATAATAAAGTAGTTATCTTTTCCTGCTCAGATTTATCAAACGTTGGTAAGATAATAGATATTGAAATTGTTGAAGCAAAAAACAAATCTCTAAGAGGTGTAGCTGTCTAGGCCGTATTGTCATTTAATGAAATTCCAACTTGAACCTGTTGACCACGATAAAATCAGCGATTTATGTGGTCCTACTAACTCTATACTTAAACAAATTGAAGAAGAGTTAGGAATAAAAATTTTGAATAGAGGTCCCAGCTTTAAGATAAATGGAGAATCTAATAATGCTCAGATCGCTAAGGACATCATCCTTAGGATTTATGAAGATTTAGATAAAAACAAAACAATAAGCTCAAAAGAAGTTCACTTGTATTTAAGGAAAGGTATGAATGATTTAAATAACATAAAAAAAGATAGCTCTAGCAAACAAGTCATTAAGACGCCTAATTTGATAGTTACCGCTAATCATGGAAGCCAAGATCATTATGTTGATACCATCAAGAAGAAGGTACTCACATTTGGTATAGGGCCTGCAGGAACTGGAAAGACATTTTTAGCGGTTGCACTTGCTGTAGAGCAATTCTCAAGAGGCGAAGTTGAAAAAATCCTACTGGTCAGACCTGCAGTTGAAGCAGGTGAAAAGCTTGGCTTTTTGCCAGGTGACTTGAGTCAGAAGGTCGATCCGTATTTAAGGCCGCTTTATGATGCCCTCTTCCAAATGCTAGGTTACAAGGAAACTAATCAACTTATAGAAAGAAATATAATTGAAGTTGTACCCTTAGCTTTCATGAGAGGAAGAACTTTAAACAATTCCTTTATCATTCTTGATGAAAGTCAAAACGCTACTGTTGAACAAATGAAGATGTTCTTAACTAGATTCGGTTTTGGCTCGAAAGTAGTTATTACAGGCGATATAACTCAGATAGATTTACCTAAAAATACTCTTTCAGGTCTTGTCCACTCTCTAGAGGTTTTAAAATCTGTAGAAGACATCGGATTGGTTGAGTTTGACACAAAAGATGTTGTTCGACATGGTTTGGTTCAGAAGATAGTAGAAGCTTACGCAAAATTTGTTAATTAAGTGTCGGTTGCCAAATCTCAAATATTTATATCTGGAAATCTCGAAGGACTAAACTGCACTAAGAAAAGTGTATCTGATTTAATAAAAGCACTTCTTCAAGTAAAGCCAGATTTAAAGAAAATTTTTAAAGATAGACCAGTGAATTTATCTTTTATCTCAAAAAAAACAATTAAAGAATTAAATTTAGAGTTTCTTAAGAAAGATAAGCCTACTAATGTATTATCTTTCCCTTCTACAGGACTGAGCTTTGGTGACGAAATTCTTGGTGATATAGCAATTTGTCCCGAAATAATAAAAAAAGAAGCTGCAATACAAAATAAAGAAGAACAAGACCATTTGTCCCATTTAATTATTCATTCCCTACTTCATTTAGCAGGTTATGATCATCACGAAGCTGATTCTGCAAAGCAAATGGAGTCCCTAGAAGTAAAAGCACTAAAAAAATTAGGTATTGCGAACCCTTACTGAAACAAATTAATATGTGCATGTGTTTATGAAGTGAGGCGTTAATGAACGACGAGCCCCCAAGTATATCTGCTGAGTCTAGTCGACTTAGCTTTAGGAAAAGAATTAAGGAAAGAATCAAAGAAATTTATCAAAATTTCTCCTATAAACCCCAAAATAAACAAGAGCTCGCTGGATCTATAAGGGATTCTAGTGAGAGAGGTGTTTTAGAAAAAGGAACACTCAATATGATCGAGGGAGCATTAAAAGTTTCTACAGATCAGGTACGAGATGTAATGATACCTAGACCACAGGTTGTATTTATAGAAAAAGACGAGAAGCCAGAAGACTTTTTGCCTAGAGTAATTAAGTCAGGCCATTCAAGATTTCCTGTTCTAAACACTGAAAATGACAAAATTGAAGGTATTTTGTTAGCAAAAGAGTTATTACCCTTCATTTCTGCTGAAAACCTAAGTGAATTTGAGCTAAGTAAGCTCATCCGGCCGGCGAAATTAGTTCCAGAGAGTAAAAAACTTAATATTCTACTTGATGAATTAAAGGCAAGCAGAAATCATATGGCTATAGTTTTAGACGAATATGGAGATATTACAGGGATTGTGACGATTGAGGATGTTCTAGAAGAGATAGTTGGTGAAATTGAAGATGAGCACGATAAAGATACTGGCACTCTGATAAAAAAAATAGCAGAAGACGAATATTTGGTTTCTGCCCTTACTCCTATAGATGTCTTCAACGAGAATTTTGAATCCACTTTGAGTGATAAAGATTTTGATACATTAGGTGGAATAGTTATGCATCACTTTGCTCGTTTTCCAAAGCCCAATGATGCTATCAATATCGATGGATGGCGTTTCGTTATTAATTCTCTAGAGAGAAGAAGAATCAAGAGAATTAAGGTCTCTAAAATTAGCTAAATTAGCTTTCTTAAAACATTCTCAAACTTTAATATAAGTAAGATGTTCAAGAAGCAATTTCTTGCCCTTATATACGGATTGATTTTCTCTTTTGGCTTTGCGCCTTTCGACTTATGGTTTCTATCCATTTTATCCATTGCAGTTCTTTATAAGGTAGTTAAAGATTTACCTTATAAGGAAGCGTTTTGGATAGGATATTGTTTTGGATTTGGAATGTGGTTAACTGGAATTTCCTGGTTGTATGTAAGCATTCACTATCATGGAAATATTAGTATAATTGGATCTGCAGTATTGATTATAATTTTCATTGCTGTTTTATCGATATACTCAGGACTGTTATTTCTGTTAAATAATTTTCTTGAAAAAATAGGTCCCTCGAAACTTACATACCTTTCTTTGCCTATATCTTGGGTCTCAATAGAATTAATAAGATCTTATTTATTTACAGGCTTTCCTTGGCTAATTTCTGGCACTATGCTTGCTGACACTTTCATTGATGGATACACCCCAATTATAGGAGCCCAAGGTAATACTTTTTTATTGATTCTAATAGGCCTTTTGATTTACGAAATATATGAGAGAATTTATCAAAATAGACCTGCCCTATTCCCGTTTGCACTTTTGCTTGTGGTTTTAATTCCTTCCAATTTATTAAAAAATATAGAGTGGACTGTTCCCAATGAAAAAGTAAGAGTTTCTCTTTATCAACCCAACTTAACTCTGGAAGATAAATGGAGTCAATTCGGAATAGTAAAGACTCAAGGAATGATTGAGAGAGCTATCGAAAATGCTGAAGAAGGAGAATTAATAATTTTTCCTGAAACAGCCTTAATACTCTCTAAAAATGACAATAAATCTTTTATGGAGATGGTAAATTTTAAGAGCAAGGAAAAGAATCTAACCCTATTGGCGGGCATAGTAGAAAGAGAGACCAATTACAAGATTAGAAATAGACTTCAATCTTTTGGTGAAATAGAGGGTTTCTACGATAAGGTGAAGCTTGTTCCTTTTGGAGAATTTATACCCTTAGAGCGCTTCTTAGGCAAACTATTAGATATTATTGGCTTAAACCTTACAAATACACTGCCTGGAGAAAAAATTAACCTGTTTAGCAGCTCTAAATTTAGGATTTCGCCAAGTATTTGTTATGAAATAGCTTTCGATAATATAGTTAGGAAAACGGCATTTGACAGTAATATTCTTATAACGGTAAGTAATGATACTTGGTTTGGAAGATCTATTGGCCCTGATCAACATCTAGAAATAGCCCAAAATAGGGCCCTTGAACACAAAAAACCATTGTTGAGATCCACAAATAGTGGAATTAGTGCAATTATTTCAAAAGACGGCCAAGTTATTGAAAAACTAGGTTATTTTGAGGAAAAGAATATAAAAAACAATATAGTGCTATATTCTGGTAATACAATATACTCAAGTTACGGAAATTTTCCTATAATCATACTAATAGTCTTTTATATAGGATTTTTATCAATTAAATCACTTTTAAGAATTAAATAATTATATATAGAACAAATGTTGCTAAAAAATTTGAAGAATTTGATTAAAATTACTGTTTTTTTGGTTTTGGTAAGCTCGTGTTCCAGTATGGTAATTAATAATAATATGAATAAAAACAATATTTTAGATGATATTAAGTCTTTAGACTCAAATTATGAGAGCTTAAGTACTTTACTGTATGTAGATATAGAGTCTCAATCCCTATTGCATATAAAAAAAGGTACAGTTTTAAAAGTTTATAACATATCCTCTTCAGCTTATGGTACAGGTAGTAAAGAAAATAGCTTTAAGACACCTCTTGGAAAGCACGAGATATACAAGAAATTAGGTTCTAATTTACCTGCAAATGCTATTTTAAAGGGACGAGTATGGAATGGAGCTATAGCAGATATTATTAAAGAGCCCATAGATACTGACTTCGATCATGTTACTTCTAGGATTATGTGGCTGGATGGATTAGAGGAAGGTTTAAATAAAGGAGAAGGTATTGATTCTAGGAAGAGGTTTATTTATATACATGGCACTGCTGAAGAAGGCTTGATAGGAAAACCTGCTTCAGATGGTTGTATTAGGATGTATAATAACGACGTCATAGAGCTTTTTGATCTAGTAGATGAAAAAGCACAAGTCTGGATTTATTAAATTTTATTATGAAAAAGTTGTTTTTATTTTCTTTTATTTTCTTTGGATCTTATACATATGCTTGTCCTGAAGTTTTAGATCATGAGGTAAGATTATTAGACTCTTCTGAAACTCAAAACTTATGTGAATACGAGAACAAAGTTATCTTAGCGGTCAATGTTGCCAGTAGGTGTGGTTTCACATATCAGTATGAAGCATTGCAAAACCTATACTCAAAATATGGCAAAGAAGATTTTGTTATTTTGGGATTTCCTTCTAGAGATTTCATGTATCAAGAATATAGTGATGAATCTAAAGTAAAAGAATTTTGCAGCACAGAATATGGAGTCACATTTCCTATGTTTGCTACAACCCCTGTTAAAGGAAAAAAAGCAAATTCTTTCTATAAAACTTTAACTGAAATTTCTGGACAAAGACCTGGATGGAACTTTCATAAGTATCTTATTTCGAAAGAGGGCAAAGTTCAGAGTTTTGATACAAACGTAGAACCAGATAGCGAAGAATTGATTTCAAATATAGCTAAACTTCTATAAAAAAAAGTAAGTACTTACTTTCACTCAATTAATTGTAATTACTAGATTATTTCTATACTGTTGGCTTTTGCGCAGATTATAGTGTCTGCCTTTCTATTTGCAAAAATTCCATTCTCCACCACGCCAGGTATATTGTTGATCTTAGCTTCTAATTCATAGGGCACTTCAATGGGGAGGTTGTGAATATCAATTATTTGGTTACCGTTATCTGTTATAAATCCATTTCTATAAATGGGCTTCCCACCCATCTTCATTAGTTCTCTAGAGACAGCACTTCTAGCCAACTCAATCACCTCTATAGGGAGAGGAAATTCACCTAGAAGTCCTACGTGCTTTGATTCGTCAACAATACAAATAAATTGATTAGAAGAATAGGCAAGAATCTTTTCTCTTGTAAGAGCTCCACCCCCACCTTTTATTAGCTCTTTTCTATCATTGAATTCATCTGCTCCGTCTATATAAAAATCTATGGCGTGAACTTCATTAAGCGAGAACTTATCATATGATTTATCAATTAGATCTTCTGAGGCATTAGAACTGCAAACCACACCTTTGATTTGAATTTTGGCTTCATTCAGTTCTTGTATAAAAAAATTTGTAGTAGATCCTGTACCAATTCCAATTACCGAGTCTTTCCTTAGCTTCGGTTCAATTAGATTAAAAGCTTCTTTGGCAGAATTTTCCTTTTTTAAGTCTTGGTTCATGTTACTTTAGATTTAATGAATATTATCACTCACTAAGTATAATAGCTCGCTTTTACAGTTGTTATTTAGGCAATATCGATGATTTCTTCTAAAAATAAGAGATATATAAAGCAAATTGAGTCTTCAAGTGTATATGAAGTTGCACATGTAACGCCTGTAACTAAAGCAAATCAGCTTTCAAAAGCTCTTAAGAATGATGTATTGCTTAAAAGAGAAGATCTGCAACCAGTTTTCTCTTTCAAAATAAGAGGAGCTTATAACAAACTCTCTAAACTAAAGAAAAAAGGAATCGAAGGGCCTGTAATTGCTGCCTCTGCGGGTAATCATGCTCAAGGGGTGGCGTTTGGAGCTAAAAGTTTAGGAATGCAGTCTTACATAGTCATGCCAATTACTACTCCTCCTATCAAAGTCAATTCTGTAAAGAATTATGGAGGCAAAATAATATTACACGGCGATAACTTTGATGAAGCTTACGCTCATGCTAATAATTTGGCTCAGAAAGAAGGATATACTTTTATCCATCCTTACGATGACAAAGATGTGATTGCAGGGCAAGGTACAGTAGGCAAAGAATTAATTGAGCAAGTAAAAGAAGGCATAGACGCAATTTTTGTTCCGGTTGGGGGAGGAGGCCTTTTAGCAGGACTAGGTACTTATGTAAAAGCATTAAGCCCAAAAACTAGAATTATTGGTGTCGAGCCCGAAGATGCTGCATGTCTAAAACTAGCATTAGATAATAACAAGCGTCTGTCTCTAAAGGAAGTTGGCCTATTTGCTGATGGAGTTGCCGTCAAACAGATAGGTAAAGAGACTTACTCCCTCATTAAAGAATGGATAGATGATGTTGTTACAGTTTCTGTAGATGAGATGTGCGCCTCTGTACAAGATACTTTTCAAGAAACGAGGATAATTTCTGAACCCGCAGGAGCTTTAGCCTTAGCAGGCTTAAAAAAATACACTCTATCTAGAGGTTTGAAGAATAAAAAACTTGTGGCTATTAATTCAGGGGCAAACCTAAATTTTGATCGACTCGGACATATTGTTGAAAGAGTTCAGCTAGGTGAAAGTAAAGAAGCATTGCTTAGTGTAAAAATACCAGAGGTAAAAGGAAGTTTTAGAAAATTTTGTAATTTTCTTGGTAAGAGAAGTATCTCTGAATTCAATTACAGAGCTGAAGAAAGTGAAGAGGCTAATATATTCGTCGCTTGCAGGTTTAATGAGAAAGAGGGCAAGAACAAATTATTAAAACATTTAAGAGCTAAAGGATTTTCTCCCAAGGATCTCTCTGAAAATGAGGTTGCGAAATTACATATTAAACATATGGTTGGGGGGAGAGCGCCTACATCAGTAGTTGAAAGAGGTGAGTTTATTTTTAGAGTTGAATTTCCAGAAAGACCTGGTGCTCTAGTAGATTTTCTTGATAAATTAAGTGATAGGTTCAATATCACACTCTTTCATTATAGAAACCAAGGTTCTGCATATGGAAGAGTATTAGTAGGGTTTGAATCAAAAGAAAAAAATTATCCGCAATTAATAAAATATCTAAATAAAATAGGCTTTAGGTTTTGGGATGAGACCCAAAATTCTGCTTATAAAGCTTTCTTAAAGTAACTCACTTTAAAATTTATATAATTTTTTATCTGTTAGGCAAGCATCTGCAGCCACATCATGTGTATCAGGTAAACAATCACTAACTTTTTGAAATTCATGAGCTATGATAATTAATTCTGGTCTTGAAGAAGAAAATTCTAAAGAATGATCATAGTATCCATGCCCCATGCCTATCCGATGACCGGCAAGATCAAAACATACACAGGGCAGGAAAATCAGATTCAATTTTTCCGGTTCAATTTCTTGATTTCCCAAAGGTTCCGCAATTCCTAGGTTATTTTCTACTGTGTTCTTAGCACCTTCATATTTAATGAAGCTTAGTACCTTAGAATTTTTGTTCATTTTAGGTAAATAAACATCAGAACCAATATCTAAAAGTAAATCTAGCAGACCTTGGGTTTTCATTTCTTTACCTATAGAAGAATAGCAGGCAATACTTTTGTGCTTCACTATTTCTAAATTCTCTTCCACTTTAGATAAAAAGTTTTTTTCAGACGCCAAGAGTTGTTCATTAGAAATATCATTTCTAATTTGAATGTACTTTTTTCTGAGTTCGGATTTATTACTCATTAGAGGCGTTTCCCAGAATACCGTTGTTCATTACTGCCCTGAACCGTGAAGTTCAAGGCGGTGACCCCGTCAATCTATCAGGCTTCCCAATAAATGGGTATGCACAACAAAGACCTTTCAGAGTCTCCTATTATTTTTTTATCGGCTCGAGAGTAGTAATAACTATCGAATAAACCAGGAAACTTTAAAAATTATAACCTAGTTATTAAGCTTTAAAAGATAAACTTTTAAGCTGTTTTTGTACCTCAAGAGTAAGGTTTGCTAGTCCTTCATTGACAGATTTATCCTTACCAACATCAGATAAGTTTTTTAAGTATTCATTACTAATATTCAATGCAGTAATAATTGCAGCCCTTTTCTCATCTAATCCGGAAGCTTCCTTAACCTCACTCAATCTCTCATCTAAGAAATTAGCTGCTTTCTTTAATTCTTCTGATTCTTCTGGAGGGCAGGCTATCTTATAACTTGCTCCTAAAATTTTAACTGTAGTTGTTTCTTTGCTCACTAGCTTTTATAGGACTTAATTATTTTTGAAATACCTTCTTTAGCTAAATCAAGATTTTGAGTAAGTTGATTATTTTCTTTCGACAACAGAATATTTTTCTTTGAAAGATGATCATTCACTTCTTTAAGTTGTTGACTGAGCTTTATTAGCTCTTTCACTTCTTTCTCTAAATTTTCTAACTTATTTTCTGCCATTTTCACTTTTAAGTTTAACTTTGAACTTAAATTCTTGCTACCATGTTTCCATAAAAAACACTTATATTTAGATTAAACAATGAAAAATAATTTCTCGGAAAGAAGATTAAAGTTATCCGATAAAGTTTTAGAGGATTCAGCGATAATCGTTGCCTCTGCTCTTGTCAAAGCCAGAATATCAGATACTGACTATGCTTATCGTCAAGATAGCAATTTTTACTACTTATCAGGATACGAAGAACCAGATTCACTTTTATTGATAAGACCTAACAGCGATAAAGAAAAATTTATTATTTTTTGTAGAGACAGAGATCCACTTAGAGAGCAATGGGATGGCTTTAGGACTGGTCAGGAAGGTGCAGTTCAGCAATATGATGCCGACAATGCTTATAGCATAAATTCTCTCGATCAAATGATGCCTGACCTCCTAGCAGGGGTTAAAAATATTTATTTTTCAATGAGCGCACCTTGTGGAGTAGATATAAAAATTTCTCATTGGATGGAAGATATTCGTAAAAATACTAGAGCAGGTGCAGAGGCACCCAATAATTTGCTTTCTTTAGATTCAATCTTGCATGAGATGCGACTTATTAAAGAAGACCAAGAGATGATTCTTATGAAAAAAGCTGCTGACATTACTACTGAAGCACATATAAGAGCAATGCAGGCTGTTACTCCTGGTATGTATGAATATCAGCTAGAAGCTGAATATCTTTATGCGTTCAATAAGAATGGAGCCAGATCACCTGCTTATAATTCTATAGTTGGTGGAGGCAATAATTCCTGCATACTTCACTATGTTGAGAATAATGATGAATTAAAAGATGGAGATTTAGTGCTTGTAGATGCTGGATGCGAGTATCAATATTATGCATCTGATGTGACAAGAACTTTTCCTGTTAATGGTAAATTTTCACCTGAACAGAAAGAAATATACTCCATAGTTTTGGAAGCTCACAGACAATCTATGGAACAAGCAAAACCTGGTAACAAATGGAATTTAATGCATGAAAAATCTGTTGAAGTAATTGTTGAAGGCCTTCTGGATTTGGGTTTACTTAAAGGAACAAAGGAGCAGGTCATAGAAAAGGGGGATTACTCAAAATTTTATATGCATAGGATTGGACACTGGTTGGGTATGGATGTTCATGACGTTGGAGGATATAAACAAGATGGAGATTGGAGAGAGCTTGAGAAAGGGATGGTCATGACAGTTGAGCCAGGTATTTATATATTAGATTCATTAGAGGACGTTGATGACAAATGGAAGGGTATTGGTGTGAGGATTGAAGACGACATTGTTATCACAGACTCTGGTTTCGAAGTTCTGACTCCTAATGTTCCCAGAACTATAGAAGAAGTAGAACATACCGTCCAAGGTTAATGGACTTTCAGGTATCGATCGTAGGGGGCGGTGTAGCGGGTGCTCTATTGGCCCTTTCTCTGGGAAAATCAGGAATAAGAACTTGCCTAATAGACAGAGGTAAGCCCTCAGTAAAATTGACTAATCCTCTAATAGGAAGAACCACCTCATTAAATCTTTTTTCGATACAGGCTTTGAAAGAAGTGGGTATTTGGGAAGACATCTATCCTCAAGCTAGAGTCTTTGATGAAATTTTTGTTTGGGATGCAGAAGGATCTTCTTCAATTCAATTCAATGCTTTTGAGATAGAGAAGAAGGAACTAGGTGTAATAGTTCATAATAATATTATCTTACAGGCTATCTTTAATTCTCTTCAGAACTTTCCAGAGGTGACTCTTATGGAAGAAGAATCTTTAGCTAAAATTTTCGAAGATCAAAATACTATTGATCTAACTACAGAGTCAGGAAAAAGAATTTCCTCTGAAATTTTAATCGGAGCTGATGGTTCACTCTCAAGAGTAAGAGATTTATCGAAAATACCAATTCGGAAGTGGAGCTATGATCAGTTGGCTATTGTCTCCTCAGTAAAAACGACAAAGTCTATAGGTAGTACAGCTTTTCAAATTTTCACTGATACTGGTCCTATTGCCTTTTTGCCATTAGTTGAAGGAACAAATCACGCGTCTTTAATTTGGTCCACTGATAAATCCTATGGAGAAAAACTCCTAAAACTTAATAAAGAAGCATTATCGAAAGAGTTAAGGTTGAAAACAGAAGAAAGGTTCGGAGAAATTGATTTCTGTGAAGATATAAATTCTTTCCCGCTTCATCAGCTTCATGCCAAGAAGTTTTATAAGGAGCGCACCATTTTAGTGGGAGACTCAGCTCATACAATACATCCTTTAGCAGGGCAGGGATTAAATCTAGGTATAGCTGATGTCAAAGAACTATCTCACCTTCTTGCCTCCTTAAATAGATATGGGAAGAGTATGTTTGATAAAAGGGTGATTCAGACTTACTCTAAAAAGAGAGAACCGGAGAGCTATAAAATGATAGCTTTAATGGAAGCTTTTAAAAGAGGATTCGGTTCAGAAAGTCTTTTGATACGCTTTGGGCGTAATTTTGCCTTTGATTTTACAAATCGTGCAACGCCAATTAAGCGTCGTTTGATTAAAGAAGCTGCAGGAATTATTTAATTTTTGCTTCGGTATAAATGACGTGTTTTCTTATGACAGGGTCAAATTTTTTGATTTCCATTTTATCTGGCATAGCAGATTTATTTTTATCTGTTGTATAAAAATGTCCAGTTCCAGCAGAAGATACTAATCTAATTTTCTCTCTCATATCTTTTCTCCTCTTGACCTAAGATCAGCAAGCACCTTATCGATTCCGTTCTTATCAATAGTTCTCATTCCATTTGCGGATACAGTTAAGCTAACGTATCTGTTTTCAGATTCTACCCAAAACCTATGTTTATGAAGATTTGGTTGGAATGTCCTCTTATTCCTATTCTTGGCATGAGAAACATTATTCCCTGCTTGAGGCTTTTTCCCTGTTACTTGGCATACTTTAGACATAATTTATTCAATATTTCTTTGTAGAGCCGCGTTTTATACCAGAAGCATTGACAGCAAGCAAGAATAAGCCGCTATAATCTCGATCTTAAGGAAACAAAATTTGAAATCTTTAGCTAACAAAAATATTTTACTCGGAGTAACAGGCGGTATAGCTGCCTACAAATCGGCTGAAATTGTAAGACATTTGAAAAAGTCTGGTGCTTCTGTGCGAGTAGTTATGACTAGGTCTGCTGAAGAATTCATTACTCCACTCACTTTACAGGCTTTGTCTGGCAATAGAGTTTCTACTGAACTACTTGATGCTGAAGCAGAAGCGGCAATGGGCCACATTGAGTTAGCAAAATGGGCTGATGGAATTCTAATTGCACCCGCTACAGCGAATACAATTGCTAGACTTTCATCTGGAAGAGGTGATGATTTGCTTTCCACTGTAACTCTTGCATTTGATGGACCTATCTCAGTTGCTCCAGCTATGAACCAAGCTATGTGGAGAGATGAAAGGACGCAAGAAAATTTAAAAAAACTAATAGATCAAGATTTTGGTATCTGTGGACCGGGATCAGGAGAGCAGGCTTGTGGCGATGTAGGTCTTGGAAGGATGCTAGAACCCATAGATATATTAGATATGTTTTCGCTCTCTTTTAATGAGGGAACATTATCGGGAAAAAAAATTCTTATAACTGCTGGGCCCACTCAAGAGCCTATAGATCCAGTTAGATTTATAACCAATAGGAGCTCTGGAAAAATGGGTTACAGCCTAGTTGAGGCCGCATTAGAGTCAGGTGCAAATGTTACCCTCATCAGTGGACCAGTTAATATAGAACCTCCTTCAAATTGTAATTTTGTATCTATAAAAACTGCTGAAGAAATGTACGATGCAGTGATGCATCATATATCTGGAATGGATGTATACATTGGCACGGCCGCTGTCTCAGACTATAGTCCGGCTAAGGCTAGTGACTCTAAAATTAAAAAGGATGGAAGCAGCTCTCCTATGGTTCTAGAGCTAAAAGAAAATCAAGATATTTTGAAGTCAGTTAGTGAACTAGAACAGAGGCCGTACGTAGTGGGCTTTGCTGCAGAAACCAATGATTTGATCAAAAATGCGGAAAAGAAATTATCCAATAAAAATCTTGATTTAATTATTGCTAATGATGTTTCGAATAAAGACATAGGATTTGATTCTGATGACAATGAAGTAACCCTCATCACAGAAAAAGAAAAACATCTTATTGAAAGACAAAATAAAAGGAAGGTTTCAAAAAAAATAATAGATTTCATATCGGGGAGGATCAATGATCAAAATAACTAAACCAGAAAAGGTAGGATTTTCAACAGAAAAATTAGAACACATAGGAGAATCTATGCGTTCTTTAATAGATGCTAAAAAAATACCAGGAACCGTTACCTTGGTAGCTAGAAGAGGCGAGGTTGTGCATTTTGAAGCGAACGGCATGAGGGACATAGAGAGGGGCTTAGCGATGGAGACAGACACAATTCATAGAATTTATTCTCAATCTAAGCCTGTAACTGGTGCTGCTTTGATGATGCTTTTTGAGGAAGGCAAGTTTCTAATGACAGATCCAATCTCTAAATATTTCCCTGAGTTTGCTGAGATGAAAGTTTATACAGGCGGAGATGGAGAAAGCATGACGACTGAGGCAGCTTCTTCTCCAATTACAATTCAGCAACTTGCTACACACACTTCAGGGTTGTCTTATTCCTTTATGCCAGGACCTATAGGTTCTATGTATGTTTCTGAAGAGGTTGAAAGAGGGCTGGGCAACGTTCCAAGTGCCGGAGGAGAATTTTTTACTGCTGGCACAAAACCACCTTTTAATAATTTAAGAGAATGGACTAAAGCAGTAGCCGAAATTCCTCTTGTTGCACAACCCGGAACTATATGGAATTACAGTGTAGGTATGGATGTAATGGGAGCATTGATAGAAGAGCTCTCCGGCATGTCTTTTGGAGAATTTTTGGAGGAAAGAATCTTTGGTCCTTTAGGTATGGAAGATACTGGTTTTACGGTACCAGATAACAAACTAGATAGATTCTCAGCTAATTACGGTCCTTTGCCAGGAAATATGATGTTAATGGACGATCCTGAAAAGTCTGGTTACAGAACACCACCTCAGCTCGAATCAGGCGGAGGAGGTTTGGTAAGTACCGTTGGAGATTATCTTAAATTTGCTCAAATGTTATTGAATAAAGGTGAATATGAAGGAAAAAGGTATTTAGGCAAAAAGACAGTTGAATTCATGACGTCAAATCATATGGGGTCCGAGAGTGCTGATGAAGGCTTAACCAACTTATTTAATATGTTAGGCAGTGGATATAGAGTTAGAGGTATGGGTTTTGGTGTTACGGGCTCAGTAGTTGTAAATCCTGCTTTGTCTGGTCTACCAGTTTCTGAAGGAGTTTATAGTTGGGGAGGTGCAGCAAGCACACATTTTTGGATAGACCATAAAGAAGATCTCATTGGCATTGTTCATACACAATTATTGCCTGATGGAACGTATCCCGTAAGGGAGCTTATGCAATTAGCTACATATCAGGCGATAATTGAATAAAAAAAAGACGCGTAAAGCGTCTTTTTTTATCTTTAAACAATTTTTATTTTTCTTCAGAAGAGTCCTCTGAATCAACCGTTTCCTCAAGCGTTGCCTCCTCAGCCGTTTCTTCGACTACTGGTTCTTCAACCACAACCTCTTCCGCTGTTGATTCTTCGGCAGCTCCTTGAACCGCTGGTTCTTCTTCTGCAGCTATTTCGGCTTCCGGTGTTGATTTAGTTTTACTGCCAAAACGTTTTCTGAACTTATCTACCCTACCACCTGTATCAACAAGCTTCTGTTTACCTGTATAGAAGGGGTGTGAGGCAGAAGAGATGTCAAGAACACAATAAGGGTAAGTTTTTCCATCTTCCCATTCCTTTGTCTCATCTGTTTTCAGAGTGGAACGTACGATGAAATAATAGTCCATGCTTTTGTCATGAAATAGAACTTCTCTGTATTCTGGATGGATGTCTTTTTGCATTTGATAATCTTGTATTTAAAAATATGGAGGGGCACTATACCAGACAGACAAAACATGGCAAATGCAAAATTTCAATTAGAATACTTGATACTTTATTTATGAATTCAGATTTAGTAGAAGTTTTAGTTCCGATTCCTTTGATGGAGAGATTCTCCTACTTACCACCTAAGAATAAAGGTTTTCCTCTAAAAAAAGGATCTAGAGTTTTAGTGCCTTTTGGGAAAAGACAGCTAGTTGGAGTTATATGGGGTTTTGGCAAACAGGAAGTATCAGACAAAAGAAAATACAAGCATATCACTGAAGTTTTAGATCAATCTCCTTTATTGGATGCTACTTCACTTAGTCTGGCCGAATGGTCTTCTCGTTATTATCATTATCCACTCGGAGAGATTATTCAGTATTTTTTTCCACCTTCGCTCAGAAAAGGTAAAGAAGCTAAGTTTAGAGAAAGTAAGTATTTAGAATTAACTTCTAAGGGATCTTTTATATCTGTTGACGATTTAGCACGTGCACCAAGCCAACAAAAACTAATAAATCTTTTAAAAGAAAAAAAGGAAATATCTCTTAAATCAACCCAGGCCTTTGGCATAAGTTCCACAGCAATAAGTGCGCTATTAGAAAAGGGTTTCATTTCAAGATTTTCTAGAGAATTATCTCCATACAAGAAACTAGAGAATAAAAAATTAAAATCTTCAAAGATACTTAATTCTGAGCAAAATAAAGCCGTTGATGCTATAAAAAAATTCCAAGGCAAAAATAAAACTTTTTTACTAGATGGTATAACTGGTAGCGGTAAGACTGAAGTCTATCTTCAAGCAATACAGGATATTATCAATCAAGGTAAACAAGCCTTAATCCTAATTCCTGAGATCGGACTTGCTCCTCAAGCAGAGGAGAGGTTTAGAGAATATTTCGGGGATAGAGTAATGTCTTTCCACTCAGCTAAAAATGAACGTGAAAAAGTTGATGCTTGGTTGGGAGCGTCTAGAGGCTTAGTTGATATCATCATTGGAACACGCTCTAGTGTATTTTTACCCATGAAAAATTTGGGAATAATTGTTGTAGATGAAGAGCATGATCTGTCATTTAAACAAATGGATAAATTTCGCTATTCTGCTAGAGATATGGCTCTATACAGAGCCAAGTTACAAAAGATACCAGTGGTTTTAGCTTCTGCCACCCCATCTTTGGAAACTCTAAGGAATGCTCATGAAGATAAATACGAAGTATTAAAATTGAATGAGAGGGCTACTGGGGCAAGCTTACCCACGTTTCAAGCAGTTGATTTGAGAGGCAAAGAGCTCAGTGAAGGCTTAAGCAAAGAGCTTCTAGAGGCAACCCACTCAGAACTAGATAAAGGTAACCAAGTCTTAATTTTTCTCAACAGAAGGGGATATGCTCCATCAATGATATGTAAAGTTTGCGGCTGGATCTCAAATTGTTCCAGATGTGATGCGTTAATGACGGTTCATAAAAACCCATTAAGGCTTCATTGCCATCATTGTGAGGCGCAGAAAACTTATCCAAAAAAATGTGAGTCTTGTGATTCAGATGATTTTTTAACATATGGTTTTGGTACAGAGAGAATTGAAGAATTTTTACAGAATAATTTTCCAGAATTTAAAACTCTTAGAATTGATAGCGATTCAACACGAAAAAAGGAAACTTTGAATGAATATTTTGATGAAATTAGACAAGGAAAGCCCATGATTCTTCTTGGAACTCAGCTCCTTGCCAAGGGTCATCATTTTCCAAATGTCACTCTCGTTGGTATTGTTGATGCAGATTCAGGCCTTTTTAGTGCAGATTTCAGAGGAAGCGAGAGAGTTGCACAACTCATGACACAAGTTTCTGGAAGAGCGGGCAGGGATAAAAAGCAAGGTCGAGTTATTTTACAATCTTATTGCACTGACCATCCTCAAATCGAAGAGATAATATCTGGCAGTTACGAAAGATTTGCACAAAAACTATTAGAAGAAAGGAAAATATCGAATATCCCACCTTTTTCATTTCAGGCGAAGATTTTTGCTGAATCTCCTAAAAGTCTAGTAAGCAGAGACTTTATCTTAAACTTGCTGAATAGATCGAGGATTGATGAAAAGATAAGAAAGAATGTGCGTCTAGTTGGACCATTGCCTTCCATAATGGAAAAAAAGTCTGGCGTTTATAGATGGGAGTTAAGCATTTTTTCTAAAAGCAGGTCTAACTTGCACAAATTTTTAGATGTTATGCAGTCAAGGCTTTATGATCCGAAATTATCCAAACAAGTTCGATGGTCTATTGACGTAGATCCACTATCTTCATTGTAGATCTAAGCCTGTCAATTTAGAGCTTATTTCCCATAACTGATTAGCTTGTTCAGAACTATTAGCCGCTTTTGAAACTTTTTCTATTTTACAGTCTACGAAATATTCTCCAGAAATATCTTTTACCTCAGAAGAACTACACAAGTAGATTGAAGTTTCTGCACCTTTATCAGTCTTTCTGGCAAACGGTTTAGCTAAATACATTAGAAAGTTCCAAACCCCTTTGTTGTTTGAGCCAATTCCAGTATTTACGAATCCTGGGTGCAGGCAATTTACTGTTACTTCAAAATCTGAGAGCTTCTTAGCAAGTGACTTGGTAAAGAGAATGTTAGCTAATTTTGATTGTCCATAAACTTGCATAGGCTTGAAAGTTTCCTCTGACTGCAAATCCTCAAAATTCATATCCTTTACAAATTGATGAGCTCCAGAAGCAACATTTATCACTCGCGATTCCTTTGTTTCTTTCAGTTTCTCTGCAAGCAGTAAAGAAAAAGTATAGTACGCAAGATGGTTAACTGAAAAAACCTCTTCGAATCCGTCGACGGTCTCATTCCTCTCTCTGTTCATTATTCCTGCATTATTCAGAAGAATATCTAATGGCTTATTCAGAGCTAAGAATTCGTTTGCTGCCTTCTTTACTTCAGCTTGAGAAGACAAATCGGCAATAATCATAGTTGCTTCTCTACCTGAGTCATTTTGTAATTCCTGCTTTAAACGATTGCCTTTTTCTTCATTTCTCGCAATAAATATAATCTCTGCTCCCATCTTATTTAATTCTTTCGCCGATTCTTCGCCTATTCCACTTGTGGCTCCTGTTATCAAACAGACTTTATTTGCTAGGTTCTCATTCATATTTATTGCCTTTAATTGAGGTAAGTATTAGATTTAGACTATGAGTCTATATGATAAATATGTTCTCCCCAAATTTCTAAATTGTGCTTGTGGGTCTAAGCCAGTAGCGCAACAGAGAAAGAAAGTAGTACCTCTGGCTGAAGGAAAAGTTCTAGAGGTAGGTATCGGATCTGGATTGAATTTACCCTTTTATGATAAATCAAAAATTGATGAACTTTGGGGGCTAGATCCATCTGAAGAATTAAGTGAAATGGCTAGGAAAGTTGCAGACAGTGAAAAGATGGAAGTTAACTTCATATCATCTGGTGCTGAAGAAATTTCCCTTCCTGATGATCATTTCGATTCAGTATTGATTACTTACACTATGTGCACTATCCCAGAAGTGATAAGAGCCAATAGAGAAATAAGAAGAGTATTAAAGAATGGTGGCAAGATGATATTTTGTGAGCACGGTGAAGCACCAGATGAAAATATAAGAAGATGGCAAAAGAGAATTAATCCGATTTGGGGAAAATTTGCCGGGGGCTGTAATATCAATAGAAAAATTCCATCATTAATCGAAGATTCTGGCTTTGATATTATCGAATTGGAAGAAATGTATCTTCCCAGTACACCCAGAATAGCTGGATACAATTACTGGGGATATGCAGTAGCAAAATAATGAAATTTAGGTGGATCCTTCTAATTCTATTCTTATTGATTTTTACTTTTCAGTCTAAAAATATCCTGACTTTTGTGGGTGTTGAGTTAGGGGTCTATTTTGGGTTTAAGGAACTAGACAAAAATTCCAGTGGATTCATCGAGAGAGAAGAATGGTCCGAAGGAATGTTCTCGTTGTTAGACTTCGATAGAGATAATTTAGCCAGTAAAGAAGAGTTTAGAGAATTTATTAAAGAGTTTTCAAAAGAATTTTCTTGGGAAAATGAACTCAATAACAAATATATGTTCCCTAGTCAGTTGAAAAAAGGATCTTTTCAAAGTGCCTTAATGAACACGTCTATAGGTTATTATATTTATATTCCTGATGCTTATCAGGAGCAGCCAGATAAAAGATTCAGGACTGTATATTATCTTCATGGAGGTAGGCCTGGGAATGAAGCCAGAGAAGCTTTTATAGCTCACTACGTTCATGAAGTTTTTAAAAATTCTTCTATAGATCCTGCAATTTACGTATTTGTTAACGGAGGAGAACTCAGTCATTACAATTCTGATGAATTAGATTCATATGGAGAAGATATCTTTATAAAAGAACTAATTCCTCACATAGATAAGGTTTATAGAACTATCGCTAAAAGGCAAGGACGTGGTTTAGAGGGATTTTCTCAAGGCGGACGGGCAGCAACACGTTATATGTTTAAGTACCCTGATCTTTTCAGAACAGTTTCAGCTGGAGGAGGTTCTTACACAATTGAAAGGCTTATAAAGGAGAGCGAGGGATTTGAGGATGATCCACGAGACGATAAAGAGAATATCTTTTATGTAGGTTTAGGTAATGATGCTTGGTCTTTGGCAGAACAACACAAATCTTCTCAAAATATTACTCCAAGATTAATGTTATGGTCTGGAAAGGAGGATATGAACTACATGAGTATTGAGGAATATCACTCTTTTTTAGAGACATTAAAAATAGAACATGAGTTCTTGTCCATAGAAGATGTTGATCATAATTCTTCGATCTTTTATGAAAAAGCGGGAGCGAGTTTAGTCAAATTTCACCTAGGAGAGTCCGAATATGCTAACTAGATTTTTCTTTACTTTATTTTTGGTCTTTACATCTTGTTTGATGTCTGAAGAAAGAACCATAATGCACGAAGGGGTTGAAAGAGAATTCCTTGTTCACATCCCGGATAATCTTACTGAAGATTCACCGATTGTATTTGTTATTCATGGATTCACGGGATCTGCTAAACGGATCATGGAATATTCTGGTATGAATGCAGTTGCCGATCGAGAGGGATTTATGGTTATTTACCCCCAAGGAACAACAGACAGTGAAGGCAATACTTTCTTTAATGTGGGTTATGAATTTCACAAAGATTCAACAATTGATGACGTATCCTTTATTAGAGATCTTTTTGTATCACTTTCTGAAGAATATGGTCTTAAAAGGAAACAAGGTTTTGCAACTGGAATGTCTAACGGAGGAGATATGAGCTATCTACTGGCTTGCACTTCTGCTGATCTATTCAGAGCGGTTGCTCCTGTGGCAGGATCTCTTATGGCAAATACTAAAGAGATATGTAATACACAATCCATAGTTCCGATTTTTGAAATCCATGGAACCGAGGATCAAATTACATTATTTGATGGAGATATGGAAAATAAAGGAGGTTGGGGAGCCTATTACGATTTGCCATCTACAATAAACTTTTTTGCCGATGCTTATAATTTAGACAAGAGGTCTACAAAGATAATAGCCAAAAAAGGAGAAGGGTCTGAATATGATATTTATCTGCAACGTCACTGGTCGCAAAATTCCGATGATGAAGTATGGATGTATGAAATAGTCGAAGGTAGGCACGTTTGGCCAGGATTTAAAATACATTGGTGGGAGAACCCTATCTTTTGGTATTACTTTGGGTCCGGTAATGAAGATATTAATGCTTCTGAAGAGATATGGAGATTTTTTAAAAGATATTTATAAATGTATTATTCTTCTTCCCAACTAAACTTAGGCAAAGAATGCACTGCTTCAGAAAGTTTGGTTGCCCACGTATCTGACAGCTTCTTGAAATAGGGAGATTTAAGTTTGTACCTACCTTGATAATCTAGATGCATTTGATCTTTTTTATACACCACAAAGTCTATCGGGGGCCCTACAGTAAGATCACTTCTCATTGTGGAATCTAAAGATAGCAATGCAACACGAGCAGAGTCTCCAATTGGTGTATCTTCGTTTATCATCCTATCAAGGATAGGTTTTCCATACTTAGTTTCCCCGATTTGGAGGTAAGGCCTTTCTTGAGATACGTATATGAAGTTACCTTCCGGATATATAAGTAATAAATTTGGTTCTTGATTTTTTATTTGACCGCCTAGAATAAAATAAGAACCCATTAAGGATGTTTGATTTTGTACATCAAGAGCTTGATTTGAGCTCTCAGCACTAAGTTTACCGATATAACTTGCTGCCTGTTCAAGATCTTCGCAAAGATTTAGATTCATTTCAGGATCATTTGCCGAAATGTCCTTTTCGAGCTGATGATAAACGGCCTGAGAAGTCGCTAAGTTTCCTGCAGTTAGAAGAACAAATGCTCTATCACCTACATTGAATGTAAACATCTTTGAATAGGTACTTACATTATCTAGCCCAGCGTTCGTCCTAGAGTCAGAGGCAAAAACCAACCCTTCCTTAACTTTTATAGCAAGACAATAAGACATTTTTTTCCTTTTACATGCAATTTACATGCCATTTATAACATAAAAATTATTTTAAACCCTCTCGTAAGCTCTTGTATCCATTTGTTTTTTTTAGATTGTACAAGAATGATCAAAACAGAATAGTACACTTAGCACTTAAATAGTGCAGTATAGACTTAAATAGACGCAAATGAATTGGCATGAATATTGCATCGGTATTTGTATGGCTATTTCTATAAATGACTATCAAACTTCACCTTTTTTTGATGAATATTTAAATTCTGCCAAAAGCTTTCGGCCGCACACAAAAAAAATAGGTCAGTACCTTACATCTTTAAAGAATAAAGACCTTAATGAAATAAATAATGCAACTGAGTCTGCTATCAAGTCTATGGGTATATCTTTTAGGGTTTACTCAGAGGAGTTCATTGAAGGACAAGATAGATCATGGCCCTTAGACTTTATTCCAAGAATAATCAGAAAAAAGGAATGGGATAAAGTTGAAAAGGGCCTTAAACAAAGAGTAAAGGCTTTGAATTTATTCATTGAAGATTGCTATAACGAACAGAAATTTATGAAAGACTCTAATATGGAAGAGTCTTTGATCTTGGATTCTCCTGCTTTTAAAGAATATTGCATTGGAATGAAGTTGAAGCATAACTCATGGGCTGCCATTTGTGGTTCTGACTTAATTAAAGACAAAGATGGAATTTTTTATGTACTAGAAGATAACCTTAGGGTTCCTTCTGGAGTGAGCTATATGCTTGAAAATAGAACGGTAATGAAAAGGGTATTTCCTGAACTTTTTCAACATTATGGAGTTATGCCTGTCAGTGCTTATCCCGATAGGCTATATGAAATGTTAGTTTCAATGAGTCATACAAGAAGTAAACAACCAGAAATTGTGCTTCTAACTCCTGGCATCTATAACTCAGCCTATTTTGAACATTCTTATTTAGCAAAGCAGATGGGAATCGATATAGTTCAAGGTGAGGACCTTGTAGTTCTAAAAGATAAATGCGTATATAAAAAAACAATTGAGGGCTTGATTAGGGTTGATGTTATTTATAGAAGGATAGATGATGACTTTCTTGATCCATCTGCAGGCAATAAAGATTCTATGCTGGGTGTTGAAGGGTTAATTGACTCCTGGAGAAATAAAAAAGTATCTATCATAAATGCCCCTGGTTGCGGTATAGCTGATGACAAAGCTGTTTACGCTTATGTTCCGGATATGATCAGGTACTTTCTTAAAGAAGAGCCTCTACTCAACAATCTACCAACTTTACTTATGACTAATAAGGAAAATCAATCACTAGTAAGCAAGAAATTCAAAGAGTTTGTGATTAAACCAGTTGCAGAGTCAGGCGGATATGGAATTGTTATTGGGAAAAGTGCATCAACTGAAGTTAAAGAAAAAACAATTAAGCAAATAAAAAAAGATCCAAGAAATTTTATAGCTCAACCATTAGCACTTTTATCTACTTCACCAACTTATGATAAGGGTTTAGTTGAGCCTAGGCATCTTGACTTGAGGCCTTTCATTCTTTCTGGAGCCAGCACTTACGTAACTGTGGGCGGACTTACCAGGGTTGCGTTAAAAAAAGGATCTACCGTCGTCAATTCCTCTCAAGGTGGAGGAAGTAAGGATACTTGGATTGTTGAAAAGTAGTCATGTTAAGTAGAGACGCAGAACATTTATATTGGTTATCGAGGTATGTTGAAAGGGTCGAGAATACTGCAAGATTAGTAAATGTAAATTCAGAACTCATGCTAGATTTTCCCGGAGATAAATCTTTAGGTTGGCAATCAATTATAGGTGCTCTCGATAACCTTGATATTTACTCCAGAAGGTACATAACATTTAAAGAGGCAAACGTAATAAATTTCATAGCTTTTGAGCAAGCTAATCCAAGTTCAATTAATAACTGTCTTATAAAAGCAGCTTATAACATAAAGGAAACAAGAGACTATTTACCAGCCTCATCTATTGAACAGATTCACAACCTATTAAATCAGTTCAAGAATATTAAAGATAAGAAAAAGCAACTTTCCTCAGTAGACCTTCATAGATTAACTGAAGGTTCGCAAAGGTTTTTTGGAATAATAAATGATAACTTCTCTACTGGTTACCCCTTTGAATTTATTCGTATGGGGAGATTTATGGAAAGAGCTGACATGATTTCTAGAATATTAGATACCCTTTGTTTATCTGCGAGACTTAATCAAACACATGATTTCGAAACTTTAGAATGGGCAAGTATGTTAAGAAATCTTTCAGCGCAAGAGGCATATAGAGAGGAGTCAAAAGGAGAAATTGAAAGAGGTAGTGTTTTAAAATTCCTCATTCAGAACAAGGGCTTTCCAAGATCAATTACCACTTGTTTAGGTCAAATAGAAAACTGTGTTTCATTACTTCCAAATAATAAATTAATGAAAAATGAAATTATAAAAACTTTGAATAAAAGTTTTGTAAAAAATATAGAAAGATATGATGACTCTCAACTCCATAATTTTTTACAGGATCTGCAAATTCGGCTTTGTAATTTAGACCAAAGAATACATAGAAGCTGGTTTTTTTTACACCACTGACCTATAGCTAGTTTGTTAGCGACACTAAAACTTCTCTATCCTTGTTACCTGAAAAGGGTTTTCTTCCATGCATCACCCTATAGTTATCAATCAATAAGATATCACGATCCTGCCATGATCTGAGAAGTGTTAATGATTGAGCTAATTCACTTATTAGCTCAATACAAGATTGTTTTATTTCTTCACCACTGCCAAACCTGACAGGCGCGATTTGATTCTCTGAATTTTTCTTCCATCCCAAAGAAGCTGCAATAACCTGATTAAAAAAGGATTTCTTTCCATTACCAAGTTCTTTTGTGGCTTTGAGAGTTTTTGTTGTTACAGATAAATTATCATCCTTAATCCAATTCCAAGAATAACCCAGTTTTGATAACTTTGCTTCAGCATCATTTTTTGAACTCACTCCAAGAGTTTTCTGCCAGCTTCTTCCTTGACCTGATATCAATTCATCTCCACTAGACATTATGGAGTTATAAATGACTCCAAATTTTTCAAAACTTTCTACAAGAGTTTTATCCGCCCTTAATAATGCCTCGTACAGTTGATCAGATCGACATAAAGGAGTCTCTCCACCAGCTTCTGAAGCAGATTTACAAAAAAAGAAAATATTCTTTGGATAGGTAGGAGTTTGTGCCATTTCATGGTGAAGGAAAATCTCAACTTCCCTTGGTGCCTCATTGGCAGTAAATACTTTGCTAGTTTTATTGATTCTGACTGCATTAGAGAGAGATTCTTCGTAAGTAAAAGTATCGTAATTGAAAGTCGACACAAATTGATCAAAGTCATCCGCTGTCTCTGTAGGAAGATTCTTGAAAAGGATAGCACCGTGTTCTTCAAGTTTAAGTTCGATGGATTTTTTATTTTCTTTTAGCCAATCGTGAGTTGCAGTGATATCTGTTAAACCCGAGTCATTTTCTAAAATCTGTAAGAAAGTTTGATCAGTCATAAATTGGAAAGAAAGTATTAAAGGCGTCTTCACAAAAAATGCCTGGGTCGTTATATCGTTTATCTGTATTGAGAGATGAAACTTTATCTAAAGTTGATTGATCGAGTTTAATCTCTGAGGCATCCAGATTTTCTTTCATTCTCTTTTCATTAGTACTCTTGACAACAATTGATGTTCCTCTGTTTAGGGCCCAACTGAGGATTAATTGAGCTGGAGATATATTAAGATCTTTTGCCATTCCTTTTATAGTTTCATCTCTCAGAAGTGATTCTGTCTCTTCGGCACCACCTATCTCCTCATAGGAAATTGACCCTAAAGGTGAAAAAGCAGTAACTTCTAGGTCATAGTGTTTTGCTAAACATATAAGTTTTTCTTGTGTAAGGTGAGGATGCGCTTCAATTTGAAGCATGTCAGGCCTGATCTCGCAGTAATTCATAAGATCGTGAAGTAGACCTGAAGAGTAATTACATATACCAAGATATTTCGCTCTTTCTTCTTGCTTGAGTAATTCCATTGCATGCCATGTATCAGAAAGTGGAACCTTAGAAGGAAGCATCTTAGGATCGGCACTATCTGGATCATGAAACCATTCCGGTGGATACCTTGTTTCAAATGGAACAAATTCCAATGATATTGGAAAATGGATCATATACAAATCAACATAATCAAGTTGCAGATCTTCTAATGTTCTATCTAAAGCAGGACTGACATGGTTGGGATGATGATAAGTGTTCCACAATTTAGAAGTTATCCAAAGGTCCTCTCTTTTACATAATCCACGATCCAAAGCAGTCTTGATGCCTTCTCCTACTTCCTTCTCATTTCCATAGTCTGAAGCTGAATCAAAATGCCTATATCCAATTTCTATCGCTTTGCAAACAGTATCTGCACATACATTTTGCGGAACTTTCCAAAGGCCAAAGCCAACTTTTGGCATTTCTTTTATCGATTTAAATTTCATATTATTTGTTTAAAAATTCTTTTAAGTAAATAGGCTCGCCTGTGGTAATTGATTCTTGTGCTGCTAAGCCTAGCATGACTGAATCAAGCCCGCTTTGACTATCTACTAATGGTTTATTTTTTGATTTAATACAATTTATCAACTCTAGATGTTCTATAAAACTTGCACCATGATGGAATCCAGTTTCTTTCACTCTTGGGTCTTGACTCACTTCTACAGTTTTGAAGGAATATTCTTTTCTATTAGTTAATAAAAGTTCTTTTCCTGGTATGTAGGTTTCTAATTTACCTTGATCCCCTGTCAAAACTATTTCTTGCTCATATTTGCCTCCCTCAGCAAACATACATAAATCAAGCATTGCTCTTTGACCTCCTTCATAGTCGATTAGCACAAAAGAATTATCAATTATGTCAGGCTTCTTACCACCGTATTCTTCATCTAAATGATTAACATCTTGGTTACCAGAAGCATAAATCTTTGAAGGTTTGCTAGGGACTAATAAATTCATTAGATCGAAAAAATGGCAGCACTTTTCAACCAAAGTTCCCCCAGTATTTACATTAAATCTATTCCAATCATCTACTTTTTCTAGAAATGGAAACCTATGCTCTCTTATTGAAAGCATCTTAATGTTTCCTACTTCAGAGACATGATTTATCAGAGATTGGATAGGAGCCATAAATCTATACTCAAGGCCAATCCATACTAAGCCCTTATGCTTTTTACTCTTTTCAAGTACTTCTAATCCATCTGCTAAGTTAGTACATATGGGCTTTTCAAGTAAAACATGTTTATCTGTATCGAAGATATCTCTCATGACGTCAATATGTGTAAAGTTGGGACTTGCCACTACTACTACATCAATATCCTCACGTTTTAGTAGCTCTTTATAATCGCTATATTGCTGGGGTTTGAATGAGTCCCCACAAGCATTCATGCCCCACTGTCTAGAATTTTCATTAGGATCGGCAATCGCAGCGATATTTACATCTGATATCTTTTTTAGATTGCGTATGTGCTCACAACCCATCATACCGGTTCCTATAATTCCGTAATTTAGCAACATAATGATTCGATTTCTCTAAACTTTTTACTCTTTGCTCTCTATACTGAGAGAGTCCTCAACCATAACAGTAAATAATATATATTTCTTTAAAAAATATTGAGCAAATTAGAAAAATTTGAAGTCGATTGCTTGGTTATAGGGGGAGGTGTGTCCGGTATAGCTATTGCTAGAGAACTTTGTACAAGATATGAAAATGTATTTCTAATAGAAAGAAATAATCAGATAGCTCAGGAGACCTCTAGTCGTAATTCAGAAGTTATACATGCCGGCATGTATTATGAACAGGATTCATTGAAATCTAAGCTCTGTTTAAAAGGTAAAGAACTTCTTTATGATTATTTAAAAGAGAGAAAGATTGAATTTAATCGTTGTGGCAAATACATCTTGTCTTCAGATGATCAAGAGTCAGAAACCTTAAATGATATCTATGAAAACGGACTTGCTTGCGGGGTCAATGACTTAGTATATGACAGCTCTCTTAATGGACAATACCCTTTCCTTGATTTTAAAGAGGCAATATTCTCTCCATCAACTGGAATCTTTGATAGCCATTCATTTATTCATTCTTTGGGTAGAGATTTTCAAAGCTCAGGTGGAAATATTATTCTAGGTAACGAGACACTTGGCATTAATGAATCAAGTGAAGGCTTTGAAGTACTGGTAGAGGATAAAAAAAGCAGAAATCAATTTGTGGTTCTTAGCAAAGTCTTGATTAACTCAGCGGGGCTTAACGCAGTGCCTATCGCAAATCTTATAAATGAACAAAATATCTATAAAGAAGAATTTGTAAAGGGCGAGTACTATATCTATCAAGGTAAAGAGAATTTAGAGAATCTTATCTATCCAACTCCAACCGAAAATAGTTTAGGCCTCCACGCAACGATAGATTTAGGAAAGGGCATTAGGTTTGGGCCTTCTGCATATGTAGTTGATGAAATTGACTATAGCCTGTCTTTAGATCAAAAATTGATTTTTTTAGAAGCCGTTCGATCTTATTGGCCTGGAATAAAAGAAGAAGATCTTACTCCTGGTTACTCTGGTATAAGGCCAAAACTTAAAGGAATAAATGACTTTGTAATAGATTCTGGCACAGTAAGTAATAACCAGTTTGTGAATGTCTTAGGTTATGCCTCTCCAGGCTTAACCTCTTCACTGGCATTGGCAATTGAGGTCTCAGAGAGAATTACCTCTTGATTGAATTTTATTTATTTCAATCTATCTCAGTCCAGAGCCTATTTTAATATTAGACCAAACAACTTCATCTTGCTCAGCATCTATGAATTCATATCTAGCGGTATTCTTTTTTACAGTCATCCTTAAATAGCCAGGAGTTTCTATATTGAATTTTCCTAAATCTGTTTCCTGCGGTGAGCCTCCAGGTAAAGCTCCTGTTGCACTTATGAGTTGACGAGTTTTTTTATGATCTCCTTCGTCTGCCAAGACATGATTGTGTCCAGTGATGTATATATCAAAAGTTCCAAATACATAGTTCTCCAAAAAAATTGCTAACTGTGGATTGGCTCTGTCTCTATCACCTGAACTGAATAGTGGATGATGCGCCACAGCTATGGAGAAATTGCATTGACCTTGCAGTCTCTCTACTTCTTCCTTTAACCATCTGATCTGGCTTCCTCTTTTATAAAAATAATACAACTTATCAAAAATGGTTGTATCTAAAGCAAAGAAACATAATTCTCCAAATTTCTTAGTATAGAAATTACTAGGATGAAAAATTGATGGATAATTTTTTGCAACTTCAAGGTAAACGCTCGGATCACCCTTGTAGTCATGGTTTCCCACAGTTAAATAAAAGGGAATTTCAGTCTCAAGAAATGGCTTAAACGGTTTTAAGAAACTTTCTTGTAGTTCTGGATCATCCATAGATTGGACGCCAAGCTGAGTAATATCTCCTAGATGCCAAACCAGAGAACAATCAGAATTTGCTAGTGAATTAACTACCATTGCTTGTGTAGGATTAACTTCGCCAGCATCCCCTACAAAACAATATATGGATGATTCGTCAGAAACTATGGGCCTAACGGTAATTATTAAAAGGAGAAATATAAGTGCTTTTACATATTTCGTTTTCATGAAATTGATAATTCTCTTTTGTTATTTTGATCCACATTCTTATAAGAAATTTGAACATGAAAGTCAGGTGAGGGAAGGGTGGCTTTTCCATTTTTAGGCCATTCGAAGATCGAAACGGATTTTAACTCACTTAAGTATTCATCTATACCAATTTCTTCTAGCTCTATCGCTTCAGAAATTCTATATAAGTCAAAGTGAAAGACTCTAAAACTTTTAGTTTCATGTATCTCTACAAGATTATATGTAGGACTTTTGACCAATTCGTCATAATTAAAACCTTTCAGAATTCCTTTGGTAAAGGTTGTTTTTCCAGCTCCAAGCTCACCTTCCAAGAATATGATAATTGATCTATCAGATTGAATGCCCAAAATTTCTTGGGCCAGCTCTTCTCCAGCCGCCATAGTCTCATTCTCATTCGAGGTGACTATAACTTTAGTCATATTTTAGTAAGTACCTTAGTTCTTCTATTACATCACTGGATGTAAGTCCTGCTTCACCAAGCTCTAATGAGGACTGATCGGCGGCCTTAGCATGCAAATCTACTCCTGCTTCAGCTGCCTCTTTTATTGTTAAGCCTTGAGCTAATAAGCCTGCAATAACTCCAGTCAAAACATCACCCATTCCACCACTGGCCATTCCTGGGTTACCAGAGTCGCATATTCCCCATTTTTGCCTTCCACCACTTTTGTGACAAATAATTGTTCCAGAACCCTTCAATACAACAGTGGCATTAAACTTACTCTGAATTTTTGCAGCTGAACTAAATCTATCTGATTCGATAACACCTACACTAGTATTCAGCAATCTAGCAGCTTCACCTGGATGAGGAGTGAGTATAAGTTTTTTTGGTAAATTACTTGAGAGTTTCAGTTTAGCTAGAAGATTGAGGGCATCAGCATCCATAATTACTGAAACATCTCTTTTTTTGGCCTCCCAAAAAACTCGCTGTATCATTTGCTCAGACCAAGCGGATTGGCCTAACCCTGGACCTATTGCAATAACATTTGGTTTCGTTAAAAACTCCTCCAAATCTTGACCTGAATTAACTCCTTTAGCCATTACCTCAGGGCAAGATACTAAGCTTGCTGTGACATGCTCTGGTCTAGTAACTAAACTAGTCAGACCTGCTCCAGAGTGTACTGCAGCCTTTGAAGCCAGCAATCCTGCTCCTCCCATTCCTCTGTCACCTCCTATGACAAGGACGTGTCCAAAATCTCCTTTGTGAGCATCTTGTTCTCGATAAACAACCTCGCTAATCGCTTCTTCGTAATCAACAATACAACTCGATGAGGCGACCTTAGAAAATATCCTTTTTGGAATTTCTAAATCAGAATAAATCACTTCGCCAGAGACTTTCTTGCCGGTGGAAGTAAAACAACCTCTTTTTTGTGCTACAAAAGTGGCAGTTATATCTGCGTAAACGCAAATATCATTAATACCTCCTGTATCTGGATTAACTCCAGATGGTATATCTAGAGATACAACTGGTGACTTCAAACCCAGCTTATTTAAAGCCAATATAGAATCTTTTATATTTTTCCTTAAGTTACCTTTAAGACCTGTTCCAATTAACGCATCTACTATCACTGCTTTATCGGAGACTTTTAATTTTGCTAAAGACTTTGTAGTAATAGTTTTTACTTTTGAGTCTTGCATCTCTTTGAATACCTTATTAGATAACCCTTTAAGCTCCTTAGCGGCATTACTCATGACCACAGTCACATCCAGACCAAATTCCTTAGCATAACTTCCCAAAAGAAAACCATCTCCAGAGTTTTTTCCTTTAGAGCAGAAAATAATTAATTCCTCAACTGGACTAAACTCTCTTAGGATTACATCTAACGAAAATTCTGCAGCCATTTGCATAAGAGAATATCCAGAGATTTCCTTTTCTTTGATAGCAAGGTTATCTATTTTTCTTGTTTCATTGGCGGTATATAGTTTCATTTCAAGATATGAGTTTATGTATGAAAATTATATCTCTAGGATAGACTCTCTACTAATTTAAAAATGAATTATTTAGATATAAAAAATATTGAACATGATTTAGCAGGTCAAATTAAGACTTGGGCTAAAGAGTTTGGTTTTAGTTCAGTAGGTATAACTGATATCAATCTTTCTGATGATCAGAGATATTTAGATAAATGGCTTGAAAATGGCTATCAAGGAGAAATGAAATATCTACAGAGGAATAATTCTAAAAGAGAATACCCTGACCAATTACATCAAGGGACTAAGAGAATTATATCTGTAACGATGAATTACCTACCTGAAAACTATAATGGAAAAGAACTTTTGGAGAAGACAGACAAGGCATTTATATCTGGTTATGCAAGGGGACGAGATTATCATAAGTTGATGCGATCAAGGTTGAAGCAATTTGCAAAAAAAATTCAAGATCACTCTCCTAATTCCAATAGAGTATTCGTAGACAGCGCACCCGTTTTAGAGAAGGCAATTGCTCAAAAGGCCGGTCTTGGTTGGATTGGAAAGAATACACTGCTATTAAACAAGAGTTCTGGATCTTATTTTTTTCTTGGAGAAATCTATACTGATCTAGACTTACCCATAGATAATCCAAGTCCTAAAAGCCATTGCGGAACCTGCACGTCTTGTATGGACATATGCCCAACAGAGGCATTTGTTGGACCAAACGAATTAGATGCCAGGAAATGTATTTCCTATTTAACTATTGAGTATAAAGGCTCTATACCAGAAGAGCTCAGAAGAATGATGGGAAATAGAATATTTGGTTGTGATGACTGCCAAATATTCTGTCCTTGGAATAAATTTACTCACTATACCGACGAAAAAGACTTTCTGCCTAGACACAAACTAGATGACATAGATCTGTGTGAATTATTCCTGTGGACTGAAGAAGACTTTCTAAAAAAGACAGAAGGATCTCCTATCAGAAGGGTTGGTTATGAGTGTTGGTTACGAAATATAGCCATAGCATTAGGTAATGCAAATTTCTCAGAAGTCATAATTAAAAATTTGAATACTAGAAAAGACTTTCCTTCAGCGATAGTGAAAGAGCATGTAAACTGGGCGATAAAAGAACAAGAAAGGAAATCTTATGAGTGATATTGAAATAAAGTTAGAACCACAAGATGAATACAATCATGAACCTGATAAGGCCTCTAATTACAACGAAAGTATGTACTTCAATGTCTTTGATCATAACAAACAGATGGGCGGTTGGTTTAGATTGGGTAATAGACCAAATGAAGGATATGCTGAGATGACATGCTGCATCTATCTTCCTGATGGAAGAATAGGTTTTATGTTTGGAAGGCCAGAAATATCAACAAATGATGTTTTTGATGCAGGCGGAATGAAATTCGAAGTCATAGAGCCCTTTAAGTCTTTGAGGGTTCAATATAAAGGGAAGATATTGTTACTGGAAAACCCTAAAGACATGCTGAATCCTAGTAAGGCTTTTAAAGAAAACCCAAGAGTAGAATGTGAAGTAGATATCAATATAAGTGGCATTTCTCCCATGTTTGGAGGCCAGGCAGTAAGAACAGACGGGAAGCCCTTAGAGAGAGACCCAGAAAAGAGTTTTTCTAAAGCTCATTACGAACAACATACGGCGGGTAAAGGAACTATTAAGATCGATGGTGAAGAATGGTCTGTTGATGGACTTGGTCTAAGAGACAAAAGCTGGGGTCCAAGATACTGGCAGGCTATAGAGTGGTATAGATGGCTCACAATTAACATTAATGACGAAATAGGATTTATGTTTAGTATTGTGCATCAAAGTGAAGATTCTGAAAGGCGAGGAGGGATCGTCCTTAATGATGGAAAGTACGAAACCATTAAGGATTGCAAGATTGAAACCCAATATGATGATGATCACTTCCAAAAAACTTTTACTGCATGGGCCAAAACAGATGAAGATGAATACGAAGTAAAAGGAAGGGTCCTATCTTTGATTCCTTTGAGAAACATGAGAAATACACCTGAAGGTGAAAGCTTGGTTACAAGGATAACCGAAGGGATGACAGAGTATACTTACAAAGGGATTGTGGGGTATGGAATGTCAGAATATTTAGATCAGGTTATAGACGGGAAGCCTATTGGACCATGAAAATAAGTGTCGTTGATCAATCTCCAATCTTCTCCAATTCAAATGCTGATGAGGCTATAAAAGAGACAAGAGATCTTGCAAAGTATTGCGATTCATTAGGCTTAAATCGCTTTTGGTTGGCAGAACACCACGGATCAACATCCTTTGCTGGCTGCTCACCGGAGATTCTTATTCCAAGTCTCGCAGCTCAGACTGAATCCATTAGAGTGGGATCGGGTGGAGTGATGCTGATGCACTACAGCCCTTACAAGGTGGCCGAAAATTTCAGATTATTGGAATCTTTGTTTCCAAATAGGATTGATCTCGGTCTTGGTAGGGCTCCTGGAAGTGATGCTTATCAAGCTGGAGCTTTGGCTTATGGATCAAAAACTACTGGACCAGAATTTTTTACAACCAAAATGAATGATCTGAAATCTTTTCTTGAAGGCAGTGTTTCTTCTACGAAATCTTTTGAGTCTGTAAACGTTACGCCTGGCTTGGGCAAGTTGCCCGAGGTTTGGTTATTAGTGTCTTCAAGGCAAGGAGCTGAATATGCTGCGCACTTTGGCTTGCCAATGTCTTTAGCTTATTTTATTGAACCGTCCTGTATTGATCTAGCTGAAGTCTACAGAGACAATTTTCAACCTTCAATATTTTCAGATGAACCAAAAATCAGTGTGGGCGTGTTCTCAATTTGTGCTGATACAGATAAAGAGGCAGAAGAGCTCTCTTTAAGTGCTGCGGCATGGAGACAGAATTCTCAAAAGGGTATATTTGGTGCATTTCCTACATTAGACGAAGCCAAGTCTTCTATAAATGGGGACCTTGTTGGCACAAACGACAATAGGACTTTTGTAGGATCCCCTCAGACGGTAAGGCAAAAACTTCAACCTTTACTGGATCGAGTCAATCCAGAAGAACTAAAAATTATTACAATCTGCGAACCTTTTTCCTCCAGAGTCAGGTCTTATGATTTAATCAACCAATCTTTCTCAATAAATTAATCTAAATTAAATGGAATTAATTAGATCTCGACTTCTCAGTGAAGGCAGTTTTTGGCATATCAGCAGTCTGAGCGCTGTTTATTTATCTCAAGGTCTGTCTGGAGGAACTCTTTTTGCATTAACCACTTACCTTGTATCTACTGGAAGTTCTGTCAGTGATATCTCTTTATTACTTTCAATAACAATGATTCCTTGGACCTTGAAAGTTTTTATGGGTCCTATCATTGATACTTTTACTATCAATAGGTTCGGTAGAAGAAGGTTTTGGGTTTTGATCAGTCAATTAATGATGATCTTAGCTCTTTTCCCTTTGGTCTTTATAGATGTTAATGCGGTTAATTTCGTTTTAATCGCTCTTTTGACAGCTCATAACACCTTTGTTGCCATATCAGATATTGCTATTGATGCCTTAGCCGCAGATAGTTTGCGAGAAGATCAACTAGCGAAAGCAAATGGTTTCATGTGGGGGAGTAAGACTCTTGGCAGAGGTGCTGGAATGGCCACTGCAACTTCTATCTTCTATGGTTATGGAGTTAATGAAGGATTTGCCTTATTGATCTTAACAATGTCGTTTGTTCTTATCCTTCCTATTTTTTCTAAAGAACTAGACTATAAAGCAGGGTTTGAAACTAAGCTTTACAAGAATCGCCTTACTTTATATGAATTATTTTCTGGTATCCGGGAGAGTCTTTTCAATAAAAGTGCTCTTGCTGCAATGATTTTCATGCTTTTTGCGAATATTGGATATGGTATTTTTGACGTTATTTATAATGAGTTTTACATCAGCGAGCTTGGATGGACTGGAGAAGAAATTGGTTCTATGAGACCTTACGGAATGTGGTTAGGAGGACTCATTGGTCTTTCTGCAGGCTTACTGACTCTTTACTTTAAAAAACGTTTTTTACTTCTTCTTTTTGTAACAGGTCAAGCTGTTGTTTATTTAGCTGCCAGCTCTTTTACTCACGATACATCTAGTTTTTTCACATCTGCCGTGTTGATTGGAGTTGACGCTGTAGATGCTGGATGGTCAGTGCTTATATTCTCAGTATTGATGGCGCTTTGCGTAACTCAAACCAGCGCAACAAATTTTGGAATTTTTATGGGATTTGGCAATATCTCAATGCTAATTGGTAATAATATTGCTCCCTCAATCTTAGGAACAGGGGATTATGCTTTCGCCTTTACCTTTGCAGCCATTACATTGATTCCTTGTTGGATAACAGGTTATTACCTTACGAGAGACTAATTAAGTTTTCTCTTATCGAATCTTACAAGCAATTGAGGAAATAAAAAGAAGTCTATAAATAGGGCAGTCACGAATGCAATTGAGGAAAATCTGGCAAAATCTCCCAAAGGTTTAAAACTTACTAAAGTTAATGCAAGAAATCCTATACTTAGAACTACGGTCATTATAATTAAGGGAAATCCCACTGCTTCAAATGAGTAGATAATTGACTCTTCCGGACTCTTTTGAAGTTCAGTTCTAGCTAAATCATATTTACTCAATAAATGTACTGTGAAATCAACAATTATGCCTAATGTTGATCCCATTCCTACAGCAACCATGAACCCTACATTTCCGTTCACTAGTGCCCAAATTCCAAAAGCTGTCCCTATAGGAAGTATATTCGGAAATGAAGAAATAATTCCAAAAACAAATGATCTATAGAACAAACCCAATATGAACGTGATTAATATCAAGCCTAGCAACACTCCAACAAGGAGGTTAGTAACAATGACCTCATTTATAAAAGTAAAAACGACTCTAAATCCAGCTGGCGGGGAAATTGTATCCAGTAGATTATTTTTTATGAGATAGTCGTCAACTTTCTCACTGAAACTCAGATATTCTTTTGAGCTCATGTCTTTCAGTGAGCTAGCTATTTTGATTGTGCCTCTGTCTTGGCTTATTGAGCTATTAAGATCAAGGCCCAGTGGTAAAGACATCTCATAGAAGAATAAATATTGTGAAGCCAAATCTTCATTTTCTGGAATAATTTTCCAACTATCATCATCTCCATGCATACTGCGATTTAAGGTTTTCATGGTTGTTGCAAGAGAAGTAACGTGGTTAACCTCATCCAGTCCTTCCAGCCATTCTGTAAATTCATCAATTTGAGTCAGAAACTTGGGGCTGGATACATTGCCAGTTGGTGATGTTGCCTTGAAGCTGACCGGAAAAGTAACTCCCATTCTTTCATCTAACCATATTGTGTCAGGCGCAAAAGAAGTAAATCTCTCACTGTACATTTGCGTGGGGTTTTCATCCAAACTGTTCAGAGGAATTAGGCAAATTAAGATAAGAGAGATAGCGGGGACTATCCAGATTAACTTTTTGCCATTTTTTAAGCTGAATTTTGCAATTTTATTTGCTATAGCAGTTTGTCCTGAGATCGTCTTAGGTGGAGAGATATCGAAATAAGAGGTAAGAGGAGCTATAAGGAATATCGTAAAAATAAATGCCAGCCCAACTCCTATTGCTATGCCATTACCTAAATTTCTCAATGGCTCTATTTCTAGAACATTGAAAGATAAGAAACCTATGCAGGTAGTTATCGTTGTTAGAAATAAAGGTTGAAGGTTTAGTTCAAGACTTCTTGTCATGGCATTATAACTACTTACTTCTTTTGCTCTTTCTTGAAAGTAGATAGTAAATAAGTGAACGCAATCTGCTAGAGCTAAAGTAATTACTAAGATAGGGTAGGTAATAATCATTTGATTAAGTGAATTTCCTATCCAACCTATTGATCCAAAGTTTGCCACTACAGAACAAACAACAACACCTAAAGTCGCGAAGACTGCGTATGTACTCCTTAGCAAGAAAAATACTGATAAAAAAATCAAAATAATCATCAAGGGCAAAATGTAGGGCATTTCTGTCTGAACGAGTCTTGGACTGATGTATTCTTGGTAGGGATTACCAAGTAGTCTTATATCTAATTCTTGGTATTTAGGTAATTCTAGTTGCAAGAAATTTAAAATATGTTCGATTGTTTCAGTCAATCTTGCTGCTTGGTCCTCACCTGGAGGATCAATGACAATGCTGATTACGGTGGTTTCTTTATCTTTGGATATTATTGATCCAAAGATTGCATCTTGGGTTTCTACGATTTTGCTTCTTTCTTCTATGTATCCATCTGATAGGCTTAGAGCATTCTCTATGAAGGGTTCCACAAGCAGATCATCTGCCTCAGATCGAACATATGAAAAATTTGTAAGGCTATCTACCCTAACTGAATGAGGAATTGTCCAAGATAGTTCTGTGAGCCTTTCTATAAGATCAAGCGTCCTTTTTTTAAAGATAGATGTTCCTCTCCCATCTATTGCAATAATTATGTTATCGGTAGGAATAAAAGTTTCATCAATTTCATTATTTAGTTGCGTAGCAGGATGGTTCTCAGGAAAAAATGATTCTAGGTCGGGATCAAATGTTAAATATTGAGATCCAATCCCAAGAAATAGCATAAAGAAGAGGCTGCCAACTATACTCAACAGTCTATTTTTTATAATTGCGTTAGCTAGATATTTTTTATTAAAGAATTGCATGTTTATAAATAATAAGTAAATTCAATTTTGAAGAAATCATCCTCCCTGAAAGCATCGAATAATTTAGGCTCATTGTTATCCTCATCTGTATCTTCAAAATAAACACCTTCCAGGGCGATCAAACAACACTCGCCAACTCTTCTTGAAGATTCCAAAAGAAATCCTAGCTCTTTGCTAACATCATTCCAGATGAAACCAGATAGGATTTGACTATCAAGCTCGTCATTAAAACTTAGTCTAGTCCCAAGCACTGTTGGAGAACTCTTTAATCGATCATCATGATTCCCCTCAAATATCCAACCTAGATCAATTCTGCTATCAAAAATACCTACCTGAGTGTATTCAAAACCATAAGTTGCGGCTGAAAATCTATCGCCTTGCCCAGCTCTTGAAATTGCTTCTACTTTTATTGCTAAACTTCCTATTAGATAAAGAAGTTCTAGACCAAACTGATCAATTGTTTCGTAATAAGGAATCAGGGGTTTGTCTATACTTCCAGTTGGAACCAATCTTGGTTCTCTGGTGGTTCCAGAAAAGTAAGATATAGCTAAGTCTAGCTGATCATAATAATTTGACCATCTGGCAGCAAAGTCAGTTCTCTTGTTTTTTGCAGATGATTCGTAAGTAGATTCATTTTTATCAATTATCAAAGGAAGTCGCAATCTCCCTTCTTGCCCAGAAAACTGCCTCTCTCTGAAGCTAAATAAAGCGTAAATATCTAATACTCCCCATTCTTCTTCTAAGGAAACCTTCACCATGGGCTGTCCAAGTTTTTCTTCTCCATCAAATCCTTCTGTAAAGTCAGTCTGATTAATAATATCAACTCGATGAGTTGTTTCGGTTACTCCCCAAAACTCTTTACTTATTCCAAATTTAATTTCTCTCTCTTCACCAATATGTAACAAGTAGAATTCTTGCAAGTCCAAAAGATTTCTCTTAGGGTCCTGGCTATCTTTTCGGATCTTGGGCTTTAAATGAAAAATATAATCTTCTTCTTCATAAAATATTTCTGGTGAATATGAAAATGACGAATGAATTTTGTCTTGATAAGAAGTTCCCTCATTAAGGAAATATCTATTTTCTAATATAACTTCACCTAAGAATTCATGCGCGAATATGTTGTTGAATAGAAAGAGGGCAACTATTGTTGACAAAAACTTCATAGAGTTTATCTAGATCTTTTTAGACTATTTTGTGAAAAGTCCCTATCATCAAATCCATTCTTATATTTGACCTCTCTGAAACTAAGAACAGAGCTCTTGCCATTTTGATTGTTGATCATAGTTACCTTATGGGGTTGCCAATAAGCCTCATTATAGATTTTGTAATCTGAGAAGATTTGGGTCTTCAAATGAAATGATTTTTTATCATAGTGATGAATTTTTCTTGTTAAAAAGTTTTCACTATCTATCCAGACTATTTGTTTTGTATATCCGGAATAAGGATCAAGAGGTTTCCTTTCAATAACATGGCATAGTATCCCATCAAGTTCTTCTTCTCGAAGGTATTCATATTCATATTTTTCAACTTCTTGAAAAGAAAAGTCTTCGAAAGAGAATTCGCTACCCAAGAACGGACCTGATCTATTTTTTGAAGCAATCCTTTTTACTCTTTTAAGTGCTGGCAGATATAACCATTGATCATCAGGTTCTACTTTATGAGAATAAGAAAGAATACCAACTCCTCTAACGTCCCTAGGGCTTTCAAATACTGCTAAAGATTTGTCGCCATCTCCAGGAACTTCAAGCCTTTTAAACCTGAGTTTTCTTGTAACTACATCTCCTTTTTTACTGATTAACTCCATGGTCATTTCAGATGAGCTATCTCCATATCCATCAAAGTTTTCATCGCTTTTTAAAGCAATTTCCAAACCTTTATTTGCTAAAACTTCTCCTGAAAATATAAAAAGCATGCCAAATATGCATAGGATTATTGATTTTCTAAGATATAAAAAATTTGAAAGACTCATGTCAAAACTCCTCCGTGTAAATTTTTAATAATTATTTTGGATTCTTTGCTTAGATATGGTTCTGATACTTTAATCAAAAGCCCTCTGCCTCTTTGCATTAGGAAGTTTTCGTCTTTATCAGGATATTTTTTTGAAGAGAGGGCAAACCAATTATCGGCAACAAGAAAAATAATTTCACTTAGCTCCTCTAGTTCATTTTCTTTGAAATCGAAAACACCTAGTTCTCTTCCAATTAGCGCGTCTTCCTTAATCTTGTTTAATCGCAATTTAGTTAAATCGTTTAATTTATTGCAGATAGACTTATCTGAGGAGAGATTATCAGCAAGATTATCTCTAAATAGATATCTGAAATCCCAATTTAAATAGTACTGAGAGAATAGTTGTTTAATTAAGATTTCTAAGTCAATTTTCCCCACCATATCTAATCCCTGATCAATATTATCTTTAAAAAGTTCAATATGAGATTCAACTAAACTTTTTTTTGATTTGAAGTGATACCAAAGAGTACCTTCACGAACTTTTGAAGAAGATGCCAAAAGTGAAGTCGTCACACTTGCGAACCCTTTTCTATTGAAAAGTTCAAGACTATTTTTGAGTAGCTTATCTCTGGTACAGTCGGTAAACAGAGCAGTTGTATGAGTTGATAAATTTTTCATTAGGGTAATTACCCTAAATTTTAGGGTGATTACCCTAAAAGTCAACTCTCATTAAGTTAATTCTCTTAATATTTTTATTTATCTAGGTAATTTTGTTGGACACTAGAGAAATCGAGCCCCTCAAATCCTTGGTTATTTAATTCTTCATAAAGTTCTCTAGCCAGTTTTCCCATGGGAGTATTCGACTTAGACTGATTTGCTAATTCTTCCGCTAGGTTGAGGTCTTTAAGCATCAAGGAGTTTAAAAAGCCACCAGAATAGTTATTACTGGCAGGAGCTTCTTTCATCACACCTGGAAAGGGATTATATTTTTCTAGAGACCAGTTTCCCCCAGAGCTATTCTTCATGATCTCAGACAAAATGACAGGATCTAGTCCGTTATTTACTCCCATTGCTATAGTTTCAGCAGTCCCACACATATGGATTGCTAGAAGCATATTATTACAAAGCTTAGCTATCTGGCCCGAACCCGCCTTACCAGCATAAAAGATTTTATCTCCCATAATTTTGAAAAGAGGAGCTGCTTTTTCAAGATCGGCTTCTTCACCACCAACAATAAAAGTCAGAGTACCTAACTCAGCTCCTTTTACACCACCCGATACGGGAGCATCTAGCATAGAAATATTCATCTCTTTTGCTTTTTTTGAAACCTTTTTGGAAACCTCAGGATTTATAGTGGACGATTCAATAACAATCGTATTTTTACTTATTTTCTCTAGTAAACCTTCTTTCAAGAATATGTTTTCAACAGCCTTATCATTCGGCAACATGGTAATTAGAGCATCTATATTTTCTGTAACTTCTGAGGCAGAGCTTTTAGTTTTTATACCCAATTCATCTGCTCTTTGCATGGCATCCTTTGATAAATCAAAAGCATTTACTTCAATATCGGCTTTTAAGATGTTATTTGCCATCGGTAAGCCCATATTTCCTAAACCAATAAAACCAACTTTTTTCATTTTTAAAGATCCTCCAGAGGATTTTTTTCCCATGCTAAGTCCGTATGCTTATCTAACCATGACTGTTTAACATTTTTAATAGAATCATATTTCCAGTTCGGTTTATTATCCTTATCTATTATTAGAGCTCTTATACCCTCTTTAAAGTCACCTCTTCTGGTAATCTGTATAGCTAAGTTAAGCTCAAAATTAAATACCTCTTTTAAGTTTAAACTTGAAGATTTTAAATGCTGAAGCCATATTAAATGTGCTGACGTAGGACTCCCTTTGATTAGTGATTCTTGTCCTTTCTTAAACCATTCCTCATCTTCTGTATAATTCATTATGTTATCTACGACTGCGAAGAGGTTTTCTTCATTCGTTATTGATTGAATTTTGTCTAATTCAGATTCAATCTTACTTGAAGGAAAGCTTTCTACTTCTTTTAAGTAGGAACTATTATCAAGTATCGAATCAAGCAGAGCTAAGTTCTGATTCACATCATCATGCCAACTCAACTCAACTACATCCATAAGGAAATCTTCTATCTTTGCAGAGCTCAAACAACCATTAACTAAATTACAGAAACGTAAATCGGAAGCGTTAAGTGGGGAGGCTGTAAGCATAATATAGAGTCCAAGCCCTTCGGGTAGATCTTTTATCACAGATGTGAAACCTACATCAGGGAATAGGCCAACACCAATTTCTGGCATTGCAAACTTTGTTCTTTCTGTAGCAATCTTATAAGTACTGGCAAACATCAGACCGGCCCCGCCACCCATAACGATGCCATCTAAAATAGAGATTATTGGTTTCTGAAAATTATGGATTTTATAGTCCAGTCTATATTCTGATTCAAAAAAAGTTTCGGCAAAAATCGGTCCCTCTGGAGAACACATTGATTCATAAAGGGCTCTGATATCTCCACCAGCACAAAATGCTTTTTCACCTGCACCGCTGATTAGGATCATTTTTATTTGGGGATCTAATTCCCATTGATCTAATAGATCAGAAATTTCGTTAACCATATTTAGGGTTAATGAATTTAATGTTTCTGGAGAGTTGAGAGTTATATGTCCAATCTCGGTATCATTCTGACACCTCAATCTCTCAACAATTAGTTGATCATTAGGCATTTTGCCAATTCGGTTTCCGCTTATCTAAAAAGGCCTCAACCCCTTCCTTTTGATCTTTTGTATCAAATAATTTTACAAACGGTTCCAGTTCTTCGTTGTAAGGCTCATCAGATAGGCGAGCTTTATGAATTAGCTCCTTACATTGAGCAATACTACCGGGACTTTGGTTTGCTACAGAAGAGGCTATAGACATAGCAACCTCTAGACTCTTTCCATCTTCAACCTTTTCTTCAATTAGTCCAATTTTAAGAGCTTGATCAGGTTTTATTTGCTCTCCAGTCAAAATAATTCTTTTAGCCCAACCTTCTCCAACCAATCTTGGAAGAACCTGAGTACCTCCGCCACATGGAAGTAAGCCAACCTTAGGTTCTGGTAGAGCTAAGACAGCTTTTTCTTCTGCCACTCTTATATCACAGGCCAATGCGCACTCTAGTCCGCCCCCCATAGCAAATCCATTTATCGCCGCTATTGAAACACCTCGAAATTTACTAAGAGCTTCGAAAGCTTTTGAGAAAGCATTACTCATTTCTTTAGCAGCATCTTTCCCACCTTCATGGAAAACCTTAAGGTCAGCTCCTGCTGAAAAGAACTTTTCTCCCTGACCAGTGATTACCAAAGAAAAAACTTCGTCATCTTTATTTAGAAGCTCAATAATTTCTTCTAACCCGGAAAGACTCTCCAAATCCCATGTATTGGCGCTCGGATTATTAATGGTAATCTTTGCAGTATTGTCTATTTTTTCTAGTATTAATTTATCTGTCATAGTTCTTATTGGATGATTGAAGCAGCATCTTCCATTATCATTCTGCGTCCTATTATCATTTTCATAATTTCATTCGTTCCTTCTAATATTTGATGGACTCTGACATCTCTTACATGTCTTTCTAAAGGATACTCTTGAATATATCCATAGCCTCCAAATATTTGAAGAGCATCATTGCAAACATTAAATCCAACATCTGTAGCAAATCGTTTTGCCATAGCCGAATAAACGGTTGCCTCTGAATCATTGCTATCAATTTTTGATGCTGCAAGTCTAGTCATGGTTCTTGCAGCAATTAATTCAGTAACCATGTCAGCTATCTTGAATTGCATGCCTTGGAATTCAGAAATTCTTTTTCCAAATTGTTCTCTTTCGTTCATATATTTTTGAGCTTCCTCTAATGCGGATTGAGCAGTTCCTATTGAGCATGTGGCTATATTTATTCGCCCTCCATCTAGGCCTTGCATAGCTATCTTGAAACCATTTCCTTCTTCTCCAATTAAATTCTTCTTTGGAACTTTCACGTCAGTTAGAGATACCAATCTGGTAGGTTGATTCTTCCAACCCATTTTTGGCTCGTTTTTACCATACTCAATCCCAGGCGAGTCAGCAGGTATAAGAAAACATGAAATACCTTTTGCCCCTTCATCACCTGTTCTCGCCATCAGTACTAGACAGTCCGTAGCCCCCGATCCTGATATAAAAGCCTTCGAACCATTTAAAATAAAATAATCTCCATCTTCTTTAGCTGTAGTTCTCAAAGATGCTGCATCGGAACCAGATCCAGGTTCAGTTAGGCAGTAAGAAGCTAGTTTCTGACCTGAGCTAAGTTGAGGAAACCACTCTTCTTTTAATTCTTCTGAAGCAAATTTACTAACCATCCAAATTGCCATATTGTGAATTGTCATGAAGGCCGTTGTGCTGGTGCATCCTTGTGCAAGTTGTTCAAAAACTATTGATGCATCAAGTCTTCCTAGGCCCATTCCACCCAAATTTGTATCTACGTAAAGCGACAAGAACCCAAGTTCTCCAGCTTTATTTAGTGTCTCTTTAGGAAAAAAAGACTCTTTATCCCATTCGGCAGCAAATGGCTTAAGTTCTTTATCAGAAAAGTTCTTTGCTAAGTCTCTATAATTTTTTTGATCAGAATTTAAATCAAAATCCATCTATCACTCCAAATTGATGGTCAAGTTTTTCGTTCTTTCTTCGTCATCCTCAAACCATCTTTCAGTTACCGTCTTGGTTTCAGTATAAAACCTAACTGCTTGTTTTCCATAAGCATGGAGGTCACCGTAAAAAGACTGCTTCCAGCCTGTAAAAGAGAAAAAGGGCAATGGAACTGGAATAGGTACGTTTATCCCAACTTGACCTACCTCAATTTCATGTCTAAATTTTCTTGCTGATCTTCCTGATGCAGTAAATATGGATGTTCCATTACCGTAAGGATTGGCATTAATCAGCTTTATTGCATCTTCAAGTGTATCAACTTCTATGCATAACAGGACAGGTCCAAATATTTCAGTTTTATATATTTCTGATTCTGTTTTAACTCCAGAAAAAAGTGTAGTGCCAACCCAATTACCATTTGGATATCCTTCCACCGTGCAATTACTTCCATCAATAAGACAATTAGCTTCGTCTTTTCCTTTAGAGATTAAGTTGACAATCCTTTCTTTAGCCTGAGGACTTATTACTGGACCAAACCCAGACTCTTCTGAGTCCCAAGGACCAGGTTTAACCATTTCCAATTCATTTTTAAGATCTTCAATCCATTCCTTGGAAGATCCAACGAAAACAGCCACACTGATAGCCATACATCTTTGGCCTGCAGCGCCAACAGAAGACCCAACTAAGCTATCTATGGTTTTATTCTTATTTGCATCTGGCATCACAACCATGTGATTCTTAGCTCCAGCAAATGATTGCACTCTTTTGAGATGCTCAGTTCCTGTTTTGTAAATATATTGCCCTACAGGAACAGATCCAACGAAGGATATAGCCTTAATGTCAGGATGTTTTATGAGAATATCTACTTGCTCTTTATTGCCATGGATTACTTGTAGAATATTTGGAGGTGCACCAGCCTCAACAAAAAGTTCAGCAAGTTTATTTGAAGTCACGGGATCTTGTTCGGATGGTTTTAGTATAAATGCATTACCGCAAGCTATAGCCATTGGAAACATCCATAGCGGAATCATTGCAGGGAAGTTAAATGGCGTAATACCCAAACAAACTCCTAATGATTGGATGTAGCTGTAAGAGTCGATTTCTCTAGCTACATTTTCAACAGTTTCTCCCATGAGAAGTGGAGTTATGTTTGCGGCTTGTTCCACAACCTCTATACCTCTCCAAACATCACCTTTAGCATCTTCAAAAGTTTTACCGTTTTCTTTACTGAGTATTTTTGCAATGTCATCTTGATTCGTTTTAAGAAGTTCTTGATATTTCATCATTACCCTAGATCTTTCAGGAGGAGGTGTTTCTTTCCAGGTAAGAAAAGCTTCTTTGGCAGATGTGATAGCTCTTTCAACTTCTTGGTCTGTAGCACAAGGTGCCATACAAAGTATTTCTTGATTAGAAGGATCTAAAACTTCAATCCAATTCTTAGTATCACTTTTTGTAAATTTTCCTTCTATAAAGAGGTCTAATTTTTCACTCATAAAGTATTTCTTCTTGATTTAACTCAAGTATCTTACTATCTTTCATTCAAACTTAAATAAATTGAATTAAATCTAGGAGAGGAAGAGATGCTTAAAACAAGAATTACAGATTTATTTGGAATAGAACATCCGGTAATACAAGGGGGTATGCAGTGGGTAGGATATGCAGAACTAGTTTCGGCCGTATCAAATGCCGGGGCTTTGGGTATTTTGACTGCATTAACTCAACCAACTCCTGAAGACTTGGCTAAAGAAATTGAAAGAACTCGGGAAATGACAGATAAGCCTTTCGGAGTAAATCTAACTGTTCTGCCAACAATTAATCCTCCACCTTACGAAGAATACGCACAAGCAATTGTTGGCTCGGGTGTAAAGATTGTAGAAACTGCTGGAAGGAGTCCAGAACCTTTCATGGAGCTCTTTAAAGAATATGACGTAAAAGTAATTCATAAGTGTACTTCTGTTAGGCATGCTCTTAAAGCTCAGTCTGTAGGAGTAAGTGCTATAACAATCGACGGATTTGAATGCGCTGGGCATCCTGGTGAAGATGACATTCCCTCTCTAGTTTTATTGCCTCAAGCTGCTGAAGCCCTTGATGTTCCTGTAGCAGGTTGTGGAGGATTCAGTGATGCAAAAAGTATGGTTGCGGCATTAGCACTTGGAGGTGAGGCGATTGTAATGGGCACTAGATTTATGGCTACTCAAGAAGCTGGTATTCATCAGAATGTGAAAGAAAAAATGACTGAAGCTGATGAGCTTTCTACCAACTTAATGTTTAGGACAATGCATAATACTGCAAGGGTCTTTAAAAACTCAGTCTCTGATCAGGTAGTTGAAATCGAATCTACAGGCAACGCAACTTTTGAAGATGTTAAAGATTTAGTAGCAGGACAGCGGGGTAGAGTTGTATTCGAAGAAGGTGATCTGGAGCATGGTATCTGGTCAGCTGGTATTTCGGTTGCAAGAGTTAAGGATGTGCCTACTTGCAAGGAAATGGTTTCCAGACTAGTTTCTGAGGCTGAAGAAATTATCGACGGACGACTTCAATCTGTAAAAGCTTAAGGATAAAAAATGGAAGATGTGAAAGTTTATATGGTGGTAAATCTAGATATAAAAGATAAAGACACTTACTTAAAATACGAGAAAGGATTTTTCCCCATGCTGAAAAAGCACGGTGGAGAATTTTTAACTTTTGATGATTCCTTCAGACATATTGAAGGTCCAGAGCCTTTAGCTGGTGGTAGAGTGATTATATTTTCTTTTCCTTCAGAGGCTGCAGCTGATGCTTGGTATAATGATCCCGAATACCAAGAGTTGTCCCAATTTAGAAGAGAAGGGGCACCATTGAGATCTCTTAGTCTCGTAAAAGGTTTACCTCCCAGAAAATAATTTAGTCGAAAAAGGTGTAGTAAATTAGAAGTAGTAACACTACATCTACAAACATCAATACGCTAATGGATGTGCAACCGTACTCTACTTCCTCTTTATGAAGAGATCTATGAATGGAAAAAGAGAAGTAGAGGAATATAAAGAGTAAAATTGTCTTAATCACTAAGCTAAATCCACTTAATTGCAATTTCCTCAATAGCTTTGGCTAATTCTAGAGGTTGATCTAACAAGACATGATGGGCTGCTTTTTCTATAGGAATCATAGGAGTTCCTGTCGGTACATTTTCTGCAATAAAATTCAGAATTTCGTCGCTCATCATGTTGCTTTCAGTTCCATAAATTATTCCCAAATCGCACTCTAATTCAAATGCAATATTTCTTAACATATGAGAGAACCCTAACTTATCAAAAATTGTATCGTCAAATTTCCATTGAAATCCATTATTAGCCTCTTTGATTGACCATTCTGCTATATATTTAACTAAGTATTCATTTTCACATTCTTGTTCTGGAGTTAGCCTAAATCTCTCCAAGATACTTTCTCGATTTGGATAAGTTTTTATTCTCCTAATGGGTCCACTTCTTACATGGGTTGAGTAGTCATAAGTCGGAGGGCGTATTGGAGAGTCAACCATAATGACGCCAGCAATCTTCTTTTCAGATATATATCCAGCAGTGGCACTCATGAAACCTCCCATGCTGTGACCACAAATAATTGGACTCCCATTTTTAAAAAAGCCACTATCTTCGGCTACTGTCAGTATTTCTTTACCGTATAGCTCGGGTGAATAATCTTTTCTGTGCCCACTATCTCCCATCCCAGATAGATCTATGGCACTTATCTGGAAATTTTCCAATAATAGAGGAGCTATGAAATCCCACCAGTGGGAATGACTTCCACTTCCATGAACCAATACCATGCCAGGCTTAGAAACATCTCCCCATTTTTGGTAATGGATAGAATTTCCTTCAACTAGAACATTTCTTTGCTCTTTGCTTACTGCCAGAGCATCTTTGAACCAATCTGGATGTGAATCTATCATTTAGACATTCCTTTGAAATAAATTTATAGTTAATTAAGTTTTTGAGGACGCTAGTCTATTATAATCTTAAAAAAATAAGGACGATTTATGAAAAATCCATTGCAAGGCGCAAACACCCAAATGGCAGACCCTAATGCAGAACCTACTATTCCTCAACCTGCTGCAACAGTTTTATTAGTTAGAGATTCTAAAGAGGAAGGTGTAGAAGTCTTTCTGGTAGAAAGGGCGTCAAAGGCCAATTTTGGCGGCGCTTTTGTATTTCCTGGTGGAAAAGTGGATCCTGAAGATGGCTTGGATCATATGGAGATAATAACAACTGGAGCTTCTGATAAAGAATTATCAAATATTCTAGGAGAGGATAAGGGTGGTTTGGCCTACTGGGTTGCTTGTATAAGAGAGTGTTTTGAAGAGGCAGGAATCTTAATTGCCTATCGTGAAGATGGATCTCCTTTTGACCCTTCTGATTCTGAAGAAAGAGAAAGGTTCGTGGATTACAGAAATAGACTTAATGCCGGTGAAGCAGTCTTGGAAAATATGTGTGAAGAAGAAAATCTAACCTTAGCAACCAACAGATTGGCTTACTTGGCTCATTGGATCACTCCCAAAATTGAAAAAAGAAGGTATACAACTCGTTTCTTCGTAGCTATCTCTCCTGCAGGACAAGAAGGATTTCATGATGGTTCAGAAAGCGTCAATAGCCTTTGGATTAAGCCTGAAGATGCCCTTCAACAACAAAAGGAAGGCAAGTTATTGTTAATAATGCCAACTATAAAAAATCTGGAGAGCATCTGCGGTTATTCCAATGTTGAGGAGTTGCTGAAAGACAAATCTTCAATTGATCCTTCTACAATTCCAACAATTGAACCTAAATTTTTTATGGAAAACGGAAAAATGGTTGGCCTTTTACCTGGCGATAAAGGATACGAGGATCATTGATGCAACCCGGGCAAGTAGTTCAAATTTCACCTCGAATTAGAAGGATTACAGCTGGAAATGGCAGTGTTTTTACTGGCCCTGGAACAAATACATATTTAGTAGGTACAGAAGAAGTAACAGTTATCGATCCTGGACCTGCAATGGAAGAACATATAGATGCCATTATCTCTGCATCAAAAAAAATAAAACAGATTCTAGTTACTCATACTCATCCCGATCATTCACCTGGAGTGAGATTACTAAAGCAAAAATTGGATGTACCCGCTTTCGGTATGCTTACCAATACTTCAAAAAATCAAGATACATCATTTAGTCCTGAAAGAATTTTGCAAGATGGAGAGCTTTTTGAAGAGGAAGAATATTCATTAGAAGTCGTTCATACACCGGGACATGCTTCAAATCATCTATGCTTTATCCTAAGAGAAGAAAAATTTATATTTACTGGCGACCATATTATGAATGGTTCTACTGTCGTAATAGGTCCTCCAGATGGGAATATGAAGCAATATATTGAATCTTTAGAAAAACTAAAGAACTACGAAATTGAAAAGATTGCTCCTGGTCATGGTGAAGTTTTAGAAAACCCATATCAAGTTGCCGATTGGATCATCAATCATAGACTTGAGAGAGAAAAAAAGGTTTTCGAGGCTTTAAAAGAAGTTACTAGAGGAACGCCCGATACCTTAGTCGAAAAGGTTTATGATGACGTCGACTCTTCTCTATTTCCCATTGCAAAAGCCTCCTTACTTGCGCATTTAATCAAGCTTGAAGAAGACAAATTAATTTTGCGATCTGGTGAAGAGTATATATACGAAGGAGCTAGTTAATCTTCACACCTGTACCAGCTAGGGCACAGTAACCATCAGGATTTTTGGCTAAATATTGTTGGTGATAATGCTCGGCATAAAAAAAGGATTCTACTTTTTTTACTTCAGTCGTAATTTTACCTAAGCCATGTTTATCAAGTTGAGATTGGTATTTTGCTTTTGTTTCATCGATGATTTCTTTTTCTTCTTGAGTGCTGTAATAAATACCTGACCTATATTGTGTGCCAACATCATTTCCCTGTCTCATTCCTTGAGTAGGATCATGATCTTCCCAAAAGGTTTGCAATAAAGTCTCATAGCTTATTGTTTCTGGATCATAAACAACCAAAACCACTTCATTGTGTCCCGTGAAACCTGTACATACTTCTTTATAAGATGGATTCTTTGTATATCCTCCGGCATACCCAGCAGATGTTGAATATACTCCTTCCATCTCCCAAAACCTTCTTTCTACGCCCCAGAAACATCCCATTCCAAAAATTGCTTGTTTAAGGTTGTCTTGGAATGGACCTTTTAGCGGAGTACCTTTTACAAAGTGCTCTTCGGGGACTTCTATCTCTTCTTCTCTTCCTATTAAGGCTTCAGACTCAAGAGGAAGAATGCTTTTCTTGTTTAATAAATCAATTAACGACATTATTTATTTTCTCTATTTAATATAAGTTCTTTTACTACAGATGGATCTGCCAAAGTAGTAGTATCGCCTAAGTTATCGATCTCATTAGTGGCTATCTTTCTAAGTATCCTTCTCATAATTTTACCAGATCTTGTTTTAGGCAGCCCAGGAGCCCATTGAATGATATCAGGTTTAGCAATTGGACCTATTTCCTTTGCAACAAGTTGAATTAGATCAGATTTGAGTTCTTCATTCGGAGCTACATCAGACATAAGTGTTACATAGCAATAAATTCCTTGACCTTTTATTTCATGCTCGTAACCCACTACAGCTGCTTCTGCTACCTGCTGATGAAGAACCAACGCACTTTCTACCTCGGCAGTTCCTAGTCTATGACCAGATACATTCAACACATCATCTACTCTTCCTGTAATCCAATAATATCCGTCAGCATCTCTTCTGGCACCATCTCCTGTCGTATAGTATCCCGGATACATAGAATAGTAAGTATCGACACACCTTTGGTGATCTCCGTAAACAGTTCTTATTTGCGAGGGCCAACTAGATTTAATAACGAGGTTTCCTGAGCCTTCACCAACTATTTCTTCTCCATTTTCATCTAGAAGGGCAGGTTCAATTCCTAAAAATGGCTTAGTAGCACTTCCAGGTTTCATAGCTGTAAACCCTGCTACAGGTGTTATCATCATCGCACCGGTTTCGGTTTGCCACCAGGTATCGACTATAGGACAAGAGGAATTTCCGACCACTTTAAAATACCATTCCCATGCTTCTGGATTGATGGGTTCACCAACAGTACCAAGAATCCTTAGAGACTCTCTTGATGAAGACTCAACGAAGTCATCTCCTTGGGCCATCAGCGCTCTCAGTGCCGTAGGAGCAGTATAAAAAATATTTACTTTATGCTTGTCAATTACTTCCCAAAATCTTGATGGGGAAGGATGAGTAGGTATTCCTTCAAAGATTACAGAAGTAGCTCCATTCGCAAGAGGGCCATAAACGATATATGAATGACCTGTTACCCAACCCACATCTGCCGTGCACCAATATACTTCATTCTCTTTGTAGTCAAAAACAAGCTTATGAGACATAGCTGCCTGCAAAAGATACCCACCAGTAGTGTGTAAAACACCCTTCGGCTTTCCTGTTGAACCAGATGTATAGAGGATGAAAAGCGGATCTTCCGCGTCCATCAATTCTGGAGTGCATTCATTAGAAACGTTTTTAGAAATTTCCTCATATCGCACATCGCAATCTTCATTCCATGGAATCTCAGCCTCTGTTCTTGTTATAACCAAAACTGTATGGACATTTGAGCAACCCTCTAAAGCCTCATCTACATTTTGTTTTAAGGGGATAGTTTTTCCACCCCTTAAGCCTTCATCAGCCGTAATCACCGTTTGACAATCTGAATCCAGAATCCGATCTTTCAAAGATTCAGGAGAGAAACCTCCGAAAACTACAGAATGTATTGCTCCAATTCTTGCACAAGCCAACATCGCATATGTGGCTTCCGGAATCATAGGCATATAAATACAAACTCTATCTCCTTTTTTTACTCCTCTAGCTTTAAGAACATTAGAAAATTTACACACCTCATCATGAAGGTCTTGATAAGTGATATTTTTTGATTCTTCTGGATCATCTCCTTCCCAAATAAATGCAATTTTATTTTTATCTTTCGGAAGGTGTCTATCAATACAATTTACAGATGCATTTAATTTCCCTCCAGAGAACCAAGCAATCTCTCCTTTTTCAATATTTGTATTTTTAACTTCTTCCCATTTTTTATCCCAATCTAAATAAGACTCAGCTTGAGAAGACCAAAACTCGTCTGGGTTTTCTAAAGATTGTTTATATAGCACTTGAAATTCAGATTCACTAACATTTGAATGTTCCGATATATCTTTTGGGACGTTATATATTTTTTCTTTGTTCATGATGTCTATATTAGCGTTGGAGAAGGATTGAAGTACATTTTTGAACCTTCTGGTTTGTTGAAGTAATCCAATAATTTCTTAAGAAG
>CACFXJ010000005.1:0-60057 GCA_902570225.1 uncultured SAR86 cluster bacterium
TTAGCGGGTTCCCTAAGTGATATTGCCTCTCTATATTTCACTGCACGTCATAATAAATATGATGGTCCGGTCAATATGTGGACTCGTGAATTATCTTTACCTTTAACACATCCTAATGTTTTAGATACAGGAATTAATCCTTATCATCAAAGAGAGACAGACGGATATAGTCTTGAATTAACTTTTGAACAAGATGGTTATGATATAACTTCACTTACCTCTTATACAGATACCTATAGTGAAAGATTCACGGACGTCGATCTGATGCCAGAATTTATTTTAGATTTTATCAGGCCAGAAGATATGCAAGTCACTACCCAAGAAATTAGATTTACTTCTACTGATGATTCAGACTTACAGTGGATTGCTGGCGTTTATTACTCTAAATTTGAAGAGGAAATGAATTCTCTGCAGTTATGGAGGGATGCTCGTGTAGATGCAGACGGTAATATAACTGGAGCGCTAGGTTTAGCTGTTGGATCTCCTACTGGAGGTGGTGTTTGGGCTGGACAAGTACCAACTGCAAGTCAAGAAATGGATACATTGGAAATACCTTTTGAGTACAGGCTCAGGGACAAAATGCATCAATCAGCCTTTGTAAACCTAACATATCCTCTCAATGCAGATTGGGATCTTGGATTTGGTGCAAGGATAGATAAATGGGAAAATGATTCTGCAAATCTTGATACTGGTTCATACGGATCAGCAAATGATACTGAATTCCTTCCAAAACTATCATTAACAAAGAATCTTGATAATGGAATATTCTATGCCTCTGCTTCTATAGGTATGGAGCCAGGTGGATTTAACGGTGTGGACCTTCCGAGTAAAGCTGGAACTCTTTATGACTTTAGATCAGAGGAAGCAGAACAATATGAATTCGGTTGGAAAGGAAGAATTGCAGACGGAAGAGGTACTGCTGGATTTGCAGTATTTTATATTGATTACTCAGATAGGCAGATTGAATTCCAAATACCTAATCCAGATGGAGGTGGTCTAATTGAAGGAATATTTAATGCAGGAGATAGTACTCAACAAGGTATTGAGGCTGAATTCTCGATTAAAACATCTGATTATTTGACAATCTCAGGTTCTGCAGGGTTTATAGACGCCGAATGGGATAGTGGAACTAATATTTCAGGTGTTGATATGTCTGGGGAGAGGCCTCCAGTTGTGCCCAATAGTGGTGCGACTTTAGCTACCAATTACTTACGACCACTATCGAATGGAACGAATTTTTCTTTCGATTTCCAAGTTAGCTACAACGGAAGCTTTAAAGGGTTGCAAGCATGGGATCCTGTCCAGAATCCTAGTTTCACAATTATGAACTTACAAAGTGGTTGGTCAAAGGATAACTGGGAGCTTATGTTCAATATCGAGAATATAACTGATGAAGCCTACTATGTTGATGTGCAATATTTATCAAACCTTTACACACTTGATGATAATGGTAGTGGTAATGTAATTATCGGTACTTTGGGTCAACCTAGATTGTATTCAGCTAGTTTAACTTACTACTTTGAATAAAGGGGGAGCCATATGGAGCATCAAGATCAATTAAAAGGGAGATATGTCCAAATAAATGACAATGAATGGAAACCTTTCCCTGATGCATTATCTCAAGGTGGTATTACATGGAAGTTATTAAATGTCTCTCCTGAAATGGGTTCTTGGGCAGCAATTTTTGACTGCCCAAAAGGATCTTCATTTAATGCGCATATACATATAGGCCCTGGTGAATATTTTTTAACAAAGGGTCATATGGAAGTAAGAGGTGGACATGATGAGGGAGGTTCTACTGCCATCGCTCCTGGTTATGGATACGAACCTTGTAATGCAAGGCATGACCATACTCACTTCTTAGAAGATAGTGAATTCTACATGACCTTCTTAGGTCCCCTTAATTTCATAGACGAAGAAGGTAATACAATTGCTTTAGTGACCTGGGAAGATGCTCAGGGAGCTTGGGAAGCATCATAAAACTTTAGGAGAAAAAAATGTCCGAAGCAGCAGCAAATCCAGAATACAACCCTTCAGGTGTTGGTGATTGTATAGATACAAACAAGTTACCATGGATACCTATTCCTAATGCACCTGGTATGTCTATTAAGCCAGCGAGAGCAAGTGGTGAAAGTGGTATTTTTAGTCTGATTTTTAAGCTGGATGCAGGTAGTTCTCTTCCTGCTTCAGTTTATCTAGGTGGAATGGATATGCTTATTTTGTCTGGAAAGGCAGAATATGAACAAGAAGGTTCTAAAAGCATCCTAAATCCTGGAACTTGGGGTTTTGTTTGTGCAAATTCAAGAGTGAATTCTTTCTTGGCGATAGAAGAAACGGAAGTTTTGGCTAACTTTTATAGCGGGGTTGCCTTCCTAAAAGAAGACGGATCGCTAGATAGTCTATTAACTGCGCTTGATGTTATGCAAATGGCTAAAGATAATAAAATTATACTTGTTCCTAACTCTCTTGAAGCCTGTATGGAAATAGAAGGTGAACAGTACAATGGAAATGGAGCGCCCTTAGCAATTGCTAGTGGAAATGCCGGCAAGCTAGTTAATGATGATGCAGACATTACTAAGCACTCAGAAGTAACTCATCCTCACTTTGTTGACACAAAACAAGTACCTTGGTTAGTTTTACCTGGCATGGAAGATGTTGGTCTTAAAATTCTGAGGGTAAGCCAAGAAACAGGTTATGTGTCCTTAATAGTCAGACACAATGGTGTAGCTGATCCACATACACACGTTGGCGCAAGTGATTTCTTAGTCTTGCAAGGACAACTTGGTGTTAGAGCGGGACCACCTGAAGGTTATGGACCAGGAATATGGTTTTACGAACCTGCTGGGGCAAGACATGATGCCACTCAAAGAGTTACAGATGAAGACTTGATCTATACAGCTAATTTATATGGTCCAGTTATGTTTGATTCTGGGCCAGGTACTCAAATAGAGTCTTTACTTTCTTGGGTAGAATACAAAGGCATGGCAGAAGCAAATGGAATTAAGTTAGTTCCAAGTACTAGACCAGATGATTCTAGTTTGCTTGCTTGGGCACCATTAAGTTCTTGATTTAATAATCTAGAATTGGCCTAATTGATATATGGTCAACTCCGTAGTTTTAAAGAATGCCTCCATTATTGATGGATCAGGATCAGCACCCTATTCTGGTCATTTAGTTATCAAAGAGAATAAGATAGATTCAATTCATCAAGGAGACGCATTCTCCCAAGATACAGAAGCTAGTATTATTGACTTAAAAGGCAAAACGGTGATGCCTGGACTGATTGATGCTCATTGTCATATTAGTTTCGATGAACCTAGATCCAATGACGAACTCTTTTTTCATAGAAGAGAGGGGCTAGCGGCAATAATAGCTGGAACTAATGCACTGAAAGTTCTGCAATCTGGGGTAACTAGCTTTTTTGATGCAGATAGTCTCTACAGCGTAGGAGTTGACTTAAGGGATGCGATTGAAAGTGGAGTTATAGTCGGGCCCAGAATGGCTGTGGGAGGTAATGCTCTCTTAACTTCTGCAGGAGGAACTGCAGGAAGATTAATACCTGATGAAGGAAAAAGAGGATATGGTGCTGTAGTTACCAGTAAAGATGAAATAATCCTCGAAATACGTAGACAAATTAAAATGGGAGTTGATTGGATAAAGATCCATGTATCCGGAATGGTGCCCAGACAATCTTCTGAAGGAGAGCTCAAGGCGTGGAGTCTTGATGAACTCAAGCTAGCGTGCGATACAGCTCATGAATTAGGAATCCCTGTCGTTGGACATTGCAGGGGGGCCGATAGCGTAAAAGATGCTCTCTTAGCAGGATTTGACATGATTCTACATGGTACCTACATGGATGAGGAAGGCCTCGAGATAATGATAGAGCGAAGTGTTCCTCTTGTGCCTACATTTACATTTCAAGCTAATCTCATTGATTATGCTGAAAAGATGGAAGCTTCAACAGATTACAAAGAGATTTTTGAAAAAGAAATTCAAGATAATGTTCCTATATTTACAAAGGCTTTTGAGGCTGGAGTTCCTTTTATATGCGGAAGTGAGAGTGGTTTTTCGGTAACTCCTTATGGAGACTGGCATTATAAAGAATTAGAGGTTTTTGTAGAAAAACTGGGTCTCACCCCTCTTGAAGCTATAACTTGCGCAACAAAAAATGCAGCATCAGCAATGAAAAGAGACGATATTGGTCTTATAGCCGAAGGAAAAATTGCTGACTTGTTGGTTGTAGATGGCGATCCGTCAAAGGATGTAACAATTTTAGGAGATAAAAATCTTATTAAGCATGTTTTTCTAAATGGAAAAGACATAGATCTAACTCCCGCGCCAAAAAGATTTAAAGATCCTGACGGATGGAGGATTTCTGCCTACTCAAATAAGATTCTAGAAAAATAAATTGTAACATGACTATTCTTAAAGACATTGAAGGAGTGGTTGGAAAAAAAGGATTAATCATCGGTGATGATGTCTTTAATAGGAAGGCTGGTATTTGGATTGACGATGGCATCGAGGCTGATGCTATTGTTAGACCAAAAGATACAAAAGAGTTATCTAAAGTGTTATATATCTGTAATAAATTTGATCAAAAAGTAATACCTCATGGCGGGCTGACAGGTCTGGCTGAGGGAGCTATTACCCAAAAAGGACAAATTGCAATTTCTTCTGAAAGAATGACATCAATTGAAGAAGTAGACGAAATAGGCAGAACCATAACCGTGCAAGCTGGAGTTCCTCTAGAAAAAGTACAAGAGGAAGTTGAAAAATATAATTTAATGCTACCAGTTGACTTAGGTGCAAGGGGTTCGTGCACTATTGGAGGAAATATTTCTACAAATGCCGGTGGAAATATGGTTATTAAGTATGGAATGATGAGAGATTCTGTTCTGGGTCTAGAAGCTGTTTTAGCTGACGGGCAGGTCATGTCTTCGATGAATAAAATGTTAAAGAATAACTCAGGTTATGATTTAAAACAGCTGTTTATAGGTACAGAAGGAACCCTGGGTTTCGTAACCAGAGCTGTGCTCAGGTTAAGAGAGAAACCTACAAGCATTAATACTGTATTGCTTGCACTGGATTCATTTGATGAGGTCATAGAGTGTTTAAAATATATGGATAAAGGTTTGGGGGGGCAACTTAAGTGCATATGAAGTTATGTGGAGAAATTTTTATGAAGTTGTCACATCTTCTAACTCCAATCATACCCCTCCTCTGCCATTAAATTACTCTTATTACGTAATCGTAGAAACTTTAGGAGCGGATCAAGATAAAGATACTGCCCTTTTTGAGGAATTATTAGAGACAGCTCTTGATAGAGGAATTATTAAAGATGCAGTTATTCCTCAATCAGAAACTGAAAGGAACAAATTATGGTCAATAAGAGATGATGTAGAACAACATTACAAAGATGGTCCTGTAAAAATGTTTGACGTAAGCATGCCTATTTCCTTTATGGAAGAATATGTTCAAGAAGTGAATGCAAATTTTTCAACTCACTGGAATAATTATAAATGTGTTGTTTTTGGCCATGTTGGAGACGGAAATCTACATATAATTGGTGGTGTTGGCTCTAATGAAGAAGAAGCTACTGAGCTCATGGAAGCTTGTATCTATGAACCTCTTAAATCTATTAAAGGCGCCGTATCAGCAGAACATGGTATAGGGCTTGAGAAAAAAAATTATCTAGAAATATCTAGATCCGAGACTGAAATCAGCTTAATGAGGAATCTTAAAAAGGCTTTAGATCCAAAAAACATTCTAAATCCAGGCAAGATATTTGATTGATTTATAAGGCTTATCTATTTTGCTACTTCTTTCCAAATAAAGAATCTTGTAGAGATGACAAACGCGATTATCACCCAGAGCAATACACCCATCGTTGGATTGCTAAATAAAAAGAAAGAAGAGCCATCGTTAGCAATCTCTCTTAATGATGCTACGACTGAGCTTAAGGGCAACGAATAAACAATTGGTTGAACAATCTCAGGCATAGAACTAATGGGGAAGAAAACTCCTGATAAGATAACCTGAGGAAAAGTAAATAAACCCACAATAGGCCTTATCCCTTCTTGAGTCTTAGCTAAGCTACCTAGGGCAAAGCCAATACATAGAAAAATAAAGGTGCCCAATATAACCACCAAATAAAAGGAAAAATAACTTCCTATTATATTCACGTCCAATAGAAGGAGAGCGATGGACAAGACAACAGAAAGCTGAGTTAGAACAATCAACATCCGTGCTAGTACAATGGATACTATGAAGTCTTTGGGCTTAATTGGAGTAACAAATAGTCTTTTGAGTATGCCTCTCCTTCGGTATTCAACAATATTGAAACCGGAACCAGCAATACTTAAATTCATAATCATAAAAGCTAATAAACCTGGCAGTAAAAAATCTATATACCTTTGATTTCTTGCTTTTACATCTTCAATCTCTAAAGAAAACAAGGGTGATAAATTCCTTATATTTCTTTCAACTGAAACAAGAGAATTGTTAAGGGCCTGTTTTATGATAGTAACTTGTCTTGTTTGTGATGCGTCAACGTAAAATTTAAGAACTCCTAGATCTGAAATGTCTTTAAAATTTTCAGGAATCACAACAAAGCCCTCGATTTCTCCTTCTTCCAAAGAAGCTTGAAGTTCCTCAAAACTCCCTTCTAAAATGGTAAAAAGCTCCTCTCTTTCCAAGGCCTGAATGAAGTCTGAGGAAAATTGAGATTTGGAACCATCACTAATACCAATAAAAAAAGGATCTCTTTCTCCACCGGAAAAAGAAAAAGCTCCAATAAATATGAGTGGAAAAAATAAGCTAAACAGAATTGCTTGTCTATTTCTCAAAAAGATCTTCAGAAAGACCTTAGCTAAGTGTAATTGGAGTGAGTTAATCATTTAGTCTCTCAGGTCTCTTCCGGTGAGATGAAGAAAAACATTTTCAAGATTACCCTTCTCAGTATTATCTGAATCGAATTTAGCTATTAAATCGTTAGGAGAACCTTCAGTAATTATTTTACCTTTATCCATGATAGCAACTTTATGACATAGATTTTCAGCCTCTTCCATGTTGTGAGTAGTTAGAACAATGCTCATGCCCAATTGATTTAAATGTCTTATGAGCTTCCATAAGTTATGCTTTGCTTGGGGATCAAGTCCAGTTGTCGGCTCATCTAAGAAAAGAACATCTGGTTTATTAACTAATGCGCAGGCAATAGAAAAACGCTGCTTCTGGCCTCCAGAAAGTTCTTCGGGTTTAGCATTAATTTTATCGATTAAGTTAACACTGTTAAGAAGCTCAGCTACATCTACATCATTCTTATACAACTTACCAAAAAGAATTAATAATTCCTTTAAACTCAATGAATCAAAGTATTCGTTAGATTGAAGTTGAACTCCTATAATTTCTTTCACTTCGAAAGGTTTCTCGGCTACATTGATACCTTTCACATAAGCAAATCCACCATCTATGTCAGTTAAACCTTCAATCATCTCAAGTGTTGTGGTTTTTCCTGCACCATTTGGCCCCAATATTCCATATATTTGATTAGCTTTTATTTCAAAAGATATCCCATCAACAGCTTTAAAGTGATCTTTGGTATCAGGATCAATATAGGACTTTTCAAGGTCTACGACCTTAAGAATATCCATTTGTTAAGCTTCCTCTAAAGGAAGAGATTGCATACCTAATGCTTCTCTGTAAGTGTTGTGATAATGATGAAGTGCGGGTTCATTTTTACCAAAAGTGAGATAATCAATATTCCCAGACCTTAAACCTTTATGAGAAGAGGCTGCAGCAACATAATCCTCATCTCTAATCACAGATGCAAAACCCCCGTATTGATCTTCTAATAATTGTTTACCATCTATGCCTGTCTTCTCTAGCTCTTTTAATTGTTCTAAGACATGAGGATAGAAATAAAAAGATATTTTTGAATAACTTTTATGGGGTGAATTTTCAGCGGGGTACTCTTTTACAAGAAACGCACCTTCTTGAGTTGGCATAAAAATTATATTGGGAAATAAGTAATAAACAGGTAAAGATCCGGCGCAAATATCCCACTCTGACTCAGGTAATTTTCTCATCTCATCAATAGTTCTTTTGCATAAGATCAATCTTCCATTCCGTTGGAAGCTATCAAACATCTGACAGTTACCGTAAAAGGACTCAAAAAGTGAATCTTTATGCAAAACGGAAAAGTGATACGTTTCTCCAAAAGTATCAATAGCCAATTTCCAATTCATATCTGTAAAATAAAGGTCCTCATTAGCAAACACCAAACTTTGGAAATTCCAAGCATCAAACTCAGCTTGAAGTTCTTTGCCTAATAATTCGTCAAGATCAATAATCCCCTCACGTTTTGGATGGACCCACAAGAAGCCAAATTTTTCTATAGCAGGTAATTCTTTTAAGCCGTAGCAGTCTTTGTCTATTTCACCGAATTGTTCTTTCTTAGGATATCCAATTAGATTACCTTCATTATTAAAGGTCCAGCCATGAAAAGGACATGAAAACTTTGATTTCTCGCCTTTCTTAGAACTCTCTATAGTCACCCCTCTGTGAGGGCAAACATTGGCATACGCCTTAAACTCTCCAGTATCATCTCTTACAGCAAGAATAGGCACTCCAAAATCCTCTGTCGTGATAAATGAATTAGGTGTGGGCAAATCACCAGAGAGCCCGATGATCTGAGGATGGTTTAAAAAGAAAGTATTCCACTCACGATCAAATCGTTCCTCTGAAATGTAAGTATCCGCAGGAGTTTTTATTATCCCACCAGCATTGATGTTTGTATTATGATCGAGATGATTTATTAATCCCTTCAATAATCTTAGCTGCTCTACTCTTTCCATTTATTAATTCTATCATTGTAAATTAAAAAATTATGCAAAGTATGTATAGATTTGCTGCTAATTAAAGGTACAGCCGCTTGTAAAAGGTACATTTATGATTATAATGCGCTTGTTCGAAGGAACACTCAAATTAACTCTTCTGTTTTGCTAAGGACTACAAATCAATGGGGCACCATTGTTTCTGGCTAATTTCTTAGACGCCCAGACAAAATAAGGAAAAAAATATGAGATATTTATTTATCATTCTATTCTCTGTGGCTTCTAGTTTAGCTCACGCTAGTTATCATGAAGGTGAAGGATCAACCGGAAGTGGTGACAGCGGTGGCTATGGAAGCGGAGGATCAACTGCAGCTGCCTTACTAGGTGTTGGTTTAGTTGCTTACTTTGTTATCAATAGAAATTCAGATGATTCTGAATCGGAATTTCGAAATGATGACGACAGAAAAAAATTTGAAATAGACTTTTTACAAGATAGTTCAAAGTTCTCTGGTTTTTCGGATGATTTTGCTTCTCAAAACAAATTTCAAATAAATTTAAAATATAATATAAATTAAAGAAAAGCCCCTCAAAGGGGCTTTTTCTTATCCTAATCAAATAATGAATCTTTTTGTAATATTTGGAAATCAACTTTTTAATCCTTCTTATTTAAAAAAATTGGGCTGCACTGATGTATACATGGCCGAGGATTTTGGTCTATGCACTTACCAAAAGCATCATAAGCTAAAGTTATATATGTTCCTGACTGCTATGAGGGAATACAAAGATGAATTAGACGCTGCAGGAATCCATGTTCATTATAAGAACTTAAATGGACAGGATAATATTCCATATATAGACACCCTGAATGACTTTGTAAAAAATAAAACAGATACAGTCAATTTTTTCGAAATAGAAGATAAGCCCTTTGAGGAAGAATTTCAAAAACTCGAATCGAAACAAATAAAGCTGATTAAACACCAAAGCCCTATGTTTATATTTTCTCGTGAAGAGTTTGCTAAATTTCATGAAGGAAAGAAATTATTTAGGATGGCACCTTTCTATAAATTCGGAAGAAAGAAATTAAATTTACTAGTAGATAATGAGATGAATCCTTTAGGGGGGAAATGGTCGTTTGATGAGGAAAATAGGAAAAAAATTCCTAAAGGTGTGCAAATACCTCAGGTACCAAAAAGTAAACCGTCTAAATATGATGAAGACGTCAAAGAATTGATACAAGAAATGTTCAGTGACCACCCAGGCGATACAAGAAATATTTGGTTCCCTGTTACAAGACAAGAAGCCAAAAAGTGTCTAAAAACCTTTATGAAGGAAAGACTTAATAATTTTGGTATTTACGAAGATGCTATGGTTAATAAAGAAAATTTCTTATTCCACAGCACCCTAAGTCCCGCTTTAAACTTAGGGCTATTAACTCCTCAAGAAGTTATTAGTGAATGCTTAAAATATTTTAAGAAGCAAGATGCTCCGCTAAATTCAATAGAAGGTTTTATTCGTCAAATAATAGGGTGGAGGGAATTTATTAGAGGCATTTATCAAATGAAAGGCGAGACTCAGCAATCGGCAAATTTTTGGAAACATAAAAATAAGTTATCCGATAGTTGGTATGACGGCACCACAGGAATAATACCCTTAGATGACTGCATTAAGAGCACTATCAAAGATGGTTATCACCATCATATTCCTAGGCTTATGATCATTAGCAATCTCATGAATATGTGCGAGGTGAATCCAGATGAAATATATAAATGGTTTATGGAAATGTATATAGATTCTTCTGATTGGGTAATGACTCCAAATGTTTATGGAATGGCTACTTTTTCGGACGGGGGGCTCATGTCAACTAAACCTTATACTTGTGGCTCAAATTACATTCTAAAAATGTCAAATTATCCCAGAGGAGACTGGTGCGACATTGTTGATGGTCTCTATTGGAGATTTACAGATAAGCACAGAACATTTTATGAAAAAAATGCCAGGATGAGTTTTCTTACAAGAAGTTTAGATAGAATGAAGAAAGAGAGGAAAGAAATGATTTTCTCCAAGGCAAATAAGTTTATTGAAGAAAATACAATATAAGGATAACCAATGAAAAATATAATTTGCACTTTAGCTTTAATCTTTACTCTCAATTCAGTTGCAGACACAAGAACACTTGAAAGCTTAACGGTAGATGAATTGACTCAAATAGTCAGGTTGATAATTCAAGAAAGCCTCGAAGAATGCAAGGTAACTGGAACTATGCAAGGCAGGGCTAAAGTAAATTTGGCGGTAGTAGGTAGTGTAGAAGCAAAAATGGAATGCGCCTTTGAAGAAATTTCTGAGAGCACAGAAAATTAATTTACCTTACTCGCGACAATAAAAGCCATAGATATCTTAAGGATAAGAAGCTGGTTAGCGCACCAACCACATAAGTAAAAGCTGCTGCTCTTAGAACATCTCTGCATTGAGCATGGTACTCAGCAGGAATCTTCTTCTCTAAGATTGGCATTGCCTTATTAAAACTTGCATCAATCTCAACATCTAAGGTAATCAAATGGATGAATACTCCTAGGAGTACTGAGGTTATAACTAAAAAAAGGCAGATTTTTATCAATCCAAATGATCCGGTTGCTAAAATTAAAGGCAAACCACTATAAAGCACCACTCCGCCTATTCTGGTAATCCATTGAGTTTTTTCAACTATTCTAGTTCTTCTAACTAAAGGAGGATAATCTTCTTTATGTTGTATGGCATGTCCAATTTCATGACATATTATTGTTAAAGAGGTAAGGCTCTTTTTCTGCAATCTCCCTTCTTGTACCCTAACAGCCTTATCATTAAGATCGTAATGATCAACTGACGGAGTCTCCTCAATTATCACTTCTTTTAGATTATTTTCTTCTAACAACAATTTACCAAACTCTTCAGAATTAAATGGCATATTGATAAGTTCCTTATCATTTTTCTTCATTGAATAAGAAAGCCATAACTTTGGTAAGACAAAAACCAATAAAAAGATTAGGAGAAGGAACATTTACTAGATAAATTGTTTAAAGGTTTGTATGAATAAGAATAGTGCTTTTTAAGCTATGATCAATACCATATCTCTAAAATTTTATTTTCTTAAAAAAAATTCTTTTAATGTCTATGAACTATTACGGGAAGTTCCGTTATTCCTCTTATAAAGCTTGAAGGAAGGTATTGTGTCTCTCCGATTATTTCTATATGGGAAAACCTCTTTAAAATTTCTTCCCAAAGTATTTTTAATTGCAACTCCGCAAGTCGATTACCGAGACATCTGTGAATTCCAAAACCGAAAGATAAGTGTTGCCTTACATCGTTCCTATCGATAACTAATTGATTGGGGTCTGGAAATTTATTGGTATCTCTATTACCAGAAACATACCATATCGCCACCTTATCCCACTTTTTAATTAATTTACCTCCAAGCTCAACATCCTCCATCGCAGTACGGCACATATGAGCAACTGGGGACTGCCATCTTATAATTTCCGATACCATGCTTGGGATTAAAGATTGATCTGATTTAACTTTTGCTAGCTGTTCTGGATATTTATTAAAAGCGCTTATTCCGCCACTCATAGAGTTCCTTGTTGTGTCGTTTCCTGCAACAATCAGCAATAAGACATTACCAAGGAATTCATTAGGAGACATATTCTTAGTAGCCTCTCCTCTTGCAAGCATTGAGATTAGATCCCCTCCTCCTTGATCATTAGCCTTACGATCCTCCCAGACTGAATTAAAGTATTCAAAGCATTTCCATATTTCTTGAAATCCCTCTTCAGGGGTTTCAAAAAAGTTTGGATCTGAGATTCTTTCTACAGTATCTGACCAGTGGATTAACTTCAGTCTATCTTCTTGTGGAACATCGAATAAAGTTGCCAACATTCTACTAGTTAATTCAATAGATACTTCTGAAACCCAATTAAAGCTCTCTCCATCTGGTAAATCATCAAGGATTTTGCTGGTTCTGCTCCTTATAAGCTCTTCAAATGTAGACAAGTGTGCGCCAGTGAACATTGGAGCAACTTCTTTCCTCTGTCCCGTGTGCTTGGGTTGATCTTGCATAATGAACATAGGTAAATGAAATAATTCATCAGGCGGTTCTGATAAAGGTTGTCCCCCTAAACGAATTCCTCCATTCATAATATCTGAAGAAAATCTTTCATGATCCATATCAACTGCTTTTACATCTTCATAAGATGTAATCGACCAATAGGATCCAAATTGACTATCAGGAGTGTAATGCACTGGATCTTCTTCCCTCAATCTGTCAAAGACTTCTAATTCTTGATTTCTTGCAAACCAGTCATTATTTCCTGGGTTAATATGATCTAAGGGTAATTCTTGTGGGCTCACATTATCTTTCAAGCCCCACTTTGCTTTCATCTCTGCATTTGAGACATACTCAAAAGTTTGTTGTTTTGTATTTTCGTCTGACATTGATTATTAAATTATTTTTGAAGGTGTATTACATGAGTATAACACCTATTTAATTCTTATAAAATTAATTCTTTTACAAATATTCAAAAGTCAAAATAAAGTTATTGAGAATGATTCTCAATAAGGTGATAATACTGAAATGAAAAAAATATATATTCTTTTGCTACTTTCATTTTTTGGCAATTCAATTCTGACAAGTGAAGTAAATGTTTATACTTCCAGACATTATGATTCTGATGATGCCTTGTATGCAGAATTCACTAGAGAAACTGGCATTGCTGTAAATATTATTTCAGGTAAAGGTAGCGCCCTGCTTCAAAGATTGAAGTCTGAAGGCAAGAATTCTCCAGCAGATATATTTTTTACAGTTGATGCTGGCAATCTTTGGAAAGTTCAAAAAGAAGGGCTATTTCAAAGTATAAAATCAAAAAAGGTTCTTACTGTCGTTCCAGAGAATCTAAGGGGTCCCAATGATGAATGGACCGCCATAGCGAAAAGGGCAAGAGTGATTTTTTATAATCCAAGAAATGTTTCTAAAGATTTAATAAAAGATATCAACTACGAGGACCTTGCCAATCCTGAGTGGAATAAGAAAATTGTTATCAGAAGTTCTAATAATATGTACAACCAGTCCTTGGTTGCTTCTCTTATTGATAATCTTGGAGAAGCCAATACGGAAAAATGGGCTAAGAGTGTAGTTAATAATTTAGCCAGAAAACCACAAGGGAATGACAGATCTCAAATTATAGCTGTTGCAAATGGAGAGGCAGACCTTGCCGTGGCTAATAGCTACTATATTGGAATTATGTTGTCTGGATCTGCAGGTCAAGAGCAACTTGAAGCTGCTAAAAAAGTTAATATGATTTTTCCTAATCAAAGTAATAGAGGAGCTCATATTAATATCAGTGGAGCTGGAATACTTAAAAACTCCCCAAATACCAATAATGCCAATCTGTTTCTTGAGTTTTTGCTTTCAAAAAGAGTACAGAAATATATGGTAGATAAATCTTATGAATATCCAATCCATGAAGATGTCGTACCAAGTAAAGAAATAGCTGGTTTTGGTATCAATTTCAAAGAAGATCAAATCTCAGTTAAAAATTTTGGTGAATTAAACCCAGCTGCTGTAAGGCTTATGGACAGGTCGGGTTGGAAATAGTTTTCTTCTAGTTTAAGCTGATTCTTTAAGTTTTTTAAATTGAATAGATTGTCTTTTTGGAGCTCGCTCCCTTTTGCAGTTCTTATTGTCTTTACTGCCCCGCTGCTTATTGTCTTATCGAGCCTGTTTGGAGATTATTCAGAGAACTGGTCTCACCTCTATGAATTTGTTCTATTTCACTACATTAGTAATTCATTGATTTTAGTTGCTGGTGTAGGAGTTTTAGTTTTTTTCCTTGGAACCATAACTGCTTGGACGGTAACCAATTTTAATTTTCCAGGTAGAAATACTTTTGAATGGGCTTTAATTTTACCTTTGGCAATACCTCCTTATATCTTGGCTTATACCTTTACCGGTCTATTTGATCCTTACGGTGATGCAAATAATCTCATTAGGGAAATTTTAGGTCTTGATCAAGATGTAATAATCTTTCCTAGTGTAAGGAATATTTACGGAGCCATCACAGTTTTTGGTTTTACTCTATATCCTTATGTCTACTTAGTTTCTAGAAGTGCATTTATTAATCAATCTAAATCAATGATAGAAGCATCTAGAATGCTTGGATTAAATCAGATCCAAGTTTTTTATAAGTTGGCTCTACCAATTATAAGACCTGCAGCAGTGGGAGGCATGATGTTAGTGATAATGGAGACATTATCGGATTTTGGAGCAGTTGATCACTTTGCTATAGAAACTTTTACAACTGGCATATTTAGAACTTGGTACGGGTTGTATGATTTACAAACTGCTATGCAATTAGCTTCTTTGCTGCTAATCACGGTAGGTGTTTTTTATATACTTGAGAAGAACTCTAGAGGTAAAGGAATTTATACATCTAGTAATTCAACTTTCTCTCCTAATAGTGAGGTAGTCTTAAGTGGCTTTAAGGCTTTTTTAGCCTTTTTAATATGTTTTCTACCTATTTTTATAGGCTTTATATTACCAATAATAGAGTTAAGTCTTTGGGCCTATGAAGTAAATATGGCCTTTTTTAATGACAAATTTTTTCAAAACTCAATTAACTCCTTCACTTTATCAATTGTAACTGGCCTGATATGCGCGGCATTGGCTTTACTTATTAATTTCTCAATAAGATTTAAACCTACTAAGCTTTTCAAAAGATTAAGTTCGCTTTTATCAATTGGATACGCCGTGCCTGGATTAATACTGGCAGTAGGAATGGTGCAATTGTTGGTTGGCCTTGATAATTTAATATTTTCTAATCTAGATATTGTATTGACCGGTTCTATATTTGGGCTTTTGGTAGCTTACATAATCAAGACTTACGCTTTAGCAAACTCTTCCATTGAATCAGGTTACGAGAGGATCAGTAATTCCATAGATGACTCTTCAAGGATTTTAGGGTCTACCAGTTGGGTTATGTTATTTAACATCCATGCACCTTTGATGAAAACAGCTTTGCTCACTTCTGTCTTGTTAGTTATGTCTGATGTTGTGAAAGAATTACCTGCAACTCTTATACTCCGACCATTCAACTTCGAAACTTTAGCTGTATCAGCTTACATATATGCCTCTGAAGAAAGAATGTTGCAAGCAGCTACGCCGGCAATAGCTATTGTTTTAGTTGGGTTGATTCCAATTATATTTTTATCAAAAATGATAAGATCTTCGCGACCTGCTACAAAAAAATGAGTAACTTAATCTTAGAAATAAAAAATCTTAGCCATTCATACGGTGAAACAAATCAAGTTATTCAAAATATCAATCTTGAAATTGAAAAATCAGATAGGGTTGCAATACTGGGACCATCTGGTTGCGGTAAAAGTACTTTATTGAGATTGATAGCGGGACTAGAAAAACCAAATTTGGGGCAGATTGTTATTGATGGAACAGTTGTTTCTACTGAAAAATTCATAGAACCTCCTGAAAAAAGAAAAATAGGTTTGGTTGTACAGGAAAAAGCCTTGTTCCCGCATTTATCTGTCTATGACAATATTGGTTTTGGTATTAAAAAGAATATAGATAAGAAAAGTATCACTAATGATCTTTTAGAGCTTTTAAAAATAGATTCATTAAAAAATAAATATCCTCATGAAATATCAGGTGGAGAGCAGCAGAGAGTTGCTCTTGCGCGATCATTAGCTCCAAACCCCAAATTGTTAATGTTAGACGAACCATTTAGTGCCCTAGATAAGGATCTTAAAGGCGTTCTATATGAGGAAATATCTCAAGTTTTTTCAGAGAGGAGTTCCACAATTCTCTTGGTAACACATGACTCGCAGGAAGCAGAGATAATGACCAAAAGGCAAATGAAAATGGAAAAGGGTCAATTACTATGAGGATTATTCATTGAGATCCTTTTGATAGGTCTCGGTTAAGAAATATACAGACAATAGAGACAATATAGAGGCAAAAGCAATATAGGCAGATACCCAAAAGATATCATAATTTTTCCACAAAAGTGTTGCTATCGTAGGAGCAAAAGAACCCCCAATGATAGCCCCTATTTGATAACCTAAAGAAGCTCCGGAATATCTTACTTCTGTTGAAAAAAGTTCCGCAAAAAAAGCTGCTTGTGGCCCATACATCATCCCAAGAAAAACTAATCCACCTGTAACTCCCAATATTACTAGATAAAAATTTCCAGTATCTATGAGCGGAAATAATGCAAATGACCATAAGGCTGTAAATATTGCGCCCAACATAAAGATACCTTTTCTACCATTTTTATCTGAATAATCAGAAAACATAAATTGCATAGGAACCATAATTGCTGATCCAATCAATACAGCCGTTAAAAGATCATTCCTAGAAAGCTCTGTAGTCTGAACTCCGTAAGCAAGTACGAAAGCTACCAATATATAAAAGGTTACTTGGATTGATAGGAATGCACCAGCTGCCAAGGATATCCTTTTAGGATATCTTCTTAAGGCTTCCAAAATAGGTGAAGATTTAATCTCTTTAGTGCTACTAGTATCAGAAGCTTTTATTGCTTCTAACTCTTTAAATGCTTTGGTATCTTCCAGTTTCAATTGAATATACATACTAATGATCACTAGAACGAAACTTATTAGAAACGGGATCCTCCATCCCCAAGATAGGAAACTTTCTTCAGTTGTCATCAAACTCACTGAAATGAAGGCTATATTTGCAAGAATTACTCCTACAGGAGCTCCAGCTTGGGCATATGCTCCGTAGTAACCTCTTCTATTGCTAGGCGCACTCTCAGTCACTAGCAACATAGCTCCTCCCCATTGACCGCCTATTGCAATTCCTTGGCAGAATCTCAAAAATGTTAAAAGTATAGGAGCAACTATGCCAATGGTCTCATAAGTAGGCAATAAGCCTATAAGGGTCGAGGCGATACCCATTAACATTAGAGCAATCACCAAAGTCTTCTTTCTTCCAATAAGATCTCCAAAATGACCAAATATAATTCCGCCAACAGGTCGAGCAATGAAACCTGCAGCAAAAGTCATGAAAGATAAAATTAAAGCAGTAGTTGGATCTACTTCCCCAAAGAAAAGTTTAGGAAAAACTAATCCGGCCGCAGCACCATATAGAAAAAAATCATACCACTCTATGCTCGTACCTGATAAAGAAGTCAGTGCAACCTTTCTAATATTAGATTCCGTCTGCGTTTTATTCATCGACTTATAATAAACTCAATTTACTGTTTACACACTACTCTAAAGTAGTAAGGTTAATTTTTTAAGGAGAAAATTATGAAAAAAATAATAATGGCCATATTTCTATCATTCCCTTTAGCAATTTTTTCATCAACATTAGTTATTCTAGAGTGCGAACTACTTGAAGGTGGGACAATTGAAGATGTCAAAAGAATAAATTCTGCTTGGGTAAAAAGCGTGAATGAGCTTAATGATAAGAAGGTTAGAAGCCAAGTTCTAGAAGCAGTATTGGCTGATAATATCGAAGGTTTTATGTATATCGATACTTATGAGGATTCAATTCATTGGGGCCAAATAAGATATGAAATAAAAAATGGTTCTATTCAGGATATTGATGAGCAATTTGATTCAGTCTCTAAGTGCACTGCTGGAAAAATGTACGATGCTGAAGAAAGCTAAAGCTCAAAATTACTCACAATAGCTGGAATAATTTCTTGAAGTAGCTGGTCAGGGATCTCGTGGCCAACTCCTTCAAGGATTAGTTTTTTCGAATTAGGAATATTATTGAAAAGATATATTCCATGATCTATTGGAATAAGCGGGTCTTCGGTGCCATGAATAATGAGAGTTGGTTGATAAATGTTTTTTAGACTGGAGGCCCGATTAGGACTTGCACCAACTGCAGCAGTTTGTGCATTTGAAGTATTAATTCCTTGATCCAGTCTGATCTTCGCTTGTTCAATAAAATTATTTTTATTGAAAGGAAAACGAGAACCGGTTAATGCCTCTTCTGACACTGTAAGAGCATCAATTTCATTTCCAGATAAATTGAGTAAAAAAGACTCTTTCATTGCCGATTTAAAAGATTCGGTTGGTCCAGATAGGCCTGGTGTATCAAAACCCGGTGTTGTGAAGAAGAGAGTCAAAGACTTTACTCTATCAGAATGCTCCAAAGCCATGACTTGAGCAATCATACCTCCCATAGAGGCTCCAATTATATGAGCTTCATAAATTTCTAAGTGATCTAAAAGAGCAATACCATCCATAGCCATATCACTAAGGTTATACTCTGCTGGAGCGGGATTCTCCATATTGAACTTACCTTCTTCATCAAAAATAAAACCAAAAATAAACTCTACAAAATACTCTTGGAGGAAATTTGGTAAATACTTAATAAATGTTATCAAACCAGGCTCTTCAGTGATCCAAGTGCTCTTTCCTATATCTCTATTATCAAATACTAGAACATGCAGATTATTAGCAACCAGATTCTGAATATATTGATCTGACCATACTTTACTATTTGAATTTAAGCCCATTATCAATAGAGCAGTAGGATTGTTTATATCTCCGTGGGACTCCCACCAAATATCTATTCCATTTAATTTAGTTATGTTGCCTTGCTCAGAACTTAGATTTAATAAAAAAGTAGTTATGACTGCTATGAGAGTCTTTTTCATGTGTGGTCAGTATCAATAGTTTTGTTAAAACCATCTTCGTATTGAAAGTAGACAGGATCCCACCCTTCTAAGATTTTTATCAAAGAAGAATTAGCATTCCCTAAGACAGTAAAACTTATAACGTTGAACAACTTTTGAAAGGCTTCATTTACAGGACTATTTATTAAATTCTGCACTCGTAGAGTAGCTGCATCGGAATCAACAAAGGTTTCATGAATTGTTGCGATATTTATTTCCTTATTAAAATACCATTCAAAACTCTTAGTGTTGGGCTCATCACATTGTGACACATAAGGAACGGATAGTTCTCTGATAAATGTAGTAACCTCCTTAACATTCCCTTTTGCTTCAAGGGTTAATATGAATGTAATATGTTCCATTAAGAACCTCTGAGTTTATAAATCGCAATTAGATTTATAGACATAACACACGACTCATCACTTTCGTCGAATAAGTTGACAAAGACATCAATAAACTCGTGGCCTTTTTTTTCATAAATTTTATTAATTTCCATTTCCGCAATTAAAGAACTATTCATCTCTACAGCTCTATAGTTTTGCGATATGGTTTGGAGATGAACCCAAGGATTCATATAGGCATTACCCGCTAAAATCCAATTTGAACAGCCTAATAAGAAACACAAATTAGAGTAGCCCTCTCCTTTAGGTTGAAGCAGTGAAGGTAAATTCGTTTCCTTGTTTAGATAAATCAATGGTTCATTGTCTGACCACAGAAATTTAAATGCATAACATCCGTCTGATTCTAGTTTCTTCCAAATTTCCTTGCTTGCTTGGGGAGCTTTATAGTTTAGATCTACTAATTTATCTCGTCTGAGAATTGGTTTAGTTGGTAATTCTTGCATTACGACAACTTCAGCATTAGCGCTTACAATTCCATTACTTTTTATGAGAGTGGTATTGGCCTTAGTAGGCTCAACCATATCAGTTTTTACTTCAAATAATTCTTTATCATATAAGGGAGAAGTAATTCTACAATTTGCATAACCTCTATCTAACCAATCCTTTCCCCAGTGTTCTATCAAAGGATGAACTAAATAAGCAGAGATTGTGACTCCTGGAACTAAGCCTCCCTCAAATCCATACTCTTTAGCAAGATCATCTCCATGTATCCTGTTTTCTGAATCAGGAGCGGTATTAAGAGCTGTTGCAGACCATATATTCATAATTTTTTAGCGAATTTGTTAAACTATACGTCTTTTTAATCTATCAATATAGTCTGAAAATTTATCTTAAAGGTAAAGTGTTAGGTTCTTTTGATACAATCCAAAAACGCTAAATCTTTTATGCTTTCATTCAATAATCTCGCTTTAAGAAGAGGCACAAACTTGCTGTTTGAAAATGTGTCTTTTACTGTTCATAGGGATAATAAAGTTGGTCTTGTTGGAGCAAATGGAACAGGTAAGACAAGTCTTTTCAAAATGATCCAAGGAGAAATTGATTCTGACGAAGGAGACTTTAAATATCCTCCAGATCTAAAAATAGCATGTTTAGCTCAAGAAGTTCCTGGAACAGATGAACTTGCTCTTAGTTATGTAATGAGCGGAGATTTAAAACTTCTCGAAATTCAAAATTCAATCACTAAGGCAGAAAATGAACAGGATTATGGTGCTTTAGGTGAGTTACATTCTCAATTTGAAGATCATGATGGATTTACTGCCAAATCAAGAGCTGAGCAACTTTTAGTAGGTTTAGGTTTTTCTGAAGAGGAGTTCTCTAAACCACTTAAAGACTTCTCAGGTGGATGGAGAGTAAGACTCAATCTAGCAAAAACTTTGATGCAACCCGCAGATCTTCTGCTCCTGGATGAACCGACTAATCACCTAGATTTGGATGCGATTATTTGGCTTGGTAATTGGATTAAATCCTTTAAAGGGGCAATGCTATTAATCTCTCACGATAGAGAATTTTTGGATGAATGTGTAGGTTTTATAGCTCATCTACACAACAGTACTATTGAGCTATATAAAGGTAATTATTCTCAATTTGAGATTAGAAAAGCTGCTCTATTGGCTGAATTAGAGAGTAATTACAATAAACAGCAGCGTGAAATATCTCATATGCAAGATTTTGTTAGAAGATTTAAAGCTAAAGCAACTAAGGCTCGTCAGGCACAAAGTAGAATTAAAGCACTGGAAAGGATGGAACTGATAGCACCAGCACATATTGACTCACCATTCCAATTTACAATTCCTGAGACAGAAAAAATTTCTAATCCTTTAATCGTACTTGAAGATGCTGATTTAGGTTACTCTGATGCAATTATAAACAAAGTAAAAATTGCTTTCCGTCCAGGAGATAGAATTGGATTATTGGGAGTAAATGGAGCTGGTAAATCAACATTTGTAAAGAGTCTCAAAGGAGATCTTCAACTTCTTCAGGGGACTAAGACAGAAGGAAAAAATTTAAAAATAGGATACTTCTCACAACATCAGGTAGATGACCTAATGTTAGATAAAAGCCCTATAGATCATTTAGTCAAAGTAGAAAAAAAGGCGACGGAATCTGAAATTAGAAATTTTTTGGGAGGTTTCAACTTCAGGGGCGATAAAGCAAAAGATGTTATAAAAAATTTTTCCGGTGGTGAAAAAGCAAGATTAGCACTTGCAATTATAGCCTTTCAAAGGCCGAATCTTTTGTTAATGGATGAACCAACTAATCATTTAGACATGGACATGAGGCAGGCACTAACAGTTGCCCTTCAAGATTTTACTGGCGCAATTGTCCTTATATCCCATGATAGGCATTTACTCGCAAACACAGTTGATGAGTTTTTGATTATAAATGAAGGAAAGATAGAAAGATTTAATGGTGACTTGTTAGATTATCGAAAAATGATTCTGCAAGGACCACACAAAGAAAGTCCTAAAAGTAAAAAAGACAACGAAGACAAAGTCAAAGACAAAAAGGATCAGAAAAAAATTAAAAATCAAATCTTAGCTATCGAGAAAACTCTCAAAAGATTAAATAGAAAATTAGCTGAAACACAGGAATTTCTTAATTCTCCAGAGCTATATAATGACTCTTCAAAAATGAATTTACATGATCTCCTAAGAGATCAGGTAAATTTAGATACAGAAATCAAATCTACTGAACAAGAGTGGCTTGAACTGAATGAAGAACTTGAAAATGGTTAAGTCAATAATAAAATAAATAAAAGGTTAGACTAAATTATGAAAAAAAATATCAAAAAGAAAGAATTGAAATTTATATCACTAGTCTCAGTAATTCTCTTTTTCCATGGATGCTCTGAAGACAACAAACCTGAATCATCCCAAATTTCTGAAACTGAAGATTTACTCTTGTCTTATGAGCTTAGCGTTGAAGAAAAGTCTTTGAAACATCCAATCATACTTCCTGGAGCACCAGGAGAAGATTCAGAATTAATTGACCCCGAATCAGCTACCAACATTGCAATTACTACCTACGTAGATGCAGATGTAAATTTCCTTCAAGGAATGATAATCCATCATGAACAAGCCATAGTGATGTCCAATATGGCAGATAAGCGAACTAATAATAAAACAATAGTTGATCTGGCAAATAGAATTGATGCCTCTCAAGAAGACGAAATTAGTTTTATGAAGAATTGGCTTGATGCTAGGAATGAAGATATCTCGGTAAAACATCACGATCATCGTATGCACATTGGTATGGCTGGCATGGCCAGCGAAAGTCAATTAAAGGATCTTGAAGAATCTGAGAGTACAGATTTTGATAAATTATTCTTACAACTGATGATCTCCCATCATGATGGTGCCTTAAAAATGGTTAAGGATTTAAAAGAATTTCCGGGAACAGCTTATGATCCAATCTTGAATGAATTTGTCTCTGATCTTGTAAATGATCAAAGTGTCGAAATAGAGCGAATGAACGCTATTGCTGTGGGCTTATCAGACGATCCAAGATCAAAATTAAGTCCTGGCCATTATGACGCAGGAGAGGCTATATTAAACTTAGAAAAAGTAGCATCGCTCAAAAAGCCCATAGGGTTTTACAATCCAAATAACCCTCAGTCAAAAGGAATAAAAACTTCTGTAGAGAAGGATAAAGATGACAAGACAGAGAAAACTATAGCGGATAAATCCAGATCGCTTCGTTCACCTATCTTAAGCTTTGCAAATACTGATATGGCATTTAGAGACAATGTTCTTGTAGCTGGTAATTATCATGGCTTTAACGTATACGAAATTGATCAAATGGGAGTTCCGGAGCTTCTTTCGTCTGTTGTTTGCCCAGGGGGACAAGGAGATGTATCAATCGTCGATGATTTATTAATTATGTCAGTTGAACAAACTAGAAGTCGCATTGATTGTGGTTTACAAGGTGTCTCTAAAGAAGCAAGTCCTGATAGATTTAGAGGAATAAGAATCTTTGATATCTCAAATTTATCACAACCTAAGCAAGTTGGAGCCGTTCAAACTTGCAGAGGCTCTCATACTCATTCAGTTGTATCAGGTCCAGATCAAGATGGAAAGATTATTGTCTACAACTCTGGTACTCAAGGCGTAAGAGATGAAGAAGAAATGGAAGAATGTATAGGAAATATACCAGGTGATAATAGGACAGCTCTTTTCAGAATAGATGTTATAGAAATTCCTGTTGCAGACCCTTCAAAGTCAAGAATTGTGAGTAGCCCCACCGTATTTGCAGATCCAGAAACAGGTGCTTTAGGTGGCCTGTGGGCAGGAGGTGACCATGGAGAGGATACTCAGGAAACAAGGCGCACCGATCAATGTCATGACATAACTGTGTTTCCATCAAAAAACTTAGCGGCTGGTGCTTGCTCAGGAAATGGAATTCTTTTTGATATTTCAGATCTATATAATCCGCAAAGAATAGACGTCGTGACGGATGTAGGTTTTGCTTATTGGCATTCTGCCACCTTCAATAATGAAGGTACTAAGATTATCTTCACAGATGAATGGGGCGGAGGTGGAAGAGCACGCTGCAGAGCATGGGATCCTCTTGATTGGGGAGCTAATGCAATTTATGACATAGTCAACAACAAATTAGAATTTCGAAGTCATTACAAAATGCCGGCACCTCAGTTAGAAACTGAAAATTGTGTAGCACATAATGGTTCTTTAATCCCAATTCCTAATAAAGATGTTCTTGTCCAAGCCTGGTATCAAGGTGGAATATCAGTAATGGATTTCACAGATTCCGCTAACCCAAAAGAAATAGCTTTCTTTGATAGAGGTCCTATAGATGAAGAATTACTCGTAATGGGTGGCTATTGGTCTGCTTATTACTATGATGGTTTTATTTATGGAACGGAAATATCAAGAGGTCTGGATGTGTTTAAATTATCTCCAAGTCAGTATATAAGTGAGCAAGAAATATTAGATGCCTCTAAGGCGCTACCTTTGTATGGGCCTAAAGTATTTAATCCACAGCAACAAGTACCACTGGGATGGTCAAATAATTAATTGGAAGGCTAATATGTATAAAGAAATAAATGCTCCAAACGACCGAACAATAAGTTTCGCTGATTTTGGAGAAGATAATAGAATTCCCGCCTTCTATTGTCATGGTGGTCCTGGATCAAGGAATTCCGTTAAAGGTAATTTCAACAAAGATAAGGATAATTTAATAAGGTTTATTGGTGTAGATAGACCTGGATACGGCAATACCTCTCCCCTTCCTGGAAGGACAATTAATGACTGGACAGATGACCTTCTACTCATTGCAGATTACTTAAAGATAGAAAAATTTTATATGATTGGCGTATCGACTGGAGGAAGTTATTCTCTTGCAACTGCTGCTAGATTTCCCGACAGAGTTCAAGGTGTTCTTGTGTGTTGTGGAATGTCAGATATGAGGTGGGCTTCGAGTAATGCAAATATGCCAGGAGTTGAACAATACGTTGGGCTTTCAAGGGAAGAAGCCTATCAATTGGCAGTTAAAGATATGGGAGAAGATGGAAGTAAGATGTTATCAAATAATGAATCAAGCCTTTCTTCTCCAGATCTAGACTACCTGCAAAAACCAGAAAACATAGAGAGATTTATTGATGATGCAACCTTTGCGCAAGGCGTAACAGGTTATGCAGATGATAGGCTTGCGGATTGTTCATCACAAGGATGGTCAAGCTTTGAGATAAATAATGTGATTTGTCCAGTAAATATAATTCATGGAGAGGTTGATACTATTGTTCCAGTTGCCCATGCCAGACATACAGCGGAAATAGTCAATGATTCTGATCTCAAGATTTATCCCAATCATGGCCATCTCAGTATTTCAGATGAAATTAATCCGAATCTTTCTAACTTGATTGAAAGATCGGATTATTAGGTCATTTAGATGGTGGGCGATACAGGACTTGAACCTGTAACTTCCACCGTGTAAAGGTGGCACTCTACCAATTGAGTTAATCGCCCAGAGGAGCGCGAATTATAGTATTCAAACTTCTGTAAGTCACTAGAGTTCTATTGACCTATACCTGCATAGAATATAACGTTGAATTATGAAACACCTAACCACCCTCCTACTAACCTTGCTAGTCTCTGGAAGCTTGTGGACTCAAAGCCCAGAAGAAGCTTTGTATAAATATTTTGAGTTATTTAATAGGGCTGACAAAGAAGCAATAAACAAAGCCTCAGATTCCCCTTTTGTTTTTCTCATAGGAAATAATAAAACAGTATCGGAATATTATGGTGACTCGGTAGACTTTGAGGGTTTAAGAAAACAAGGTTGGGCGTATTCAAAAATTAATGAATCTGAATTGATATATGCCGATGAATTATCTGCGATGGTAGATATTAATTTTTCTAGACTGAGTGACGATGATGAAATTCTCTCAACAACCGATGCTTTATATCTATTGGTTAATAAGGATGGTAATTGGTTGTTAAAAGCAGGATTTATTAACTCTAACCTCTCCCTTGGGAAATGAAAGCGCCATTAATATTCTTATTTTGCGTAGTGATATTTGTAATATCTATGATTTGGCTTGCTGTCTAAGGAGAATTATATGATTGAAGCAGAAAACCTGGCCATCATCTTTGCGGGTATTTTTTTCTTGAACGGATTACTAACAGGAGTCTGGAAATTTAATCAGATTTCTAAAAGTGCAGATGGTAAAGCTCATCCATATGTTGATATAGCTCACCGTAGTTCTCTTCTTTACAGCTTTGCAACTCTATTAATCGCCAATTTCGCTTATCTCAGCAAGCTTCCTAATAAAATAGAATTAATTGCAACAATTGCACTAGTTGCCTATTTTGCTTTTGCTATCTTGAGTTATATGATTCAAGGTTTCAGGCAAACAACTGACAATCAGCTTAGAGAAGTTACTAAAACAACCCGCATATTTATGTGGTCTCTAATTGTTGCTGAAATTGGAGGCTTCCTTGTCTTATTTTATGGAGTATTAATATCCATCTAAATTTGATGCCTAGAAAATAAACCTCACTGCTACTTTATATTTGACCTCCTGCTTCGCTGGAATTATTGTTATGGGATGGAACATGTTTGGAATACGCTCAACGATTTATTTATCTTTTTGATTATGATTTTATTGGGAGGAATTGTCTGGTTTCTCTCAAATCTTATACTTTCTAAAGTAATTAATAGCCAAAGGACTTATGAAGCTATCTCAATAATTTTAGCTTTAAGTGTTGGCGTATTCATTATCATAAATTCTTGGAATTTAACTTATTAGGCTTTGGCCCTTTAAAATCGAGATGATTTATATTTTATTATTTATAACAATTTCCAATACGGCGTTGATTATTTATTTCTTCATAAAACAAGAAAATACAAACAGAAAGGTACTAGAAGCCCTTTTCAAGGAAGAAGAAAAGTCTGAGTCTGCTTCAGAAGAGAATAAGAAACACATTGATGATATGCTGAAGATGAGAGAGATGTATGAATCAGATTAAAAAAGATTATAAGTCGATTATATTAGCCTTAATATTAGGCATATTGATGGTATTTATATTAGGAGCGTAAATGAATAAAAAATTATTAAGGGAAGGTCCTTATGCTGACTTTTTTTCACAAGGCGTACAGGTTGGAAACATGCTTACTTTGGCAGGTCAAATTGGTATAGATGCAGACGGAAACACACCAGAAGACATAAAAGGACAGATGGTGATTTGTTATGAAAATATCAAAAATGTATTAAAAGAATTTAATGCATCCCTTGATAACGTAATAGATGAGACATGGTTTGTGACTGATGTGGAAGATTGCATGAATAATGTTGGAGATATTTTTGCAGAAAGAGAGAGGATATATGGTTGCAAACCTGAAGTCTCTCAGACCCTTGTTGGGATAAGTGCTTTAGTGCAACCGAATCTGAAAATTGAAATCAAATGCATTGCATACGTTGATTAAAGGAATGAGTAAAAAAAATCTTGAAGAATCTTTAGTACTGCTTACAAAGAAAATTGAGGGATTGGAGAGTCAAGTCAAAGACCTTCAATCCCAGCAACTTGAAACTGGCCAAAATATTGTCACTCTAATTCAGCATGCAGAAACCATGAATAACGTTACTGATGCATCTGGATTACTGGCTGAACATGTAACTGATCTCGAAAATAGACTTAATCTAGTTATTGATTGGATGAAGGAAGAAATTAGACAAAGAGGTCTTAATTAATTCTTGTATGAGGTCTTGTCTCCTCTTTCTTTTTCTTTTTTTCTCGTTATTTATCAACTCTAAAGTTGAAAAAATTATCGAAGAAAACTGCGCTTCATGTCATGAAAATAAATCTCTTAATTTAATCTCTATTGCTTCTATGTCTCAATACTCTGAAGATGATTTATTGAGAATATTAGAAGTAGGAAAAATGAAATCTCAAGCAAGAGGACTTTCAGAAGATGAAAAAAAATCAATAGCAAAATACCTAGCGAAGCAGAATCAAAGCTATGTTAATACAAATTACTCAAATTCCTGTGAAAGCCAGCTGTCTATTAGCAATTTCAAAAAAGGATCAAAATGGACAAGCTGGGGTTTTGACTCCTCAAATACCCGATACCAACCTGAAAGCAATATAGACTCTTCAAATTTAAACAAATTAAAACTGAAATGGTCTTTTGGACTAAACGAGACAGATACAAGAGGACAACCAGTAGCTGTTGGGGGAGTAATTTTTGTTTCCGGCAAGTCCTTATATGCGTTAGATAAAGAAACGGGTTGTAGCTTCTGGAGCTTTCAACCTAAATCTAATGCTGTTTTTAGAAACTCTCCTGTTTTTGATGGCATAAAAGAAGATTCAATCTATATTGTTGATTCTAATTTTATTGTTTATAAGTTGAACATTCTCAATGGAAGTGTTGTCTGGAAGACTAAAATAAATAAAGAATTTGAATCAAACATCTCTTCTGCTTCACCAACACTAGCGGGTAATCTTCTATTTATTCCTATCTCAACCTATGAAACTGTCTTGGCAATTGATCCAAATTATGAATGTTGTAAAAGCAGTGGTGGAATGATTGCTATTAATTCTGAGAATGGAGAAATAATATGGAATCATAGAATAGAGGAACGAGCTCAATTCACTAAAAAAGGTTTAATAACAAGGACAAAAAAATACGCACCTGCTGGTTCTGCAGTTTGGAATTCTCCGAGTATTGATTTACAAGAAGGAAAGGTTTTTTTTGGAACTGGCCAAAGTTTACAATCACCTGCATCTAAGAACAGCGATTCCATTATTTCTCTAAATATTAATTCAGGTGAAAAAGTGTGGGTAACTCAAACTCTGTCTGGAGACGCCTACAACGTAGGATGTGAGATTCCGATAGTGAGAAGCATGGTCTGTCCTGAAGAAAAGGGACCAGATTTTGATTTTGGAGCTTCAGTTATTCAAACAACTGATTTGGATGGAAATAAGATTCTGTTGGCAGGACAAAAATCAGGTTGGGTTTTCAAACTTAATCCTTTGACGGGTGAAATAGACTGGAAGAAAAAAGTCGGAAATGGAGGTTTGCTAGGCGGTATCCATTTTGGAATGGCAACTGATAATAAAAAACTATATGTTCCTATTTCAGATAGATGGGTCAATAGAGATTATGACAAGGAAGCTAAACCGGGTTTATACGCTTTAGATTTTATCAAAGGGGAAATTATTTGGTCCTTCATACCAAAAAATATATGTTCTGAGAGAAAACCGTTATATGGAGAAGGAAATTGTTTCTTGGGCTACTCGGCACCAATATCAGTAACTAATGATATTTTATTTGCAGGTTCATTAGATGGCACTTTATCTGCTCATTCTGTCATGAATGGTAATAAATTATGGGAATTTGATACCCTCCAAGCTTATGAAACTGTAAACAAAATACCAGCTATTGGGGGATCAATGGATGTAGCAGGACCAGTGATAGTAGATAATTGGCTATTTGTAACCAGTGGCTATGCTCAGCATGGTCAAATGACAGGGAATGTTATTTTGGCTTTTTCGGTTGATTAAGAAAACCCAATCCACCTACCAGAGGCTGCGACAACAACCCATATTGAAAAGGACAATACTCCTATCAATTTATGAAGCAGACTATTTAGGTTCCTTTGTATAAGTGGATTTCTCACAAAATAAACGAATAGAACGCCAATTATTAAACATGTAATTTTTATCCAAAAAGCGCGACTGTAATAACACTTTACGGCTTCACTTAAAAAAAGAGGAATTCCTGTTACGATCAATACTAACAATCCAAAATTAAACCAACGCCTGGTTTGAGATAAAACATAGATCGCACTTTCTGAACGAAGCAATAGCCCCAAAAGCCTAAAATCACATATAACAATCGAACCCCCTAAGATAGCTAGGCCTAATAAATGAAAGGATTGTATAACCGGGAAAAGCCATAATGATCCTCGTATGTATTCACCTATGAAGCTATCTTCCAGGACATAAATAACTTTTAATAATTCATTAGATTCCATCTAAACCCTCGTAAAGATCTGATTCAGCTGTGCAACTTATCAAGAAATTAATAAAGTCAGGTTGTGGTTGTCGACCACAATCAAACCAGTTATAGGCAATCATTCTTCCTGAAATTATGACCAAACTCCAAAGAAATAAAGATGCCAATGCACTTTGTTTCATTCGAGAAGGTATATGACTATCTTTATCCCATTTTTTACTTTCTTTATTCATAGTTTTATGAAAGTAATAGGCGTTTAATCCTGCAATAATTATTAAGAAAAACTTTATTCTGAAAAATAGATTTTGATAATTTCTTATGGGCACAGCGTAAAAAAGTAAAAACCCTGTAATACACATAAATACAAAGCCAATAATCGTCAAAGGAAGAATCCTTTTGTTCATTTGGCTTATGGAGAGTTCCTGAAAAACATGTCCGGTTAATCTCAGGTCTACAAAAAGTAAAGTCCCAAAAAATATAGCAATGAAAAGCACATGAGCAGACTCAATCCATGGATACATATATAAAGACTCTCTAAGTCCTATGCTCCAAGGTGTTAAGGAAAGCCACTCAATGAATTCAAGCATTCAAATTACTTCTTCATATATACGTTATGGCAAGCTACACAAGCTTGATATAAATCAGCTCCAATTTGAAAGAGAGCTTCAGAATTTTTGGCTTCCGCTGCTTGAAGTGCCTGTCTACCAATTGGTTCAAGCAAGGATGAAAAGGTAACCCAGTCCTCTCTTCCCAAAGATCTATCTGATCGCTTCAATGAATAACTACTTTCAATAATAACCTGAGCACCGAATATCACTTCACTCCAACCTTCATCATCTTTAGGTTCTAAACTAATCTCTCCTTCTTCTGTTATTACAGAACCTGCGGATTCCCAAATTCTTTCGGCAGCAGGAGTAATAAAATGAGCCATAAGATCATGCATATCATGGTCTTCCTTTGAGTTGATTGTAGAACTAAGAAAAAAAAATGGTAAAAATATAAGAAGATCTCTTATAAATCTCACTACCTTCTCTCTCTTGGATCAGCGCCATCTCTTGGCGCTCCGGTCCCTGATGAACCCATAAAGACTTTTCTGCCATCGGGGAAGGTAACATCTCGACCGTTTGCTATACATCGAGGCAAGCAAAGCTTTCCTTTACTTTGATAGCCTCTTACAACAATTACTGTTCCAGGTTTGATACTATCCTTGGTAATCCCATTTCTTATAAGAGTATTGGGCGTCCCTCCTTCGACCATCCATATCGTACTCTTTCCCTGATCCTCTACCTCAACATGAACCCACGCATGGGGATTAATCCACTCAACTTTCAATACCTTACCGGTAATATTTATAGGTGCATTAGCATCAAATTCTGCAGTGAAAGCATGATGAGACAATACGATAGAACTATAAAAATATAAAAATGAAATTGATGTAACTTGAATAATTAGATTTTTCATTTTCTCTCCTCTGCTCTGGCACCAGCTAAAATATTTGCCATTGCATAATTTCCTTCATGACAAGCATATTCATATATTCTACTTTCTGTTGATCTAAGAGGCATTTCTCCTTTCCAAACATCTCTATAAGCCTTTTTATCGTTTACCTCGAATTGATATAAGATTTCATCCTTACTAACTCTAGTGAATCTCTCCGTAACTTCGGCTTCTTCCATCATAAGGATTTGATGTCTTATAGCAGCCCTAAATTTTTGTTGAGGGTGATGGTTTTTTGTTTTGACAACCAAAGTTTGACCTTCCCACCATCCTACAGAGTCCCCTAACCAAGGTTTCATATTGTCGGGGTTATGATCAGAGTCTAATCTGATTATCCTGGCGTCATGATTCATTTCTACCATTATCATAACGTAACCTGGAGACTGAACTATTTGGTAGTGATTATTGTAAAGCACATTCAGCATTGGAGGTCCGCCGCTAGAACCAAAGCCAACAACACATCTTTCTCCTAAACTTCGTTCTTCAGGATGATCAGCTCTGGTAAACATTCTATAAATAGATGGTCCTTCAATAGCCCATCGAGTCAGCCTTCTCGGCAACTTTCCACTCTCTGGATAAATGATTATTGAGCTTCTATATTTGCCATTTAATTTAAAAAAGTCACTCCCTGGATCCATCCAAGCAACATTGTATCCGCCAACATCTCCACCAGATTCTGGTGTTTCTCCTTGTGCGTAAGGATTATCTAGGGTTTGGTTAAATTCTTCAGAAGATTGCCTTGCAGCCATAGCTTCATCGTCAGAAATCTCTAGGCTTTCAAAATAGTCGGGGCGTTCAAGAGTAGTCAAACTGGCATTAGTCCAAACCCCTTGAAGATTAGGATCTCCAAACCAGGTTTCTTTCGTATATTCCTCTGACCATATGCTCAAACTTATAGTAAAAATAAAAAAATGTATTATTTTATTTAGCACGCCATTCTCCATATAGAAGCTCTTCTACGAACTCAACGCATTTAAACTGCTGTAGTTGAGCATCTTGACCTGCTTTTTTATAAAGATTCATCTTGATAGTCCATGGTCGGGTATAAGTTTCTTCATCTTCTAAAGTTGCTTCATATTCCATGACATGTTCATTAACTAAGGTATATTTTTCAGTAACATTTAATTTGTCTGAATGAAAATTTCCTGACCTATCTAACCATGTTTGCCCATTAAAGCCATTGGTTTTAATAATAAAAGAATTATCTTCCCAATAGCCCCATGACTGACCCATCCAAGAATCTACTGGAGCTTCTCCTGGATCTTGCAATAAGATATTTCTTGTTGCACCAGCATATTCATAAGCAAAAAAAACAGCCTCAGCACTTTGAAAGATTTGGAAAGCATATGGCATATAAGTCGCTCTTGGCACACCAGGCAGATAGCACTTTATCTCTGGATCTCTATTTAGCCAGTCCTCCTTATTTTTATTTCTTATCTTAAGCGCGCTTTTCTTATAAGGAATCTTGCCTCCCTCAACTACACTTAGCCCTGCAGGGACAGAGCCAACTGCTCCTAAAGCAAGAATATCAGGATGTGGTAACGGGACTACAGGCCCTTCGACAAGTTGCATTGCGGCAGATGCTGAATGTGCCTCCAAATTATAATTAGCCCTATTCATGACTTGCCACACTCCATTGAGATCGGGCTTACCATTGGGTCCAACTGATATGTCTGAAAACACAGAGTTAGGGACAATTGCCAAGAAAAATATAATTATAAGTAATCTAAGATTGAACAAAATTAACCTCCCCTTTTAATAATAATAACCAATAAAATATTTTCATCAAAAAAAATGACTAGTTTATCCAGCTAAATAAATACGTATAAAAAGCCATAAGATTAGTCAGATGATGTGATGTAGAATAACGAGCTTTATAACCTAAGGAGAAAAAATGTCTGAAAGAGAGTTTGACGTAATTGTTTTTGGAGCAAGTGGGTACACAGGAAAGCTCGTTGCAGAGTATATGGGCAAAGAATATGGTAATGATGAATCAATAAGATGGGCAATTGCGGGAAGGAATAAAGATAAACTGTCTTCTGTAAAAAAAGATCTTAATCTCAATGAAAGGGTTTCTATTATTGAAGTAGATAGCACAAATAAAGACTCTCTAGATTCAATGACAAGTTCAGCTAAATGTATATTAACTACTGTAGGTCCATATCAACTCTATGGATCAAGTTTAGTACAGTCTTGCTCTGTAAATGGAACAGACTATGTTGATCTAACTGGTGAACCTGGCTGGATGTATGAAATGATTAATGCTCATCAAGATACTGCCAAAAAATCCGGAGCAAGAATAGTATTTTCATGTGGGTTTGATAGCATTCCATTCGACTTAGGAGTCTATTTTGTTCAGCAAGCGGCGCAAGAAAAATACGGAAAACCTGCGAAACATGTTCGCGGTAGGGTAAAAGCCATGAATGGGGAGTTTTCAGGAGGCACTATTGCTTCTCTTGGAGCTACCATGGCAACCCTCAAAGAGAAACCTGAATTAATACAAGTATTATCTAATCCTTTTTCTTTAACGGAAGGTTTTGAGGGACCAGCACAATTAGATGATTCAAAAGTACTATTAGATGAGAAACTCAATATGTGGGTAACTCCTTTTGTTATGGCTCCAATCAATACAAAGAATATTCATAGATCAAATGCCCTTCTGGGACACGCATATGGTGAAGATTTCTGTTACGACGAAATGATGATTGCCGGCGAGGGTGAAGAAGGAAAACAAATCGCTGATGCTATGAATTCTTCAAACCCAATGGGTGGAGACAATTTACCACAACCAGGAGAAGGTCCTAGCAAAGAATCTAGAGAACAAGGAAATTATGACGTACTTTTCTTTGCTGATTTTGATGAAGGTTCAATTGAAGCAAGGGTTACTGGAGACATGGATCCAGGATATGGTTCAACTTCGAAAATGATTGCTGAAAGCGCTTTATGCCTTGTACAAGACTGTGAAGATCTTTCCGGAGGTATGTATACACCAGCTCCTGCAATGGGTGATAAGTTGATAAAAAGACTAACTAAAAATGCTGGCCTTACTTTCGATATATTATAAATATAACTTATAGTATAAAATAAATTTAGTGTATAATGCAGGTATGACAAAACTTGCATATACATTTATTCTGATTCTCTTTTCTTTTTACACCTTCTCTGAAGCGTATGTTGTCAAAATGTTGAATGCTGGAAAAGAAGGAATGATGGTTTTTGAGCCTGCTGTCCTCACTATCAAAAAGGGAGATACAGTTAAATTTGTTGCGACCGATGTTTCCCATAATTCCTCATCAGTTGACGGCATGATCCCTGCAGGAGCAACCCCTTGGGTCGGAGCTCTTAGTCAAGATATTGAAGTGACACTTACTGAAGAAGGTGTTTATGTTTATCAGTGTACACCTCATAACATGATGGCCATGGTAGGTGTCATAAAAGTTGAATCAAGCGCCAATCTTGAACAAGTTAAACAACAAGCCCAGTTATACAAAAAAACATTTTTAATGAATCAAGAAAGACTAGACAACTATCTATCCGAAATATAAAAAATTATGAAATTAGAAATCGTAAAAGATCAAGCTGATGAGAATACTTTCCAAGAATGGAGAGAAGAAGATTACATGAATAAGATGGATTTTAATCCTTTAGTCATGTTCGTCGTTATACCTACAATAGTGCAAGCAGGCTGCTTGATCTTTATGGGCGGCGCAATGCTTCTAAATACAGCAATATTTGCTTAAAATTTAATTTACTTTATCAAATATAAAGCCTTTGTAATCTTCAGAGACTACCTCTTCTAAGAGTTCTGTATAAACCGGCACTCCGATAAATGGTAAAAAAGCCTTCGCTTTGTTATCAATATTCGAGCCGTTGTACCAAGACTTGGTATCAGTAAAGATAGTCGTATCGGCTATTTCATTAACAAGTAACATCCACTCATCTTCAGCTGTTTGTGAAGATTCAATAACGCTTTTATCATTATTTACCATCCATTGAATGCAGTCAGTTATCCAATTCACGTGTTGTTCTATGGAAGGCATCATATTTGATAAAACTGAAGGGCTTCCCGGCCCTGTTACAGTGAAAAGGTTAGGAAAGTTTGATATTCCTATTCCTAAATATGACTTCGCCCCACTCTGCCACTGATCCTTTAGCTTCACACCTCCCCTTCCAGATATATCTATACTTGTGAGAGCTCCTGTCATCGCGTCGAATCCAGTAGCCAGAATAAGAGTATCAATTTCGTATCTTTTATCAGCCTCTAAAGCGTCAGCAGCAATTTCTTTAATTGGACTTTGCTTCAAATCAATTAAATGGACATTGGGTTTGTTAAAAGTCTCAAAATATCCTGTGTCTACACAGAGTCTCTTACCTCCAATATGATAGTCAGGAGTAAGGAGAGAGGCAGTTACTGGATCTTTTACAATTTTTTTAATTTTGTCTCTTACAAAATTAGCTGCCACTGCATTAGCATCCTTATCCATTGCAATATCGGCGTATCCACCAAAAAATCCCAATCCAGCGCTTTGCCAGTTTTCTTCTAGTTGTCGATTAACTTCATCTATGTCTGTTTCGGAGACGAGTGCTTCATCAGAAATTGCAGCTATGCCAAAACCATTTAAAGAATTTTCTTTTCTAAAATCAGAATATCTAGATTTAACTTCTTGCTCAACAATCTTATCCATGGGCCCATTGTTCGATGGAATTGAGTAATTTGGTGTTCTTTGAAAAACATAAAGTTCATCTGCTTGATTTGCTATCAATGGGATTGATTGGATTGCAGAAGAACCGGTTCCTATAATCGCAACTTTCTTTCCTGAAAAATCCTGTTCCTCCTGAGGCCATGTGGACGTTTGAAGTATTTGGCCTTCAAAATTTTCTAAACCTTGAAAATCAGGTTTGTTGGGAACAGAGAGACATCCCGTGGCAAATATGCAAAATTTTGAACTATATTGTCCTTTTGAAGTATTTATGTTCCATTTTGAGGCAGACTCATCAAACACTGCACTTGCAACCTCTTCTTCAAAGTTGATGTCATCTCTAAGCTTATATTTATCGGCCACGTGATTTATGTACTCCAATATTTCAGGTTGAGCTGAATATTTCTCAGACCAATTCCATTCTTGTTGGAGATCTTCATCGAACTGATAGGAATACTCTAATGAAGGAATGTCACATCTAGCACCTGGATATCTATTCCAATGCCACGTTCCTCCTACTTGATCAGCTTTTTCAATAATTACAGCAGTCAATCCAAGCTGCCTTAATTTAAGAAGTTGGTACAAGCCAGCAAGACCGGCTCCAACAATTACCACATCAAATTCCTGTGTCTGTTTTTCGTGACTCATATCTACCTTCTCCAAGTATCTAATAAAGTATATATAAACTTTTAAATATTTTTAATATGAACTGAAATTTTTATTTTGGTGATCTTTTACAATTTTCTATAAGGAAAATTTTCGTTAGATGATATTGCTTCAGACCTCAGTACTAAGTAATAGGCAAAAACAATTTGATCTAATCCCTTTGATTTTATTTTGGCTTCTTCCATTAAGGCGCTATCAATTATATTTTGCTCTAGCTCTTCTATAACTTTGCCTAAATGAAATCTGTTAGCTTGCATAAGTAATTAAAAAAATATCCTTTTTTTACTCACTCTCAGTTGGTAATATCTTTGAACTGATTTTGAATTAATCAATAAAAGAGCATTATACAGTTTACTTATGAAAAATACCCTATTAGCCCCGCCCTTAGAAACTAATATAGACACTAAGTCAGAAGAATTTAATCAGTATAAAGAAGCAATGTTAGAGAAATTGGACGGCATTGAAGACTTACTTGATTTTGTTGAACTAGGGGGTGGCATGCACCATCACGAAAGACTAGCCGCTAGAGGTAAAATGTCTGTTCGTGACAGGATAGCAAATTTTCTGGACCCTGATACACCTTTCCTAGAAATAAGCTCCCTGGCTGCTTATGCTTCTGATTATCCAGTAGGCGGTGGTGCAGTTGCTGGGATTGGTATAGTTGCAGGGACAGAGGTTGTAATTTTTGCCAACGATCCTACTGTTCTTGCAGGAGCAATGCATGCTTATTCTGGCAAAAAATGGACGAGAGCTATGGAAATATCTCGAGTGAATAAAATTCCTTATGTTCAATTTGTAGAATCAGCTGGAGGAGATCTGAGAATGGGTGGCGGAAAAGGCAAAGGTAGTTCTCGAGGTCAAATTCTAGGTGCTGGTCATTTTGCAGAATCTGGAAGAACTTTTTATGACGTTACCGAGTTATCTAAATTGAGAATACCAACTATTTCGATAGTTTTTGGATCTTCCACGGCTGGTGGTGCTTACCAACCAGGTATGTCTGACTACAATATATTTATAAAAAAACAATCCAAGGTTTTTCTTGGTGGTCCTCCGTTGGTAAAAATGGCTACTGGTGAGGAATCAGATGATGAAACTCTTGGCGGAGGTCAAATGCATGCTGAAGTTTCTGGACTAGCTGATTATCTTGCAGAAGATGAAATGGATGCATTAAGAATAGGACGAGAAGTTGTTTCTCATCTGAATTGGAGAAAAGAAGGAAAAGAACCAAAACTTAAACCAGATGAACCAGTTCTGAATCCTGATGACTTACTGGGTCTGGTTGATCCTGATCTAAAAAGACCTTTTGATGTTAGAGAAGTTATTGGAAGAATATCTGATGGATCAAGGTTTGAAGAGTTTAAACCTCTTTTTGGTCCAACGATAGTTTGCGGTTTTGCATCTATCCACGGTTATACAGTAGGTATTTTAGGAAACAATGGACCAATATTCCCAGATACTGCATCTAAAGGAGCTCATTTTGTTCAACTATGTAACCAAATAGATATACCAATTATATTTCTTCAAAACATTACTGGTTTTGTAGTAGGAAAGGATTATGAGAGAGCGGGACAAATCAAAAGAGGTGCTCAATTTTTAAACTCAGTTTCTAATTCAACTGTTCCACATTTGACGGTGATATTAGGGGCAAGCTACGGGGCAGGAACCTATGCAATGTCTGGTAGAGCTTTTGACAATAAATTTACTTTCTTATGGCCAACTGCAAAAGTTGCTGTGATGGGACCACAACAAATTGCCGGCGTAATGTCTATAGTTCGAAGGGCTAGAGCAGCGCGTACCGGAGAAAAATTTGATGAAAAAGAAGATGCCAAAATGGTTGCTTTTGCCGAAAAGGCTCAAGAAGAAGGTTCTTTAGCATTAAGGGCTACGGGTGCAATAAGTGATGATGGCATCATAGATCCAAGAGATACGCGTACAGTGTTAGGAATGTGTCTCTCTTTGGTTAATGGAAGAAATATCGAAGGTGCACCTGGATATGGAGTATACAGACTATGACTTTTCATAAATTATTGATCGCCAATAGAGGTGAAATAGCCTGCAGAATTATCAAAACTGCTCATGAAATGGGAATTTCTTGCGTGGCAGTGTATACAGAGGCAGACTCTAATTCTCCATTTGTAAGAATGGCTGATGAAGCTGTAAAGCTCAGTGATACCTACCTGAATGGTAAAGAAATAATTGAAGCGGCAAAACGTACCGGAGCACAAGCTATTCATCCCGGTTATGGGTTTTTGTCGGAAAATGCAAAGTTCTCTAGAGATGTTCAAAAAGAAGGTTTAATTTGGGTTGGGCCTAGTTCAAGAGTAATAACTTCGATGGGCGATAAATTGAAAGCGAAGGATATTGCTGAAAAAGCTGGTGTCCCCACCCTGCCAATGACTACTGATCCAAAGAAAGCTAATACAATCGGGTATCCAATACTTATAAAGGCTGCAGCAGGCGGTGGTGGAAAAGGCATGAGAATAGTCGAAGATAAAAAAGACCTCAAAGAAGCTATTGCTGGTGCTCAAAGAGAAGCTCTAACTGGATTCGGTGATGACAGAGTATTCATTGAAAGATATGTTGCCTCATCAAGACACATTGAAATACAAATCTTAGGAGATTCTCACGGCAATGTTGTCCACTTAGGTGAAAGAGAATGCTCTATTCAAAGAAGGCACCAAAAGATTATCGAAGAATCTCCTTCACCAAGAGTTGACTCAGAAATGAGAGCAACGATGGGCGAAGCTGCAATAAAACTTGCTAAGAAACTCAAATATGAATCTGCCGGCACAGTTGAATTCTTGGTAGATGATAAAACCGGGGAGTTTTGGTTTCTAGAAGTTAACACAAGGCTACAAGTTGAACATCCTGTAACTGAAGAAGTCACTGGCAAAGACTTGGTTTACGAACAGCTACGAATAGCTAGAGGTGAAGAACTTGGCTATTCGCAAGAAGATATCAGTTGGGAAGGTTCTTCAATTGAAGCAAGACTATATGCTGAAGACCCGTCAAAAGATTTTTTACCAGCTACAGGTACCTTAATAGCTTACGAAAATGATACTAACATCGATGCCAGATGGGATACAGGAATAGAACAAGGATCTGTTGTTGGAACTGACTTTGATCCAATGCTTGCTAAAGTAATTACTAAAGGCAAAACAAGAATAGATGCAGCAAATAAACTCGCACTTGCTCTAGAAACTATGCATATTGGGGGTGTTACCACTAATAGAGATTTCCTAGTGGCTTCTCTAAGAACAAAAGATTTTTTAGATGGAAAGACAACTTCAGATTTTATTGAAAAAACGAACCCTCAAAGAGCAGTAATTCTGGAAGGGTCAATGTTAGAAAATGCATTGACCGCAGCAGCATTATGGATCCAGGGACAAAATAGAGAAAGTGCAAATATTTTGAAAGATATACCCACTGGCTGGAGAAACTCTCGTCTTCCAAGACAAAAAATAAATTTTCGATACTTAGAAAAAGATCTAGAGGTTACCTATAAAGCTAATCGAGATGGTTCTTTTGATATAAATGATGGAACGGTTGCTCGAGTTATTAAGTGGACTTTCTCAGGAATTGATATTGAAGTTAATAACTCAAGATTCTTTTCTAAAGTTACAAGAGACAGTGACAATGTTGTTGTGCATGGTCCTTGGGGAGATGTTCTTTTCAAGATATTACCTAGATTCACATTACCAGGCTCTGAAGCACAAGCAGGTGGATTAATTGCACCCATGCCAGGTAAGGTTGTTGATTTAAAAGTCAAAACAGGCTCTAAAGTGAAAAAAGGAGATACTTTGGTAATTCTTGAGGCAATGAAGATGGAACACCAAGTAAAAGCTACAGAAGACGGAAAAATTACGAAAGTATTAATTAAAAAAGATGATCAATTAGAGAATGGTGCTCTACTGATGGTTCTAGATAATTAGAAATATGGCCGATAACAGAGAAAAAATCATCATAGGTAATTGCAGTGGATTCTATGGAGATCGACTATCAGCTGCCAGAGATATGGTCGATGGTGGGCCTATTGATGTACTCACTGGAGATTATTTAGCTGAGTTAACAATGACTATCCTATACAACCAAAAAATGAAAAGAGGAGATGATCAAGGTTATGTAGGTACTTTCTTAAAACAGTTCAAAGATGTAGCAGTTTCTTGCCAAGAGAAAAATATAAAAATAGTCACGAATGCAGGGGGGCTAAATCCCTCTTCTATGGCTGAGAAAATAGAAGAAATTATTCAAGAATTAAATCTTAACTTAAAAGTTGCATATATAGATGGAGATGATCTCATTCCAAGAATTGAGGAATTAAAGGAAGCTGACGAACCCCTAGCAAATATAGAAAAAGGTAACTCTTTACATGATTATTCTAAGAAACCTTTAACTGCTAATGCTTACTTTGGTGCTTGGGGCATAAAGGAAGCTTTAGATGCCGGTGCTGATGTAGTCGTTTGTCCTCGAGTTACTGATGCTGCTGTAGTTATAGGTCCAGCGGCATGGAAATATAATTGGTCTAGAGACAACTATGATGCTCTAGCAGGAGCCCTTGCAGCTGGGCATATTATTGAATGTGGAGCCCAGGCAACAGGAGGAAATTACTCCTTTTTTCATGAAGTACCCTCTTTCTTTAATATTGGATATCCGATAGCAGAAATTTATGAAGATGGTAGTTTTACAATAACTAAACATCCTGGAACAGGAGGACTTGTTTCAGTTGGCACAGTAACAGCCCAACTACTTTATGAAATAGGCTCTCCAGCTTATATAAACCCCGATGTAATCGGACATTTTGATACTCTAAAAATGGAACAAGAGGCTGATGATAGAGTGTTAATTAGCGGCTGCAGAGGATCTAGTGCTCCCAAAACACATAAAGTTTGTGTAAACCTGGCTGGTGGTTTTAGAAATGGTACGGAAATATTGCTAACAGGGATTGATATTGAAGACAAAGCTAAACTTGTTACTGATTTAATATTCGATAACGTGGGGGGCAAAGATCAGTTTGACCAAGTAGACATTCAATTAATAAGAACTGATCATAACAATCCTGTATCTAATGAAGAAGCTCAAGCATCTTTAAGAATCTCCGTGATGTCCCAGAATCCAGATCTTGTTGGACGTCTTTTCAGTGCAAAAATTGTAGAGCTTGGTCTTGCAAGCATACCAGGTTATACGGGAAGATCAGGTATGCCTTCAGGTCCATATATTCAATATTGGCCTGCTTTAATCGACAGTAAATACATTAAAGAAAGTGTCCATATAGATGGAAAAACAATAGAAGTAACACCTACTAGTCAAATGGATTTTGAAGATATCTATTATCAAAAGGAACCTTACGAAAATAAACTGCCAAATTATGAAAATTTAATTACAACCAAATTTGGAAAGCTTTACGGTACCCGATCTGGAGATAAAGGTGGTTGCGCTAATTTAGGTGTGTGGGCTAAAAATCAGGATGCTTATTCTTACCTGTATGATTTTCTCTCAGTGGAAAAGCTAAAAGAACTTTTGCCAGACCTAATGGAATACCAAATAGATAGGTACGAGCTACCCAATATACTTTCATTAAATTTTTATATTCATGATATTTTGCAAGACGGTGTTTCATCTTCTACTCGTTTAGATGGTCAAGCTAAGTCTCTAGGAGAATATCTAAGAGCTAAAGATGTAGAAATTCCTGATTTTTTAACCAATTAATAGAAAGATGAGTAAAGATTTGTCCCTTGAAGGTTTAGTTTTCCAAGCTACTAAAATTGATATTGATGAAAATGTCCTAACGATCACTTTAAACAGACCTGAGAAAAAGAACGCCCTCAATAACGTTATGATGAATGAAATTTGTTATGCATTAAGTTATGCAAAACAAGAAAGAATGATCAGAGTGGTAGTAATCGCTGCAGAAGGAGATGTCTTTTGTGCGGGTGCTGACCTTAGAAGAGAGAAAGCTGAATCAAATGTGCCTAAGATAGAGGGTTCAGATGATATAAGCATGCTTATCAGACATCTCTACAAACCCGTAATCTGCAAAATACAAGGGTCTGTTCATGCAGGTGCCCTTCTCATGGTAACGAACTGCACTCATGCCATTGCTGTAGATGATGCGAAGTTTTCTGCTCCTGAAATCTTAAGAGGAGTTTGGCCTCACATGGTCATGGCGGGGCTATTCAGGGTAATGCCTAAAAGAGCTGGCTTAGACTTTTGCATGAGAGGTCAGGCGGTAGATGCAAAGAAAGCAGAGGAATGGGGACTTATAAATGAATCAGTTCCTTGGGATAAACTGGATGAAGCAGTTGACCAGCTTGCTAAAGACCTTGCAAATTTGGCTCCTGGAACAATGCAGTTTGGATTAGAAGCTTATGTCAAACAAGACGCAATGAATTTTGATGATGCTTTGCCCTATCTCGGAAAAAAAAGTGCCGAAACTTTTGCAGGTCCTGATGCTCAAGAAGGAATTGCAGCATTCCTTGAAAAAAGAGAACCTAAGTGGGATTAGTCTTTTTTGTAGCCATATATATAGCCATCAAAACAATCAAACCGCCCAAGAGCTGAAGTGGACTTAGTATTTCTTTAAGAAGGAACCAACCATAAAATGCTGCAGCTACAGGCTGCATCAACAAAACTAAAGAAGATAAGTGTGCGCTCACCTTAGAAATTCCAGATGTAATCATTCCTTGAGCAATAGTTTGTGAAAAGATTGCATAAGAAATAAGAATTAAAAATTCGCTCCAGCCTATTCTTAAATCTTTAGTCTCAATTACACTTATTGGTAGTAAGCATATGGTAGTTACGACTGTAACCAAAAATAAGGTTCTGGCAGGTTTTAAGGCATGAGTAAGATCTTTTATGGACATTATGTAGCCGGCATAGAAAACTGCAGCCGCTAGCCCTAAAGTATCTCCAAAAACCATCATCTCTTCTCCAGGTAGAACGACCATTAAGACGCCAATTAACGCTAGCATAAGGGTTAAAATAAAAGATATCTGAATTTGATAGCCGAGGAAGAGGATACCAAAAATTACAACAAAAACAGGTGCTGTATTAGCCATTAGAGTAGCATTTGCTACTGAAGTAAATGATAGGGACCAGTTCCAAATTGACATGTCCAGGGCAAAGCATAAACCTCCTAAAATTAGAAAAAATTTATTCCTTCTATTCCAAACAATATTAGATGGCTCATCCTTCTCTTGATACTTCATCCAAAGGTATAAAAACGGTAATGCGAAAAATGATCTATAAAAAGCTATCAAGGATGGAGAAGATTCGCTTATTTTGACAAAAATACCAGAACCCCCAAGCATTGAGGCTCCAATTAACAAGAGCAGCACTCCTTTAAATAGATCTTTGGATATATTTTTATCTTCGCTCAAATACTTAAGTTATACTTTTGTTCAATGTTTCAAGATCCCTCGAATAATCAAGAAATAATTTCTGTATCGGATATCAATAACCTTGCTAAAGGTTTGCTAGAAAAGGATCTATCTAACGTCTGGATACAGGGTGAAATTTCTAGCTTCACTGCCCATGGATCAGGTCATTGGTACTTTACCATAAAAGACAAAAAGTCTTCTTTAAGCTGTGTAATGTTTAAATTTGAAAATCAGAATGTCCTTTTTGACCCGAAAGTTGGAGATGAACTTATCTTAAATGGGAACATCAGTATCTATGCTCCGTCTGGTAGATATCAATTTAATGTAAAGCACATAGAGGTATTTGGTGAAGGGGCATTACTTAAAGCATATGAAGATCTTAAAAAGAAATTAGAAAACGAGGGTTTGTTTGATCAAGAGATTAAAAAAGATATCCCTTTATTACCTCTCTCTGTTGCCGTGATTACATCTGAAACGGGCGCGGTATTTAAAGATATTATCAATGTTCTGAAAAGAAGATCTCCTCTGATTAAACTCACCTTAATCAAATCTAAAGTTCAAGGCAAAACTGCTGACAAAGAAATTACTCAAGCAATAAGGCAAGCTAATTCTTCTCATTCATTTGACCTTATCATACTGGCTAGAGGCGGAGGCTCAATAGAAGATCTTTGGTGTTTTAATATGGAGTCTGTTGCTCGAGAAATCCATAAATCCAATCTTCCTATTATCAGTGCAGTAGGACATGAAACAGATTTTACAATAGCCGATTTTGTTTCGGACCTAAGAGTGCCAACTCCTTCTGCCGCTGCTGAAATAATTAGCCAGTCTCACTCTAATTTGTTGGAAGAAGTAAAAAGACATGAAGAAAATTTACAAAGAGAAATTTCAAAAAAATTGAGTCTTCATAAAGATGATTTGGATCATAAAGTTGCTCTATTGAGACATCCAGGCGATAAACTAAGAGAAACAACACAAAAAATTGATAACCTTGAAATGAGACTAAAAGACTTATTAATCAACACAGCATTAGAAAAGAAAAACAACTTGGCAGGAAAGATTTATGCCTTAAAGAATTCATCTTTATTGACAAATATTAAATCTAATCAAAATCAAATTAACCTGACTTCAATCAATTTACACAATTTAATTAAGGGCAATATAGAACAAAATAAGACATTCTTTCTTAGCAAGATTAGTACTCTGGAGGCAGTAAGTCCGCTTGCCGTCCTTGCTAGAGGATATTCAATTATCACCAATGAAGAAAATAAAATAATTTCTTCTGCTGAAAGTTTAAAAAAAGATCAAAAAATAAAGGCTAGATTTAAAGAAGGAAAAATCTTAGCAAAAGTATTAGAACAACTAGATGAAGACTAGGCTTCTAACTTTAATCATATTAGTAACAACTTCATGTGCAAACCTGCCCTATCAAACAACTTCTTCTAAATGTCTTTTTCCAATAGATAGTGCTTATTTAGGAGGCTTAATTAACTATTCTCTAGAGCTTGATGAAATTGATTTAGAAGAAAGATTAGAACTTGAAGATTTAACCTTTGCAACTTGCAAATCTGGTTCTAAATTATTAATTCTAGCTCCTGTGCCCTTGGCATATCCAGAAAAGAAAGTTCAACTCACTCTATCTAATAAAGTTATCGCGTCTATTAAAATAGCCGATAAATCCTATAGAGAGTCCAGAATAGAAATACAGAATAATAATTTTGTGAATCCTTCTGAAGTCACGCAAAAAAGAATTAAAAAAGAATATACCTTAGGCCAAAAAGCGAAAAATACTTTTACTCGAAAAGAAGTTAAACAGGTCATGATGGATAAACCGCTCAAAGGCATAATTAGTAGCGAATTTGGAGTGAAAAGGTTTATAAATGGTCAGCCAAGAAATAGGCATATAGGTCTAGATATTGCTGCTAACGAGGGCACTCCAGTTCAAGTTCCGTTAGCAGGTAATATAATCCTTTCAGATAATTTCTTTTATAAAGGTAATGTAGTTTATATTGATCATGGGGATGGCTTGGTGAGTAGTTATTCTCATTTAAGCAGCAGGGCTGTTGATGTAGGTCAAGTAGTTTCTTCAGGAGAGGTTCTAGGATTTGTAGGGAGCACAGGAAGAGTTACCGGTCCTCATCTGCATTGGGAAGTCTTTTATCTTGGTATACCAATCAATCCAGAGATATTCCTTAAAACAAAATATTAGTCAAAGATAAGTGCTTCAAGACTTTCTTGGGTTTGAGGTCCAATTAAAGTATGAAGAAGAATTCCTTCAGGGTTGATAATATAGGTCGCTGGTAAGCTGGGTGGTGCTTCCCATCCAAATAAAATTCCTGGGTCAGTCAAGATACTAGGAACATTGACTCCAAACCTGATGATCTGACTCTGGAGCTCTTCGCCTTCTAACCTGTCAAAGTTATAAGTAAGTACGAGCGCCCTATCCTCATTATCATTATAAAAATTTTCTAGTTCAGGCATTTCTTTTATACATGGAGGGCACCAATCAGCCCAGTAATTTACAATAAGCCATCTCCCCAAAAAATCATCTAATTTTCCTGAACTACCATCTACTAACCTATAATCTGGTTCGGAACATGAACTTAAGATCAAGATAAGATATATAAGAAAAAAGTATTTAGTCTTGTAATATAGGTTTTTTAACATAATTCAATAAATTTACTGATGAACAATTTTACCATTTACCACAATCCAAGGTGCAGTAAATCTAGACAAACTTTAGAATTACTCAAAGAAAATAATATTGAACCTGAAATTATCCTATATCTGGAGAATCCTCCTTCTGAAGAGAAACTTAGAGAGCTTATTGATCTTTTAGGAATCAATCCTAGGGATTTACTTAGAAAGGGTGAGGAAGAATATAAAACTCACAACCTTAGAGATGAAAGCTTAAAAGGCAAAGATATAATCAAGATTATGTCTGAGAATCCGAAACTAATTGAAAGACCAATTGTTATCTCAAAAAATAAGGCTATCATTGGCAGGCCTCCAGAAAATGTGCTGATATTAATCAATCAATAAAATTATGGAACAAAAAACTTTTTTTGAAAAATTCAAAAAAAATCCTCTTTTTTGGATTTTTTCTGGCGAATTATTTTTCCTGTCATTGAACATAATCTTCTTAATTATGCTGCTAGTAGGTTTGATTTCATTTATCAGTTCTATATTCGTAGATGATTTCGATGATCCTACCGATAAAGCACTAGTAATTAGGCCTATGGGCCCTATCGTTGAGCAAGTAGCTGGTTCGAATGATCCTATAGACAACCTGAGTGGTAATTTGCCAAGAGAACTTTATGTGGGTGATCTATTAGAAGTGTTAGACGTAGCAGCTTCAGATCAAAGAGTTCAGAATATTATTCTAAGCTTGGATAACATAGATGGGACAGGCCAGGCTGTACTTTATGATGTAGGCAATGCTCTTCAAAAACTTCAAGAAGCAGATAAAAATATTATTGCTGTGGGTGATTACTATACGAGAAGTGGTTATTACCTGGCATCTTTTGCTGACGAAATCATTATGAATACTGATGGAATTGTAGAAATGTATGGCTTTGGAAGAAGCAGACTATTTTACAAGTCCTTCTTAGATAAAATAAAAGTGGATTTTAATATATTTAGAGTCGGAACTTTTAAATCTGCGGTTGAACCTTACTTAGGTAATGAAATGTCTGAAGCCGCAAAAGAAGCTAATCTTGGGTATCTAGACGTTCTTTGGAGTTCTTACAAAGATGTTATTTCAAAAAATAGAAATATGTCTTCTGAGCAAATACAGTTTTTAGTGGATAATGCCGATACGATCCTAACTGAAGAAGGCATATCAAGTGCTGAAGCAATCTTAAATTATGGGCTTGTAGACAAACTAATGCCCAGAACTAAAACAAGAAATTACTTCAAAGACCTTTTTGGCGAATCAGACGATAAAACGAGTTTCGCTCAAATTTCAGGATATGAATACTTCAGACTGATTCAATCAGAAAAAAAAGTTGAATCTGCTGAAGATAAAATTGCAGTGATTGTAGCGAGAGGAACTATCGTCGATGGTGTGCAGCCTCCTGGCATGATAGGTGGAGACTCTACTTCTAGATTGATACGAGAAGCTCATGAAGATGAAGATGTTAAAGCCATAGTCTTGAGAGTTGACTCTGGCGGTGGTGGAGTTTTTGCTTCTGAACAAATAAGACTAGAACTCTTAGAAGCAAAAGAAAAAGGATTGACAATTATTGCGTCTATGGGCAATGTTGCTGCATCAGGAGGTTATTGGATTTCTGCTAATGCTCATGAAATTTGGGCATCTCATAATACTATCACTGGATCTATTGGAATCTTCGGAATATTGCCTACTTTTGACAGAGCGCTTAATGAAATTGGAATAAATAGTGATGGTGTTAAAACCTCTAGATTAGATCTTTCAGGAGATCCAACAAGTCCACTAGACGAAGGACTATCTAAGATTATTCAAAGCGAAATAGAATACGGCTATAAACGATTTATAGGATTAGTTAGCGAAGCTAGAGACATTCCCCTTAAGGAAGTAGATAAAATGGCTCAAGGCAGAGTTTGGGCAGGTTCTAAAGCTTTAGAGCTTGGCTTGATTGATAGTATTGGTAACCTTCAAATGGCAATTGAAAGAGCTGCTGAACTTGCAGGGATTGATGAATATAGTTCCTATTATCCAGAACAAGAAGTTAATTGGAGAGAGCAAATCTTTAATAGACTTTCAGGATATATTGGTTGGGCTTTTCCTTCCTTTATCAAAGACAATATCCTGATAAAGGAAACTATGAAAATTTTACAGGATGTAGATAAACTCAATGACCCTAAGGGCATGTATATTATCTGTGAAGACTGTCAGATTTAGTTTGTAATAACTCTCTTACTAAGGACAGGGTTACTTTTCTCTTTTTCTTAAGAGAATAAATATCTAATTCATTAATAAGCTTTAATAAATCAGATAGGCTTCGTGAAGTGTGACTGACAATATAGCCTATTGTTTTTTCATCCAAATGGATTCCTTTTCTTTTGGATGATTGAGAAAGGGCCTCTTTTTTTTCTTCATCTGTGATTTCAGGTATTTCAATCGCAGTGAAATAAGATAATCTTGACTTTAAGTCCTTCAATTCGATTTTTAGATCTTTTGAAACTAAATTTGATGATAAGTAAATCTTTGTCTTGCTAGAAAGAGCTTCATTGATGAGAGAAAATAATGCTATCTCCCAATCATTTTCTTGAGGTAGTTGATCTATCTTTTCGATAAGTAAGACTTCTAAGGTGCCTAGATTCTTAAAAATATCTGGAGAAGTTATTCTATTATCATCAAAAGAAAGGTGGAGAGTCTTCATGTCCCGATTGATAAACTCTCTATGAAGGGCTTGCATTAAGTATGACTTACCTACTCCTTCAAGGCCCCATAAATAAAAGAGATTAGAAACAGAATTTTCTAGTAAAGTACTTTTTAAGAAATCTAGGGAATTGCGATTACTATCACACTGTATAAATTTATCTAAGCTTACAGAATCATCTAATTTTATATTTAAGCTAAGCTGATCAGGTGGATGATTCATAAAATCTGCTTGAATATTGACTTGCCTTCATTACGAAGATAGGTGAAAAGACTTAAAAAAATAAAAATTATTACACCCGCCATTGCTATCCATTCAAAATAATAAGGTAATATTTGGAAAGCTGATTGAGTTAAGACAATTATAAAAAGGGCAATAATCCAACCTGTATAGTGCTTTCCCCACCTATTTGGCAAAGCTTGTCTGTTTTGAAAAAGAAGCAAGTGCAGCATGGCTCCGATGAGAATAATTCCATCCCTAGAGAGAATTAAATAAACAAACCATAGAGGAAGTTTCTCTGAGAAGGCAAAAGCTAGTAATGTAGCAATTATTAAACATTTGTCAGCTAGAGGATCTGCAAATTGCCCAAAATCGCTGAACCAATTAAATTTTCTTGCAAGATACCCATCCAGGCCATCAGATAAACCTGCTACAACAAATAGAATAAGAGCCAAAAAATCTTCACCTTCATATATAAAAATACTAATTGGAATGACAAGGACAAACCGAAGTCCCGTTATTAAATTAGGAATAGCTGCTAACATTCTTAACCCTTAAAGTATTTAAATGTAATTATATCCTGAGATAAGTTACTTATTTTTTTATAATTTTCATGTATATCCAAAAGACTCAGTAAATCTTCTCTTGAACCGTAATGTGAAAGGTTAATCTCTACATTCTCTCCAGAAATTTCTAGAATAGAAACATTATAGATAAGAACTTGAGTACTCAAATCTTCTAAAGTGCTTTCTAAAGCGTAAAAACTATTTATGCCCTCTAGTCTGATTTTAGTTTTATTTTGAATATTTTTGTTAACAACTAAAGATCTTCTTGAGTTTATATTATCCAATAGGTCATTGAACATTTCCTCTGGAGATAGGCGAACTTTTCCAAAAGAGGATTGGCACTTAGGCTCTTCTAGTAAAAGACCAAACTCATCTTTAGTAAGACAGAAAATCCAAGAATTTATTTCATACCGCCTAGAAATAATTTCCATGAATCGCTGAGGATATATTAAGCCTAAAGTCTGATAATAATTTATATCAGTTAGATCCATAAGCGGCCTAGTCATTTTTGCATTTCTATCTAGTGATAGACTTTCCAAATTATTTTTTAGCTCATTACACTTTTCTAATTCATTTGCATTTTGAGTACTCTTATCTATCTCCACACAAGGGAGAAAAGTAAGAATCAAAGGTACCTCAGACAGCCAAATGGGAAGTTCATTCTGCGATAGGTAGCTTCTTATCAAGTCTCCGTCATAAATAAAAGTAGCTACAATCTTCCCATCTTTTGTCCCTAGTTTATATTGAGTTACATATGTTTCAGGTGAATCAATCATTTTAGTAACAGAGGATTGATTGGAAATCTTAGAGCTGCCCGTTACATTAACAAGTAATGTAGATAATCCACTTTGCATACCCCTTTTAATGGAGTTTTGGTCTGTACCTTCAATAGTTACAACCTTTTCGTAATTCTTTTTTAAGCTGTATATTTCTGCAGAATTTAAGTTATTAGTACCACAAAATAATACAACGCATAGAAAAAAGTTTTTAAACATCCTTAATTAGTTTAGAAGTATTCACCTAAGATAGGTAAAATAGATTAAAACAATCTCTAAGTCGATGCCAACAGACGATAAAGCAAAAGAAATTAATTCCGAAGAGCTTAGCTATAAACAATCGGGCGTTGATGTTGACGCAGGTTATGAGCTAGTTAAGAAAATTAAACCATTTGTAGAAAAGACCCGCAGACCAGAGATTCTATCTGGATTGGGATCATTTTCTGCCTTAACTAGAATTCCAAAACACATTGAAAATCCAATTCTTGTAACTTGCACGGACGGTGTAGGGACAAAAATAGAAATCGCTAAAGAAATGAACAATTATTCAACCATAGGTATTGATTTGGTTGCTATGTGTGTCAATGATCTTGTAGTTTGTGGAGCTGAGCCTCTAGTCTTTCTAGATTATTACGTTACAGATAGATTAGACATAGAAACGGCTTCAAAAGTCATTGAGGGTATAGCTAAAGGGTGTGAAGAAGCAAATTGTTCTTTGGTAGGTGGAGAAACAGCAGAACATCCAGGAAGCTTTCCAGATGATAGTTTCGATTTGGCAGGTTTTTCTATGGGAGTGGTAGATGAAAACTCGATGATAGGCCAGGACGGTCCTAAGAAAGATGATGTGCTGATTGGTATTGAGTCGTCAGGTTTTCATTCAAATGGTTATTCATTACTGAGGAAAATAATTGCTGATTTTCAACTAGATCTAGGATCTAAAATACAAAAAGAGGAGATAGGCAAAATTTTGTTAGAGCCTACTAATATTTATGTCTCTGCAATATTGGCTCTTAAAAAAGTTCTAGAAATTAATGCAATAGCACACATAACTGGAGGAGGTTTTTTTGAAAATATTCCTAGAATGTTAAATGAAAATCAGAAAGCAATCATAAATCATAACTTCAATGACTGGCCAGCTGGACACTACTTTGAATGGTTAATGCAACTAACAAATATGCCTAAAGAGAACTTATTAAACACCTTTAATTGTGGTGTTGGTATGGTCATTGCTGTTAGCCAAGCTGATGAGGAAGATGCCTTAGGGATGTTGAATCAATCCTATTTTGCTAAAACAATTGGTAAAGTTGAAGAAAGAAAAGTGAACGAAGAAGAGATTTCTTTTGTCTAATTGGAATAAGCGTGTTTAAGGTTGCAGTACTTATATCTGGCAATGGTTCAAATTTGCAAGCAATTATTGATGAATTTGAGACCGATAAATCTATTGAAATATGTTGTGTTTTAAGCAATAAGAAAGATGCGTTTGGGTTAGAAAGGGCGACGAAAGCAGGAATAAAAAACTATTTCATTGATCATAGTCAGTTTTCTTCAAGAGAAGAATTTGAAAAGGAACTAATTGAAGTTCTTGAAAAATATAATGTAGACCTTATTGTTCTGGCCGGATTTATGAGAATTCTAAGCAACGTATTTGTAGAAAAATATATAGGAAAACTGATAAATATCCACCCTTCCCTGCTTCCGAAACACAAAGGCCTAGATACGCATAGAAAAGTTTTGGAAAACAATGATGTATATCATGGAGTTACAGTTCATTTTGTAGATAATACCCTTGATGGGGGACCCATATGTGCTCAATCTAAGTTTGAAGTAAAAACAAAAACTATTGAAGGTTTAAAAAAAAGAGTTCATGAGCTTGAGCATAAAATCTATCCTAAAGTTATAAAAAAAATCTCTCAAGGAAGAATTACCCTATCAGAGGGAAAAGTAATTAAAATTTAGAGAATTATGAAAAAAATAATTTTGATCTCATTAGTCTTACCCGTCTTTAGCTACCTCAAAGCTACAGATGAAATAAAGCCCTCAAGGGCTACATTAGAAAGTAATGTTGGTGAGATGCAAGTTGAGATGATAAAACTAGATAATGGGCGTTGGAAGTTAAATTCTCTTTTGGATGGGGGTTCGATCGTAAAAAGAGAAGAATCAGAAATTTTTGAACTTGTAAAAAATCAGATAAAACCAATTAAGTATGATTTCAATCAAAGAATCTTGTTTAGGCGCTACAAGGCTTCAGCGAATTTTAATTGGGATAAAAATGAAGTTAAATTTATTGAAAATAAAGATAAAGGCGTTTTGACCCTTTCTGAAAATGTAGTGGGTCCTAGTTCTGCTTCTTTGCAACTACGGCTAGATTTTAGGCAATTTGATATGGATAAAATACCTGACTCTATATCCTATTTAGTTTACTGGAAAGGAGCTATAAAAAATCGAACTTATGAAGTGCAAAAAGAAAAAGAATCTATAGAAACACCCTTTGGTACTTACGATGCCTTCAAGGTTTCAAGGCAATTCGAAGAAGGTAGCGAAAGATCTCAAGTCTTCTGGTTAGCTCCAGATTTAGATTTTTCAGTGATCAAAATCTATGATAAAAATGATCGAGAAGTTGAAATAAAAATTAAGAACTTCGAAGAGATTAGTTAAGCCTTAGGCAAGGTTACTCCAGTCTGTCCTTGATATTTTCCACCTCTATCTTTATAACTTATTTCACATTCCTCATCAGATTCCAAAAAGAGCATTTGCGCTACACCTTCGTTAGCATAAATCTTTGCAGGCAAGCTTGTTGTATTTGAAAACTCTAAAGTAACATGCCCCTCCCATTCTGGTTCTAGCGGTGTCACATTTACTATTATTCCGCACCTAGCATATGTGGACTTACCTAAACAAATAGTGAGAACATTCCTAGGAATTCTAAAATATTCAATAGTACTAGCAAGAGCAAAAGAATTTGGAGGTATCACGCAAACATCACTTTTTACATCTACAAAGCTATTTTCATCAAAACTTTTTGGGTCAACAGTAGCAGAATTAATATTAGTAAATACTTTAAATGCATTAGAGCATCTAACATCATATCCATAAGAAGAGGTTCCATAAGAAATCAATTTCTCTTCTTTTTTACCTAACCTTACCTGCCCAGACTCAAAAGGCTCTATCATCCTATGATTATTAGCCATTTCTTTAATCCACTTATCGGATTTAATACTCATGATTGTTTATTTTTAATTTTAATTGAAATTGTATGATACTGTGCCACATAAAAAACACATAAACTTTTATCTAATGAAAAAATTATTATTTATAGCTTTGATTTTGTGCCACAACTTTCTTCATGCCTCAGAAAATAAAATAAATTTATATGAATTATATAAAGAGTTGCATGCCAATCCAGAATTGTCTTACCAAGAATTTGAAACTTCGGAAAAACTAGCCTTAATTCTGGAAAATATTGGTTACGAGGTCACTCGCAACATCGGAGGTAATGGTGTTGTGGCTCTTCTTCAAAATGGTGAAGGTAAAACTGTAATGCTAAGAGCAGATATGGACGGTTTGCCTGTTGAAGAAAAAACAGGTGCTACTTATGCGAGTAAAAAGAAAGCTCTGAATGCTGAAGGAAAAGAAGTATTCACCATGCATGCATGTGGGCACGACGTACATATGTCTGTGTTGATAGGGGCAGCAGAATACCTTTTCAATAATCAGTCACAATGGCAAGGAAACCTATTATTAATCTTGGAACCCGCAGAAGAAGTGAGTGGCGGAGCAAGAAATATGATCAAGGATGGCCTTTTCACTAGGTTTCCGAGACCTGATTTTAATTTAGCATTTCATGTAAGCCCTAGCTTACAGGCTGGTAAGGTTGGATATCTTCCAGGATGGGCTATGGCAAATGTAGATTCAGTTGACATAACTGTAAAAGGACTTGGTGGTCATGGAGCTTACCCACATACTACTAAAGATCCCATTGTCTTAGCTGCAAATATCATTACCCAACTTCAAACTATAGTAAGTAGACAAATAGCTCCAACTGATCCTGCAGTGGTTACTGTCGGATCAATTCATGGCGGAACAAAACATAATGTCATTCCAAACCAAGTAAAACTGCAATTAACATTGCGTTCATACGCTGATGAAGTAAGAAATGAAACTATCGCCTCTATAGAAAGAATAGTTAGAGGAGCAGCTATCTCTGCCGGATTAAGTGAAGATTATTATCCATTAGTTGAGATAAAAGACGAATACACTCCAGCAGTTTTTAATAATCCTAGTTTGGTAGAAAAAGTTCAAAAGAGTTTTTCAAACTCTCTTGGATCAGAAAATGTTATAAAAGTATCTCCTGTTATGGGTGGAGAGGATTTTGGGATGTTTGGCAGAGTCGAGCCAATTATTCCAACTGCATTATTCTGGCTTGGAGCTGTAAATAATAAGGTCTATGAAAAAGCGATCAGAGATGATATTACCCTTCCTTCTCTTCATTCAGATTTATTTTTACCAGATGCTAAGCCAGCTATTGAAACAGGGGTAACAGCAATGTCAAATGCTGCAATAGATCTATTTAATGCTAAATATTAATTGGCCCCTAGGTGCTTAGGCCTAACAAACTTAGACAAAACATATCCAGTCAAAAGCCAATTGAATGATTCTCCTAAGATTGTATATAGACTCCATATTATTGAATTATCAACGAAAAAAATGTTGATTTGATAGTAGACTGAAAAGGTACTTCCTAATAGAAAGATAAACAACACTCTCTTCTTTGGTGAATCCAACATTGCCATGACTTTATGCATTATCCACGTGAGTATAAGTATAACTAAGAATTTCATAAGGAAACTATATATGTAGTTGATCCCTGCTGAATCATCTTGAAAATACTCAGGGGCAAATTGAGAAAAAAAAGGATATGAAGCAAGATACAATCCCACTATTCCGAGAAAAAAGTTAGTTATAGTTGCTAAAAATATTCCAAAAAAAATTCTCATCTATTTTTTTATCTTCAAATCAACTCTACCCGCAAAAGCATGTGTCAGGGTTCCTCTATCAACATACTCCAATTCTCCTCCTAATGGAACACCTCTAGCCAATTTTGTTACTTTAAGTTCTTGTAAATCCTTCAAATTGTCAAAAATAAAATGGGAAGTTGTTTCTCCTTCGAGAGTAGAGTTAGTTGCAAGAATAATTTCTTCAATATCCTCATTTTTCACTCTGGAAAATAATTTATCTAGTGCTAATTCATCGGGTCCAATATCATCAATGGGTGATAAATGGCCATGCAAAACAAAATAATGTCCATTAAATTGATTACTTTGTTCAATAGCGAAAACATCTGATACTGATTCAACTACACATATTTGCTTATTATTTCTTTTTTCATTAAGACAAATCTGACAAGTTGAGGATTCTGTGAATATTCTACAATTTGAACATTTATCAACAGACTCTAGGGCTTGCCCAAGAATAAGGGCTAGTGACTGTCCTGCATTTCTATTCCTTTCCAAAAGGTGCAGAACCATTCTTTGGGCTGATTTAGGACCTACTCCAGGAAGACATTGAAAAGCTTCAATTAGACTATCAACAAGGGGACTTACATTACTCACTTTTCTGTTCTAGGCTCTATGGAAGATTCAATTACTTTTGCGCCAAAAGCCTCAATGAGACTTTGTACATTTGGGTCATCTTCAATTTCTTTCTGGGCATTTCTAAGCTCTATCTTTTTTTCTTCTTCCTTTATCTTATTGGGAGACTCTTCAGAATAATCTCCTACTTCCAAGAATAGATTGCAAGGTGTGCAAAAGAAAGAACTTAATGCATCTTGGAGTTGTTTTCTATGCTTTCCACTAAATAAATTAAGTTTTTCTTCAGGCATAGACAGGTAAATGACAGTTTCATCAACTTTTATAAAGTGACAATGAGAAGCAAGTTGTTTAGTTCCTGGATCTAAAGCAAGCTGTTCAAATATGTCTTTCCAATTAGCAGAAGATATTTCAAAAATTATTTCTTCTGCTTCTTTATCTTCTTTATTGTTTTGATCTTCTAAAGAAGATTGTTTTATATTTTCGTCCTTAACTACTTCTTTTAATGGATCAATGTCCTTTTTGTCTTCTATTGAAGATTTAACTTTTTTTTTAGATTGTTCAGGTTGATTTGGGATAAAGGAAACCATTCTTAGAAGAGCCATATCAAAACCTCCAGACAAACTAGGGGCTAATTCCATATCTCTTTTTGCAATTAGTCCTATTTGATACAGAAGCTGAAGGTCTTCTTCTGAAAGAATGTTCATTAATTCAATAGCCTCTTCTTTATTTAAATTAATTTCTTCAAGAATTTCATCAGAAACTTGTGCAAAAGCTAAGAGCTGAATTGTTTCCAGCAAGAGGTCCATTAATCTTAAATAATCGACGCTAAGTTGACTTATCTCATTTAAATTATTAAGTAAAGATTTAGAGTCTCTTTCTGATATATCTTTCAAAAGTTTTAACACATTATCTGAGGGCAGAGTTCCTAGCATAGATGCCACTTCCGAATCAGAGAGCTTTCCCTCACAAAAGGCAATTGCTTGATCGGTAATAGTTAAGGAATCCCTTAGACTGCCTCTTCCAGCTCTAGCAATTTGTTCTATGGCAGTTTGATCAAATTCGACACCCTCTTCTTTTAATATATAGGACAATCTATCGGTCAATTGCCTATTGGTAAGATTTTTTAAGTTGAACTGTAAACATCTAGAAAGAACAGTAGCAGGAATCTTTTCGGGTAATGTGGTTGCTAAAATAAAAATAACATGTTCAGGTGGCTCTTCTAAAGTTTTTAGAAGCATATTAAAACTTTGAGTTGAAAGCATATGCACTTCGTCTAAAAGATATACTTTATATCTTGAAGAACTAGGCATATGCATAACTGTTTCTAAAAGTTGTTTAGTATCATCAACTCCTCTGCTGGATGCAGCATCTATCTCCTGGAAATCCATAAAACTTCCATCAGCAATTGATAAGCATGTGGGGCATTTTCCGCAAGGTTTAGAATCTAGTCCCTCTTCACAATTAAGACTCTTAGCTAATATCCTTGCAATGGTAGTTTTTCCTACTCCCCTGGTACCGCTTAAAACAAATGCCTGATGAACCTTTTGATTATCTAAACTATTAGATAGGGCCTGAACGACATGTTCTTGCCCGACGACTTCCGAAAAGTCATTGGGTCTCCATTTTCTAGCTAAAACTTGGTAACTCATTTCGATAACGTTAGTATAGATTAACTAAGATTAAGTTATATCAATTTTCCTTATTTAATAGATCAAATGCTTTATCTATGTCTTGAAATTCAAACCCACGATAATTTAAAAAACTTTTTAACTTTAGAATGTCTTTAGTTTCTTTAGGCCTTTTTCCATTCATTTTCTTTTTTAAGGCCTCCAATGCGTAATGAGACCAATCAGTTGTTTCATCTAAAGAATAAAAAAGATTTTCCTGAACACCTCTTTGAATTAATTCATTCTTAATTCTTAAGGGCCCGAATCCTCTTCTTTTTCGGCTTTGGAAATAACTCTCAGCAAACCTCTCATCACTAAGCAAACCATCCTGTTCCATATCTTTAATTGATTGAATAAGCATCTCTTTAGATTCAACTTTTCGAGACATCTTGCGATAAATTTCTTTCGAAGAATGCTCTCTCCTTGACAAGAAATCCATAATTTTCAATCTAATGTCTTTAGGTTCATATAGAATTTTCACAATTAAAGTATATTATTTATTAGAATATTTTACACAAGGTACATTCATTATAATCGGGAGGAAATAATGCAACTCAACTATCTAAATAAACCCCATTTTGAAAACGGAGCTATCAAAAGCATATCTCAAGTTCTGGAGGAACATGGAATCAAGAATCCATTAATTTGTACTGACCCTGGTCTAGCAAATATAGGCATGTCAGATATGATTAGAAACTTACTATCAAATGAGCTTTCGCCATCTTTTTACGAAGACACACCCGCAAATCCTACAGAACAGGCCGTTAATGATGCTCTAGAAATTTATAAACAAAATGGTTGCGATGGTGTTGTTGGATTTGGAGGTGGCTCTAGTATGGATTTAGCTAAAACTGTTGCGCTAATGGCCAATCACGAAGGAAATGTTGTTGACTACTCAGTAAATGAAGGAGGAGTTGGGAAGATCAACCAGACAATGCCGATGATTGCCATTCCAACTACTTCAGGAACAGGTAGTGAAGTTTCCTTGGGGGCTGTCATCATAATGAACGACGGAAGAAAGCTTATTCTGGCCAGCGACTATCTTAGACCAACAGCTGCTATATGTGATCCAGAACTTACTTTGGGCTTGCCTCCTGTTTTAACGGCGGGTGCTGGCATGGATGCTTTAACACATTGTATAGAAGCAGTCATGTCACCAGTTATTGACCCACCTGCTGAAGCGGTAGGATTAGATGGAATAGAAAAAGTAGTCAGAGAAGAAAGCTTGATAAGAGCTGTGAAAGAT
>CACFXJ010000006.1:0-57716 GCA_902570225.1 uncultured SAR86 cluster bacterium
TTTTTTGCATCGCCGGTAATCACGAAAAGCTTTTAAAGAATTCTCTAGAGAATACTGATGATGCACAAAACTACAGAGTGAAATATGGTAGTGGGTTTGACCTCTGTAAAAAAGAATTAGATAGAAATCAAATGAATTGGCTTCTTTCTCTTCCCGAGTCCTTGTCTCTTTCTTTTGATAATATCTCCTTTTTTCTTAGCCACGGAAGTTTAGATAGTGTTGACGAATATATTTATCCAAATTCTAAAAGTAGTATTCTGGATCAAAATTATTCTTCTTGTGACTTCACAATATTTGGTAATACACATTACCCTTTCATAAGATGTAATAGAGATAAATTTCTTCTAAATCCTGGCTCAGTTGGACAGCCCAGAGATGTTAGTGCTCTTTCTAGCTTTGTAGTTATAAATACTGAAAATTTGTCTGTTCAGTTCAGCAGGGTAAGGTTTGATATTCAAAACATCTCCAATAAAATTCAAGAATTAGATCCTGACAATGAATACTTAAGAACAGTATTGACTAGGTAATATGAATATATTGATAGGAGGCATAGGAGGAGATATTGGGCTAGGTGCCGCAAGAATACTCAAAGCTTTCAAATGGAATGGGAAAGTATATGGCAGCGATATAACTAGTAACCATCCGGGACACCATGAATGCGATCAATGTTTTATCTTACCTCATGTAGAGAGCGATAATTTTCAAGAAATTTTAGAAAAATTGATTAATGACTTTAGCATAGCTCTTTATATTCCAACATCTGAAGCAGAAATAAGGTTTCTAAATAAACACTCTATAAGGAAGATATCTAAAGCTAAAGTTTTACTAACTAATAAGTTATTGCTTGAAAACTCACTAGACAAGTATATATGTCTTAAGTTTTTAGATTCCAAGGGCATCAATGTACCTGAGCATGGGTTGGTTGGACAAAATGAACCAAAGAAATATCCGGTAATTATAAAACCTAGAGAAGGTTCAGGTTCCAAAGACTTAAGCATAATTAACTCGTTGTCTCATTACAGATCGTTTAAGCCTCCCACTAATGTAGAAATGATTTGGCAGCAATATCTTATGCCAGATGAGGAGTACACATGTCCAGTATTTAGATCAAGAGCAACTGGAACAAGGACTATGATAATTAAAAGGACTCTTTTATATGGCTTTACATATAGTGGCGAAGTTGTTGAAAATGAATTAATTAATCAATATTTGTACGACATAACTGATGCAGTGGAGCTAAACGGAATCATGAATGTGCAATTAAGGCTTACACAAGAGGGCCCTTTGCTTTTCGAGATTAATCCAAGACTTTCCAGTACTGTAATGTTCAGGCACTTAATGAATTTTCAAGATTTAATTTGGTGGATATATGCAAATTCTTCTATTCCCGTTCCTGATTACTATGCACCCAAAGCAGGTACTAAGTTTTATAGAGGACTGACCGAATATATAGATAAATAAAATGAATAAAATAAATCAAAAAATTACAATAGATAATCAAGAAATATCGATCAATCATCCCCCTTATATAATTGCGGAAATCTCTGCTAATCATAATGGTTCGATTGAAAATGCATTTAAGCTTATAAGGCATGCTAAAGATTGCGGTGCAAGCGCAGTAAAACTTCAGACTTATAGACCTGATACCATGACTATAGATTTAGATACACCTGAATTTACTTTAGAAGGAGGCCTTTGGGATGGTAGAAATTTATACGAATTATACGAAGAAGCACATCTCCCTTGGGACTGGCATAAACCTTTATTTGAGTATGCTAAAGAGCAAGATATCACAATCTTCAGCACCCCATTTGATAATTCTGCTGTAGATCTACTTGAGGATTTAAATGTCCCTGCTTATAAAATAGCTTCTTTTGAATTAACTGACCATAATTTAATCTCATACGTAGCCCAAACTAAAAAACCAATGATCATGTCTACAGGTTTAGCAGATTCGGAGGAGATACAAGAGGCTATATCTGTAGCGAGAGAGGGAGGCTGCAGTCAACTAGCAATTTTACATTGTGTAAGTAGCTATCCAGCTCCTCACGCTGATTATAATTTAAGAACAATTGCTGATATGTCAGATAGATTTCAATGTGTAGTAGGACTTTCGGATCATACTATAAACAACGTATCTGCTATCTCAAGTGTAGGCATGGGGGCGTGTATAATAGAAAAACATTTTACGTTAGACAGGCTTGGAGGAGGACCTGATGATCCATTCTCTTTAGAGCCAAGAGAATTAAAAGAACTTTGTATTTCCTCAAAAATTGCTTGGGAGGCACTAGGTAAAGTTAATTATGAAAGGAAAGCGAGTGAAGAAGCTAATATAAAATACAGACGATCTATATATGTCACAAAGAAATTAACTAAGGGTGAAAGATTTACAACAGATAATTTGAAAATAATTAGACCTGGTTTTGGAATAGCCCCAAAGCATTTTACAAAAGTTATAGGTTTGACAGCTGCAAAGGACATAGAATTTGGATCACCATTATCTATCGAACTTATTGAAGAAAATTTAAGTCTCGAATAAAAGATGAATTATTTAAGTAATTTCAAGAGAATAAAAAACTGGATATTGTCCTCTGGTTGTTTTTGATCCTTTAATAATACTCTTTAGAGAAATGGGCATCTTATACAATCCAAAAAAATCAAACTTATGTCTTCTTTTGTAATTTTTATAAAAAAAAGGAAAATAAGACCTTACCATTTCATGACCTCCAATTGCTTTCAATTGATAATTTACATTTAAGTAGTTAGCAATGTGAGTGAAATTTCTCTGACTATATCTCCTAAAGCCATGCTTGAAGTAATTGAGAAAAGAAATAACACCTGGAATTAGGTGAATTTGCTTAGAGTTAGGAAATTCTGTAGTGAGTTCAATTAAAGCAGAAATATCATTTTCTATATGTTCAAGACAGCTTTGTGAGAATATTAAATCAATATTATTTCCTATTTTTGGCACATTTTCTCTTAATCTATCTTCACCTAGAGCTAACGATAGAAATCGTGTATTTCTATCTTCAAGTTCCGACCACTCTTCTCTGGGTGTTATATCTATTCCAGTATATTTGACCTGATAACCTAAGTTTCTGATCATCGTTGAGTAATGACCCTTGCCACATCCGACATCTAATATATTTATGGGCATTTCATTCGAAAAATTATTTTTTAGGTAATTTATCAAAAAGCCATCACAAGCAATACGTGCAGGGGAAAATTTTGTCCAATCCTTAGTTCCCCAGAAGACATAAAGATCATCCTCAATAATTTCAAAACTTTCTTCATTCTTTTCTTTATTTGAAAAAACTAACTCCCTTAGGAAATTTAATGAATAGAGCATGGTTTGCGCGAAGGTTGTGCTTACATCTCCTGATATTGAGTTACTTGAGCTTTTGAGATTGTGTCTCATTTTATGCGTTTTCACGATATAAAGTATAATACCTATTGTTTACTTAACCTATCCAATATACTTATATAAATTGATTAACTTAATATCATCTGAACAAAAAGACGACTTAAACCAAAACGGTTTTTTGATAATTCGGAATGTCTTTTCCAGCGAGGAAGTCACAAAATTGACAAATTATTGTACTTCTAAATGTTCGCTTCTTTCTTATGATAAATCTGTTCCAGGAGATGTTTTTGATGTTCCAGAATTGAGAACTATTTTATTCAAGAAAGAAATAATAAACTTGATGAAAGAAGTTCTTCAAAATGAAGTGACTTATTTTAGAGACAGTCAGATTCACTGCAAGCCGAATAGAAGAATCTTTCATACCGATGCAAGACACGATTATAAGAACCCCAGAGATTCAGTTTACCCTATATTTAGATTAGGTGTATTCCTGCAAGATCATAAAGACTTTAGCGGAGGTATAAAGTTCCGCTCAAATAGTCATAGACGAGTTATTTTTAATAAGCTTGCACTAAAAAACCTTCTTACGGGTCGAGGATTTCATAATGACTTAAGAGTTTATTTGAACACTGGAAAGATAGTAAACGCACGAACAAAACTAGGTGACTTGGTAATATGGAACCTGAGAACAGAGCACAGTGGAGGTGCTGTTCTTCCAAAGTTCAATAATGATTCTGCCTTCTTACCTAAAATTGATGAGTATTTGCCTAATTTCTTGAAGCTACCCGAACATGATAAACGTATGTCCATTTTTTATACGTTTGGTCAGGAATCTAAAGAACTTGAGGATTATGTCGATTATAAAAAAAATAATCTAAACGATCTAGAGCACAGAAATAATTTATCTAATGAAGTAGATATGCTTTCTGATCAGGCAAAAAGTATGGGTTTCTCTCTAAAAATATAGGAACATGATTAAACTACTTCTCAGCTTTACTAGGATAAGAATTATTATCAGCTTCTTGAGGGCCTTTTGGTACATAAAGGTTAAAAAAAAGCTTAATACTTTCAAAGACTCTACAGTTAATGTACATGAGCACACAATATTCTCTAATTTAAGAAGAGTTGTTTCAAATCCGGATTATCCTCACCCTAAAGCCAGGTATTTATTAGGCATAGATTTACAGCAAGACGGATCTAAGGTGAGAACTTTGATGAATCCAGTTATTTGTATAGATAAAATTTCAAACAATATATCTAATATAAAAGTTTTGATTATAGGTCCCAAACTAGAATCTGAGATTTTATCTGTCATGTCTTACGGTATTCCGCTAAGAAATATTAAAGCAATTGACTTAATTACTTATTCTCCTTGGGTTGATCAAGGTGATATGCATAACTTGCCTTATCAAGATGATACCTTTGATCTAATTATTTGTGGTTGGGTTATAGCATATAGTGACGATAAGCAAAAAGCAGCAGAGGAGATGATAAGAGTTTCAAAAAATGGATGTATAATTGCAGTTTCAGCTACTTATTCTCCTAAAACAAATGAAGAAATTGAAGAATCTAGGGGTTACCTAATTGGTAGCGAAGAAAGAATCGAAGACACTAAATTTTTAAACAGTCTATTTTCAAAAAACATTGGGGATATTTATTTTAAACATGATGTACCTGAAGAAGCCAAACAAGATAACGGAAAGATAATTACTATATTTGGGATTCAAAAACCCAATCATGTTTAACATAATTCTTCAGTAGTGAGTAAATTTGTAGCCCTTCCAATTGAAGTAAAGGTTAGAGACTTTCATTCTAGATTATTGCTTTCTTTATCTCTTTTACAAAATAATTTTGAGGTCATCATAGGCTCACAAGACTCACTTATAAGAAATATAGACTACATACCGCAAGGTATTTATTTTGATAAAAGCCTTTCTAAAAACAAAATAGATTTCTTTAAAAAGATAACCTCAAAGGGGTTTTCTTTAGTTTCGCAAGATGAAGAAGGTTTGTGTAGCCTCTTTAATTATGAAAGATATATTACTCAAAGAATTTGTCCTGAAACTCTAGCTTTAGCTGAAAAAGTTTTTACCTGGGGAAATTCTGAGGCAATGCTTATCAAAGAGAGGTATCCTGAATTCTCAGATAAAGTAGTGGTTACTGGAAACCCAAGGATTGATCTTTTATGTGAACCATTCAAGGCTATACACCACACTAAATCTGAACAACACAAGCATAAGTATCAAGAATACTTTCTCTTTCCATCTAGTTTCACAGTAAATCATGCCATGGGAAATGAAAACATAGATAATTTTTTAATCAAAATGGGAAGGGTTCAAAATAATGAGGACTTAGAGAATTATCACATCAGACAAGAATTTTTTAGGAAAACTTTCATAGAATACACTTCTCTTATTGAAGAAATTGCAATCACATATCCCGATAAAAATTTGATAGTAAGACCACATCCCTCAGAGGATGCACAACACTGGCTTTCAATAGCCAGAAGATATGATAATGTTTTTATCGAAAGTGAAGGAAATATCGCAAGTTGGATTATGGGTTCAGAGCTTGTGATACATAGTTCATGCACTACCGGCATGGAGGCTTTCATAATGCGAAAGCCTGTAATTAGCTTTTTGCCTTATACTGACCATGAATATTCAAAGCAAATTTCAAATACTGTTAGTAAGGTTTGTCAGACTCATACTCAGGTGAAAGATTCGATAGATTGTTTTTTAACCAGTAATAATTTCGCTGATTATTCTGAAGAAAAATCTAGAAATTTTTTGAGATCCCATATTAAAAACCTTGAGTTAGTTTCCTGTGAAGCTATCAGTAAAGAAATTAGTCAAATGAATATTTCTGAATCTAATTTGAAGCCCATCAAAAATAGCCTCATGAGTCAGCTAAAAAATTACGGGAGATATTTAAAACAGAAATTCTCAAATCCCAAGAGTATTAAATATGCAAAACAAAAGCTCTCCGGCATTAGTTCCGAAGAAATTAATGAATTAATTAGTGACCTAAGGAATCATTCAGAGTATAAAGACGAAATTCTATGTTCGGAATTAACAAATGACTTATTCCACCTCAAAAGAAAGCCCTAATCATCAAATAGTTTTCTTGGTTTATACTGCTAGATCTGGTTCAACCTTTTTGGCTTCTGCTCTTGATTCTTTTGAGGAAATCGGGGTCAGTATAGAAGATAGTATTCCGGGAGGTTTAGCATTTGTAGACGAATTTAGTGATAATTTTCACTCTTTGCTTACCGCTTTTCAGCAAGATATTAAATTTAAGTCCTGGAATATTCTTAGTAATGACTTAAAGCAAATTCTAGAAAATAAATCTGGTAATCAAATACTTCCATCTATCCTCAGCTCGTTATTTACGTCAGAAAAGCCTCAGTCCAAGACTTTCGTATACAAGGCTCCAGAATATATTTACATCATAGAAAAAATATTTAGAAAGTTTCCTGATTCCAAAGTACTTCATATTTATAGAGATCCAAGAGCTGTATTCGCATCACAAAAAAATAATCTTACTTCAAATAAAAAGAATACATTCATTAATAATCCATATGTATTCTGCAATGTATGGAAGAGAGTTATGAAGCAAAATACTATGTGGAAAGAAGATACAAGATTTTTCCCTATAAAATATGAAGATTTAGTTGAGAATTTTGAAGAGCAGATTCAAGAAATCAATAGATTCTTAGGAGTTAATTCTTCCAAGACACGTGAAATTGGAGGTTACCAAGATAAAATTCCTGATGATCAAAAACATTTGCATAAACTAGTGGGGGCAGGACCAACCAAGGAACGAATTGTCGGCTGGAAGAAAGAGATAACAGCAGTAGAGGTAGATATTCTAGAAAAAAACCTTAGAAAAGAGATGCAAGATTATGGATATGAATTAATTAAACCTCATGATGTATCATCAATAATTAAATTTTTTATTTATATGAAGTATATTGCAAAAAAAATATATAACCTTTCGAGATTGATGATCTCTTTTAAAGATCTCAAGTGGAGAATTAAGTTGAGTAGAAATGATTAACAAAAATCAAAAGATATATTTGGCAGGACATAACGGGATGGTTGGAGCTGCTATCTCAAATCAATTAAATTCTGCTGGTTATAAAAACCTTGTAACTAAAGACAGAAAAAGCTTAGACCTAACAAATCAAGATGACGTAAGAAGTTTTTTAGAAACTGAGAAACCTGACTGGGTGATACTTGCTGCTGCAAAAGTGGGTGGCATCTCTGCAAATGATACTTATCCTGCTGAATTTATATACGAAAATTTAATGATCGAAGCTAATGTTATTCACCAATCTTTTCAATCTGATATTAAAAATCTTATTTTTTTAGGAAGCTCATGCATTTATCCCAGATTATGTCCACAGCCCATCAAGGAAAACTACCTTTTGGAAGGCCCTTTGGAACCAACTAATGAGCCTTATGCAATAGCAAAGATTGCAGGTATTAAATTATGTCAATCGTATAATAGGCAATATTCCACTAATTTTAGATGTTTAATGCCAACTAACTTATATGGTGAGAAAGATAATTTTCATCTTGAAAACTCGCATGTAATTCCTGCGCTTTTAAGTAAATTTCATGAGGCTAAAGTAAAAGGATCAGATTTTGTTGAAGTTTGGGGTAGTGGACAGGTAATGAGAGAATTTATGCATGTAGATGATTTAGCAAAAGCTTGCTTATTTATGATGCAGTTAGAAGTTGATTCTCCTGAATATATAACCCTCAAGAAAAAAAGTCACATTAATGTAGGTATGGGCAAAGACATCTCGATTTATCAATTATCAAAAATAATAAAAAAAATAGTAGGATTTGAAGGAAAAATTGAGTTCAATAAAGATATGCCTGAAGGTACACCTAGGAAGCTGCTTGATGTTTCTTGTCTTCAAGCATTAGGCTGGAACGCCAGTATTGAACTTGAAGAGGGTCTTTCAAATGTTTACGAATGGTATAAAGAAAATATTGAAGACTTGAGGAAAGTATAAAATGTCTGAAGAAAAAGTTGCATTGGTTACAGGCATAACAGGCCAAGATGGTTCGTATTTAGCAGAACTTTTATTAGAAAAAGGGTATCGTGTTCACGGTATCAAAAGAAGAACATCCCTGTTTAACACAGACAGAATAGATCACTTGTATCAAGATCCGCATGAAAAAAAATCAAATTTTTTTTTACACCATGGTGACTTGACCGATTCCTCTAGTTTGATAAATATTGTTAAGCAGACCGAACCCGATGAGGTTTATAACCTAGCAGCACAATCTCATGTAGCTGTCTCTTTTGAGGAACCGGAATATACTGCAAATACAGATGCAATTGGCACATTAAGGTTACTAGAGGCATTGAGGATAGTTGGTCTTGAAAAAAAAACAAAATTCTATCAGGCCTCCACTTCTGAACTGTATGGAAAAGTTCAGGAACCCATTCAGAATGAGCAAACACCATTTTATCCAAGAAGTCCCTACGGAGCAGCTAAACTTTATGCATATTGGATAACAATTAATTATAGAGAATCTTATGGCATGTATGCCTGCAATGGGATTCTGTTTAATCATGAGTCTCCAGTCAGAGGAGAGACATTTGTTACAAGAAAAATCACAAGAGCATTGGCTAGAATCAATCAAGGACTTCAAGAGAAGCTGTATGTAGGTAACTTGAACGCAAAAAGAGATTGGGGACATGCAAAGGATTTTGTAGAAGCTCAGTGGCTTATGCTGCAGCAAGAGAATCCTGAAGATTTTTGTATTGCTACTGGAGAGGCTCACAGTGTGCGAGAATTTATTGAACTAGCTGCTTCGCATATAGGAATTGAGATAGAGTGGAAAGGAAAAGGAGAGCAGGAAAAAGGAATTATCAAGGGTGATGGGAAAGAAATTATTGCAGTTGACCCTAAATACTATAGACCTGCTGAAGTAGATACATTATTGGGAGATGCAACTAAGGCGCAAAATAAACTCGGTTGGAAGCCGAAGATAAAATTTTCTAGTTTGGTAACTGAAATGATGGAAGAAGATTTATTGTTAGCAAAGAGAGATAAGCTTATCAAGCAAGAGGGATTTAAGCTATATGATAGATTTGAGTAACTCTCAATGACTATACTTATAACTGGAGGCGGAGGTTACATAGGCTCTCATGTTACTCTGGAGGCCTTGAAGAGTGACTTAAAAGTAATAGTTCTAGATGATTTTTCAACCTCTTATATAGAAAATATAGAGCGATTGAATACGTTTGATTCGGGCTCTTTAGAAATAATTTCTGGAGATATCTGCGATGAAAACTTAGTTAATAAAATATTTAAAAATCAATCCATAAAGACTGTAATTCATTTAGCAGCGAAGAAATCTGTTGAAGAATCAAATCTACTCGCACTAGACTATTATCAAACAAACATTAAAGGGTCTTTGACCCTTCTTGATGTTATGAAAAAAAATAATGTTAATGAGTTCATATTTAGTTCTACAGCAGCTGTATATGGCAATTCTAATGATACTCCTTTTAAAGAGACCGCTGATGTAAATCCTGTAAATCCTTATGCTAGATCAAAATTAATGCTAGAAAAGATTATACAAGATACAGCTAATTCTCAATCTGGACTTAAATCTGTAATTTTGAGATATTTTAATCCTGTAGGAGCCGATGAAAGTTACCTTATAGGTGAATCTCCTAAAGGGGAAACACATAATTTATTTCCTAAGATCTGCAAAGTTTTGAGTGGTTCCCAAGAATATATTGAAGTTTATGGAGATGATTATCCCACACAAGATGGGTCTGGCGTGAGAGACTTTATTCACATCACTGATCTTGCACTTGGTCATTTAACAGCTCTTACAATTTTAAACAGATCTTCACAAAATTTTTGTTCAATTTTAAATCTCGGTAATGGGCAGGGGTATTCAGTAAAAGAAGTTATAAAAATGTTTGAAAGAGTAACCGGTAAATCTATTCCATATAAAATAAGAGGAAGAAGATTAGGTGATGTTGCTACTTCTTATGCAGATGCCAGTCTTGCAAAGAAAGAAATGAATTGGTCATCTAGGAAAGACCTCGAAGCTATGTGCAGAGATTCTTGGAATTGGCATCTAAAAAATAATTAGCGTTTTCTTTTTCTTGTATATCCTATAATGACACTATGAAAGCTGTAATATTAGCCGGTGGTCTTGGTACAAGACTGTCAGAAGAAACTCACTCCATTCCCAAACCTATGGTTGAGATAGGTCAAAGACCAATTTTGTGGCACATTATGAAGTGTTATTCTTTTCATGGTATCAATGAATTTATAATTTGTTGTGGATACAAAGGTAACGTCATAAAAGAATATTTCGCAAGCTATGGTACCTATAACTCAGATATTACTGTCGATTTGCATAGCAATTCTATCGAAGTACATGAAAAAACCTCTGAATCTTGGAAAATAACACTAATTGATACAGGTCAAGAGACTATGACTGGAGGAAGATTAAAAAGAGTTAGTAAGTTTATTGAAGAAGACGAGGCATTTTGTTTTACCTACGGAGATGGCTTATCAGACATCAATATTAGTCAACTTATAGAAGCTCACAAAGACCAAGGACTCCTTGCTACACTTACTGCTGTTTACCCACCGGGCAGGTTTGGGGCTTTGAAGATCAACGACGGCATAGTTACATCATTTCAAGAGAAGCCTAAAGGAGATAATTCTAGAATCAATGGAGGGTTCTTTGTTTTGTCACCCAAAGTGCTTGATTATATAGCTGATGATTCAACAGTATGGGAGCAAGAACCTTTAGAGAAACTAGCAAAAGATCATCAAATCCATGCCTTTCTACATGATGGATTTTGGCAAGCCATGGATACCCTAAGGGATAAAATAATTTTGCAAGAATTATGGAATTCTAATCAAGCCAAGTGGAAAAAATGGAACTAGAATTTTGGAAAGGCAAGAAGGTATTTATAACTGGGCATACAGGCTTCAAAGGTAGCTGGCTCAGCTTATGGCTAACTAGTCTAGGTTCTGAGGTTTCTGGTTTCTCTTTAAAGCCTACTGATAAGAAAAATCTTTTTTCAATAACTGGTTTAGAACATATTACTGAGACAACATATGGCAATATTAATGACTATGAATCTCTCAGAAAGGCTATAGATCTTTCAAAGCCAGACATACTTTTTCACCTTGCAGCTCAACCCCTTGTTAGAGATTCTTACATAGAACCGATTGAAACTTTACAAACTAATGTCATCGGTACAGCTAACATTCTTAATATAAGCAGATCTATTGAAACACTTAAATCGGTCATTATTGTTACATCAGATAAATGTTACGAAAATCGGGAACTTAATATACCTTTTACTGAAGACCAGCCTTTGGGGGGATATGATCCATACAGTGCTAGTAAGGGCTGTGCAGAAATTGTTACTAATTCTTTCAGAAGCTCTTTCTATTTAGATACTGATACAAAAATAGCTTCAGTTAGGGCAGGTAACGTTATTGGAGGAGGGGATTGGGCAAAAGATAGACTAATTCCTGATGTTATTGAATCAATTAAAAATGGTAAAAAAATAATTCTGAGAAATCCTTCTTCTATTAGGCCCTGGCAACACGTCTTAGATCCTTTATCAGGTTATATGTTGTTGGCTGAGAAAATGATTTCTTCTGATAAAGATTATGATTCAGCATGGAATTTTGGTCCTGATGCTTCTGATGAAAAGAGAGTTGACTGGATAGTCGATCAATTGATACTAATGTCTGGTAAGAATATTTCCTGGGAGCAAGATACTACCTATTCCCCTCATGAAGCCCATTATCTCAGACTTGATTCAACAAAAGCCATCAGTCTTCTGGGTTGGCAGCCTAAATGGGATATAAAACATGCTATCAAAAATACCAGCCTTTGGTATGAACAAAACTATGAAGGTAAAGATGCAAGAGATATTACCTTAGAACAGATTCAAATTTATTCAGAAAGCTAAAGCCATATGAAAAATATTTTGGTAACTGGCGGAACAGGTTTTCTTGGTCAACATTTGGTTGACAGTCTTGATTCAAAAACTACAGAAATTACAGTCTTATTGCATAAAAATAATCCTATAAAAGATCCTATACATAGTGCAATAAATTATCTCTTTGTAGATGATCTAAAAGGTTTGACTAATAGTTTTGATTGCATCCTACACCTAGCAACTTCTTATGGCAGAACAGGAGAGACTAAAGAAGAAGTTTTTGATACAAATCTAAAATTTGGTATCGAAATACTTGACATGGCTACTAGGACACAATCTAGGTGTTTTATTAATTTTGATACAAACTTGCCAGATAATACTAATGACTACTCCACATCTAAAGCTTCTTTCAGAGATGTAGTAAAGAAATATTCTTCAGATATTCTAAAAATTATAAATTTAAGACTTGAATCAATTTATGGTCCAAATAAGAAAGGAACTGACTTTTCAAATGCAGTCATTCAATCTTGTCTTAACAACACTTGTTATCTGGAACTCTCAGAGTGCCAACAAATTAGAGATTTTATTTATTACAAAGACGTTATCAATTGTGTAAAGTTCATTATGGATAATTTAGATAAATTTTCAAAGTATACAAGTTTGCAGGTTGGGACAGGAAAAGGCGTGTCTTTGCAAAATTTTGCTGAGCTTTTCAAAGAATTATCTGAAGCCAGTACGGAGTTTAAGTTTGGAAAAGTTCCGTATAAAGATAATGAAGTTATGCTTTCAGTAGCTAATATCGAAAGTCTTAATAGAATGGGTTGGTTTCCTAAAACAACCCTTGAGGAGGGCTTCAAAGAAATAATATTAGAAACATCCTATGGAAGAAGTAATTAATACCTTACTAAGTTTTTCTAATGACAACATCTTGCTCATCAGCTTGATGTTTATTTTGCTGAGTAATCTAGTTGTGCCTGGATCACTGATTATTATTTTTTACATTACAACTTTAGGATTTTTTAAAGGAATTTTAGCTTCTTATTTAGTCCTTACTATAGCTGTTTGCATTCCATATCTTTTAATTAATTTAGGCAAATTAAATTATGAAAAGTACTTAAATAATGAAGCACAATTTATTAGAAAAAGAATAGTTAATGAAAATCCAAATAAATCTATTTTATTTATTAGATTCACTTTTATCCCTTTTGTGGTCCAAAATATTCTTTGTTCTTTGGTTGCAGTATCCTTTCTGAGATTTATTACCTTAAATCTGATCGGCCTAACTCCTAGTATATTGCTGATTGCTTTTTTCACGGAATCAATTCTACAACTCAGAACAAACCTGTTACTTATCTCTATTTCTTTGTTTTTGATCTTAGGTTTTTTCTTCCATAAGTCCTACAAAAGTTATATGAGGAATTGAATGTCTTTGAACTTAAAGTTATCAGGTTTGCTTTTCATCTTTAGTTTAGTAATTAAGTTTGCTGCATTAATTTATACAGATGGTTTTGAAAGAGAACCATTAGAAGATTCTTTAAGTTATCACAATCATGCTAAGGCAATCTACTATGGGCAAGGTTTTGGAGATAATGGAGGTAAACAATACGAAGAACTCGTAGAGTCCTCAACTAGGCCTCCAGCGCTACCTTATATTTTAGCGGGTTTGTATGAAGCGTTTGAACCTAAACCATGGATCGGTAGAATTTTTAATATTGTCGTAGGGAGTTTAGCCACTTTTGTAGTTTTCTTGCTTTGTTTTGAAATCTGTCAAAATAGTAAAATTGCTCTTTTTCCTTCAATAATATTTTTGCTTTACCCGCCTGCTAATTACTTTTCTGTACATTTATTAACAGAAACTCTAGCTTCATTTTTTTGTATTACTGCAACCTATTTTTTCTTAATCAGCCTCAAACAAAATAGACTATCTGCTTATGTCCTATTTGGAATATTCTCTGGATTGCTAGTTTTAACAAGATCTCAATTTTTGCTTCTACTGCCATTTTTATTTTTTGCAGTTTTTTCTTTAAATTATTTCCTTGATACTAAGAACCATATGAGTTTGAAAAGTGTCTTCTTTTCTTTCTTAGCTTTCATATTAATACTAACGCCTTGGACTATTAGAAACTATAGTATCCATGATTCCTTTATGCCTACTACAAGTCGCTTGGGTTATATGATTTATTTATCTAATCATGATTTAGAAGACCCAGAAATTTTAAGGGGTGGATATTCAAGGAACGCTTTTCTGAATGGAAATTACATTAATTCATTTAAAGAATCTGAAAAAAGTGCTGTCTATATGAGTGAGGTTGTAAAAGAAGTAAGTGACAATCCGTTAAAGATTATCAGACCAATGATTATGAGAACCATCAACAATCTCAGTTATAGACCCAATCCATATAAAAAAGATTATAGCTATTCTGATTTGATTATGTTTTTTATTTGGATACCAATATTATTAATGTTTTTCTTGTCTTTGCGTCATTCCCGCAAAGAAGATAACTGGATATTTTTTGCAATCATTTTCTACAATTTAGCTGTGTGTCTCCCTTTCTGGGGCACACCAAGGTTACGTTTTCCAGTAGATGCATTATTTATAATATGTGCCTCCATGCCTTATATTTATTCAAAATCCTTGAGAGCAAAAAAAAGTGGCTAAGACATTAGTGGCCTTTCCTCATAAGGCTTCTGAGCACGGAGGTCCTGGGACATTTCAAGGCATATTGGAATCAGATCTTATTGCTAGGGGTTATGAAGTTTCATATCCTAGTTTTAAAAGGATTCCCGACATTATTTTTGTTGTTGCAGGCACTAGAAAGTTATTATGGCTATTTTATTGCAGATTATTTGGTGCAAAAATTATTCACAGACTAGATGGCCTCAATTGGAGGCATAAGCATATCAAAGAAGGTTTTTTTGTTGAGATTAAATTAAATATTCAAAACTTTCTAATATTATTTATAAGGAGATTTTTAGCTCATCATGTTATTTATCAAAGCTATTTTATTGAGTCTTTGTGGCAAAGGATTCATAAAGTTGAAAAAAAAAGCTCCATAATCCTTAATGGTTCTTCAATAAACCTTGATAAAAAAAAATTTGAGAGAGAATCAAGTGATGTTGTCATCACATGCATTGAAGGGACTATTCAAGATGACCCTTTATCAAGACAGTTGCTTTTGGAGCTCGATAATTTTGCAAAACATGATGACAGAATAAAAGCAGTAGAGGTTTTTGGGAGATTGAGCCCCTCTCTTAATGAGTTTTCTAAAAAAACTAATATTATTTTTAGAGGGAATATTCCACGTGAAGATTTAAAAAGTGAAATAAAAGAGAGAAATAGAATCTTTTTTTTACTTGAAACAATGCCTCCATGCCCTAATTCCCTAATAGAAGCATTATGTGTGGGTATACCTGCAGTAGGTCTAGACACCGGTTCATTTCGAGAAATAATTGAGGATGCAGGAGTGATCATTAGCTATGATTTTCAAGCTTATGGCTTAAACGGCTTCAAAGGTCTTTCAATAAAAAAAGCTCTAAATCTAGCCCTTGAGGAGTATAAAGAATTCTCCGCCAATGCTATTCTTAGGTCAGAGTATTTATCAAGTGATAGAATGTGTGAAGATTACTCTTTAATAATTTCTTCTTTACTTAATGAGAATAGTACACCTAGTTGATTACTTGATGCCTACCATGGGATATCAAGAATTTCTTCTACCTAAATGGAATAAGGTTCAGGGATGTGATGTAACAATAATTACTTCGGATAGATATCAGCCTGTACCTAACTATGAAAATACTTGGAAAAAATTTCTTGGACAAAGAATCATTGGTCCCGGTAAAGAAATAAAAGATGGAGTAGAGATAATTCGTTTGCCCGTCAACTTTGAAATAAAGGGCAGGCCATGGATGGTTGGTCTACAATCTGCTTTGAAGCAGATCAATCCTGATCTTCTATATTGTCATGGTACTGGATCATTTAGTCTTTACCGGTCACATAATTTTGCTAAAAAAAGACAAATACCTTTAGTTGCAGATAATCACATGATTTTAGATATAGTTCAGGAAGGTATTTTCCAAAGTATCTATTATTTTTTTCATAAGTTCTTTTTAAAAAAAATACAAACAGGTGTTTATAAGTTTATTGGAGTTACTGAAGAAAGCTCGGATTATTTAAAAGCTAAGGAAGGAATTAATGCTGATAAGATTACTACTATACATTTGGGCGTGGATATCAATGTCTTTAAGCCAAGAAAGCCTGATCTGGGTCTAAAAAGTAAATATCAAAAAAATAAATCTACTTTTGTTGTTATGCAATCAGGAAAGCTAAATAATGATAAAAAGCCGCAATGGCTTGCGGATGCCGTTATAAAATTATTGTTACAAGGCAAGGATATCTCGTTGGTTTACATCGGAAGCGGTGATGATGTAATAGAAAACGAAATCAATAGTAAATTCAGCGAGATTAAAGAGGAAGATAGAGTTTTTTTTGAAGGTATGAAAGACCTAACTACACTCTCTACTTATTTTTCCAGTCTTGATTTAGTAGTTTTTCCTGACGGTACCTCCCTCTCTGCTCTTGAAGTTGCGGCCTGTGGAGGAGCTGTAATTATGGCTGATCATCCAGCATCACGTGATAGAGAGAGTAACGGTTTAGGAATAACATACGAAACAGGAAATATACAAGATTTGGCTACAAAAATAGATCAACTATCTGATGACGAGGCAAGAAAGACTTTAATCGGAAATTCGATTGAATCAGTTCATAAAAACTATTCATATGAAAAGATATCACTTGATACTATAAAGCTCTATAAGAAGGCAATACAAGATGGAAATTAAAGATAAACTTCAAAAATTAATCCAAGATAAGAAATCTAGAATCGCAGTCATAGGAATGGGCTACGTGGGCTTGCCCCTTGCATTAAGATTTGAGTCTCAAGGTTTCAGTGTAATAGGTATAGATACTGATAAGGATAAGGTTAAATTATTAAATCAAGGAAGTAGCCCTATAGAGCACATTAAATCCTCAATATTAAAAAAAGCCCTTTCAAGGAATTTAAGTTTTTCTTCAGACTATAAACTTCTCTCTGATGTTGAGGCAATAATAATATGTGTTCCCACACCCTTAACAAAAAATAAAGAACCAGACCTTAGTTTTGTAATTTCAACTATGCAAAACTTATTGCCCAATATAAAGTCGGGTCAAATTATTTCTCTTGAAAGCACCACTTATCCCGGCACAACTGAAGAAGTTTTGGCTCCTATGATTGAGCTTGGGGGATTTGATATAGGCAATGACTTTTTTCTGGTTTATTCACCGGAACGAGAAGATCCTGGAAATAAAGATTTTGAAACTCATCAGATTCCTAAAGTTGTATCTGGTACTACAAAAAATTGTCTAGAAGTTGCCAAGATACTTTACTCTGCTATCGTTCAAGAAATCGTTCCTGTATCTTCTCCTCGAGTAGCTGAGTTAACAAAATTATTGGAAAACATTTATAGGTCAGTAAATATTGGTCTTGTTAATGAAATGAAGATGGTTGCTGACAAAATGGATATAGATATCTACGAAGTCATTAATGCTGCCTCAAGTAAACCGTTTGGATTTAAGGCATTCTATCCGGGTCCAGGGTTAGGAGGTCATTGCATACCTATTGATCCATATTATCTAACCTGGAAAGCTAAAGAGTTTGGTATGCATACTAGATTTATAGAACTTGCAGGTGAGATTAATGAATCTATGCCTAAGTGGGTGATACAGAAAACAATGCAGGCTTTAGAATCGGGAAAAAAAGTATTAAATGGAAGTAAGGTTCTTGTTTTAGGCTTATCTTACAAAAAAGATATCGACGATACTCGTGAATCACCTTCAGTAGAGTTGATAAAACTTTTAGAGGATCGTGGTGCTAATGTGGACTATTCAGATCCATTTGTTGTGGAATTTCCCAAAATGCGTAAGTACAAATTTGAATTAAGTAGTGTTGATATTAACCCTACCAATTTAGCAAAATATGATGTGTGTATTATTTCGACTGATCATTCTTCTTTTAACTATTCGATGATACTTAAGTATGCAAATTTAATTGTTGATACAAGAGGAGTTTATAAAAATAACAGTAACAAAAAAATTATTTCGGCATAGAAATCATGGAGTTCTTTGACTTAAAAAAACAGCAGGAAAAAATAAAAAATAAATTTTTAAAACGAGTTGATAAGGTGTTGGATCATGGAAAGTATATTCTTGGGCCAGAGGTTTATGAATTGGAGGAGAAACTTAGCGACTATGTTGGAGTAAAACATTGCGTTTCTTGCTCTTCCGGTACTGACGCTCTTTTAATCAGTTTGATGGCAAATAATGTAGGACAAGGAGATGCAGTTTTTACAACTTCTTTCTCGTATATCGCTACTGCAGAGGTAGCCAAACTACTAGGTGCGAATGTAATTTTTTGTGATATTAATTATGATACTTTTAATATTTGCCCTCTCAGCCTACAAAACGAGATAAGCAGAGCAAAAGAAAAAAAGCTTAACCCTAAGGCAATCATAGCTGTAGACATATTTGGACTCCCAGCTAGGTATCGAGAATTAGAAGATATTGCTGAATCAAATTCGTTGTATCTAATTCAGGATATGGCACAAAGTTTTGGAAGTTCGATCAGATCCAAAAAGTCTGGTACTTTTGGTGATATCTCTGCTACCTCTTTCTTTCCCACAAAACCTTTAGGATGCTATGGAGATGGGGGGGCTATTTTTACAGATTCTAATAATCTTGCAGATTTAGCTAGATCTATCAGGGTACATGGTGGAGGTAAAGATAAATATGATAATGTAAGACTTGGTATTAATGGTAGATTGGATACTATTCAAGCCTGTGTACTATTAGAAAAGTTAACAATTTTTGATGAGGAATTAAAAATACGTAACCAACTTTCTGATTACTATAATGAAAATATATCTAATAAATTTCAAAAACAACATCTTCCAGCAGATTATAAGTCAGCTCATGCCCTGTATTCTATACTTGCAGAATCAAGAGAGCATAAGACGATCGTTCTTGAGAACTTAAAGAAACAAAATATTCCCTTTGGAGTGTATTATGAAAAACCTCTTCATCTTCAAGGAGTTTTTAAGGAAGCGAGCAATCAAGACTTAAGTATTGTTTCAGACATCTCTTCTAGAGTATTTTCCATTCCTTTTCACTCATATTTATCAGATAAAGAAAAGGAAAAAATAGTTGAGGTTGTAAATGACTCCTAATCATAATGTTTGTGTTGTTGGGGCAGGCTATTGGGGAAAGAATCATTTGAAGACTCTGCATGCCATGAATGTTCTCGGTGGAGTAGTTGAGCAAGATCAAGCAATAATCAAAGAAATACAAGAAGCCTATAAGGGAGTAAATTTGTATAACAATGTGGAAGAAGCTATAAGTGCTAAGAAACACACTTCTTTTACTGTTGCTACTCCTGCTAACACACATTATGAGATTGCGAAATTAATACTAAGTTCAAAAATACCATTATTAGTTGAGAAGCCTTTTACTCTGTCTCTTGAGCATGCAGAGGAACTATGTGCAATAGCAAAAAATAATTCTACTTGCCTTATGGTGGGTCATCTTTTGTTATTTCATCCAGGTATTTTGAAGATAAAAGAATGGATCAAGAAAGGATATTTAGGAGACCTTAATTACATTTATAGCAATAGATTGAATTTAGGAAAAGTGAGATCTCATGAAGATGTATTTTGGAGCCTAGCACCTCATGATATAGCGATAATGCAATTTATAAATGAATCTTATCCAGAAGATATTTCCTACAGCAACGCATCTTTTTTGCAATCTGGAATTAGCGATATACAAATAACTAATTTGAAATATCAAAATAATACTTACTGCCATATTTTCAATAGTTGGATGAATCCATTTAAAGAACATAGGCTTGTAATTTCAGGAGACAAAGGACACATTGATTTTTTTAGCAGCAAAAATGATCATCATTTTGAGTTCTACGAATCTGAATTTCTTGGAGTTTCAGAAGAAAATCAATTCAGAAAACAGGACTCAAAGAAAGTGGAATTTGAAGATATTCAGCCTTTAGAAAATCAGTTCAAATATTTTCTAGAGAGAGCAGAGAAGGGAGAACTTGCTGATATTGCTGGAATTGATAGTGCTCTTGATGTTACTAAAATAATGTTAGATTGTTGTTAATTTAGTTAATTCCTTCACTTAATTCTGCTATCAGTAGTGCTAGAATAGTTAACATCCTATAATTTAAGATTAGCCCCCACATGAATGAAAAAAAAATAGAACTTTCGATTATCTTGTGCGTATTTAATGAATTAGAGAGACTGCCGGTGGCATTCAATAATTTAATTGAAAGTATAGGAAGTAAGGGTATAGAAGCCGAGGTGCTTATTATTGATAATTGCTCTACAGACGGTACTAGAGAGTGGATCAAGAAATTAGAAAATCCGTTAGTCAATAAAATATTTAATGAAAAAAATTTAGGAAAAGGGGGTTCGATTAAGAGAGGCATTAAACTTTCCAAAGGAAAATATTTTGTAATCTTTGACCCTGATCTGGAGTATTCTCCGGAATCTATTTGGGATTGTCTTGAAGAAATTAAGCGTACAGGGTGTCAGGGGGTTTTGGGCAGCAGGACTATGATGAGAAAAGTAGAGTATCACTACTTAATAAATAGAATAGGAGTACAGTTTCTTTCTATCATTACAAACTTACTTTACGGCTCAAATCTAACAGATACTGCTACTGCAGTTAAAATGTTTGAAACATCTTTTATGCAAAGTATTAAATTTAAAAGAAATGGATTTAATTTTGATTTTGAGTTAGTTTGCAGGGCACTGATATGTGAGGGAAGAATAATTGATGTTCCTGTTGATTATTTTCCAAGAACTTTTTCAGAAGGAAAGAAAATAAGTGCTTTTAAAGACGGGTTCTTATCCTTTTTAGCAATTCTGTCTGATAGATTTAGAACAAAATCATCTCTATGGAAATCTTCACTTGAATAATCTTAAGTCAGCTAAAAACTCAGTACTTTTTATTTTAGAAGAAGGAAGATTAGCGGGTCCTCAAATATACCTGTTTAGGTTGATGAAAAAGTTACAAATTGACAGCAGGGTTATCTTTCCTCATTCTGGTAAAGAATTTAAGCACTTATTAGATTCTTATAATCTTTCAAATTCTCAGATCTTTATCACTGCACCTAGTATCCAATTAAAGAATATTCTTTTATATATTTTTACTTTTATACCTGAAATTCTGCTTTTAACTTTTTATTTTTTGAAGGCAAAGGAAAATGTAGTGTATGTTGCAGGAGGAGCGTGGCAAATTAAAGGTGTGATTGCTGCAAAGTTAAGTTTTAAAAAGGTTGTCTGGCACTTAAATGACACAAATATGCCTTACCTAGTAAGATTAATCTTTTTTATACTTGCTCCTCTAGTAAATGGATTTATCTTTGCTTCTAAAGCCTCTAAGGCCTACTACTCTGACTTAATACCTAATAGGTTCAGTTCAGTTATACCTTCACCAGTGGATTTTGAGTCACTCGAAAATACAACAAAACCTTCATATATTCATCAAGATAAGAGGGTTATTGGTATGGTTGCTAATGTAAACCCTACCAAGAATATGGAAGATTTTATCCTAATTGCGCATGAATTAAACAAAAGACATACTGATTTACATTTTATTATTATCGGGCCTATCTATGACTCTCAATCAAATTACCATGAGAAATTAACAAATATTATGTATGACTTAAAAGTAGAAAATTTAACCTTTGTTGGTGGTGTAGAAAATGTTTTTGAATACTTGGAAAGAATGGATGTGTTCTTATTCACTTCAAAGTCTGAATCTTCTCCTTTAGCTGTTTGGGAGGCAATGTTAGCTGCTCTTCCTATTGTCTCTTATGATGTTGGTGATGTGAAAGAATACATAACACATTTAAGGTCAGGTTACATAGCCAAACTCCTAGATAGAAATGATCTTGTTCATGGCGTTGATCTGTTTCTAAATAATGAGACTTTATCATCCTCTATGGGCAAAGAGGCTAAGAAAATTGTTGAATCGGAGTTGTCTTCAACCTCATGTGCTAATCGCCATTTAGATTATTTCAATAAGCTTCTATAATTCTTGAGTTGTGAGTAAGAAAAAAAATCCGAATGTAATACCTGTTATTTTGGCTGGTGGTTCAGGTGCAAGATTATGGCCCTTGTCATCCCATGACCTACCAAAACAATTTCTTGAAATCCTGAGTGAAAAAACATTATTAGAACAAACAATTAATAGATTTCTTGCAATTGCACCTAAAGAAGTCATTGTTTTAGGCAATTCTGATCACAAAGAATTATTGGATAAAAAATTACCTGACACTCCATCAAATTTTTCAATTATTTTAGAACCATTAAAAAAAAATACAGCGCCAGCAATAACTATTTCTGCATTAAAAGCCAATCCAGAAGATTATGTTCTTGTAACCCCTTCTGATCATTTTCTGCCCAGACCTGACCTCCTGCTTAATAAAATTGAAGAGTTAATTAAGTCAGAAAGTAGAGGCTCCATTGTACTTTTTGGAATTAAGCCTACTTATCCAAGTGAATCTTACGGATACATACAAAAAGGAAAAAATTTAGGGAATATATTTGAAGTGCTATCTTTCAAAGAGAAACCGAACAAAAAAACCGCTTTTACATTCCTGGAAAAACAAGAATATCTATGGAATTCAGGTATTTTCTTATTCCAAGCCAAGGACTTCATAAATGAAATGGAAAAGTTTAACCCTTTGATGCTTAATTCATGCAGAAATGCTTTAAAAAAATCCACTGTTGAAGGTGATTATATTCATCTTGGTAAAGAAGATTATGAAGATTTAGAAAATATATCTATAGATTTTGCCTTGTTAGAAAAGACTAAATCATTGAAGGTAGCAGAAATAGACACAATGTGGGAAGATCTAGGAACTTGGAATTCAATAAAAGAACATTCTTTAAAAGACTCAAATCAAAATACGCTTATAGGAAATGTTCAAGTTAACGATGTCTATAATAGTTATATAAATACAGATAAAAATATTCTGATAGCATCTGGGCTTAAAGATCTTTTAGTTGTAGATGTAAATGATCAAATGTTAATTTCTCATAGGGATTCTTTAAACGAAGTGGAGAATTTAAATAAGAATCTATATGAATTAGATCAATTAACTCACCAAACTGTTAGACCTTGGGGAACATTTAAGACCCTACTAAAAAATGATAATTGTCATGTGAAACTCTTGATTGTAAATAAAGGTGGACAACTTAGTCTGCAGAAACATAAACATAGATCTGAACATTGGACGGTTACCTCTGGAAGAGCAAAAGTAGTAAAGGGAGATAAAGAAATTGAACTATCCAAAGATAATTCTATAAAAATAGAAAAAGGAGAAGTGCACAGAATTTCTAATATTGGAGACGAGGAGTTACATATTATTGAAGTTCAAATAGGGGAATATTTTGGTGAAGACGATATTCAACGTTTTGATGATATTTATGACAGAAAATAAAAGTAATGAAGTTTTCAATTATTACGGTGTGCTTTAATAGTGAGAGAACTATCAAAGATACTATTGACTCAGTGCTAGAGCAGACATGGGTTAATTTTGAAATATTAGTTATAGATGGCAAATCTGAAGACACAACTTGCGAAATAGTTCAATCCTACAATGACGAAAGGATCAGACTTATATCAGAAGAAGACCAAGGAATTTATTTCGCAATGAATAAGGGGTACGAAGAAAGCTCTGGAGATGTAGTAGGCTTTCTCAATTCAGATGATTTTTTTGCCCATTCCAAAGTTCTTGAAGATTATGTTGATGTATTTAATAAAGGTTATGATTGTTGCTATGGAGATATTGAATATGTTACAAACTTATCGAGAAATTTATGTAAGCCAGTAAGATTATGGAAGCCTGGTAAATACAAAGAAGCAAAGTTAACTCGAGGCTGGATACCTCCTCATCCAAGTTTTTATGCAAGAAGAAGTTTGTTTGAAAGATTAGGAATATTTGATGTGCAGTATAAGTTTGCAGCTGATTTTGATTTAATTTGTAGGTTTCTTTCTAATGATTGCAGCATAAAATATCTTGAAGGAACTAAAGTCATGATGCGGGTTGGTGGTGTTACCAATAACAGTTTTAAGAATATTTACCTTGGAAATAAAGAAATTATTGAATCTCTCAAGAAAAATAGTTTTAAACCAGGAATTTCTTTTTTTATTTACAAATTTCTAGAGAGATTTAAGCAATATTTTAAGGTTTATTAAAATGTCAATTATTATAACTGGAGCAAATGGTTATGTAGGCAAATCTATATGTGAGTTTCTCTATAACAAAGGGATTCACTTTAAAACAGTCACAAGAGGCAATATAAGACATCATTTTCACTATGGTAATAATGTTTCATGTGATTTTTCAGAACCATTTGATTTGCTTAATGAACTTAATGGATATCGTTATCTTATTCATCTTGCATCATGTGTCCATAATAGAAGAAACTTTTCAGTAGATGAATATAGAGTTATAAATATTGAAGCAACAAGATTGTTAGTCAATCAGGCCTCTTCTGCAAAAATGCATAGATTTATTTTCTTTAGCTCTGCCGCTGTTTTTGGACAGCAATCTGTCCCTTTGGTCCCCTTTACCTCTATTTCTGATTGTAGTCCTGTTACTGAGTATGGAAAGTCTAAATATATGGCTGAAAAGGAGATTAAAAATATTTGTAAGGATTCAGAATTATCTTATTCAATCATTAGACCTCCCATGATTTACGGTAAAGATGCACCAGGAAACTGGAGTAAATTACTGAAATTATTGAGGCTTAGACTTCCTGTACCTCTTGGATCTATTAGAAACCTTCGAAGTTTTTTATATATAGGCAATCTATTAAGTTTTATAGAAGCCCTAATTAAATCTAAAAAGGCAAAAAATAAAGTTTTATTAGTTACTGATGATAATGATATTTCAACAACAGCGCTGATCAATGAAATAAAAACGAACCAAAAATATCATTTTATTAATTTCAAGCTAAACATATTTTTACTAAATTTTGCCTGTAAGCTTCTAAGGCTAGAAAATGAATCAATCCAATTAACAAATGATATGCAACTTGATATTGCTTGCACCAAGTCTGAACTTGACTGGGAGCCTCCATTCGATGTAAAAGAGTCTATAAAAAAGAGTATTTAAAGTTTGAAATATTTAGTCACAGGATCTTCAGGTTTTATAGGCTTCCATTTATGTAAGCGTCTTTGTGAGTTAGGGTTTGAAGTTCATGGTGTTGACAATCATAACGACTACTATGATGTTGACTTAAAAGAAAGTAGAGAAAGCTTTTTATCAGATTTTAAAAATTTTTCTTTCTTCAAACTAGACCTAAACGATAAAGCAAAAATCGATTCTTTGTTTAAAAACAATTGTTATGAAAAAGTTATTCATTTAGCGGCTCAGGCCGGAGTTAGGTATTCTCTTACAAATCCTTTAACTTATGGAGAATCCAACTTAAGTGGTTTCCTAAATATATTAGAGGCATGCAGAACATATTGTCCAAAAAATTTTATATTTGCTTCTTCAAGTTCTGTCTATGGCAATACTAATAAATTTCCTTTGAATGAGTCTGACCCTACCGATATGCCCGCCTCATTATATGCAGCAACTAAGAAATCTAATGAGCTACTGGCTTATTCTTATTCAAGTCTTTATAAATTACCCTCTATCGGTTTGAGGTTTTTTACGGTTTACGGACCTTATGGTAGACCTGATATGGCTTATTATTCATTTACAAAGTCCATTATAAATAATCAACCTATTAAGGTTTTTAATCAAGGCAAAATGTATCGAGATTTTACATACATAGACGATATTATCGATGGAATATTCTCTATCCTTGATATGGATATCAGAGATTCAAGAGATAATTCTTTCTTTGAGATTTATAATATTGGTTCTGGAAGACCAATTAATCTTTCAGACTTTATCGAAAAATTAGAAGGTGCTCTTGGGAAAAAGGCTAATATAATATTTGAAGAGATGCAACCTGGCGATGTCTTTAAAACATATGCTGATACAAGTAAGCTCACAGAAAGAACAGGCTTTCAGGCGAAAACATCTTTTGATCAAGGAATAGAAAATTTTGTAAAGTGGTATAAGGAATTTTATAGTTAGGTGTTATCTCTAATTCATTTCATAGGATTCTTTCTACTAACATTCATCATAACTGGATTTTTATTTTATTTTTTTAAAAAAGAATCTATTTTCTTAGATATTCCCAACACTAGGAGTTCTCATAATGAGGTGATACCAACTGCCGGAGGGTTGTCGATAGTTTTTTCTTTTGTCGTGCTTATTACGTTGATGTTATTGTATGAACTTCCTAATCAAATCTATTTCCTACTCCTATTCTCTTGTGTATCTATATCTGTATTAAGCTTTATTGACGATTTTCTAAACCTATCGGCCAAAATTCGAATAATATTCCAATTCTTAATTACCTTGATTTGTATATTCTCATTAGATTATTTTTTTGGAGTCATTAGTCAAATTGAGGGGGTTTATAAATTATATCCACTACTTATAAGTTTAATCTTACTTCTGTATCTGGTATGGATGACGAATCTTTATAACTTTATGGATGGAATAAACGGGATTGCAGCAAGCCAATCTATTGTAACTTTCTTTGCTCTATCTTATTTTGTTTACAACCTAAATTTTGATTTATTCTTCTCTTTAAATCTTGGTTTAGCGTTTATTTGTTTAGGATTTCTACCTTGGAATTTCCCAAAAGCAAGGATATTTATGGGCGATACTTCTGCATGTTTCCTTGGTTTGGTAATTGGTATTCTCTCAATAATTGGACATAGTTTAGATATTAGAATATTTTGGTGTTATTTCATTATGATGTCATTTTTCATTTATGATGCGACTTTTACATTAATCTATCGTCTCGTAAGAAAAGAAAAACTATATGAGGCACATAAAGAACATTTGTATCAATTAATTTCATCAACCATAAGATCTCATACTAAAGTTACTCTAATAGCATTCATTTATAATGTAACTTGGCTATTTCCTATTTGTATCTTCTATTTTTTTAATTTATTACCGCTTTCTGTAGCTTTGTTATGTTCCTTAGCGCCAATTATGATTACCTTTATTTACACAAGAAAGTTTATTTATTAAATATATGCCTAAAAATAATATTAAGCTCAGGCTGCTTGCTCTACCAAGAGTATATAAAAATATTCTCTCCAGTCTGGCAGACGTCATAATCCTCACTTCGTCTTTATTTTTTTTAATTTTGATAAATCCATTTTTTAAAACTAATATATTTTTGGAAAATAACCTTTTTTTAATCCCTTTACTAAGTATTCCTATTTTTTCTTACTTTAAGATTTATAGATCAATTCTAAGATTCATAAGTATTGAATCAGTATTTCTTCTCTTTAAGTCTTCTGTAATTTATGGATTATTCAGCGCAATTTATTTTTTGATTGCGATAGGTTCATTTAATCTATACGCGTTTACTTTTTTAATTTCTCATTGGTTTATTTCTTTAATCTCAATTACGGCAATTCGCATCACTGCTGTTAAGTATTTTTCTACTGATGACCATCAATCAAAGGTCTTAATTTATGGTGCTGGTGCAGCTGGTTCACAACTATCAGCAGCTTTAACTTTTAGTCCAGAGTTCAGACCTGTATGTTTTGTAGATGAAGACAAATCTTTACAAGGCAATTTTGTTAATGGCTTGAAAGTTTACGATGATGTAATGATCCCAAAACTTATCAAGAAAATGCAGATTAATGAGCTTTTAATTGCTATACCCTCTGCTCCACGAAGTGTCATAAACAATATACTTTCAAGGGTAGAAGGACTGCCGGTTAAAGTAAGAACTTTGCCGGGTATAGCTGAATTAGCCCAAGGAAAGGTTACTCTTTCGAAGTTGAAAGAAGTAAAGATAGAGGATATTTTAGGACGCGAGACTGTCCAGCCTAATTTAGACTTATTAGAAAAAAATATTAAGAGTAAAAATGTTTTAATTACTGGAGCTGGCGGATCAATTGGATCTGAATTGGCAAGACAAATAGTAAATATAGGTCCAAAATCATTAACTCTTTTGGAAGCGAGCGAGTTTGCTCTCTATGAAATAGATAGGGAACTCAATGACATGGATTGCGACCTGAACATCATTTTGGCATCAATCGGCAATAAGAATAAGCTCGATTCCGTAATTCAGCAATATAAGATTGATACTATATACCATGCCGCTGCGTATAAACACGTAGGACTTGTCCAGAACAATCCTTTTGAGGCTGTCGAAAATAATATATTTGGAACACTAAATGTTGCTCAAAGTGCAATATCTAATCGTGTAGCAACTTTTGTTTTAATTTCAACAGATAAGGCTGTTAGACCTACAAATATTATGGGGGCCACAAAACGAATTGCAGAACAAATTTTGCAATCATTATCTAATGAATCTGAGGAGACTATTAAAAAGACTCGTTTTTCCATTGTAAGATTCGGTAATGTTTTGGGCTCTTCTGGTTCAGCCATACCACTTTTTAGAGAACAAATTAAAAATGGAGGGCCCATCACAGTGACTGATCCACAGGTTATAAGATATTTTATGACTATTCAAGAAGCATCTCAGTTAGTGTTGCAAGCTTCAGGTATGAGCTCAGGTGGTGAGATTTTCTTATTAGATATGGGAGAGCCTGTAAGGATTCTAGATCTAGCAGAGAGAATGATAAATTTAAGTGGAATGGAGGTGAAAAGTAATTCAAATCCGGAGGGAGATATTGAAATTATTTTTACAGGTTTAAAGCCGGGCGAGAAACTCTATGAGGAATTATTAATAGAAGATAAATCAATCCAAACCCAACACAAACAGATTTTTAAGTCTGTTGAAAGGTCTTTTGAATGGCAAGATATAAAGAGATTATTGGGTGAAATTAAGATCGCATCTGAGAAACAAGATTTGATTAATTTAAATCAAATATTTACTCGATCTGTTGAGGGATATAAAGAAAATATCAATTAATATGAATTTAATTAAATTTAACATTATATAATGCGCTGTGATATGGTGGCTGAGTGGCAGAGTGGTTATGCAGCGGATTGCAAATCCGTCTACGCCGGTTCAATTCCGACCTCAGCCTTTCTTTAGCCCGGATGGTGGAATTGGTAGACACAAGGGACTTAAAATCCCTCGAAGGAAACTTCGTGACGGTTCGAGTCCGTCTCCGGGCACCAAAAATATATTAATCTTATGAATACACAAACCCCCGATTACTATAGTTTCGTAAAAGAAATTTTTCAGAACAAGACCCTAGTTCTAATAGTAACTCTTTCCTTCGCAGTATTTTCTGTTTTTTATTCTCTTAGCTTACCTAACATATATAAATCTGAATCAATCCTTACTGCTACTGAAACAACTCAGAACAACTCACAGACAGGTTCAAGTACTCTACAAATGTTAGGATTGTCCGGTATGGGAAATACTAATATTTCCCTTATAGATAAATCATTAGAGATAATGAAAACTCCTGATTTTTTTAAAGAGTTTTACGATGATGAGGTTTTTTTAGCTAATTTGATGGCAGTGGATTCAGTTAACTTACAGACTAAAAAGATAACCTATACACAAGATTTCGATTCTGATGACAACCTTTTTAGGACCAAAAACTTTTCGTTTCTGGAAGCACATTCAACTTTCCTTGACAAAGTGACCTTTGAAAAAAATAAATTAACAAATCTTTATGTATTAACGGTCGAGCATCAATCACCAATCGTGGCAAAAATTTGGTCAGAAAAAATAATAGAAAAGCTAAGTGAGTACATTAAACAGAAGGAAATAAAGAAAGCTAATGATTCACTAAATTACTTACAAAATAAATTGGTTACCACGAAGATATCTGAACTAAAAATTAAATTTTCAGAGATGATAAAAAGTCATACCCAAATAGTTATGCTGGCTGAGATTTCGGATAATTTTCTCTTTGAAATAATACAAGCTCCTTATGAACCCATATTTAAAGACAGACCAGCAAGATCTATTATTTGTATCTTTATTACATTAATAGGTTTTCTATTTTCTATAGTTTTAGTTTTATTGAAGTCCTATTACCAGAGAAACAAAAATTCAATATTAGGTTTGTTTAAAACTGACGTCCAATAACTAAAGTAAATTTTTTTTGTTCTCAACAACGCAAACCTCTTATCTTTCTAATGTTTTAATCATTTGTATTGTTTTATTATTCTCGCCACAGGTAGAGCATCAATATATATTTCTTATTACCAGTGCTCAGATTCTATTAATCTCAAACATCTTATTTGTTGGTAGACTGCATGTGGGGTATAACTTCCTTTTTTTAATAGGATTTACCTACTATTTGCTTTTTTTCCCACTGCTTTACTCATTGGGCTACGCAGATATAGATGCTTATAGTTATGACTTATTTTTAAAAGGATCTCTTATCTCGTTGTTTTCTTTATTTTCTTATTGCTTAGGGTATTTTTTATTTAGTCTAATTTCGGCAAAACAAAATTTCATTCCAACTGGTCCTAACGAGCAATTTGATAGCAAGATAGTTTTTTTTACATCCTTGTTCTTTGCAGCAGCAGTTTATCTGGCAATGGGTGTCACTTATATCCATTTACCCAGCGTTTTATTAACTATCTTTTTGGTTTTTTTTGTACTACAGCCCAAAAAAGAATTCTCACTAAAAAGGTTTATTATATTCAGTTTATTCTTCATCGTTATTTCTACACTTATTACTACCGGTCGGAGGGATTTAATAAAGATATTTATAATTTGCCTGGTCTTTTTATCATTCACAAATTTTAATTTAAAATTAAGAACGCTCTTTTCGATTTTTTCAGCAGCCACTCTCACTCTAGTCTTCATTACATTTAATAGAACAAGAACAGGCTATGGTTTATCTTATGAAGATACCTATGATATTTTATTGAAGAATTTTGCTAATGCTGAAAATGCTATTTGGTTCTTCTTAGTGAATGCTGATTTTTCAGTAGCTTATGACAACTATCTATACCTACTTAATAAAGTTAATTTAACAGGCGAGCTATTTGGTTCTACACTTATGAAGTTCTTGGTATTTTTTATTCCTCGTCAGGTTTGGCACGATAAACCTCTTGATGCTCAGCAACTCATCATAGATGAGCAAATTAATTATACGTTTGCTTCCGGGACTAGCCAATCAATGAATTTTTTGGGTGAAATATATTGGAATTTCGGACTATTTGGGGCTTTCGTAGGTTTCTTTTTAATTGGATTTCTAGTTAAGACTTCGCAAGCTATATCAGAAAACTCTTCAAAATATTCAATTGCAACATTTCTTATCTTTTCACCATGTATATTTTTAATGTGGAGAGGTGCGATTAGTACTACTTTTATAGACTCCATTCTTTCTTTCATATTTATTACATTGAATCTTACATGCGCTGTCATTCTTATAAACCTTCTTCCGAAAAAAACTAAAAATAATGTTTAATCTTATAAGCACTCTAGAAGATTTAGAATTTCTTAATAACGAATTAAACTCTAAATCGGTTGTTGCAGTAGATACTGAATTTAGAAGGACAACTAAAGACAATATGAGATTAGCCTTACTGCAAGTAAATGATGATGAAGAAATTTATTTAATAGATGCCATAGCAATAGACAATCCTGAGGACTGTGCAAGTTTTTTGTTTTCAGATTCAGTTCTTAAAGTTCTTCATTCCTGCAAAGAAGATTTGGAAGCAATTTTTTCTTGGACTAATTCTGAAATGAGAAATATATTTGATACACAAATTGCTAATGCATTATTGAATGATGAGTACTCCATAAGTTATCAAAATCTTGTTGAAGAAAGGCTAGAAATAGCTCTTGAAAAGAAAGAAACAAGATCTAATTGGATAAGAAGGCCTCTTTCAGATGCACAGCTAAAATATGCTTCTCTAGATGTTGAGTACCTCCTATATTTATATAGAGAGCTTAATAAGGAATTAATTCAGACATCAAAGCTTGATTGGCTTAAACAGGACATTGAGAGACTAATTAAGAATACTTTTCGACCAAATAATTCATTGTATGCCTTAGAGAGAACTGTCACTAAGGCAGAAGAAATAGAGCTTCTTGAAAAGTTTGATAAGATAGTTAGAGAAATTTCTGAAAGAGAAAAGATAAATTCAACTTTGTTATTTTCTAAAAAATCCCAAAAGGAATTTCTTAGATTAGTTTTTATTTCAGGCTTAGACCAGGCCTGTGAGGAATTGACTGCTTGGAGAGAAGCGCTTCTAAAAAAACCTATTTTAGAGATGTTGAGATAACATATGAATTGGTTTCTATATATTCTTTCATCAATTTGCTTGAGTTCACTTCTAGCTCTTTCTTTTAAAAATTATCGCTATGAGATTTCAATCTTTATTATGGTCCTTATTTTAACCCCAGCAAGAGTTAATATTGCAGAAGACACCTACGCGCCTTCTTTATTTACTTTTCTATTTAATGTGCTTCTGCAACAAGATCTTTCTACCAGAGTACTTAGGCCATTATTCTTATCAATCCCGATTTGCCTAATAATTCTGATTTTGAATAGACTTATCAGAAGAAAACTCTTTTAGCTTTTAGGTTTTTCAAGTCAACAAACCCAATAGCATTTTTTCCCTTCAACATACCAGCAGATTCTCCAGGATTAAAAATCAAAGTTTTATTGTCTATTTCATTCCTGTATCGATGAGTATGACCATGTAAAACTACGTCAATATTTTGATTCTTATTCAAGAAGTTATCTATTTGGTCGGGTTCGTGAAATATAACAATATTTCTCCCAAATATTTCGAGAAGATATGGAGGTTCTTGAAACTTAAATTGATGTAAGTTTACCAAATCTTGCAAACCCACTTCATTTCTATCGTTGTTTCCAAAAACTCCAATCAGTTTTCCTTTGAGATTTGAAAATTTGTCTAATGACTTTGAGTTGGCAATATCTCCAGTATGAACAACCAGTGGTACTTCCATCTCATTGAAGATAGAAATTGCGGTATCAATATTTTTAAGATTATTGTGTGTATCGCTTACAACACCAATAATCATAGAATAATTAAACTTTCTCTAATATATGAATCCCGCAAGCACTTCCAAGACCAATTACATGTGTCATACCTATTTTGGCATTTTCAACCTGTCTTTTTCCAGCTTCACCCCTTAAATGAGTACAAACTTCATAAATATTTGCAATGCCAGTTGCTCCAAGTGGATGTCCTTTTGATAAAAGTCCTCCTGACACATTAACAGGTATTCTTCCCCCAAGTTCTACTTCCCCTTCGTCAATTAATCTTCCTGCTTCTCCATCCCCACATAAACCTAGATTTTCGTAGTGAAGCATTTCAGCAGTAGCAAAACAATCATGTAACTCAACTAAATCTATATCATTAGAATCTAGACCAGCCATTTCGTATGCTTCTGCAGCAGCTTTTCTTGTGCATGAATTAACATCAGGCATTACTAGGTCTCTTTCTTGATACGGATCGCTTGTCATTACCGAAGCTTTAATTCTTACAGCCCTTTGCATCCCAAGCTCTTTAGCTTTCTTTTCGGAAACTAAGACAGCTGCAGCAGCCCCATCAACATTAACTGAGCACATCAACTTTGTATTAGGATAAGAAATCATCTCCGCATTCATCACTTCATCCAAAGGAGTTTCAATTTGATATCTTGCCTTAGGATTCATAGTTGAGTGATGATGGTTTTTGACAGAAATCTTTGCAAATTGTTCAAAAGTAGTTCCGTATTGACGAGAATGTTCCATGCCAGCTTCAGCAAATACAGCTGGCATAGTTCCTGAACCTAGTAGACCTTCTTTAGGTATGCCTGAACCACCTCCAGCTCCACCCAAGAGTCCAGTACCCATTTGTTCAACTCCTACAGCTAGGACTACATCATATAACCCAGCTTTGATTGAGGTCCAGGCTTCTCTGAAAGCAGTAGCGCCTGTGGCACATGCATTTGAGCAATTGACTACTGGTATCCCAGTCTGACCTATTTCTTGGAGTATTCTTTGTCCAACCATAGCATTAGCTTGCCCAAGATTGCCGCAATAGAAAGCTTCCATATTTCCTATATTAAGCCCGGCATCATCTAAAGCTAACAAAGCAGCCTCAGCACCAAGATCAGGTACTGTTCTGTCTGGAAATCTTCCAAACTTGATCATATCTACCCCTAAAACATAAACATCACTCATAATTTTCTCCCTTAAGAAATTGGTTTAAAGAAATAACTTATATAGCTATTTCCATCTTTATCTTTTCTGCCTAAAGCGTCATCAAAAACGACTTCAACAGGCATATCAAAATTTATTTTTTCTGGATCTGGTTCGCAATCAATCAGATTACCTTTAACAGTGCCTCCGCCATCTAAATCCACTATCGCAGATATGTAGGGGACTTCTATCCCAGGAAACGACCTGAAGACTATAGAGTAGGAATATAGTCTACCTTTATTATTTAGTTTAACTGGTTCAATTGAATCTCTAGCAAAACAGTTTGAGCAGACATTTCTTTCACCCAAAAAAATAGAACCACATTCTTTACATTTGTGTCCTTCCAAATAAGGATCTTCTCCTTCAGGAAGTTTTAAATAGTCAACTACAGGTAAACTCATTTTTTCCCCTTAATTTATAATTCTAGTTTTATATATATTTAGGTGAATTACAATAGGTAAGATATGAGTTTTTGGAAAGCAGGCATAGGCGGAATGATCGGTTTTACCATTGGCGGACCAATAGGTGGAATCTTAGGAGCTATAATTGGTTCCAAGCTTGGAGATAAAGAACAAGCAAGACCAAGTATCAATCAAAAAAATCAGGCAGCTTTTTTTACGGCATTATTCGCCTGTTTTGCAAAAATTGCTAAAGCAGATGGGAAAGTAACAAGAGAGGAAGTCGATAAAGTTGATCACTTTATTAAAGAAAGATTTAAATTTCCACCCGACCAAAGAGCTTTTGCCATTCATATATTTAACCATGCAAAAGATGATGACAATTCATTTAGGGACTACGCCTCCCAACTTTCTTCACTTTTATCTAACAATCAATCTGCATTGGTTATGTTTTACGAATTACTGTTTGAGTTATCCATGGCAGATGGACATTTAGATCCTACAGAAGAGGCCATTCTCAGTGAAGCAATACCCATCTTTGGCCTAGAACCCGATTTGTTTAACCTAAACAAAAGAAAGTTTGGAGCAGATATTTCAGACGCATATGCCGTTTTGGGAGTAACAAAAGATATGTCTTTCAAAGAAATCAAGACTGCTTATCAAAGAAAGAGAAAAGAATTTCATCCTGATACCTTGCTTTCTAAAGGCTTACCTGAAGAGCTTTTAGAAAAGGCCAAAGATAAATTCATTGCAATACAATCTGCTTTCGAGGAAATAGAAAAACAAACAAAAAAATAAAATGGGATTTAAAATTTAATTTGTCTTATTATTTAGATACATGTCAGTAGTAATTTCGGGTACAGGTTTATTTACACCTTCAGAATACATAACTAATGAAGAATTAGTGGCTAGTTTTAATAACTATGTTGCAAAGTTTAATGAAGACAATAAAGAGCTTATAGCTGCAGGAGATTTAGAGGCTTTAGCACCTTCTAGTTCAGAATTTATAAAAAAAGCCTCAGGAATTGAACAAAGGTTTGTACAAGATAAAAGAGGAATACTAGATATCAATAGAATGAGGCCTAAATTAGACGAAAGACCTAATTCTCAGATATCAATACTGGCTGAAATGGGTATAAAAGCTTCTAAAGATGCTATAAATCAAGCTGAAATTAGTGCTTCTGATTTAGATGCTGTTATTTGCGGTTGTTCTAATTTACAAAGAGCTTATCCAGCTGTAGCTATAGAAATACAAGAAGAACTTGGGATAAATGGTTACGCTTATGACATGAATGTTGCTTGTTCTTCGGCAACCTTTTCCATCCAAAATGCATTTAATGATATCCAATCTGGAGTAGCAGATAAAATTTTGGTAGTTAACCCTGAAATTTGTTCTGGTCATTTGAATTTTAAAGATAGAGATGCTCACTTTATTTTTGGAGATGCTTGCACTGCGGTCATTCTTGAAAGGGATAGCCATTCTGAACAGGCTTTTAGAATCTTAGGTACTAAATTACAAACAAAGTTCTCTAACAATATCAGAAATAATTTCGGTTTTTTAAATGCTCCAGAAGATGCTAATCCTGATTCACCTGATAAACTATTTATTCAAAAGGGTCGTAGTGTTTTTAAAGAGGTGGTACCGATGGTTCAAGATCATATAGCAAACCATCTTAGCGAGCTCAAAATTGATATAAACACAGTAAAGAGATTATGGTTGCATCAAGCTAATCTAAATATGAACCAACTTATTGCCAAGAGGTTATTAGGAAGAGATCCTGAGGAAGGGGAGATGCCAATAATCCTAGATAATTATGCAAATACTAGTTCTGCAGGTTCTATAATTGCTTTTCACCAACATAAAAATGATTTTTCTAAAGATCAAGTTGGTGTTATAAGTTCTTTTGGAGCCGGATACTCTGTAGGAAGTGTAATTATTCAAAAAATTTGATATGAAATTTATCTTCAAGATACACAACTCTTTGAAAAGTTTTGAAAGTGTAGAATTTGTACCTTTACTATTACTAAGGCTGTACCTTTTTTATGTTCTTTGGTTTGCAGGAGTTGGAAAGATTGATTCTTTTGATAAGTTTTCAGGCTATTTGGGGACTTTAGGTGTGCCGTTACCTGATATCTTTACTTGGTTGGTTATAATAACTGAAGTTGGTGGTGCCGCTCTTCTTCTAGTGGGGTTATTTGTTAGATGGGCAACAATACCACTCTTAATCGTAATGTTTTTTGCTGGATATTTAGTTCACTATCAAAATGGTTGGCCCCACGAAGCAAATGGCATAGAGTTTGCTGCTATATACAGTTTGATGCTTTTATCTTTGTTATGTTTTGGCGGAGGTAAGTATCTAAGTCTAGATTATTGGGTCTCTAGTAAAAACTAAATGAAATTTTACAAAGTCACGGGCTCTCTTTTAGAACCTATTTCAAAAGTTCATGAATGGATTCAGGAAGCAGAGACTGAATCAGTTGCTTTGCCCCACGCGATGAACCTTTCTTCAGTGGATTCAGAAGGGAAGCCCTCATCTAGAATGGTCTTACTTAAGAGGATATCTCCTGAAGGGCTTGTATTCTTCACTGATTATGAGGGTAATAAAGGAAAACAAATTCAAGCATTTCCATTTATCGCGCTTACCTTCTGGTGGGCTAAGACCAATAAACAAATTCGAATAGAAGGAAAGTGCAAAATGGTTAGTAATGAAGAAAATGATCAGTACTTTTCTTCAAGACCTAGAGGATCTCAAATATCTGCTTCTGTTTCTTTACAGAGTCAAGAATTAGAATCTTATGAGGAACTAGTAAAACAGTCCAAAAATTTTGAACTTGATCATTTGGATAAAGATATCACAAGGCCAAAAAGATGGGGAGGATTCCTGGTAGAACCAGAATCTATAGAATTTTGGATAGATCAAAAGAATAGATTACATAAAAGAGAGCTCTATAAAAAAGAAAAATCTCAATGGGAGAGAGTGCTTTTGTCGCCTTGATTGCAAATCTCCACTATAATAATCTTTTATTTAACAAGTGCCCTTTAGTATGGGACACCACTGATTATGCCCACTATTACTCTTCCAGATAATTCCCAAAGAAAATTTGATAATCCTTTAAGTATTGACGATATTGCTAAAGACATTGGCCCGGGCCTAGCAAAGGCGACCGTTGCAGGAAAAGTGAATGGGATGCTGGTAGACGCCTCGGATATTATCCAAGAAGATTGTGATCTTGAAATAATTACTATTCAGGATGATGAGGGAATTGAGATTGTAAGACACTCTTGCGCGCATCTTTTTGCCCATGCTCTTAAACAAATATACCCAAATGCACAGATGGCTATAGGTCCTGTAATAAAGGATGGATTTTATTACGACATAAAGCTCGATAAAAATCTTACAAATGAAGATTTAGAAGCCATCGAAAAAAGAATGAAGAAACTTGCCAAAACTAAGTATGACGTAGTGCGCGAGGTAGTTTCAAGAAATCAGGCTATTGATACTTTTCAAAAAAGAAACGAGCCTTATAAGGTCCATCTTGCAGAAGAAATACCCGATGGAGAAGTAATAGCTTTATATCATCATGAAGAATACATAGACATGTGTCGTGGACCTCATGTTACCAACATGAGACATCTGAAAGCTTTTAAGCTTACTAAAACTTCGGGAGCATATTGGAAAGGAGATTCAAAAAACGAAATGCTTCAGAGGATATACGGTACTGCCTGGCCAGATTCAAAGGATTTAGATAATTATATATTGCAGCAAGAAGAGGCTGAAAAAAGAGATCATCGCAAACTTGGCAGACAACTTGATTTATTTCATTTTCAAGAAGAGGCTCCAGGAATGGTTTTCTGGCACCCTAAAGGGTGGTCTACATACTCAGCTCTTAAAAACTTTATCAAAGAAAAACAAGATGAATACGACTATCAAGAAATTAATACACCACAAATTGTAGATAGAAAGTTGTGGGAAGCTTCTGGCCACTGGGATAAGTATCGAGAAAACATGTTCATTACCGAGATAGATGAAGAGCATGCAAACGAAAAAAGAACTAACGCCCTTAAGCCAATGAATTGTCCGTGTCATGTTCAGGTCTTCAATCAAGGGTTGAGGTCTTACAAAGATCTTCCTATTAGGTTTTCTGAGTTTGGCTCTTGCCATAGGTATGAAGCTTCAGGAACCTTGCATGGATTGATGAGAGTAAGAGGATTTACGCAGGATGATGGACACATCTTCTGTACCGAAGATCAAATTCAAGATGAGACTAAGAGCTTTATAGAGCTTTTATCAGATATTTACGCTCAATTGGGTTTTGAAGCCTTTGAAATAAAGCTTTCTACCAGACCAGAAGTGAGAGCAGGTACAGATGAAATTTGGGATAAGGCAGAATTAGCTCTTGAAAATGCTATTAAGAATTTAAAACTTCCTTATGAAGTTGTGGAAGGGGATGGAGCCTTCTATGGTCCTAAATTAGACTTCGTTCTTATCGATGCTCTAGGAAGGGAATGGCAATGTGGTACTTTTCAAGCAGATTTTATTCTGCCCGAAAGATTAGATGCTAAGTTTGTTGGTCCTGATAGCGAGCGATATCATCCTGTCATGATTCATCGAGCCGTCTTAGGATCTTTCGAGAGATTCTTAGGAGTTTTAATTGAGCATTATGGTGGTGCGTTACCTGCTTGGTTATCTCCGATTCAAGCAGAAATTCTTAATATTACTGATAAACAGGCTGAATATTGTCAAAAAATAGCCGATTTATTGAAAAAAAGTGGATTTAGAGCTCATTCAGACTTGAGGAAAGAGAAGATCACTTATAAAATTCGCGACCACTCTTTACAGAAGACACCTTTTCTTTTGATAGCAGGAAACAGAGAAATGGAAAACAACACCATTTCAGTTAGGGCTAGAGGAGGAGAAAATCTTGGAGAGATGTCGATAGATGACTTCATCCAAAAGCTTCAGAATGTAGTGGATGAAAAGAAATAGTTAATAGGAGAATCACATAGCTCAGAGAAAATCTTTTAAGAAGTCTGAAAAACGCTTGCCGATAAACGGTGAAATAAGAGCAGACAAAGTAAGACTCATTAGTGAGTCAGGTGAACAGCTAGGAATTTTAAGCCTTTCTGAAGCATTATCTAAAGCTGAAGAAGCAAATTTAGATCTAGTTCAGATGGCTAAAGAAGGTGATCCATTAGTTTGTAGATTATTAAACCACGGTAAACATATTTTTGATGCTAAGAAACAAAAAGCAGCCTCAAAGAAAAAACAAAAGAGACAACAAATTAAAGAGATTAAGTTTAGACCTGTTACTGAGAAAAACGATTACGAGATTAAAGTAAACAAGATAAAAAGTTTTATCGAAAACGGAGACAAAGCAAAGATTACATTAAGGTTTAGAGGAAGAGAAATGGCTCATCAACAGATTGGTATGGAACTATTGAAGAGAGTTGAATCTGACTTAGAAAGCATGGCAAGTGTAGAACAATTTCCAACGTTAGAAGGAAGACAACTTGTTATGATGATGGCACCAAATAAGAAGAACTAATTATGAGTAAATTAAAAGTACATAGCGGAGCAAGTAAAAGATTCAAAAGCACAGGCTCTGGTCTAAAGAGGAAAAAAGCCAACAAAAGCCACATCCTCACTAAAATGAAAACTAAAAGAAAAAGACAGCTTAGAGGTACCACTGAGATAGCCAAAGGAGATCAAGTGCTAGTAGATAAGATGTTAAAAATAAAAACATAAGAGAAAGAAATGGCAAGAGTAAAAAGAGGCGTGCAAGCCAAAGCTAGGCATAAGAAAGTTCTTAAACAAGCTAAGGGTTTCAGAGGTGCAAGAAGTAGGACTTACAAGGTCGCAAAACAAGCTGTTATGCGAGCTGGACAGTATGCTTACAGAGATAGAAGAGTTAAGAAGAGAGTCTTCCGTTCTTTGTGGATCGTCAGGATAAATGCTGCAGCCAGAGATAATGGCCTTACTTATAGCCAACTGATAGCCGGACTAAAGAAAGCAAACATTGACTTAGATAGGAAAGTTCTTGCTAGTCTTGCTGTGAATGATAAGGAAGCATTCTCAATGATTGCAGAACAAGCCAAGTCTCAGCTAGCTGCTTAATTTTTATTTCCTTTAATTTGCATCCGTATATTGTGGGTATAATGATCTAAAGTATAGTTAGATCATGAACTTAGAAGCTCTCAAACAAACAATCTCTGACTTAAAATCTCTATCTAAGAGTCAATTTGAGCAAGCTACTCAACATTCGGAATTAGATGACCTGTATCGCTCTTTTTTGGGAAAAAAAGGCGAGGTTAATCTGCTTTTAAAATCATTGGGTTCGATGGAACCTGATACACGAAAGGAGGCTGGAAAGCTTCTTAATATTTTAAAATCGGAAATTGAAGCAAATTATCTAAAACTTACTTCATCTTTATCTAAGATAGCTAACCAAGAAAAGTTAGCAAAAGAGAAGGTAGATATAAGTCTCCCAGGACTTCAATCAAAAAAAGGTTCTTTGCATCCTGTTTCAAGAACAATACAAGACATTTGTAGTTTTTTTGAAAGGATGGGTTTCGATATTGAGGCCGGTCCAGAAGCAGAAATTGATTATTACAATTTTGAAGCCTTAAATGTCCCTGAAGATCACCCAGCTAAGGACATGCATGATACTTTTTACTTGAATAACTCTGGATTATTAAGAACTCACACTTCACCAGTTCAAATTAGAACAATGGAGAAAAGCGAAGCTCCTCACAGAATCATTTGCCCAGGTAAAGTTTATAGAAAAGATTCTGATTTAACTCATACCCCTATGTTTCATCAAATCGAAGGATTGGTTGTAGAAGAGGAAGCTTCTTTCTCTCAGTTGAAGGGATTGCTGAATGATTTTTTAGAAGATTTTTTTGGTGAAGAGGTTGAATTGAGATTTAGACCTTCTTATTTTCCATTCACCGAACCTTCTGCTGAAGCAGATATACGTTGGAATAAGAATTGGCTTGAAGTTCTGGGATGTGGCATGGTTCATCCTAATGTCCTTGAAGGAGTGGGAGTTGATACAACTAAGTATAATGGTTTTGCTTTCGGATTAGGTGTTGAGAGGATGGCTATGTTGAAATATGACATACCTGATCTAAGAGCCTTTTTTGAAAATGATATACGTTTCCTAGACCAATTTTAATATGCAATTTAGTAAGAATTGGCTCAAAGATTTTATTGATATCGATTTATCTACTGAAGATATCTGTGCCCAATTAACTATGGCTGGCCTTGAAGTAGATGGGTTTGAAAACATCAATTCTAAGATTACTGGAAAAGACTCGATAATTAAGCTAGATATAACCCCAAATAGAGGAGATTGTTTCAGTGTTTTGGGAGTTGCAAGAGAATTAGCCGTTATTAATAATTTAAAATTACACTTGCCTGAAATACTAAAAGTTCATTCCTCTTTTAAAGATAGTATAAAAATAAAAGTTTGTCCTGAAGGACCTTCCTATTTTGGCAGAACTCTTAAAAATATTTCTATCGATTCTAAAACACAACCATTAATTGCAGAGAGATTAAAGCTAAGCGATCAAAAACTCATAGACCCTGTTGTAGATATAACTAATTATATTTTGCTTGAACTAGGACAACCTCTTCATGCTTTTGATAGAGATACACTGAATGGAAACATTTCTGTTAGAACTGCTCAGAATAAAGAGAAAATAACTTTGCTTGATGATCAACAGGTAGAGCTTGATAGTGATTGTCTCGTTATTTCCGATGATAAGGGTGCAGTTGCTTTTGCAGGTATTATGGGTGGAAAAGAGACTGCTGTTTCTAATTCTACTAAGTCAATTTTTCTCGAGAGCGCCTACTTTAAACCTTCTTCTATTAGAGGTAAGGCCAGACGTTATGGTTTTCAGACAGATGCTTCACTTAGATTTGAAAGAGGTGTCGATTTTAAAATTCAAGAACTTGCTCTCGAAAGAGCTAGCGCCCTGTTAAAAGAAACCGTAGGTGGAGATTTTAGCTCTGTAGCTTCTTCAAGCTTGAAAAATCAATTTCCTAAACATAAGGAAATAAGTCTAGATCTAGAAAGATCAAACAAAATACTTGGAACAAATATTTCGAAGAAATCAGCAATTCGTTATTTAAAGGGTTTAGGCCTTGATCCTAAGAGCTCTAAGAAAAATTCAGTATCCGTAGTTTCTCCATCTTGGCGCTACGATATAAATATTGAAGCAGATTTAGTTGAAGAGTTGGCTAGATTAGAAGGCTATGATTCCCTACCTTTACAGTCTTTAGCACCTGTTTATAAAAAAGCCAAGTTAGATAATGCTAATCATTTAAGTCAAACCTTAGTCTCAAAAGGATTCAACGAAATTATTAGTTACTCATTTATTAGTGAACAAGACCATCTTTTATTTGGCCAAGGAGAAGGGACTTTAAAAGTTGAAAATCCTATATCTCAGAATATGACGATAATGAGAACAAGCCTTGTCTCGGGACTTGTGAATACTTATTTACATAACTTAAATCACGGTCAAGAAAACCAAAAATTATTTGAAGCGGGAAATATCTTCATCGTTAAAAATTCTAAAAAAGTCTCAGAGAAGAAAATAATTGCCGGATTAATGAGTGGCAAAATCTCTGAATCAACTTGGAAGGGCAAATCACAAGATATTTCATTCTATGACCTCAAAGGAGTTGTCCAAGATTTACTATCAAAAGCTGAAGGTACATTTAGTTTTGAAGAAAATAATTTGGATTTTTTACATCCTGGTATGTCGAGTAATATCAAACATAAAAACAAGGTGATTGGATTTATAGGTTCACTACATCCTGCACATCTCGACAGCCTAGGGCTAAAAAAAGATATCTTTATTTTTTCTCTTGAAATCGAGAATCTTAGCTTTGAAAGTACAAAAACTTACAAGCAATTTTCAAAGTATCCCACAAGCTCAAGAGATCTCGCTTTTATAGTTAATAAGACAGTTAATGCTGGTGACATTGAAGAAGTAATAAAGTCTAATGCAGGAGAATCATTTAAAGAGATTCAGATATTTGATGTTTACGAAGGACAGGGCATTGATGAAGATAAGAAGAGCCTTGCTATTTCAGTTACTTGGCAATCTTTAAATGATACATTAAAAGATTCTGATATTGATGATGCTGTTACAAAGATTGTAAACTCAGTAAAAAATCAATTAGACGGAGAACTGAGAGTTTGAATGAGCAAGACTGTTACTAAAGCTGACATAATAGAACACCTTCATAAAGACTTAGGCCTAAATAAGAGTGAGTGCAAGGTTTTAGTTGAAGATTTCTTCAATGAAATAAAAACTGCTTTGATTAACAACGAAGAGGTAAAACTTTCTGGTTTTGGCAATTTTGAACTCTTAGACAAAAAAGCAAGACCTGGAAGAAATCCTAAAACAGGTGAGAACGTTACAATTAGTGCTAGAAGAGTTGTAACCTTTAGAGCAGGAAACAAATTAAGAAAAAAAATAGCTTCATTTGATGGATAGCCAAATAATTCAAAACAAAAAATATTACTCTATAAGTGAAGTTTCAGAACTCTGTAACGTTAAATCTCATACTTTGAGATTTTGGGAGAAAGAATTTAAAGATTTAAAACCAATAACAAGGAAGGGCAATAGAAGATACTATCAAGCTGAAGATATTCAGCTCGTTAAGACAATACAATCCTTGCTTTATGAAGAAGGTATGACAATTGCTGGAGCAAAAAAAAATTTACAATCCAACCTTAGAGAAGAACCTCAAGACAACAAGCTTAAAAATGTAATAGATGATCTTGAAGCACTCTTGAGTAAAATTTAATAATCGGGGCGTGGCGCAGTCTGGTAGCGCACCACACTGGGGGTGTGGTGGTCGCTGGTTCAAATCCAGCCGTCCCGACCAGCTTTTGGTTTGTCACTCCAGAATAATTACTTTCCCTTCCTTTGATAATCTCTCTTGCTCTTCTCGACCGATATCAAGGTTATCTAATATCTCTTTTCCATGTTCCCCTAATTTAGGCGCAGGTCTAATGATTTGGCTTGGTGTTTTTTCAAATGTAGCCGCTGGCCTGGCTTGTCTCACTTCTCCGAATCCTTCGTACATATCCCTAAGAATTGTTTGATTAGCAATAATTTGTTCATGATCCATTAATTCCATCCTATCTAGAAGAGGAGCACTAGGCACTCCTTCTATTTGAAACCTCTCAAGAATTTCTTCGCTATGCCATTTAGCTATTTCCTTACCTGTTATCTCCTTTCTTTCTTGAGCATTGACAACTCTGGCAGCTGATGTTGCAAATCGCTCATCTTCTACTAAATCTTGCATATTCAATGCATTGCACATTCCAATCCATTCAGCATCTGATACTGCTCCTGCGGTTATATAACGGTCTTTAGCCTTATAAATTAGATCTTGTGAACCTTGTAGTTTTCTAACATCGAATTCGTTATCTTTAAATACTAGTCCCGTCATTCCTTCAGGCCAGAAGAAAGCTATGACTGAATCTAACATAGATAGCCTGATGTGTTGACCCGAACTATTTTTTTCCCTTGCATAGAGCGCCGAAGAAACTGCTTGAGCAGCAGTTAAGGAAGTTACTTTATCTGCAACGACTATTCTGAACATCTTAGGAGTGCCTGACTCTCTATCTGCTTGAATGTCTGTAGCACCAGATAAAGCTTGGATAACAGGATCATAAACTCTTGAATTAGCATATGGCCCTTTATTACCAAAACCACTAATCGATAAATATATAAGATTGGAATTAATTTTTTTTAGTGTTTCGTATCCGAACCCCATGCGGTCTATCGTCCCGGGTCTGAAGTTCTGCATAAAGACATCTGATTCTTTAACAAGTTTAAGTAATATTTCTTTCCCTTCTTCAGATTTGAGATCAATAGCTAGAGATTTTTTACCTCTATTGCATGAATAGAAAGGTGCATTTACGCCATTATGGGGTGACGCCATATGTCTGAGCTGCTCTCCAGCTATTGGCTCTACTTTAATAACCTCTGCTCCTTGATCAGCTAGAATCATAGCTCCCATTGGTCCTGATATCATGCTGGTTAGATCTAATATTTTTACGCCTTCAAGTGGTCCCATTCTTTATTTGTAGTTTATTTGTACTGCTTTTTTATAAGCCTCTCTTTTTATCATTTTATTATGATACTCGGAAGTATTAACAGGTAGCTCAAATTTGTATGCAAGAGCCCAATCAAGACAGGTGACAAGAATAATATCTGCTAAGCTAAAATCAGAACCACATATTGCTTCCTGCGCACTAAGAGTATCTTCTATGACTTTTAAGTTTCTGTTGAAGTACTCTCTACAACTTTGCACAACCTCAGGAGCATCACCATATATATCCTTAAGGTCATAGTGTCTTCTCATTACATATAATGATGTTTCATCCAGCTCTCCATATATAAAATTACACCATTGATCTTCCGTAGCTTTAAGTTCTTTGTCTTCTGGAGCAAACGGCAATTTCGAATTACTAATCTCTTGCAGATATCTGCATATAGATAGACTCTCCGATAGGAGGAAATTGCCATAACGTAGAAGAGGAATTTTTTGTTTAGGATTAAGAGAGGTATAGTCTTCTGTTTGAGTTTCTCCTGTTCTGGGTCCAATAGGGTATAACTCGTAGGGTAGTCCTAATTCTTCGGCCATCCAAATCGGTCTTAGAGTCCTAGCCGTGCCTGCTCCCCATAGCTCCAACATTGGATTCAAAATTTACTCCTCATATCTCCTTTTATATTAGCCCAATTTTCCAAAAAGGACTAAGGTAGAAGAGGCTGAAAAAAGAGAGAAAAAATACCTTAATTTTTTTTACAATAGTACTATACAAAATATTTATAGTTATATATAATTGCAATCAATATCAAGAGGCGTTTAATTCTCCCCAGAAAAAAACCTCTCCAAGGTAAGCCCTCTAGATATTATTTTGTAACTGAGAGACGTTTAATTCTCCCCAGAAATAACCTCTCCAAGGTAACTCACTCAGTTCATAAGCAGGATGCAGTTGTCACCCATTTAAGCTGCACTAGCTGAATTCAAGCTGTATCCTGCATTCTATGGTAGGTGGGGCTTTAAAATTAATTTTTGGTTGGGCGCAGCAAAAAGTTTCATCTACCACCCTATATCTTCTTAAGTTAAACTTACTTCCGTTATGGATGACTTAAAGATCTTAAAGGCACTTCAATCTGACTCAGCTCCTTGCACAGAAACTTTGGGGGCAAAAGTTACGAGCTTTAGTTCCGAACCACCCGAAATAGAAATGGAATTTGAAGCCATCCACGATTTTACTCATTCAGATGGTCAAGTAGTGCAGGGAGGATTTGTAACAGGAATGTTAGATGCACCGATGGCACATTTATTAATGGGTTTGTTTGATTTTAAGATAGTCCCTATGACATTAGATATAAATGTCAGCTTCCTTGCTCCTACACGTCAAGGAAAACTCAATTGTATAGCTGAAGTCTTGCAGCTAGGAAAAAGTACTGCATTTATGACGAGTAAGCTTTATCAAGAAAGTGTTCTTGTAGCTAGTGCTACTTCAACAGTTAGATTGGTTCCTCGCAGCTAAACCTACACCCCAAAGTCCCAAGACAATCCGTCGTGATATCTATTCAAGATTTCCTTAGCGATTAATATTCTGTGAACTTCGTCTGGTCCGTCTGCGAGCCTCAATGTTCTAAACCCTTGATACATACCTGCGAGTGGCGTATCGCTCGATACACCTCTCCAACCATGAATTTGGATGGCTCTATCAACTACTCTGGTTCCGGCTGCCGGGACAAATACTTTTATAGCTGATATATCTACTCGAGCATCACCTTCTTTATCCATGATCTCAGAACAATGAATTGTCATTAATCTTGATGCTTGAATGTCCATGTAAGAGTCCGCAATAAATCCTTGAATAAACTGTTTAGTTTCGAGTTTTCCTCCATGCACTTCTCTTTCCGTGGAATATTTAACCATAATGTCAAAAGCTCTCCACATTTGACCAATAGTATTCATGCAGTGGTAGACTCTTCCAGCTCCAAGTCTATCTTGTGCAGCTTGGTGACCTGAACCTCTTGCTCCAAGAGCATTCTCTACAGGAACTCGAACATTTTCGTATTTGATTTCCATATGATCTCCACCAGTATGACCCCAAATCGGCACTGATCTAACTTTGGTTAAGCCAGGTGTATCAGTAGGTACAATGATCTGAGTCATTTTAGAATTTGCACCACCGTCATCACTATCGTCTTCTGTTTTACACATGACCACTAAGAAATCAGCTCTATTACCATTCGAAGTCATAATCTTATGTCCATTAATTACCCACTCGTCTCCTTCTCTTACTGCTGTGGTTTTTAAAGATCTTGGATCTGATCCTGCGGAATCCGGTTCAGTCATAGAAAAACCTGATTCCATCTCTTGATTGATTAAAGGTATGAGCCATTTTTTCTTTTGTTCATCTGTTCCGTATTTGACAAGAATTTTTTGATTACCTGAATTAGGGGCTATTACTCCAAAAAGTCTATTGCCTAAAGGGGACCAAGCTAGTATCTCATTCATATAAGCTAACTCTAGAAATCCATTATCCATTCCGCCATATTCAGATGGCAGGTGAGGAGCCCATAAACCTTGTTTTTTTACTTCTTCATTTATTTCTTTTCTCAGTTTCTTTGACTTATCGCCGCCAGCGTAAATAGTTGCTTCGTTAGGAATGATTCTATTTGCAACAATATCTGCAGTTCTAAGACGAATATCATTAATCTCTTCTGATAGAGTGGGTATGGGTGATATTTGCATTTCTTAATCTCCTTCTTTATTCCTTATTATTGCATTAATTTACGTAACAACTGTTGTTCATGCAAGCCTTAAAACGGAGAAGTATTTAGTTGCATTTATGCTTATAAAGATTGAAGAGTTGCATATAATCATCTCACAACAATGGATAATTCTGTTTTAGTTTTGGGAGTTGGCCCCGAGCAAGGCCTAGGAGTTGCCTTATGCAAAAAATTTGCTGACGAAGGCTATAAGGTTTTTGGCTGTGGTAGAAGTAAAGAGAATATGGAAGCTCTAAAAGCCATAACCACCTCTAACGGTTCTATTGAAGGATTGGTAGCCGATATAACCAGTCCTGAAGATGTAAAAGAAATATTTAAAGAATTAGATAAATCAGATACGCTCCTAAAATCAGTTATTTATAACGCAGGAAATAATAACGCTAAACCTTTTCTTGAAATGGATCTAGATTTTTTTCAAGACTTATGGGATGTGTGTGCAAAAGGGGCTTTTTTAGTTTCCCAAGAAGCAATCCCAAGGCTTCTGAAGAGTGGCGGTTCATTGCTTTTTACTGGGGCCACAGCTTCCATTAGATCTAGACCTCCATTCACAGCTTTTGCTGCAGCAAAAAGTGCTGAAAGATCATTAGCACAAGGGCTATCAAAAGAGTTTGGTCCCCAAGGTATACACGTCGCTCATGTCATTGTTGACGGAATAATAGATGGCGATAAGGTGAATCTTAGATTTCCAGATTTTGCAAACAGCAAGGGAGAAGACGGTAAATTAGATATTGATAGCATTGCAGAAAATTTTTTAATGCTTCATAAACAAAAGAAAAGTACTTGGTCCTTTGAAATAGATTTAAGGCCTTGGTCTGAAAATTGGTAAGAATTATGAATATAAAAAATACGATTTCTATCTTTTCTTTATTCTTGATTGTGAGTTGCGGACAATCAGTAAATCAAGAGTCTCTAAGAGAGGTCGAAGAGGGCTCTATAATTGGAATGGAAGGAGAGAACAGTACTTTTGTGTGGAAAGGTATTCCTTTTGCTCAACCTCCAGTTGGTGATTTGAGATGGAAAGCTCCTCTAGATGCACCTGCATGGGAAGGAACTTACGAAGCTATAGAATTTAAATCTGCGTGTTTTCAAGGGTCAAGTAGAATTCAGGGTGATACCGAAGATCAATGGAGTGGAAGTGAGGATTGTTTGTATCTAAACATTTGGACTCCGCAGTTAACTCAAGACCAAGTAACAGGCAGTCAAGATAAATTACCCGTAATGATGTGGATTCATGGAGGGGGTAATACTACAGGAAGTGCACATGTATACGATCCAAGTCTTTTGGTGTCCAAGCACAAAGTCATAGTTGTAACTATTCAATATAGGATGGGTCCATTGGGATGGTTTAGACATCCGGCCCTAGAGACATCGAGTTCAACAAAGTCAGATATCTCGGGTAATTATGGAACTCTTGATACTATCAAGGCTTTGGAGTGGATTAATAAAAATATACAATCTTTTGGAGGTGATCCAAGAAATGTAACAGTATTTGGAGAATCGGCCGGGGGTCATAATGCTGCAGCTATATTTGCTTCTCCTTTAGCGGAAGGTTTATATCATAAGGTTATAGTGCAGAGCGGGATAATGTCCTCTTCTTCAATTGAGGCAGCTGAAAGTTATCTTCCTGAAAGTGGTATAGCTCCTTCTAGAAGCGGCCTTGAAGTTTTTAATCATATTTTAGTGGCTAATAATTCTGCACTTGATCTTGAAGAGGCCAAGAAAATGCAAAATCAAATGAGTGAAGATGAGATTAGGTTAGTTCTATATGAACAAGACCCTAGCGTTCTGCTGGAATCATCTTATAACGCAAGACCTAAAAGAGGAGGAATGACAAGAGTTTTTCCTGATGGTCATGTCATTTTGAAGGGAGGTATAGAGGAATCTTTCAATAATTCAAGCCTTACAAGAGTCCCCATTATTTCAGGGACAAATAAAGACGAAAATAAATTCTTTAACGCTTTAAATAGAAATTTTGTGAAGTGGGGACCTGCCTCTGGTTTATATAAAACTGTTGGTGTTGATGAGATGCCATTAGAGATAATAGATCCAGACTATTATGATGCTATAAGTTTCTATGGATCCTCTTTTTGGAAACAAAGAGCAGTTGATACACCTGCCAGAAAGCTAATTCAGTCTGGTCATGAAGATACTTACGCCTATCGTTTTGATTGGGATGAGCTAAACACGATTAATGATATGGATTTATCAAAGTTGATAGGAGCAGCTCACGCACTCGAGATACTTTTCGTTTTTGGCTCTTTTGATAGCTTTATAGTCAAAAATTTTCTATTTGGAGATGACTCATACCCGGCTGGAAAGAAATTATCAGACCAAATTCAGTCCTATTGGGCAGAATTTGCTTATACAGGCAATCCGGGTCGCGGAAGAGAAGGTGATTTACCTTTATGGACTTCCTGGTCTAATCAAGATGGTGATAAATACTTAGTTCTAGATTCTGAAAATGATAAGGGCGTGTATATGTCTGATATTGAGTACACCCAAGATTATCTGCTCAACAGAATAGCTGATGATTCAAGGCTTAATAACAAAGAGAAATGTGAAACTTTATTTGGACTATCTTACGGAGATGGTAATGGAGTTTCAGTGAGTAAATTTAATCAATTCATGAATGGTGAATGCGCTGATCGTGATTATTCAGAAATTCTTGCTATGATTGAATCTGACGATGAAGATTCAGATAGTCAAGACAACTAAAGGAGAGAGGTTATGTCTAAAGAAGTAGATTTTTATTTTGATTTTGCCAGTCCTAATGCTTATTTGAGCCATAAGGTAATGCAATCAATTAAAGAAAGAACAGGTGCTAGTGTCAATTATATCCCTGTGCTCTTGGGAGGGATTTTTAAGTTAACAAACAATAAACCTCCTATGGAGCAGTTTTTTGGAGTCAAAAATAAGAATGAATATCAAAATATAGAGATGCAACGCTTTATAGAGAGGCACGGCTTACAAAAGTTTCAGATGAATCCACATTTTCCTGTAATTAGCTTGCAGATTATTAGAGGAGCAGTCGCAGCAGATATGGATGGTTATCTTGAAGATTATATAGATAAAGTTTTGGTTCATATGTGGGAAGAGCCAAAAAAAATGGATGATCCTGAAGTAATCAAAGCGGCATTTGAAGAGTCTGGCCTAGATGCCGAAAAGCTTATGGAACAAATGCAAGATCCTGATGTTAAAGCAAAGCTCATTTCGAATACCGAAGCAGCAGCAGAAAGAGGTGTTTTTGGAATACCAACCTTTTTTGTGGGTGATGAAATGTATTTTGGTAAAGATAATTTGTGGCAGGTGGAGGAAAAGTTAAGTGAGTAAATTACTTTCTCCATTAGATTTTACTCGAGGTCCTGACATGAAGAATAGGTTCATGTTAGCTCCATTAACTAATTCACAAAGTCATGAAGATGGAATTATGTCAGAGGAAGAATTTCATTGGCTTACCAAGAGAGCCGAAGGGGGCTTTGGCTTAACAATGACTTGTGCATCACATGTTCAGGCAATTGGAAAAGGCTTTCCTGGACAAATGGGAGTTTTTTCAGATGATCATCTTGAGGGATTAACTAGGTTAGCAAATAGAATAAATAGTTTGGATAGTATCTCTATCGTTCAATTACATCATGCTGGTATGCGCTCTCCAAAGGAACTCATCGGAGAAGATCCGGTATGTCCATCTGCTAATGAAGAATTTTCTGCTAGGGCGTTATCTCTAGATGAAGTAAAAATACTTAGAGATGATTTTATTTCAGGCGCTGTAAGATCTGAAAAAGCTGGTTTTCATGGGGTCGAACTCCATGGTGCTCATGGATATATCTTATGTCAATTTTTAAGTGATGAAGTAAACCTCAGGGATGATAAGTATGGTGGAGATTTAGAAGGAAGATCGCGTTTACTCATTGAAATAATCGACGGCATTAGATCTGAGTGCTCAAAGGACTTCATGTTGGGTGTCAGACTCTCATCTGAAAGATTTGGTATCAAACTTGGTGAGTCCAAACTGCTTGCTGAGCAACTCATGGTTTCCGACAAACTTGATTTTTTAGACATGTCTTTATGGGATTGTTTTAAAGAACCTCAAGAAGAAGATTTTAAAGGTAAAACTTTGATACAACATTTCTCTGAACTAAAAAAGGGCAATACTCGACTTGGTGTGGCGGGGAATATAAGAACACCTCAAGATGCAACTAAAGCTATGGAAGAAAATATTGATTGGGTAATGTTGGGAAGGGCGGCCATACTTAACCATAATTTTCCTAAGCTTTATGAAGAGAACCCTGAATTCATTCCTCCGACAGTTCCTGTAACTGCAGATTATCTTGCCAATGAGGGTCTTTCCCCAAAATTTATAGACTATATGTCTAACTGGGGTTTCGTAGAAGGCTACGATGACAAAATGAAAGAAGCTTTAAAGAAAGCCTAGTTTAAAAAGCTATCGTCTTTCTCTACCATTAGATCATATATAGGCTGGTAACTTGCCCACATTCCAAAAGGGGAACCAACTTGGCCTCTTGTTACTTCAGCTACATCATCCGGTATTCTTTGCATTTGACCGACAGTCTCTGCCATCAATTGGGATTGACAGCATCTGTCCATAGATAAGAAGCCCCATGCTGCTTCATCGACAGTTTTTCCGGTAGTTAGAAGACCGTGATTTTTTAAAATTGCTGCCTTTTTGTCTCCTAGTGCCTCAGCAATTCTATCTCCTTCACTTGTCTCAAGGACTACACCTGTAAAGTCATCAAATAGGACATGATTGTCAAAGAAGGCACACGAATCTTGAGTTATGGGCTCTAATAATCTACCCATAGTAGAGAAAGTTTTTCCGTACATAGAATGGGAATGAGCTGCAGCATTTAAGTCTGGATGGTTCATATGCAATCTTGAGTGAATTGCAAAAGCTGCATTATTTACTGGCCTGTCACCAATTACGATATCTCCATCGTGACTTACCAAAAGTAAATCCGAAACTTTCATTTGTCCAAAGTGGACACCAAATGGATTTACCCAAAAATGATCTTTGTGTTCCGGATCTCTCAGGGTTATATGTCCAGCGAGACCCTCATCAAAACCAAAGTGAGCAAACATACGAAAGGCACTGGCCAATCTTTCTAAACCGTGTCTTCTTTCTTCATCAATAGAATTAAATTCAGGAGGATTTAAATTGCCTTTACTTCTTGGCTCTGTTTTTCCTTTTGTAACATCTATATCCATCATTCTCTCTCCAATTAAGGTGATAAATTAAATTCAGATTATTAATCTAGCATATTTGCTAAAATATATCCCGTAGTACAAAAATACGAAAGAAAATTAATGGCAACAAAAAATTATAGAATTGAAAAAGATAGCTTAGGCGAGGTTAAGGTGCCTAAGAAAGCGCTTTGGGGAGCTCAAACACAAAGAGCAGTAGACAACTTTCCTATTAGCGGAATAAAAATGGATTTTCCCTTCACCAAATCTTTTGTCAGTTCTCTTGGATTGATTAAAGATGCTGCTGCAAGGGCCAACTCCAAATTAAAATTACTACCTGCTAATAAAGCTAGGGCTATATCAAGAGCGTCTAAGGAGGTTTGGCAAGAAAAACATCATCATGAATTTCCTATAGATGTTTTTCAGACAGGCTCTGGAACCAGCTCTAACATGAATGCTAATGAAGTTATTGCAAATTTAGCATCAAAAAATTCTAAATTAGATATTGGAGCAAACGATGATGTGAATATGAGTCAAAGCAGCAATGACGTAATCCCAACGGCGATCAAAGTTTCTGCTCATATGGATCTAACTAAAAAGCTTTATCCAGCTTTAGATAAATTAATAAATGAAATTGATAAGAAAGCTGAGTCTGTTTCAGGCATTGCAAAAACAGGAAGAACACATCTTATGGATGCTATGCCAGTTGACTTCTCTGATGAGCTTAAAGCTTGGTCAAGCCAGTTAAATGCATCGCGTAAAATGCTAGGAGTTATTGAGGAGAGATTTTTAGAAATGCCTCAAGGTGGCACTGCTGTTGGAAGTGGCATAAACGCTCACAAGCAGTTTGCTAAGATTTTTGCACAAGAATTGACTAAGTTATCTGGAAGTAACTGTAAGTGTGTTCCAAGCTCAAATTTTTTCCATGAGCTAAGCGCTCAAGATTGCTCCGTTCAACTCTCTGGAGAGTTAAAGAATCTTGCTGTCATTTTAATGAAGATTTCAAATGATTTGCGGTGGATGAATAGTGGACCGTTAGCAGGTTTATCTGAAATCGAGTTACAAGCCTTGCAACCAGGAAGTAGCATAATGCCAGGTAAAGTAAATCCCGTTATACCGGAGGCAGTGACAATGGCCTCTGCTGATGTGATAGGAAATGATGTTTCTATAACGGTTGCTGCTCAAGCAGCAAATTTTCAATTAAATGTCATGCTTCCAGTTATCGCCTATAACCTACTCAAGAGTATTAATCTCTTATCTGGAGCCATGAATGTACTGGCAACTAAAGCTATAAAGACTTTTAAAGTTAACAAAAAAAATCTCGAAACATCCTTGTCGAGAAATCCTATTTTAGTGACCGCACTCAATCCGATAATCGGATATGAAAAAGCAGCTGAGATTGCAAAAAAAGCATATAAGTTAGGTAAGCCTATTATTGAAGTAGCCAGTGAAGAAACTGACTTGACTGAAGTACAACTTAAAAAGTTATTAAATCCCTCTAAATTAACCAAAGGAGGAATCAGTAAATAGTTATGGAAGACTTACTTAAACAAAAGTGTGTTGCTTGCAGAGCAGATGCACCTCGAGTTACAGATGATGAACTACCCGATCTACTAAAAGAGATTCCTGATTGGCAGCCAATTACAAAAGACTCGGTTCTAATGCTTAATAAAGTATTTAAGTTTGAAGATTATGCGCAATCCCTAGAATTCACTCAAAAAGTAGCCGCCTTGGCAGAAGAGGAGGATCATCATCCCGCAATTCTCCTAGAATGGGGTAAAGTTGAAGTTACATGGTGGACTCATAAGATTGGTGGCCTGCATAAAAATGATTTTATTGCAGCAGCCAAAACTGATGCTTTAAATACCTAAATTAAAGGTTCAATTAATCTTTAGAATCATCTAATATCGTCGCTTTTTAAATTAGAAGATGGAACTCATTACAACTAATCCCGATTGGTTTGATAAAGCCTTAAACATAGAACATAAAAGTAAGTTCGTTGAGGTTAATGGAGCTCGTATTGAATATATGGAATGGGGTAATCCAGAAAATCAAAGTGTAATTATGTTGCATGGCACTAATGCTCATGCTCACTGGTTTAAATTTATTGGAGCTATCCTGTTTGATAAATATCATTTTGTAGTAATGAGCTTCTCTGGAATGGGTGGAAGCGATTGGAGATCTTTTTATACCAGAGATACTTTTGTTGATGATGTCTGGGGAGTTGTGAATGATGCAGGAATGGAGAATCCTGTAATAGTAGGTCATAGTTTTGGTGGAATGGTTTCTTTAATCACAGCTTCCAAACACAGTAGCGAGATGGCAGGATTATTGCTGGTAGATTTTGTAGTCTACACACCTGAAGAACATCATGAATGGTATGAAGATCGAACTCCTGCGAGACCACCAAGAATTGTTAAAGAAAGAGATGAACTTATTAAGAGATTTAGATTAATGCCCCCTCAGTCTTGTGTTAATCAATTTTTAGTTGATTACATTGCTGATCACTCTATTAGAGAAACTGAAGAAGGATGGGCGTGGACCTTTGATCCCTCAGCATACGATGGCTTAGTTATAGGATCAGATCATTCCAAGATCTTATCTGAACTCCAGTGTCCCGTTGGCTTTTATTATGGCGAACATACTGTTGAATTTAATGCTAGATCCGGAGTAAAAGGTATGGCGGATCTTCTGCCAGAGGGTTCACCAATTTTAGGCCTCAAGGACGCTCAACATCATCTGATGTTAGATCAGCCATTACCATTTATAGAGAATCTAGATAATCTTATTCAAGAACTACTTAATAAGTCATCCTGAGGTTTTTTCATTAACCAAATTACAAATATGGCTATCACCACCATGATAGTAAGCATCAAGAAAGCATTGTCATAGCTGCCATAGTGTTGAAAGAGAAGGGCAACTCCAGGCGTACCAATTGCTTGAAATAAAAATATAAACGGTTGAGAAAGACCCCTGGAAGTACCAAAACTTTTTGGAGTAAAGGTATTTCTGAAAAGAATATTACTCATCGGTAAACCGGCCCCTCCACCAAATCCAAATAAGGCTATGACTATGGCTAATTGTGTGGGTGTTTGGGTAACTGTTATTAATAATAAGCCTAATGCTTGCAATGCCAGGGAGATAGTAACAGCCATTCTAGGATCAAGCTTCTTTTCAACCAACCACCCGAACACTACTTTGCTTAACATAGCAGGTATTGCATACATCCCAAATATGAAAGCTGCTTGATCAGCCCAACCTCTCTCTGCAGCATAAAAAGTAAGGTGGGCGAGAATGGCCATCATTGAAGAAAACTGCATAGAGAATACAACAGTTAGGATCCAAAAATTTCTATCTTTTAAAAGATCTCTAATTTCCCATTCAATACCGTAATTATCGTCTGATACTATCCCTTCTAACTCTAAACCTCCATCAACTTCTTGTCCTACATCTTCAGGTTTATCTATGACTAGTAAAAAAATAAGTGGGGTTATGATAACTAATAAAAACAACCCAAAGACAAGGTAAACCTCTCTCCATTCAAGGAGCAAGACATCCATTAAAAAGTATTGAGTTAAGTTAGGAAAAATGAAACCTGCGAATGAAACACCAACAGCAGCTATACCTAGTGCTCTACCTGCC
>CACFXJ010000007.1:0-57066 GCA_902570225.1 uncultured SAR86 cluster bacterium
CAAGAGACAGCTCAAGTAAATTTACCCTTTGATCTTCCGTTTGGGTTAGGAATGTTAGCTCCGATACTTATGAATTATGGTAGTGAAGAACAACAAGAGAGATTCTTGCCTGATATAAGAGATAGAAAAGTAAACTGGTGTCAGGGGTATTCGGAACCCGGAGCTGGTTCAGATTTAGCAAATCTGAAAACTAAGGCTGTATTATCTGAAGACGGCACATACTATACCGTTAATGGCTCAAAAATATGGACAACGCTTGCACATATGGCCGATTGGATTTTTTGCTTAACAAGAACTGATGATTCAGGAATTAAACAACAAGGGATTACGTTCCTACTTTTTCCCATGAAACAAGAAGGTATAGAAGTAAAACCTATCATTACATTAGGTGGATCTCATACTGTTAATACTGTTCATTTCACAGACGTTAAGGTACCTGTTGAAAATAGAATTGGAGAAGAAGGTAAAGGATGGACTTATGCCAAAGGTCTTTTAGAGCATGAAAGAACCGGTCTTGCAGGTCTTTCCAAATCTTTGGTGGAGCTGGAACAACTAAAAGATAAGGCTAGAACAGTTCAAAGAGGTAACGGGAATTTAATGGACGATGCAAGCTACAAATCAAAAATTGGTGAACTTGAAATAGATTTATTAGCAACAGAGTTCACAGAATTGAGAAGCTTGGCATCTGCTGCATCAGGTGGAGAACCTGGTCCGGAATCTTCGATACTTAAATTAAAAGGGACTGAAATAAAGCAGCGAATACAAAAGTTAACTGTTGAAGCCAGCGGAATTTATGCTTCTGCTTGGGGCGATAAAGGTGTTGGCCCCTCATTTGCAAAGGGCGGCACAGCAGGTTATCTGAATAGTCGCTACTTCACCATTTATGGTGGTGCCAGTGAAGTACAGAAAGATATTGTGGCTAAGAAGGTCCTTGGACTTACTACAGGGAAATCAAAATGAACTTTGAATTATCCGAAGAACAAAAAATGATTCAGCAAAGTGTCGAGCGCTTTGTTCAAGAAAACTATGATCTTGCAAACAGAGTGAAGATAAGCTCTGAGGATCCTGGCTATAGTCAGGAATATTGGACCGCAATGGCTGAACTAGGCTGGTTAGGTCTCGCCTTTAGCGAAGAAGAAGGAGGATTTGGCGGAAATCAAATTGATACTCTTGTGTTGATGGAACAATTTGGTAAGGGTCTTGTTCTAGAGCCTTTCTTGGCGAATATAGTCCTTGGCGGTGGAGCTATAAAAAGAGGAGGAAGTCCTGCAATTAAAGAATCCATCTTACCAAATCTAATCGAGGGAAATCTCCAAGTCACTTTGGCATATGCTGAAGAACAAAGCAGATTTGATATAGAAGATGTTGCAACAGCTGCAAGAGAAGATGGGAGTAATTTCATCATCAATGGGAAAAAATCCATGGTATTGAATGCCGAATCTGCAGATAAGATTGTTGTAGTAACAAGAACAAGTGGAAGCCAAGTAGATGAAGATGGTATTTCTTTATTTCTAGTAGATGCAACCTCTAAAGGTATTGAGAGAGAAAACTTTCCAACAGTAGATGGATTGAGAGCTTCAGAAATTACATTTACTGATGTTGAAGTACCCTCCGATAACTTAATCGGAGAAAAAGATAAAGGCTTTTCAATACTTCAAGCTGTTGTAAATGATGCAATTCTTGCATTATCTGCCGAAGCTGTTGGTGCAATGGAAGTTCTTTATAAAGATACAGTTGAATATACACAACAAAGAGAACAATTTGATCACCCTCTTTCAGACTTTCAGGTTCTGCAACATCGTATGGTTGATATGTTTATGGAATATGAACAATGTAAATCTCTTTTGTTAAGGGCAACAATGGAAACGGTTCAAGATCCAATTCTTGCACAGAGAACAGTTCATGCACTGAAGCACCTAATTGGAAAATCAGGTATTTTTGTTGGTGAAAGTGCAGTACAACTCCATGGAGGGATGGGGGTAACTGAAGAGCTGAGAATAGGACACTTTTTTAAAAGATTATTAGTAATAGATTCTCAGTTTGGGAATTCTGATTTTCATCTAGATAAATTTACTAGCCTTTAAAGTTGGTTTTAGAACTTTTAGGCATTCATTTTGTCAAAATAAAACTATGAAAAATTTTGTTTCCTTCATGTGGCTTAATTTAATGCTGCTTAGTTGTGCGAATTCTTCACTTCAACCTGATACTTTTGAACGAGATGCTGCTCAAAGAGTCTCAAATGTTTTATATGGAGAAATAGTGTCTCTGAAACAAGTTAAAATTGAAGGAGATACAAAGTCTGGGACGATTGTAGGAGGTTTGGTTGGTGCAGCTGCTGGAAGCGGAGTAAGCGACTCTAAACCTGAATCAGAGATAGGGGCAGTACTTGGAGGAGCTATTGGTGCAACTCTTGGCGGAAACTTATCTAAGAACATTAGAGCAGTTGAAGGGGTTCAGCTAACAATAAATATGGACGATGGCAGAACAATATCAGTTGTCCAGGAAGTTGGAAGTTATAGATTTTCTATAGGCGATTTAGTCGAAGTTATCTCAACAAAAGGAAAAACCAGAGTCTCTCCCTCTGGAATCAAATAAGAATTGATAAGTAAATGGCAGCTAAGAAAAGAGCTGCCATGTTTATTAACTGATTATCGCGTAAGAGAAAATCCTAGCTGACTTTGTACCAACCTTTCTTCTGAAAGATCTCCTCTAGCTAAGACTTTTCCTTGATCATCGAAAAGGAATCTTGTCACAACATTTTGTTCAAATTCTAAATCAAATGTTGTATTCATACTTCTGTGCCAATGCCATACATATACAGTATTGGCCTCATCATTGGAGGCAACTTCATTTATTCTATATTCAATAGTGGTCCAGTTTTCTTCATTGGCTTCGGTAAGATTTTCTAGCACCTGCTCTTTAGTATTAGAAGAATTAACAATTCCTCTAGTAACACTAATAGACTTTTCCTTTCCATCTCTTAAAACAATTGCATTAACTTTTTTTCCAGGAAGTCCTGAGAATGCCAATTTTTCTTCATCTATATTTTTTTGATTGACTTCTACTCCTTCAACCGAAATGAATTCATCTCCTGATTGAAGAATGCCTTCTGCTGGACTATCACTAATGACTCTCTCCACAACCATTCTGCCCTCTCCTAGTTGTGGATTCCAATTAAATCCAAATCCAACGAATCTTCCAGGATAATTCAAACCATTCTCTGCCATGTTGGCTTTAACAGAATCTATCATCTCTTGCTTCCCTGCATAAGCAGCTTCTATCCAAGCCTTTGCGGTATCTTCATTAGTTGTTGAATTTCCAGCAAACAAAGTACTTGGTAAGAATGATAACGAAATTACAACAAGTGCAACCTGTATTATTTTCATAATTTATCTCCTTTTTTTATGAGACTTAAATATAACTCAAACCATTTAAAAAAAGTATTAAAGAAACTTTGTTATACAGACGTCTTTGTCTATAAAATAAAAAAATATGTTACGTGTTTTATTACTTTTTAAATTAAGTCTGTTATTGGTGTCTTGTCAGTCCTTGGATAAGAAAGAAATAAATTTCTATTTAGAAAAAGCAAACTCATATAAAGCAGAAATTACAAGAGATGTCTGGGGCGTGCCTCATGTATTTGGAGAAACTGATGCGGATGCTGCATTTGGATTAGCGTATGCACATGCAGAAGATGATTTTAAAAACATAGCAGAAAATATGTACCTCTATAGAGCTCAGATGGGTCTTAAGGATGGTCCAAGTGGGGCAGTTCAAGACTATTTAATTAAAGTTCTTAAAATAAGAGAGCGAATAGATGCAAATTATTCAACTGATGTAGATGAAGATGTTCGTAACATCATAGAAGCATATGCTTCTGGAATAAATTATTGGATGATTAAAAATCCAGAAAATGATTTTAATCATTTCTTTCCAGTAACAGAGAAAGACATCGTTGCAGGATTCGCAATACAAAATTTATTTTTTTCAGGAGTTGTCAGTTCCATTGAAAAGCTTCAAAGGGAAGCAGACTTACAAGAGGAATACACTACTTTATATAAAAATGAGCAATTCGTTACAGGCTCAAACGTATTAGCCGTTAATTCGAAAAAGACTTCAGATAAATCAACAAGAATTATCATCAATTCTCATCAGCCACTAGAGGGACCTCTTGCGTGGTATGAAGCTCATGTCAGGAGTAACGAGGGCTGGAACATGATGGGAGGACTTTTCCCAGGATCACCCTTCATCTTTGTTGGGTTCAACGAAAATATAGCATGGGGATTTACTGTCAATAAGCCAGATCTGTCCGATAGCTATTTACTAGAGATAAATCCAGAAAATGAGAATCAATATTTTCTCGACGGTGAATGGGTAGACTTTAAAAAGGAAACTATAAGCCTGCCAGTGAAAATATTTGGACCAATTAAGTGGACTGTTAAGAGAGAGGCTAAATATTCAGTCCATGGACCAGTTCTCGAAGTTGCAGACAAAAACTATGCGTTAAAGTTTTCCGGTATGGAAGATATAAAGCAAGTTAATCAGTGGTTTGCAATGAATAAAGCAAACTCGCTTGAAGAATGGATAGATGCCATGAGGATGCGATCTATTATTTCTTTTAATGGTGTCTTCGCAGACAGAAAGGATAATATATTTTTTCTTCATAACTCCTCTTCTCCGCTCAGGAAGGAAGGAATAGATTGGAAAAATGTAATTGATGGCACTCGTTCAGATCTAGTATGGAATGAATACGTTAATTTTGAAGAAATTCCTCAAATTAGAAATCCCTCTTCCGGTTGGATAGCTAGCACTAATCAAGATCCGTTCAAAGTTACAGATGCAAATGATAATTTAAATCCTGCTGACTACTCTCCTACTCTCGGATTACAAACTAGAATGACTAATAGGGCATATAGATCAATAGAACTTTTCACACAGTATAAAAAAATTGGGGAGAAGGAATTTGATGCTATTAAGTTTGATAATCAATATTCAGAACAGTCTAGATCTTACAAATATATTGCAAACCTATTTGATAGAGAGTTCGAAACCAAAGAACTTAATTATGGAATAGATGTACTCAAGAGATGGAACCTAGCAACCGATTTTGAAAATACATCTGCAGCTCTTGGTGTCTGTGTACTTTCGAGCGAATGGATTTCCGAACAGGGTCAAAGAATTCCCCAAGATCCTGAGATTTCATATAGAGAATGTGTAAATGAATTAACAGAAACTTATGGGAAAGTTGACCCCTTATGGGCCGATAGAAATTTCATAGTAAGAGGCGGCAAGAAGACTGCAGTGCAGGGAGGTCCAGATGTCTTAAGAGCTATATACGGGAGAAATGATGAGGAAGGAGATCTCAAAGCTTCAGGCGGTGATGGGCTCTACATACATGTGAGTTGGGATAAAAATGGAACACAAGATTCAAAAAGTATTCATCAATATGGAAGTGCTACTCAAGATAAAAGCTCAGTGCATTATGATGATCAGGTGAGCCTATATGTTCAAGAACAATATAAACCTACTTATTTCAATGAGAGCGATATAGTAGGTAATATCTCAAAAGTTTATATGGTGCCGTAATGGAAATTTAAAATGAAAAAGAAAATAAATGAACTACTAAATACTGGAATGAACAAGGGTCTAAGCTGGACAACAATAGCTAGCGAAAAATTACTTCTTGCGATTATAGGTATATCAACTTGTATTGCTTCTGCTATTTATTTATATGAGATGCTCATGGAGCAGAGAATAGATTTGGCAGATCTATTCATGTTATTTATCTATGCCGAGATACTTGCAATGGTTGGTGCTTTTTACAGTACAAATCGTATACCTGTAACCTTGCCGATAATAGTTGCAATTACAGCACTCTGTCGCTTGATTATCATGCAAACAAAGGATATGGATGGAATGATGGTTATGTGGGAAGCTGGGGCTATTCTTGTATTGGCCGTGGCAGCATATGTAATGAGTCTTAAGGACAAATTAAGCTTAGAAAAACTTAAAGATGATAAATAATCTTTAGAGATAGGACGAGAACCTTTCCTTTCTCCATAAATTAATTAATACGTCGGAGTTGTTTTCTCTAGAAAACCATATTTTATCTGACTCATTGTTGATCTGATGCACTTTGAGATCTTGTAGACCTGAAGGAGAATTTTCATCAAAGAATTCTTGAATAAATCTTGAATACTTTGGCTCATCATTCATCTCTCTCAGATAAATAGCATTTCGTTTAATTGCCTGTAACTCGATAAAATGATAGATATAGAGAAAAGCATCTTCTGCTTGAGAGACATCTAGAAATAAAGGATTCTCTTTACTTATCCATATTTTAAATTGATCTCTTATTTGTGACATTTGAAATTCTTTAAGCGGCTTGCCTAGCTGACTAGTGAAGATCTTATCGAATTTTCTATAAGTCTTTTCGATATCCTCTTTAATACTCATTAATTATAAGGCTTTTACCAATTGAAGGTAGCCAGGCTAACCAAGTAACAAATAGAGACTAAAGAAGTTAAGGAACCTCTCAAAAACCTATAATCTTTATTTAACATTTGTTCAGAAAAACTTAATTCAAATAGAAAAAAAGCAATAAAACTAAGCAGACCTAGGCATAGGCAGTAGTAAAGGAACATATTTGAGAAAGATATGATGAAGAAACCTATCAATGAAAAAAATATTCCTGCAATTAATGAAAATATATGGTTCTCATTTTTAGGCCAACCCCAAGTTATTCCTCCTAAAAAAGATAATATTATTCCTCCATAAAAAGAGAGTAATAAATTGAATATGTATCCTTCTGGAAAAGGAATAGCCAGAGGGAGAAAGGAAAATGCGAAAAAAGGTATTAAACCTGAATAACCTAAAATTTTTCTTGTTTTGATATTCATACTTGTCAGTAAGGGTATTTATTTTTTTAACCAATCAATCAGATCCTTAAAAGCTTGTTTATCTTGGATAAGGAATAAGTGCCCTCCTTCGTAAAATTTTAACTTACTATCCTTAATTTCTTTATGCATAGCTTCCATATTAGACATTGGTGCTATCCCGTCATATTTTCCTCCCATCAGAAATACAGGAATATTAATATCACTTAAGGAACTGAACGTATTGTGATTTTTCCTTGCTAGTAATTGCTTCATGAGATTCCTTGGATCAGCTTTATAGGCTTGCCTTTTCTTTGCCTCTTCCTTGATTGAATCCCATAGGGATTGATTTTTTTCTATCCACTCTTCAGTTAGTCTATGATCATTGATTTTGATACCTAATTCAGTTTTTCTGTCAGAATCAAGAGATTCTAACTCATGTAAAGGATATGAAGATCCTCCTTCTCCTCCTGAAGAAGTACAAGCTAAGACGAGTTTACTTACCTTGTTGGGATGTCTCTTAATAAGCTCTTGAGCAACCATGCCGCCAAAAGAGACGCCCATAACAGTTATTTTTTCTATATTAAGCTCATCTAGAATATCCGCTGCATCATCAGCATATTGTTGCATTGAATAATCACCTGAAGGTTTTGATGTTTGACCGAGGCCTCTTTGGTCATAACTTATTACTTCAAAGAATTCTGTCAAAGGAGAATCAAGTTGATTAGGTCTATTTCTTAGGTCGCCGCCAGTACCTCCAATGTAGAAAATTTGTCCGTGCTCCCGGGGAGTGCTCCTTTCTAAATATATATCTAGTTCTTTTGTGCTTATAATGGTCATGCGCCTTAAGTATAAATTATAGGATAAAAAAATTATGAAAAAGGCTTACGTTTTGATACTAACACTGAGTGTTTTGAACTTTCCCTCTAACATGCAATCGGATGAATTCAGTCTTTTTATTAAAACTTGCAAAACCTGTGATTGGGTATCGTATCCAATACCTTTTCGACTTAAAGAGCAATGTGAAATTGCTAGACAAGGCATTTTTATAAAAGGTATGACCAAGTGCTTAAAGACTTATAAATGATGAAAAAGTGGAATAAAGAACAAGCTTTTAGTTGGTATGAAAATTTAGATTGGATAGTAGGCTGTAATTACCTACCAAGTAATGCAATAAATCAACTAGAAATGTTTCAGGTTGAAACATATGACAAAGAAATAAATCTAAAAGAATTATCGTGGGCTAAAGATCTGGGGTTTAATTCTGTAAGAGTCTATTTACATGACTTGCTTTGGAATGAATCAAGCGTGTTTAAAAAAAACTTAAATGACTTCCTTGATATATGCAATCGTCTTGAAATTAGACCTATATTAGTCCTATTTGATGATTGTCACCGACCTTATCCAAAATTAGGCAAACAACCAAAACCAGTGCGAGGAGTTCATAACTCTGGCTGGAAACAAAGCCCTGGTATGGCCCTTGTCCATGAGATTTATGAAAATAAAGAACATGATGAAATTCCACGACTGCAAAAATTTGTTGAAGAAATTCTTCATGATTTCAGTGATGATGAACGCATTCTCATGTGGGATATTTATAACGAACCCGGTCAATTTGGCATAGGAGAGAAAGCAATTACCTTGCTAGAACTTGTTTGGAAGTGGGCATTAGAGGTTAGACCTTCCCAACCATTAACAGCCTGTCTAGACGGATCAGTAGGAAAGGATATTATTGAATGCAATGCTGAAAATTCCGACGTTATTACCTTTCATACCTACGAGGGTGAAAAGCTACAGGAGACAATAGATAGATTAGCAAAATATGAAAGACCGTTATTGTGTACTGAATATATGGCTCGAGAATTTGGATCTACTTTTGAGTTCAGTCTACCTATATTTAAAGAGAATAATGTTGGATGTTTCAATTGGGGGCTTGTAGCTGGAAAAAGTCAAACTCACTTTGGCTGGTCTACCATACTAGACCTGAAAAAGAAAAAAGAGGCTGGAGATTTCCTAGAAGATGGAGAGGCTATACCTGAGCCTGCAATTTGGTTCCATGATATCTTAAGAGCAGATGGAACTCCTTATAGCGAAGATGAAGTTAATTTCATCAAACAAATAACCTCTTCCACGTAACTGAAGATATGAAAAAATTAGTATTTTTATATTTTATGATTGCTCCGTGTTTGGTCTATTCAGATTCACCCAAGAAAGTCCTTTGTGAGCTAGAAGGGAATTATTCAATTACTTATGAAGACTTTAGAAGAAATTATTTTAATGAAGCCGTCGAAATTGCTAAAAATGTTGCTGTTACGACAACACAATCAATTTTCTTTCTCAATAGAGCCAAACAAACACTCAATAAAGATGCCTGGGACAAGAACAAAATAGATGTAACTCAATATTGGGATATTGATGAATCTTCAGACGACTTACTCACACTAGATTTTGTTATCGAGCCAGCTCCTGTATGGATAACACAAAGCGACTGGAAAAAAGAGAAGAAAGAAACTGGGTTGATGGTTACCCATTTTCTTGAAAACGGAGTTATGCATCCAAACTATCCTGAGTACAAAGTAGATGTCTATCAACTTACTAATGAAGTAAATTGGTTTACAGGAAAGGCTAGGATTAAAGGAGATATTTGGTTAAAAAGAGTCGACGGAAAGAGAGGTAAAGATCCAAAGATAGAAATTCTCGCTAAGGGAAAATGTGAAAAGCAAAAGAGAAAATTCTAACTTAAATGTTTAATACCAAGATAAGTGAAGTTGGAATGATAGCTAGCCAAACTATTGAGGCTAAAGCGATTGGTTTGAATTTAAGCTGAGATAAGCTTTCTTTACTTATTTGAGTTCCTATACAAAAAAGACCAATTAAAAGGCAAATCCTATTTATCAGTTTTAAATAATCAGTAGTGATCTCGTTGGGTTGAAAAACAGAATTCAAAACTGTAGCTAAAATAAAGAAAACTACAAATATTGGCAATCCAAAACTCTCATTTTTACTTCTATAAATCCAGGCAGCAAAAATTACTAAAGGGACTATCCAAATAGTTCTTGCAACTTTTAGAGTAGCTGCAACTTCAACTGATATCTCACTCACACTGGAAGCAGCGCCTACTACTGAAGCTGTATCGTGTATAGCTAATGCCGCCCAAGCACCAAACTGTCTATCACCAAGATCCAGTAAACTATTAGAAAGTGGAAAAAATAATACTGCTATAGCGTTTAATAAAAATACGATTGTAATGGCTGTAGTTAAGTCTTCAGGTTGAGCTCTAATTGTTGGTGCTACGGAAGCAATGGCAGTGCCTCCGCAAACAGCAGTTCCAGAAGCCAAGAGAAAAGAAAGTTTTTCTGAAACTCCTAGGATCTTTCCAAGAAAAATTACAGCTCCGAAAGCTATAAGAACATAGAAAGAGATCCAAAGAAAAAAGTCTGAATTTGTTTCGTAAACCGTTCCTAAACTTAAACTTCCTCCTAAAAAAACTATTCCTGTTTGAAGAATTTTGGACCCATATTTTTTTGTAAAAAAATCATCCGGAACTTTACAAATAAGGGCCAGGCTGATTCCAAGAAATAAAGAGATAGCTGAATTTCCAATCCACAGGCTTAAACTGAGCAAAACCAATGCAAAGAAATACAACATTCTAATTAAATGCTGAGATCATCAAGGTTGTAATCAATAATGTTTTGACGAGCTTCTTCATTCCACTTGAATTGTTTTCCTGATTTTAGAAAGGGTGAGTAAGAAAAAGCTTTTTCATCAGGATATTTTTGTTTGCGCGCTTCGATTGCGTACCCTAGAAGCCTAGATCTTCGTTCTATGATCTCTTCGTTAAAAACTTGAGATTCGCTATGAATTCCTCCTCCTTGGGTTCCGAGTACAGAAGATCTCTTATGAAAGCCAAAATTTACTGTCACCCTTGGTTCGTATCCACAATTTGGAAATGAACCATGTAACAGCTGACGGTTGCACATCACCACATCTCCAGGGTTGCAAATCATAGGTACAGCACCATCTATTCTCTCACTTCCTGATTTAGCAACTAATTTTTTAATATCTATTTTTCCGTCTTTATGTGTTCCGGGAACTACCCAAACTCCGTTAACAGCTGTACTGCCATAAACCTGAGCCATAAAATTAAAACCATGAATATCTTCATTGAAATTTTCACTTTCCCAATGAGTGACTCCATCCTGGTGCCAGGATACTGCTGCGCCTATTCCAGGTTCTTTAATGAATAAGGCTTCATTAAATGGAGCAAAATCATCACCATTAATATTCTCAGCTACCTTTAATAATTTAGGATGTGCATAAGTCCTCAAACAGGCATCTGAAAATTGTAATGAACCAAGCAAAATTAGAGGTACAGCTTCAGGAGCACTTTCATCTGCTTTGGGTTCAAACATTTTAATTTGATGTCTCCCATTGGCTAACTGAGTTCCACCCAAAGGATCTCCCAGTGGCTTAGACCAGACAATGGTCAAAGCCTTTGAATTAGCATTCATTGCCGGTTCACCTTTAGAGTCAACTAAACTCTCCGGTCCAGTTGGAAATTTAGCAGATAGTCTATTTAAATCCGATTTAATGTCTTCAAGCTCATCCTTATTTAGAACATTCTCAAATATGTAAAATCCATACTTTGAATATGCTTCTCTAATGACGCCAGAAAGTAATCCGTTGGAATCTATATCGATTGGACCCCTGTTTGGAAGCTCTAAAGCTCGTTTTTCTCCCTCAAGGAGATAGTTCTTCATTTCTTCAGAGTCTTGACCGTAATAATTTGCGCAAGCCTCTATCGACTTAGTTGTATCTATCATTTTTATGGGTATTTAAATTAAAAATTGATTATAAACCTATAAGTTTTTCTTAAATAGCAGTAATAACTAAGAAAAAATAAAACCTTTTAAACAAACAAGGGGGGTTGACAAGTTTGCTATCCTAGAAAGGTAAATATTTATTGGAGATTAATTTGCAAAATATAAATTCAAATAAACTACCAGTTACTGTTCTGTCCGGATTCCTAGGTGCAGGAAAAACAACTGTTCTAAGTCATATACTTAATAATAGAGAAAATAAGAAAGTAGCAGTCATTGTAAATGATATGAGTGAAATCAATATTGATGCTGCAATTGTTCAAAACGAAGTTTCTTTTAATCGAAGTGAAGAAAAGCTTATTGAAATGAGTAATGGCTGTATTTGCTGTACCCTTCGAGAAGACCTTTTAGAGGAAGTAACAAAGCTAGCAAAACAAGGTAGATTTGATTATTTGGTAATAGAATCGACAGGTATATCTGAACCCCTGCCTGTAGCAGAAACATTTACATTTGCAGATGAGGATGGGATTTCTTTATCAGATGTTGCTAATTTAGACACGATGGTAACAGTTGTAGATGCAGTGAATTTCTTAAAAGATTATGAAGAGGCAAAATATCTTCAAGATACCGGAGAATCACTTGGAGAAGATGATGAGCGCAGTGTGGCAGATTTATTGGTTGATCAAGTAGAGTTTGCAGATCTGATCTTAGTAAGCAAAACTGACTTAGTATCAGGATCAGAGATAGAACGTCTGACTGCAATCCTGAAGACATTAAATACTGAAGCAAAAATTGTTCCTATTTCTCATGGCAAGGTAGATATTAATAAAGTTTTAGATACAGGTCTTTTTGATTTCGAACGTGCTCAAAAAGCTCCTGGTTGGCTTAAAGAGATGCGTGGTGAACATGTACCAGAAACTGAAGAATACGGAATTGGTAGTTTTACTTATGAAGCACGAAGGCCATTTCATCCTAAAAAATTCTTTAACTTTCTTCATGGAACCAAAAAATTTGGAAAACTAATACGATCGAAAGGCTATTTTTGGCTGGCAACTCGTCCTGAATTTGCTGGTCAGTGGAGTCAAGCTGGTGGTATTGCTCATTATGGATTTGCCGGAATGTTTTGGAAGTCGGTACCAGAAAGAGATTGGCCAACTGACGAAGAGTATCTAGCCTCAATAAAAAATTTGTGGGTAGAGCCATTTGGAGACATGCGCCAAGAGTTAGTCTTTATTGGTCAAGGATTAGATAAGGAAAAAATGATTCAAGCACTTGATAATTGCTTGTTGAGTGAGGAAGAAGTTTTAAGAGGTAGAATTTTTTGGGAAACCCTAGAAGACCCTTTTCCTGCTTGGAGTTAAATTTAAGTTAATTGTTATGAAGTCTATTTTTAGTGATCAGCTCAGCGATTTTTCTTCAATTCACTTAAATGATGTTGAATTGGTAAGCGTATCAAGACCTAACTTTGACAGCATCGAAAAACTCTCTCTTAAATTCCTAGAAACTAGGGAATCTTTAAACTTAAGATGGATACAAAACCTTGAAACAGATAACCGTCTGAACGATCTTTCTGAATCGATTCCTTCAATCCTGAGATCAATGTTAATTTCTGAAATAGATGATAGCAGCAAAATACTTTGTGAACACATGGGATGCTGTAAAGTTGAAGTAAGACTTGCCACACTGAGATCTCCTATGTGTCCTCTTTTTCATGTTGATAACATTACTACAAGATTACTCATAACATTATGTGGTAAAGGCACAGAGTGGATTCCAGAGAGTGCAGTTGATTGGAATATTTTTACTGATAGAGAAAATACCAATTTACCACTTAAAAATGGATCAGAAATACAAGAATTAAAGGTTGGACACTGGTCTTTACTAAAAGGAGGAGCGTGGGATGATAACTTTAATGGTGTTGTGCATAGATCTCCTCATACTGACGATGCTAGATTGCTCTTGTCAATAGACCCAGTTTTTGAATAATTGACATAAACTGACATGTATTTATGTGTGCAGTTTAAGAGGAATTAAGAAGATGTATAAAAAATATCTCACTATATTAGTTTTTGTCATGACATTATCTTTGAAGTCAGCTGATACGACTTCACAAAACATAGATGCACAATTTGATTTACTGGTGCATAAAACACCTACATGTGGTTGTTGTAAAAAGTGGGTTGATCACATGGAAGAAAATGGATTTTCTATAACAACTGAAGATCATCAAAGTCTTACTATGATTAAAGATGATTTACAAATTCATCCGAAATTTAGGTCATGTCATACTGGTGTTTCGCAGGAAGGTTATTTTTTTGAAGGTCATGTTCCAGGCAAATACGTAGCTCAATTTCTTTCTGAGTCAAATCCAGGTGCAATTGGTCTTTCAGTTCCAGGAATGCCTTTAGGTTCACCAGGCATGGAAGTTGATAATCGTTTCACACCTTATGATGTACTTATACATTTCCAAGATGGTACAAGTAAGGTTTATGCAGAAATTAGAAAGTAAAACTAATATGATTTTGAATTCTTTTTCAATCCTAAAAGATTGATTAAGAGTTAAATAATCATGAAGATAGCTCTATACGGATTCACTCACTCTCCCTGGGTACAAGCAGTCTTACTAGCCTTGCATGACAAAGGAATAGAATACGATCTTTTTTTAAGACCACCTTACAAAGTCTTCAAGCAATGGGGAGTATATATGCCTGCCATTTCTATAAATGATGGTCCTTGGGAAATTGAATCTACAGAAATGTTGGTTAAATTAGGTTATGAGCATATTACGATCGAGGAAATAAATGCTGCTAATAGAGCATGGCAAGGAGTGCTTCATCGCACAGACAATCCTTTTAATTTCTTCCTATCCTTTGCCCGCGGGGGACAAGTATCAAAATCTTTTGTAAATAATGTAGTAAATAACTTTTTATTGAGCTTTGTAGCCTTTTACATGTTCATACTAATAAATGTTGGAAAATTAAGATTAAAACAACAAGACCCAGAAAATTTTGGGGATCAGTTCATGTATTGGGAAGATTTGATTGATTCGTCCGATGGCCCTTTTATAGAGGGTGATAAACCAGGCTCAAAAGACATGATTATGTTTGGGATGATTCAATGTCATTCAAGTATTCCTGTTCCAGCATTAGATGCACTTATCCATGACCAGAGACTTCAAAGCCTTAGGAAATGGATACACTGCATGCAAGATTATTTTAAAGAATATCCTTATCTCTATTCTGCTAAGTTTTTCAATTCTGGCGTTTCTGAGGCAGGTTCAGCAAATCCCTTACAAATAATAGTTTTCTTCTTTGGAGTTTTAATTATGTTCCTGGCCTTTCCTATTACTATTCCGCTGGCATTGATTCTCATGGGACGAGTTGAGCAGAGTAGGATAAAGAATTTTTAAGGCGAGCACATTAGTGAGGGGTGCAGCCTTGAATGAATCAAGAGATATCTGGTCGATTACAAATAATCACTTTAGTCTAAAGATTTCAATATACATTCTAGTATCAAAAGGCACTCGAGCACTTACAACATGAAGTGTTATAAAGTGAATGAATGGATTTTCAGTGACAACAGTGAAAGTTGCTTTGCCCATCCCAACTAGAGTCTGAGTCATAACAATATACGTAAAAGAAGTTAGAGCAGAAGAAAGACTGCTGTAATCTACACCTTGATCAAATAGACTGAATAAAGAATAAAACAAACCTCCAAGCAAAATAACTGTCAGTTTATTTTCAATAAGAACAGCTACTCGTGGAATAAAAATCATATGCATCATCACTACAACTGGCAATCCCGCCCCCAAAGAATTTATCACAATACCCAGCGGTATTCCTTGCGCGTATTGACTTGAAGAAATTCCACCAAAAAAATCTGTAGATCCGGCAAAGATTGGACCAAAGAAATCTATGGCCCAATAGACAATTATTATCCAGAGATCTCTGATCCATTTGAAAGAGGAAAACAATTTTCTTAGAGAAAATCCTCTTTTCTTTAACCAATACAGTGGTATGACTGTATATATGAATGTGTAAGTGGTTATCCAGATAAAAACATCTGCCTGAGCATGACTTCCAGTGACATAAATATCTGTCCCTGGAAAATGAAGACCCATATTAAATACAAACCCTAAAATGACTTGTGTAACCAGTAGATATAGTACAGATATCCAAGCTTCTTTCTTTGCTGTAGCTTTGTTGACGGCTTATAAATCTATCCAGTTCACTGCTTCTCTTTTTCTGGTCAAAAAGAGCAGAAGAAAAACAGCTAAAAATAAAACTGGTATATAAGTTGTAACTAGATCATTAAGTCCGTCAGCAGCTATAGGTGCTGTTTCAAAATTATTGCTTACAAGAATAAAATAAAAAGCTGTGACTGAAATCCAGATAGCAAGGCCTATTAAGAATACTCTGTTGAAGAGAGACTTCAAATATTGCATCCTTATAGCTTACGTTAATTTATAGAAATAGATAGTAATGGTGGGCCCGGGAGGACTCGAACCTCCGACCAATGGATTATGAGTCCACTGCTCTAACCAACTGAGCTACAGGCCCTATTTATTCGTCGAGAAAACCTTTTAAATGCGAAGATCTAGTTGGATGTCTCAATTTTCTGAGAGCTTTTGCCTCTATTTGCCTAATTCTCTCTCTAGTAACATCAAACTGCTTCCCAACTTCTTCTAAGGTGTGGTCGGTATTCATTCCTATACCAAACCTCATTCTTAAAACTTTTGCTTCTCTGGCAGTCAAACTGCCTAAGATATCATCAGTAGCACCTTGAAGATTGTCTTCAAACGCTGCTACATCAGGAGCGTCAATTGAAGTGTCTTCAATGAAATCACCGAGAGTTGTATCTTCTTCGTCTCCTATTGGAGTTTCCGTAGATATAGGCTCTTTGGCAATCTTTAGAACTCTCCTGACTTTATCTTCAGGAAGATCCATACGTTCTCCTAACTCTTCAGGTGTCGGCTCTCTTCCCATCTCTTGAACCATCTGACGCGAAACTCTATTAAGTTTATTAATGGTTTCTATCATGTGAACAGGTATACGAATGGTTCTTGCCTGATCAGCAATTGATCTAGTAATAGCCTGTCTTATCCACCAAGTCGCGTAAGTTGAGAATTTATATCCTCTTCTATACTCAAATTTGTCGACCGCTTTCATCAAGCCAATATTTCCTTCTTGGATAAGATCTAAGAACTGAAGTCCTCTATTTGTATATTTTTTTGCTATTGATATAACTAGCCTAAGGTTGGCCTCAACCATATCTTTTTTTGCTCTTCTTATTTTGGCTTCACCTATAGACATCTTTCTATTGATGTCTTTTATTTCGCTAATTGGTAATTGAATTATCTTCTCAAGTTTGGATAACTTATTTTGTAATCTAACAATCTCAGTAAGATTGGCTTTAACTTCTTTCGCCCAGGGTTTTCTTGATTTAGCGATTTTCTCAGACCAAGAAGCATCAGCTTCATTGCCAGAGTAATCTTGTATAAATTCTTTTCGAGGCATCTTTCCTCGTTTGACATATATCGTAAACAAGTACTTCTCGACTTCTCTAATGATTTCTAATGCATCTCTTGCAGGATCAGAGATGATCTCAAACTGAGTTGGAGATAGTTTCAAAAACTGAAATATTTCACCCAGTTTTTGCTGTTCTTGAATAGCCGCTTTACTAGTTCTAGTTCTGGCACACGCTTTTTCAGACTTATTAAATTGTCTCTTTAACGCGGAGAAGCGTTTTTTGACTTCCGCAGGATCAGGTCCAGATGCTTCTTCATCATCAGAATCGCCCTTTTCTTCTTTTTCCTTCTTTTGTGCTAGAGCTGGCGGGGGTATGCCTTCTTCGATATCCATAAAACCAACCAAGACTTCAGATAATCTTCTATCTCCAGCGACCACTTCTTGGTACTCATCCAAAATCCTATCAACTATGCCCGGATAGAAACAACATGCATGAAGGAGTTCTCTTGCTCCTTCTTCGATTCTTTTAGCAATGGCAATCTCACCCTCTCTTGTGAGTAGATCGACTGTCCCCATTTCCCTCATATAAAGTCTGACAGGATCAGTTGTTCTGCCTACCTCAGATTCAACAGTAGTAAGAGTTGTTCTGGTATCAGCTATAGTTTCTGGAGCAGCTTCCGAATTATCGTCAGGGGCATTGGTTGTGGACTCGAGTACTTCAATTCCAATGTCCATCAACATTTGGATTGTCTCTTCAACCTGATCAGGATCAGAAATATCCTCAGGGAGCATAGAGTTGATATCTTCATAAGTAAGGAATCCTTGATCCTTACCTTTATCAACTAGCTCTCTTAGACCTGAGTTTTCTAAATCTTCTTCACCAAATAGAATCTCTTCGGAATCTTCCGTAGCCTCTACTTCCTTTTCTTTGACTTCAACTGGTGGATTTTTTGCTTTTCTTGGCATAACAAATTTTAAGGGTGCGCAATTATATTAGTTTTTTAACAAAATTACCTAACTTTTAGTTAATTTCTAAGCGCCCTTGTGACTAAGTTTTTTTAGAAGATTCTTTTCAGGCTCTTCTAATTTATGAATATTAGACAGCAAATGTTGTTGAAGTTCAAAAGTTTCATCTTCAGACAAGTTGCCCTCTTCAAAAATTTCTTTTAGCTCTAAGATTCTTGTGACTGAATCGGATTTCCTAAGATTAAATAAGCAGTCATTAAGATAGTCTCTAGCGTTCTGTTCCTCTACTTGATCATTAATAGAAATTAAGGCGCCAACAAAAGAGGCTGACTCTTTATCCAATGTACTGAGAAGATCAGCAATTCCATCTTCTGGTCGTTCAATAAAAAATGCTACTACCTCGGTCATCAATCTAACCTCAGGCTCATTGAAGTTACTGAATTTATCCAAATCTTCTATTTCTCTAGCTAAATATGGATAAGATAAAACTACAGATAATATCTTGGACCCCAAACCAGTTGTCTCAAAGCTTTTATCTTTTTTATCAGCATCCTGGATAGCTCCTTTGTTTACTCTATTAGGGTAATTAATCGTTTTACTCTGAGTTTTAAGATCCTTCGTATCAAGACCAGTTATTTTAGAAACCTCACCTTCTAGTAATCTTTTAATTGAGCTCTCTTGCATCGTAGATAAAAGTTCCATTGCTTTAGAGGCTAAGGATGCTTTCTTCTCCAAGGAAGTTACTTCAGAAACTTGGGTGAGCCTCTCTATAAAATATTCTGAAAGAAGATTTGAATTTTTAGATAATTCTTTGAAATTCTCCACAGAATTTTTTTCTAATAGGCTAGCTGGATCTTCTCCTTCAGGAAGGAATAAAAACTTTATTTCAGTGCCGTCTGTAATTGAAGGCAATACATTTTTTAGAGCTCCCCATGCAGCACCTCGACCGGCATCATCTCCATCAAAACAGAAAACTATCTCATTAACTATTTGTAATAATTTCTGAATATGAAATCTATTAGTGGCTATTCCAAGAGTTGCTACAGAATTAGTCATGCTATGTTCATACATCGCAATGGAATCCATATAACCTTCAACAACATATATTTCTTTAAGGTCCTTTCTGAACTCAAGGGCTTCAAAGAGGCCATATAACTCCCTGCTCTTTTGAAATACAGGTGTTTCACCGGTGTTAAGGTATTTAGGCTGGTCATCAGGATTCATTACTCGTCCTCCAAAACCAACAACTCTTCCTTTTCGATCTTTAATAGGGAACATGAGTCTATCTCTGAAAACATCGAATAGTTTATTATCTTTATTTTTTTTGGCTAAGCCTGCCTTAATAAGAATATCTTCTGTAATACCCTTACCTAACATTTCCGTAGAAAGTGCATCCCAAGACTTACTGGCATACCCTAAAGAGAACTTTTTACAAACTTCACTGGAGATTTTTCTTTCCTTTAGTATGTAATTTCTCACATGCTCTGAACTATCTGAGTTAGCTAAGTTTTTTTCGAAAATATCTGTGGCAATCTGTAGTGCTTCATATATAGGATTCTTCTCGGTACTTACGCTACTGTTGTTTTCATAAGGCACTTCCATGCCTGCTCGAGCCGCTAAAGCCTCTATCGACTCTATGAAATCGTATCCTTGATGAGATTGCAGAAAACCAATTACATTGCCACTCGCTCTACATTTGAAGCAAAAATAAAACTGCTTTTGCTCGCTGACACTAAAGGATGGATTTTTACCATCATCACAAAAAGGGCACTGTCCCCAGTGATCTTTACCTTTTCTTTTAAGAGGTAAATAGGAATCAACCAATGACACTATATCGGTTGTATCAACTATATCTCTTATAAAATCTTGAGGTATTGAACCTGCCACTAATCTTTGCTCCTAAACCAATCTTCTAAAATAACTTGTGCTGAGACACTGTGCTTATTGGAAGAATCTTTAGTACCAATAGGATCTCTCTCAAGTCTTTCTTTAGCTTCTCTACTTGTTAACCTTTCATCAGTTTTTTCTATATCGATATCATATCTCTTATTAAGTGAATTAGAGAATTTATCTGCTAGATTTTGAATCTTGCTTCTACTGCCATCCATATTTAAAGGATCGCCGACCACAAAAAGATGAGGCTGCCATTCACTGATAATCTTGTCCAATTCAATCCAATTAGGTTGGCCATCAACAGCGGTAATTGAATAGAAAGTGGAAGCTGTTCTGGTTATTTCTTGTCCAATTGCAATTCCGATATGCTTTATTCCAAAATCAAAGGCCATCACAACCCTCGGTAAACTTTTATTCATGGAGTAAATTCTTCTACTGCTTCTATAAAAGTTTTCGCAACATCTATGTCGCAAAGTTCTTTATATTCTTTAAAACAAGTGGGACTGGTAACGTTTATCTCAGTCAGATAATCTCCAATGATATCTAACCCAACCAATAATAATCCTTTTTCAACTAAGGAAGGACCAACCTCTTTACAAATCCACATATCTCTCTCTGATAATGATTTAGCTACTGCTGAAGCACCTGCTGCTAAATTACCTCTGAGCTCTCCTTCTGCTGGGATTCTTGCAATAGCTGCAGACATAGGCTGTCCATTAACCAAAAGCACTCGCTTATCCCCTTCCGAAATCTCAGGAATATACTCTTGTATCATGACCTTTTGAGTGAAGTGATGAGTTATTGTCTCTAAGATAACATTTAAGTTAGGGTCATTTTTCTTTAATCTAAAAATAGATGCACCGCCCATTCCGTCTAATGGCTTTATTACAGTGTCTCTGTGCTCTTCTACAAAATCTGATAAAAGCTGCTTATTACTTGTTACTAAATGTTTGGTACAGCATTGAGGAAATTCTGAGGCAAATACCTTTTCATTGCAGTCCCTCAAGCTTCTTGGATCATTAAAAACACTTACACCTTCTCTGGAAGCCATTTCTAAAATATAGGTGTTATAGATGTAATCAGAATTAAAGGGAGGATCTTGTCTCATTAAAATAGCATCTAACTCAGATAGCTTTATTATTTTCTCTTCCTCTAATGAAAACCAGTCTAAAGGATCATTTCTAACTTCAATGTTTGAAGTAGTAGCATAAGAAATTCCTGAATTTATAAATAGGGAATTTGGAGTTATATAAAAGATTTCATGATTCCTCTTTTGAGCCTCAATCATCATTGCTAATGTGCTATCTTTTTTGAAATTTATAGTTTCAATTGGATCCATCACAACACCTAACTTCATATCACTTCCTAGTTCTTCAATTAAAATTCTTTCGCACTGTATCTTATAGCACTTACTACAGATATGGCTGCCGTTTCTGCTCTTAATATTCTATGTCCCATAGTAACAGGTATAAATTCAGCTTCTTGAAATATACCAACCTCTTCTTGAGTGAAGTCTCCTTCTGGTCCTATTGCAATAGACACAGTTTCGTTAATTTCTATATCGGAAAGTTTAGTGTCTGCATTGGGGTAAAGTACTAATTTAGTCTTTGAAGAAGTCTCTTGAGACCATTCTTTTACACTGATAGGCTCATTAATAGAAGGTAGCCAATTCTCACCGCATTGTTCGCATGCTCCTCTAGCTGTTTGATACCATTTCTCTATCTTTCGGTAGGAGTTAATATTTTTTCGATTAACTACAACCCTTTCAGAAAGCAAAGGAGTGAAAGTACTTACTCCAAGTTCAGTCGCTTTTTGAATTGCCATATTAAATGGATCGTTTTTAATAAGTGACTGTCCTAAATCTATGCTTACACCTTCTCTTGGAGTTGGGGGAAATAATTTCTTAATAAAAATCTCAAAATATTTTTTAGTACTTAGGACTTCGGCTATTGCTGAGTTGCCTTTCCCATCAAAAACAATAAAAACATCTCCTGTTTTTTTTCTTAAGACATTCAATTCATGATGAAAATACTTTTTTTCTAACTGAATGTTTTCGTCTTGAACGAATGAGTGATCTAAAAAAGTTCTTGTGTAATTCATTTTTTTTAAAATTATATTTTAAATCATCAAACCGATTTAAAGTGTATTGAATAAAAATGAGATCAATCTTATGACTGAAGGTAATGAGTTAAAAACTTCTTTTCAGTAAATAGTGAAACTGCTTGAAAGATAAAATATGTTGAGTATTATTCGTAGTCCTTTTAGAAATTACAACTAAACGAAATTTAATCAAGTGACTCAAAACAAGAAAAAGAAATTCAACGGCGAAGGAAGGCAGCTGGGTCATCAAGTTTCTAAAAGTATGAGAAAATATTTCAAAGAATTAGATGGTGAAAAACCAACTGATATTTACAACATGGTCCTCAAAGAAGTAGAGCTTCCTTTACTAGAAATTGTCATGAAAGAATGTGATGACAATCAATCAAAGGCAAGTAAGATTTTAGGAATAAATCGAGGCACCCTTAGAACTAAGCTGAAAGAACACAAATTACTCTAGTCTAATAATGGCTAAAATTGCCAATCCAAAAATTAAAAGAGCTTTAGTTAGCGTATCCAACAAAGAAGGTATAGTGGAATTCTGTTCCTCTCTGTCTAGTGATTATGGGATTGAAATAATATCTACAGGTGGAACTCTAAAAACTTTGCTAGAGGCAGGTATTGATGCCATTGATATTTCTGATCATACCGGATTTCCTGAAATGATGGATGGCAGAGTTAAAACCCTTCATCCCAAAGTTCATGGAGGTATCCTTGCCAGACGGGATATAGATCAAGAGGTAATGGCAGAAAATAAAATCAAAGAGATTGATCTGGTTGTAGTTAATTTATATCCGTTTATAGAAACTATTGCCAAAGAAGATACAACTCTTGAAATTGCCATAGAAAATATAGATATCGGTGGTCCGAGTATGGTTAGGTCCGCTGCAAAAAATAATTTATTCGTAGGAGTAGTTGTTGAACCTGGTGACTATAAAAGTGTCCTCAAAGAAATTTCTAAAAATGAAGGAGCAATTTCTTTAGAAACTAGAAGAAAGCTAGCCGCTAAAGCTTTCAGTCATACCGCAAACTATGACTCCGCCATTTCAAACTATCTCAATCAACAACAAGAAACAAAACCTAAATATATATTTGGAAAATATGAACTTAAGCAAGAGCTAAGATATGGTGAGAATCCTCATCAGTCAGCAGCTTTCTATGTCAATAATAGTGAACTTAATGAGGACAATATATCATCAGCTAAGCAGCTCCAAGGGAAAGAACTTTCCTATAATAATATTGCTGATACGGATGCGGCCTATGAATGTGTAAAAACTTTCATAGAACCAGCATGCGTTATAGTTAAACATGCAAATCCGTGCGGTATAGCCCTTGGATCTTCGATTTTAAAAGCCTATGAAAAAGCTTTTGCTTCGGATGAAACTTCTGCTTTTGGAGGAATAATTGCTTTCAATAGACCTTTGGATGAAGCAACTGCAAGTAAAATAATTGCAAATCAATTTGTGGAAGTCATCATCGCACCCGGAGTTACGGAAGACTCTCAAAAGATCTTGTCAGGCAAAGAAAATATCAGAGTATTAGATACTGAGGTTTTAGGAGAGCAGAATAATAACCCCAAGCTGCTGAGTGTTGCTGGCGGATTGCTAGTACAAGATAGCGATATAGCCTCGCTTTCAGCTCAAGATATTAAGATAGTCTCGGAAAGAGAACCCAGCGAAGACGAAATACAAAATTGTTTATTCGCGTGGAAAGTTTGTAAATTTGTCAAATCTAATGCCATTGTTTATACCAAAGATAATCAAACTATCGGTATCGGAGCTGGACAAATGAGCAGAATAGATAGTGCACAAATAGCAGCTTCTAAGGCATTAGAAAGAGGCTTTAAAACTGAAGGCTGCTCGATGGCATCTGATGCTTTCTTCCCTTTCAGAGATGGTATAGATGCTGCGGCTAAAATTGGAATTACTTCAGTCATTCAACCTGGTGGTTCTATGCGAGATCAAGAAGTTATTGATGCTGCAAATGAAGCAGGCATGGCAATGCTTTTTACTGGCATAAGGCACTTTAGACACTAAGCATGAAGGTTTTGGTTGTAGGTGCTGGAGGAAGAGAACACGCACTATCATGGAAAATTTCTCAGAGTACTTTAGTTACTTCAGTATTTGTAGCTCCTGGTAATGGAGGAACAGAATTAGAAGATCATTTAACTAATGTAGACATACAGGCAGATGATATAGAAGGTCTAGCAAGTTTTGCTTTAGAACAAGGGATTGATCTAACTATTGTAGGTCCAGAAGACCCACTGGTTAAGGGCATTACTGATAGATTTAATGATCTTGGTTTGAAATGTTTTGGCCCATCCAAAGGTGCCGCTCAACTAGAAGGTTCAAAAGAGTTCATGAAAGACTTCCTTCAAAGACATCACATTCCAACTGCTGAATATTCAAGCTTCAGTGATACAGAAAGAGCTATTGAATATGTTGAGCAAAAGGGGTGTCCAATAGTTATAAAAGCTGACGGACTAGCAGCAGGAAAAGGGGTAACCATAGCTCATACGGTTGAAGAAGCAAAAGAAGCAATATACCAATCTTTAGAGTCCAAGGTTTTTGGAGAAGCAGGAAAAAAGATTGTTATCGAAGAGTTTTTAGATGGTGAAGAAGCTAGTTTCATTGTCATGACGGATGGTACAAACGTAATCCCTTTTGCCTCATCTCAAGATCATAAGGCTCTTGAAGACAATGACAAAGGACCAAACACAGGAGGAATGGGTGCTTACTCTCCTGCTCCGATAGTGGATGAATACGTACATGAAAAAATCATGAATGAAATTATCTTTCCAACTTTAAAAGGCCTAAGAAAAGATGGATATAAATACTGCGGATTCTTATATGCAGGAATGATGATAGACAAAAACAAAAAGCTTAAAGTCCTAGAGTTTAACTGTAGGTTTGGAGACCCTGAAACTCAACCAATCATGATGAGGCTTAAATCTGATTTAGCTTCTCTCTGTGACCAAGCATGTGATGATAACCTTATTGAACAACCTCTAGAATGGGATTCAAGAAAGGCCATAGGAGTAGTTTTAGCTGCTAGAGGATATCCTCATGGATATGCAAAAGGGAAAGATATTACTAATATTCCTTTAGAAAAAGATGACTTAAAAATCTTTCATGCCGGAACAAAGATTGAATCAAATAGCTTGAAGTCAAATGGGGGAAGAGTCCTATGCGTCACCAGTCTAGGAGATTCTGTGGAATCAGCTCAAAATAAAGCTTATGATGCGATATCAGAAATAAAATGGGAAGATGCATTCTATAGAAAAGATATTGGCTACAGGGCTATAGCAAGAGAAAGAAAATGAATTTTGTAGATCAAATTATTTCGGAAATTGATAAGGGTATAAAATTCTCTTTGGATAATTACCAAAAGGAAAATAGACAATATCCTGCAGCTGATATAAATGACGATAATCTTAGTGAATTTGATAGAAATAATTCAGCTAATCTTATGAGAGTTAATCATTCCGGAGAAGTTGCTGCTCAAGGCCTATATAGAGGCCAAGCTCTCACAGCAAGATTGGAGGGTACTAGAGAAAAAATGGATCATGCAGCTCTAGAAGAATTAGATCATCTATCATGGTGTAATAAGCGCTTAGAGGAACTTAATGATAAACCCAGTTTGCTCAGTCCAATATGGTATGGTCTTTCTTTTGGTATGGGAGCTATAGCAGGAGCTGCAGGTGATAAATGGAGCTTAGGATTTGTTCATGAAACAGAAGAGCAAGTTGTTACCCATCTAGAAGGGCATTTAGATAAACTTTCAACTGAAGATAAAAAGACAATTGCAATTCTTGAACAAATGAGAATTGATGAAGCTCAACATAGTCAAGAAGCACTCGAGTCAGGTGCTGAAGATCTTCCCGAAGGGATTAAAAAACTCATGTCAGTTATTGCCCGAGTAATGACAAAATCTAGTTATTACATCTAGTAAAAAATAATTTCCAAATTACTTATTGATAATTAAATATACCAAGGTATAGTTGCGCGCGTAGCAATAATGCTGCAGTTATAGAAAAGGAAAATTAATGAATATATACGTTGGAAACATTCCCTGGAGCACATCTGAGGAAGAACTTGAAGCTCATTTTGCCCAGTACGGAAACGTCAACGCGGTCAGGATAATCACGGAAGGTCACTCAGGTAGATCTAAAGGATTTGGATTTGTTGAGATGGAATCTAAAGAATCTGGTCAAGCAGCTATAGAGGCTCTTGATGGACAAGATTTCGGTGGAAGAGATCTAAGAGTAAACGAAGCCAAACCAAGAGACTAGTTATCTTATAGAAGAAATTTTCTTTTCTTCTCTTATCAAAAAATCATATGAAATAGCCAAGACAATGTCTTGGCTATTACTCTTGTGTGACTAAAGCTTTTAATCAAAGAGGTTTCATCTCCGAAGAACTATGAAAAGAATAATTTATTCATCTCTTCACCTGGATCATTTGCTCTCATGAAAGACTCTCCGACCAAAAAATTTGAAACGCCATAAGAAATTATTTCGTTAATATCTTCTCTATTTTTTATACCGCTTTCTGAAACAACTAAAGCTTCCTCTAATTGCATAGAAAGATCTCTTGTAGTTTCAAGACTTACTTCAAAGGTACTTAAATTCCTATTATTAATACCTATCAGTGAAAAATCCATAGTTAGAATACGATCTAATTCTTCTTGATTATGAACCTCAACTAATACGTCAACCGATAGCTCATCTGCGATATTCTTGTAGTCTTTTAACTGAGCATCCGATAAAGCCGATACGATTAAAAGAACGCAATCTGCACCGTAAAGCTTACTTTGGTAGATTTGATACTCATCAACAATAAAATCTTTTCTCAATAGGGGTATTTGAACAATATTCCTGACTTGTTGAAGATAATCTAAAGATCCCTGAAAGTAGACCTCATCTGTCAAAATACTTAAACATGTTGCTCCATTATTTTCATATTGCTGAGCAATTTCCGTAGGAGAAAAATCTTCTCTTATTATCCCTTTGCTAGGAGAAGCTTTTTTAATCTCAGCTATTACTGATATCAATCCTTTTTCATTCCTTTCTTTTATGGCTTTGATAAATCCTTTTCTAGGAGAACAATCTTCTATCCTCAATTTGATTTCATCTAAATTTAGTACAGATTTCTGTTGCTCTACTTCCTGTACTTTTGTACTTAAAATTTTATCTAAATAACTAGCCATTAAATTTTGAAGAAAAATCAATAAGTTCGTTTAATTTTGCAATCCCTCCGCCCTCTTTTATGCAATCTTTTGCTAATTCCACACCTGAATCTAGAGAATCTGAAATATCAGATATATAGAGAGCAGCACCAGCAGCCATAGCAACCATTGCACTTGCTTCTTTGTGCTCTCCGCACAAAGCTAAATTTGCAATCTGTAAACTTTGTTCAGGTGAATTTGCTTCTAGCCCTCCTAAAGATGAGGTTTCAAAGCCAAAATCTTCAGGACAAATTTGAAACTCAGTAATAGTGCCTTTTTTCATTTCCACTACCGAAGTAGGTGCAGCTATACTTATTTCATCCAAACCATCTTCTGAATGGACAATTAATAAATGCTCACTTCCAAGCTCTTTTAAAACCTGGGCAATTGGAAGCATCCACTTTTTATCATAGACGCCCATAAGTTGCCTCTTTGCTGAGGCAGGATTAGTTAGAGGTCCTAAAATATTAAAGATACTTTTCTGTCCAATCTCTTTTCTCGGACCGATAACATGTTTCATGGCGCTATGGTGAGAAGGTGCAAACATAAATCCAATACCAACTTCTTCGATACACTGAGCTATTTCTGCTGGTTTCAAGGACAAAGAAACACCAGCTTCTTCTAGAAAGTCGGCACTTCCACTTTTTCGAGTAGCAGTTCTATTACCGTGTTTTGCAACTTTAGCACCGCAATAACTTGCAACAAAAGCCGAAGTAGTTGAAACATTAAAGATGCCAATACCCGTTCCTCCTGTTCCACATGTATCTATTAACTTAGGGGTATCAGTTATTACCTTAGCGGATAGATTTCGCATAGCATGTGCCGCTCCTAAAACTTCATCTACAGTTTCTCCTTTCATCGAAAGGGCAATTAAAAAGGCTCCAATTTGTGCATCAGTCGATCCCCCATTTAAAATATCCGACATAATTGCAGACATCTCTGACTGTGTGAGATTGTTATTTGAAGAAACTTTACTGATGCCCTCTTGTATATTCATAATTTAATATTCTTCTAGAAAGTTCTTGAGTAATTTTTTACCAAATTCAGTAGCGATAGATTCTGGATGAAATTGAATACCCGTCACAGGGATAGAATTATGCTGTATGGCCATTATGGTCCCATCTTCAGACCTGGCTGTAATATTGAATTCTTCTGATAAAGAAGACTCTTCTATTATTAAAGAATGATACCTAGTAGCTAAAAATTCATTTTCTATAGAAGAAAAGATTCCTTCCCCATTATGGCTTATCTTTGAAAGCTTGCCGTGCATAATCTCTTTAGCTTTTACAATATTTGCTCCATAAGCTGAACCAATAGATTGATGTCCAAGACAGACTCCTAGTATAGGAATCTTTCCTGAGAACTCTTCTATGACTTCAATAGATATGCCCGCCTCTTTGGGCGTACAAGGACCTGGAGAAATGACCAGGTATTCGGGAGACTTTTTTGTAATCTGAGAAATAGTGATTTCATCATTTCTGCACACCTCAACTTCTTGATCCATTTCATAAAAATACTGTACTAAGTTGTATGTGAAGGAGTCGTAATTATCAATCATCAACAACATATTAACCTTCCAACTTTTCCTGAACCATTTCAGCAGCCTTAAATATTGCTCTGCCTTTATTAAGAGACTCTTTCCACTCAAGATCAGGAACAGAATCAGCTACCCAACCTCCTCCAGCCTGAATATATAGAACATCGTCTTTTATTACAGCCGTTCTGATAGCTATAGCCATATCCATATTACCCTGCCAGGATAAATAACCTATCGCACCGCCGTAAATACCTCGTTTAACAGGCTCAAACTCATCAATTATCTCCATGGCTCTTATTTTTGGTGCTCCAGAGACTGTTCCTGCAGGAAAGGTTGCTTTAAATACATCAATTGCAGAAAAATCCTTTCTAATCTCCGCTTCAACATTAGAAACCATATGCATGACATGGCTGTATTTTTCAACTCCAAATTGTTCTGTAACAACAACAGAACCTGGTTCTGCAATTCTGCCCACGTCATTTCTGCCTAAATCTATTAGCATAAGATGCTCAGCTATTTCTTTAGGGTCATTGACCATATCTTTTTCCATAGCTACATCATCTTCATCGTCTTTACCCCGTCTTCTTGTTCCTGCAATGGGCCTAACAGTAACTTTGTCATCTTCGAGTCTAGCTAAAATTTCAGGAGAAGAACCTACTATATAAAATTCATCTAAGTTCAAATAATACATGTAAGGCGAAGGGTTTAATTGTCTAATAGATCTATATAAAGCTATTGGATCTGCTGTAAAAGGGAGAGACATTCTCTGAGAACAAACGACCTGCATAATGTCTCCATCTTCAATATATTTTTTAGCCTTCTCTACTGATTTTTTGAAATCAGTTTCGCCAAAACCTGAAATGAAATCAGATTCAGTAATACTTTTTTCTGGTGTTATGAAAGATTCAAAACTCAAAGGACTTTGCAACTTAGACTCTAAATCATCAAGACGGTTTTCAGCCTCAATCTTTTCCTCATCGGAATTAACTAAGATTATCAGGTGCAATTTATTTTTTAAATTATCAAAAACAGCCACCTCTTCAGAAACCATAAATAGTGCGTCAGGTGTTCCTATGGTGTCTGGAGGAACTGAGCTAGCTAATCTCTTCTCAATATATCTAACACAATCATATGCAAAGTAACCCACAAGGCCGCCGTTGAATTTTGGTAAGTTAGGATCCTCTTCTAAGTTAAAACTTTTTTGAAGCTCGTCAATATAACTTAGGGGATCATCTGAAATTATACTTTCGAGAACTTCGCCATCCTGAAGTATTTCAATCTGATTCTCAATTATTTTTATTATCTTCCTTGCTTTAAGGCCTATGAGAGAATATCTGGCCCACTTTTCACCACCCTCTACAGACTCAAATAAATAACTATAGGAGCAATCAGCTAATTTTCTATAAACGCTTAAAGGTGTTTCCATATCCGCTAGGATTTCTCTAGAAACAGGTATCTTTTTTTGAATATCCACTATCCTACAGATTTTAAAGAGGCTCTCATCTGCTTAATTGGATCGATATAATCTGTTTGATTAAAGATTGCTGATCCTGCAACGAATGTGTCAGCTCCGGCGGATGCAACCTTTGATATGTTATCTAAATTTATTCCACCATCTACTTCTAATCTAATATTTAAATTATGTCTGTCTATTAAAGAACGAACCTTTGTTACTTTATTCAAAACTGAGTCAATAAACTTCTGACCTCCAAATCCAGGATTTACAGACATTAATAACACCATATCTAGTTTCTCAATTGACTCTTCTAGCAAACTAACTGGTGAAGCTGGATTGAGTACCAGGCCTGCTTTACATTTAAGACTTTTTATAAGTTCGATAGATCTATCTACATGGTCGGACGCTTCTGGATGAAAAGTTATATAAGTTGAACCCGCCTCGGCAAAACTTTCTATTAACTTATCAACAGGCTTAACCATGAGATGGGTATCAATAGGTGCTTTAATTCCGTAATCTCTAAGCGCCTTACAGACCATAGGTCCTATAGTTAAATTAGGAACATAGTGATTATCCATCACATCAAAATGAATCCAATCTGCGCCAGCATCTAAAACATTTTTGGACTCCTCTCCAAGACGAGCGAAGTCTGCAGATAATATTGATGGTGCAATTATGTAGTCTTTACTGCTCATTAGGTGCAAGTTTACTCTTCACCTAAAGAGGCGTCTAATCTTTCAACATCTTCTATGGTATTTAGATTCTCGAAAGCACCTTCATAAAGCTCTCCTGAAACTAATCCTTTTGCGGCTGCAGGCTTTAAGAAATCATCCCAAAGCTCAGCTTTAAATACTTTGGATTCATTAAAAAGATCTGGTGATAAAATCGAAATACCAGAAAAAGTATATTTATTGTTACCACTCTGTAGATCAATCAATCCATTTACAAGCGCAACATCTCCAGCCAAATTATGTTCGGGATTAGGAACAAGAACCATATGAGCAAGTTTTCCTTTTTCAAGACTCAATCCTTTTAAATCAAAGTCTGTCCAAGTATCGGAACTTAAAGCAATAAAGGGGTCTTGAAAGTGATGGATAGAATTACAGATCCCACCGCCAGTGCCTAGAAGCTCTTTTTCCAATGAATATGAGATTTTTAAACCATAATTCGAGCCCTCACCTAGGAAGTTTATGATTTTTTCACCAAAGTGGTGAACATTAATGATCACTTCACTGACATTATTCTCTTTAAGTTTGAGGATATTTCGTTCAATTAAGGAGATACCCCCTACTCGTATAAGAGGTTTAGGGTTATTGTCAGTAAAAGGATGTAATCTAGTCCCTTTACCTGCAGCCATCAAGAAGGCTTTCAATTTATTTCCTCCAAAGTAACTAAGAGTTTTGGCTCGACCTTATTTCTTAAAAATATTGCAGTTTCCCTAAGCTCATTGTATTGCATGGAATCTTCATATAGGTACCTAAGGGTTTGTATTAAATCTCTTAGCCTAAAAGATTTCTTATCTCTAATATGCAATCTAGCAAGAGTTCCTAGGATTCTAAATTGACGTTGAAAACCTGCAAAGTGAACATCTCTCTCTAAATCTTCTAGGCTTATATTGATATCATGTTTTTTAGAGTGGAGATTGCTCAAATAAAAATTTAAATATTCTGAAAACTCTCCTTTTTCTAAAGGGTTATCAATATCCTTCATAATTGACACCAGATCTAAGCTATAAGGCCCTATACATGCATCTTGGAAATCAAGAATTCCGAGTTCAGAGTCTTCCAAAAGCATTAGATTTCTAAATTCAAAATCAAAATGACAAAGGACATAAGGTTGTGAAGAACACTCATCAGCAATAATTTTCCAAGAATCTAGGAGCATCTCTTTTTCATTATTGGAATACTTCAGATCTAGGAGCCCAAAGAAAAACCATTCTTCAAATAATTTCATCTGATTAATAAGAAGTTGCTTCGAGAGACTTGATAAGGATTGGTGAGGTGCACAAGCTTGAAGTTTAAGAATCTCACTTATGGATTTCTTATAAAAAGAATCTTTATTCTTATTATTAATTTCTAACTGAAGAACACTATTTCCAAAGTCCTCCAGAATCATAAAACCTTTTTGATGGTCGTATGCCTCAACCTTTGGAACTCTAATACCCTGGTCAAGTAAGTAACAAGAATATAGCTCAAATAGCTTATTTTCTTCTGATTCAGGTCGAGTAATGACACCAATCTTAGAATTCGATTCGGTGTGAATCCTGAAATAATTTCTTAGACTAGCCTGCTCTCTTAAAGGCTCTAGCTCAAGAACATCATTGAATCCTAGATTTGAACTCTGCAACAGCACCCAATTCAACAAGTCATCTTTCATCTCTGTCATAATATTATAGTAATGGATGAAGGTCTTCCTTTATGATCTCTATAAGTTTATGGAACAATCAATGTTAAAAACACTCTAAAGTGTAATATGCCTAAAGAAAAACCCTTTATCTCTTCAATAATCATTTTCTATATGATTGTTGCCTCTAATTTTGTATTGGCTGATGAAGCTCAAGGCATAAAGATAAGATCCATAGATGCCGAGATTATTGAATCTGCAGAAGGTGATCTGCTAAAGCTTGAAGGTAATGTGATTATAAAGACCGATAGTGTTGAGCTATGGTCTGATAAGGCGCTTTATGACCGAAGTAATCAAGAAATAAGCCTTGAAGGTAATGTTCGTGCTTTATCTAAGAATCTGTCTATGGATGCCAGGCAAATGAAAGCGGATTTTTTAGATAATTCTTTCTTGCTAACTCACTCAAGTTTCACATTTATGCAGCGCGGATTTGGTAACGCACAATCCGTATCTTTTAAAATTAACGAGGATATTGAACTTCTAAATGTTTCTATCTCTAGTTGCAATAATGAGAAGGCTAATTGGAATTTAGAAGCTAGTGAAATTACTATCTTGAAGGATAGGCGAAATGTCATCACAAAGGATGTAAAAGTTAAGGTAAATGATATACCTATTTTGTACCTACCTTATATGAGGTCTGCTGTAGGAAAAGAAAAATTCTCGGGATTTCTTTCTCCGTCTATTAAGCAAGGCAAAGATGGATTAGACATATCCGTTCCTTACTTCATTAACCTAGCTTCAAACTACGACTTAACTATAAATCCAAGATTTATAGAAGAAAGAGCTTCGGGTTTTGGTGCAGAAGGGAGGTTCCTCACAAAGAATTCAAAAGGCTTATTGGCATTTTCCTATTTTCCAGAAGATAGGAAATTAAGTAACCAAACTGGTTTTGATGATAAAAGATGGGCAACAAAGATAAGCTCTCAATCTATTTTAGGCTCAAATTTATTTTTCAATCTTAATTCAGAACACGTAAGTGATGATCTATATTTCGAGGATCTAAATGATGATATTCTGGGTACCCAGCAGAAAGACTTTTTGACTAGAAGTCTTACAATAAGATTTGATAGCGAAAATCTTGCGCTAAAAGGTAAACTAAAGCACTTTCACAATCTTAATCCATTTTCATTCGACGAATACGAAACAAGGCCACATTTGAATTTGGATTATCACAAAAAATTTAATAACTTAGGGCTAAGACTGATAACCGACTATTCTAAATTTTCTTATGATGAAAGCTTCAATCCGCTTGAAAAAGAAAATAACCTCAAACGCATATATGTAGAGCCGTCACTTTATTTCTTCAAAACTTCTCACTCTTATATGACTACATTTAAAGCGGGTACAAGAGACATTACCTACAAAGATAAGTTAGATTCAACTGATAATAGTTACAATTGGGCAGAACTTACATACAAAATTTTCTTAGAAAAAAGACATGGGTCAAAATTTAAAAGCCTAAGCCCAATAGCCAAAATTGTTTGGTTAGATGGAGAAAACAGATTTAATACAAGCATAGATTCTAAATTTCTAGATTTAAACTTTGATACTTTATTTAATAAAAATTGGTATTCCGGTTCTGATCTCTTCCTTGAAGAGAATAGATTAATACTTGGGTTTGAGCATAATTATTTTGATACCTCTAATGGATATGAAATATATCTATCTCTTGGTCGTGCGTTCTTCGATGATCAAGAAAATAACTTGAGAGGTGATTCTAAGCAATCCTCCTATGTAGCTGAATTAAGGACTACGATATCTAATAAATTTAGTTTAAATGGCTCTATCGAGATAGACTCAAGCCTTGAAACTATATCTAGAGGCCAGCTCGGAATAATGTATAAGAAAGATCAAAGAAATAACATTCAATTGAGATCTATTTATAAAAGATTAGCAAATTACCTTAATGAAACCTCTATATGGGATGATGCAGATCAACCCATAAACCAGTTAGAGTTAATTTCACAATGGGAGTTAACTGACAAACTCCTGTTCTTTGGGAAAATATCTAAAGATTTTGAAATGAATTACTCTAGAGATATATCCTATGGGATTGAGTACTCAAATTGTTGTCTTAAGCTGGGAGTAATGAAAAGAAAATGGAAAGATCAAAACTACTATAATTTTTTCAATATGGAGCAAGATACTCTTAGTGATCTAATGGGGAATATCCAGGCAGATAGAGAAAGAGATAATATCTATCTCTTTTTTGAACTTACAGAACTAGGTAGGTTTGGAAAAACAATATCAGAAGTTTTGACTTCACGATCGTTTCAGTAATTGCAAGAAGAGCAAAAAAGATGACAATAGCATCTATGTATTTATCAAGAATATTAGAATTTATGATTAAGGCCTGGAAAAACATTGTATTTATCTTCGTAAGTATTTCTATTTCAACAAATATATTTGGCAAGATAGAACTTATAGATAGGGTTGTTGCAGTAGTAGACTCAGGTGTAATTATGGAATCACAACTCAATGCTAGAGTTGAAGAAATTCTTATAAGGCTCAAAAGTGATAAGGCTGAGCTGCCTCCTTTAAACTTACTTGAAGAACAAGTTCTAGACAGGCTAATTATTGAGGAGATTCAACTACAAATTGCAGAAAGAGCTGGAATTAAGATCAGTGATTCCGAACTAAATCAAACTTTATCGAGGGTATCCGCTCAGAATAATCTAAGTCTTGATGATTTCAGAATCAAGCTAGAAGAAGAAGGAACATCTTATAAATCTTTTAGGGACACCATAAGAAAAGAACTAATAATTCAAAGGGTTCAAAGGGGAAAAGTAGGAGCTAAGATCGATATCTCAGAACAAGAACTTGAAAATTTTATCAATTCTGAAGAAGGCAAAACTCAACTTGCGGAGCAATATAATGTTCAGCATATATTGCTTTCAGTAAAAAGTGGACTGACCGAGGAAGAAGTCGGAGAAATACAGAATAATGCAAATTCTTTGATAGAAAGACTAAATAATGGTGAAAGCTTTGAAAAACTAGCAGCGTCTTACTCATCTGGACAAAATGCACTAGAAGGTGGTTTTTTAGGCTGGAGAACCTCAGCAGAATTACCAAGTCTATTCGCTCAAGTTGTTTCTGAATTGAAAGTGGGAGAAGTAGCTCAGCCTGTAAGAAGTGGAGCCGGATTCCATATCCTAAAATTAACCGATAAAAGAGGAAATACAGTCAAGTTTTTAGACCAAACTCTTGCTAGACATATTTTGGTGCAACCTTCTGAAATAAGAACAGAAAAACAAACTGAAGAGTTGATAAATGATATCTATACAAGATTAGAAGATGGGGAAGACTTTAAGCAGCTCGCTAGACTATTTTCTGAAGATCCAGGCTCTAAAATGGATGGAGGAGAACTTGGATGGAGCAATCCTGGTGACTATGATCCGGCTTTTGAAACAACTTTAAACGCTACAAAGATAGGGCAAGTATCTCAGCCAGTAAAATCTTCTTTTGGTTGGCATATTATTGAAGTCATGGATAGAAGAAACGAAGATGTAAGCCAAGAAGAACAAAAAAATCGTGCTTATCAAATTATCTTTAAGAGAAAATTTGAACAAGAGCTTCAAAGCACTCTTATAGAGCTAAGGGCGGAAGCTTACGTAGATATAAAGTTAACCTCATGACCAAAATTGCTGTCTCTTCCGGAGACCCGGCAGGAATAGGTCCAGACATATGTATCAAAGCTTTCGGGAATAAAAAAATTCTAAGCTATAAGCCAATCGTGTTTGGCAATATAGATCTTTTTATCGAAAGAGCTAAACAAATAAATCAAGAGATAGACATAAGAGAGTATAAAGGCGAGGAAGAAGACTCTATCTCTAATGACTTCCTGTGGATGGTCGATATGCCCATAGGAGTAGATATTTCTTCGAGCAAACCAAACCCGAAATCTGCAGAGTACATAATCAATATTTTTGAAGAGTCAGTAAACAAAACTATTTCAAAAGAGTTTGATGCAATAGTAACTTGTCCCATCAATAAAGAAATAATAAATGAAGGAGGCATTCCTTTCACAGGGCATACGGAAGAGTTAGCAAAATTAGGAAAAACTAATAAGGTTGTCATGATGTTGGCTAACCAAAAAATCAAGGTTGCTTTGGCATCAACACACATACCATTAAATGAAGTATCTGATTTTATTAATAAGGGTCATATTGAAGAGGTAGTAGAAATTATTCATACATCATTGAGAGATTATTGGAATGCAAATGATCCACTAATTAAAGTTCTAGGGATAAATCCACATGCGGGTGATGGCGGTTATATTGGTAAAGAGGAAAAAGAAGTCATATCACCTGCCCTGCAGAATTTAAAAGAAAAGGGAATTAATACCATTGGTCCAATATCAGCAGATACTGCTTTTATAGAAAAAGATGGAACCAAAAAGGCAGATGCATTTCTAGCGATGTTCCATGATCAAGGTCTTCCAGTAATCAAGACTATGGGTTTCGGAGAGACAGTTAATATCACTTTAGGACTTCCTTTCATAAGAACGTCTGTAGATCATGGAACGGCATACGATAAGGCTGGTCTAGGCAGTGCTGACGAATCTAGTTTGATAGCGGCAATGGAAATGGCCTTTTCAATGAGCAAAAAAAATCTAAAAGATGCCACGAGCTAAAAAAAGTCTGGGGCAGAATTTTTTGATAGATTCTGCAGTTATAAGCCAACTTGTAAATTACGTTAATCCAGATGCAAATGATCTCTTCCTAGAAATAGGTCCAGGTAAAGGGGCCATTACCAAGGAATTATTAAATAAGTCTCGATGCACTCATGCAGTAGAGATGGACATTGATCTATCAAAAGAATTGAAGAAATTAGAAAACGGAAATTTCTATCTACATAATGAAAATATACTCGATTTTGATCCATCTAAAATCTCTAAAAATAAGTTAAGAGTCATTGGGAATTTACCTTATAACATTTCAACACCAATTATGTTTTGGAGCTTTAAATATCTTGAATTTTTCTCAGACATGCATTTCATGTTTCAAAAAGAATTTGGTAATAGATTAATAGCGAAAAGTGATAACAAGAATTTTGGAAGAATTTCTGTAATCACTCAATATTTAACAAGACCTAAATTTTGTTTCTTTATAGAGCGCGAAAGTTTCTCTCCAAAACCTAAGGTTGAAAGTGTTTTTATTAGATTTGAGGCTATCGCGAATAGAAGTATAAATGATCCTATTTCAAATAAATTACAAGAAATCACCCAAGTAGCTTTCATGCATAAGAGAAAGATGGTTGGCAAATCATTTGAAAAGATAATCTCTGGTTCAGAACTTATAAATCTAGATATTGATCCCAAATCAAGACCAGAAAATATATCTGTTGAAGAATATGTAAAAATTGCAGAAACTCTACTTTAATGTCGAATTATGCTATCGGAGATTTACAAGGATGTTATGAGGAGCTACAGCAGCTTTTAACTCAAATCGATTTCGATAAGAAAAAAGATGTGCTGTGGTTTTGTGGAGACTTGGTTAACCGAGGCTCTAACTCCCTCAATTGCCTCCTTTACCTTCATTCGATTAAAGATAATTGTAGAATTGTATTAGGAAATCATGACCTACATCTAATTGCAGTATCAGATTCAATTAGAGAAATAAACGAAAAAGACACATTTCAAGATGTCTTAGAAAGCCCTAAAAGAAAAATATTAATAGAATGGTTAAAGTCTCAACCTCTTCATAGCATAGAAAAAATTAATACTAATAAAGGGGAAAAGGAGTATGTTATGACGCATGCCGGAATACCTCCTCATTGGTCCAAAGATGATCTGATAAGGAATTCAAATAAATTAGGTCAATCTTTACAGAATGAAAATTCTAGTTACTTTTTAAATTATGTATTTGGAAACGAACCAAATCATCCTGATAAGTGTGTGACCAGAGAAGAAAAGATGAGATTAAATCTAAATTATCTCACTCGAATGAGATTTTATAATTCAGATGGTTCAATTGATCTAAAATATAAAGGAAAGATAGAAACTGCACCCAGTAACTTAAAACCTTGGTTTGAATATAAATTAAAAATACTGAACGAAAATACTCATCTACTATTCGGACATTGGGCAGCATTGGATGGTTTTACTGGTAAAGAAAATATTACGGCTTTGGATACTGGCTGTGCGTGGGGAAACAAACTTACAGCAATGAGGCTAGAAGATCTTTCAATGTTCTCATGTGATAAGCTGAATTGATTATATGAAAATTTACCTAGTTGGCGGAGCAGTAAGAGATAAATTGCTAAATATAGAAGTTTATGAAAATGACTGGGTTGTTGTCGGCGCTTCTGAAAACGAACTTACTTCAAAAGGTTATAAAAAAATAGGTAAAGACTTCCCTGTTTTCCTGCACCCCGAGACCAAAGAAGAGTATGCTCTAGCAAGAAAAGAGAGAAAATCAGGCACAGGACATAAAGGTTTTAAATTTAAATTTGATTCTTCCGTATCTCTTGAAGAAGACCTACTCAGAAGAGACCTCACTGTAAATGCAATTGCTAAAGATAGTAATGGTGAATTAATTGATCCATATAATGGAATTGAAGATTTAAATAATAGAATATTAAGGAAAGTCTCCTCTGCATTTGAAGAAGATCCTCTCAGGGTGCTTAGGGTTGCTAGATTTGCTTCTAAATTAAAGTTCTTAGGATTTGAGATTGAAGATGAAACCCTTAATCTCATGAGCAAGATAAGCAGTTCTGGAGAAATTGAAACCCTTAGCAAAGAAAGGATTTGGCTGGAGACATCTAAGGCTCTTTCAACAAAGAATCCAGAAGTCTTCTTCTCTGTACTGGATGAAGTCGGGTGTTTGCAAAGAATAGTGCATTCAGTAAGTATGAATCTTAAAGCTTTGGAAGATGTTTCTAAAGAAAATGAAGACCTTGCCACAAGATGGTCTGCGGCTATTGTTGAAAATGAAAATCTTGAAGAAATAAATGTGTCCTTTAATGCACCAAAAGATTTTGGTGAGGTATCTTTAGTCTGTAGTAACTTAAGATTTTTTTATGAACAGGACTTGTCACCCAATTCGGTCATGGAACTTATACATAAAGCCGACTTCCTAAGAAAGCCTGATAGGTTTTTAAGGGCCGAAAGAGCTTCACAATATATTGATCAAGATAAAGCTTTAGGCAATGAGTTCTGGAAACAAATTCACAAATTATTGATTGATATTCAAGCTGACCCATCTTTGAAAGAAGGTAAATTAATTGCAAAAAAATTACATCAAGATAGATTAGCTGCCTTAAAAAAATTTCTATCAAACATATGAAGGCAAAATTTATCTTTTTAACAGGTGGGGCTAAAAGAATAGGCAAAACTACATGTAAACATTTTCATGAAGAAGGTTTTAATATTATCTTTCACTACAACTCTTCTAATTCAGAAGCTAATGAAATCAAAGAATCTTTAAATAATATAAGAAAAGATTCGTGCCATATTCTTCAAGCAGATTTTAATGATAGATCTTCTATAGAGAGATTGACAAAGGGAGTTGCAAAAATAACAGATGAGTTAGAAGTCCTAGTAAATAATGCATCAAGTTTCTACCCTACTCCTATTGAGCAGGCCTCTCAAAATGAATGGGATGACCTATTGGCCACAAATGCAACTACACCTCTTTTTTTAACACAGGCGCTTTTACCCTTTTTAAAGAAAGGAAAAGGTTGTGTGATTAATATTTCAGATACCCTTGCACCAAACGGTATAAAGAACTTTAGTCTTTATTCTGGTGCAAAATCTGCACTTGAAGGAATAACAAAGTCACTAGCAAAAGAATTAGCTCCCGATATCAGAGTGAATGCCATATCTCCTGGAGCGATTCTATGGCCTGAGGACGAAGATCTAACCGAGGAACAACAAAAGGAAAGGTTGTCTAAAGTGCCTTTAGGAAGAATTGGAAGTCCTAAAGATATATCTTCAGTTGCCGTCTTCTTAACAAGTGCAAAATATATTACAGGCCAGGTAATAAAAGTAGATGGAGGAAGATCAGTAATCTAAAAAATTATTACTTTTATCCTTTTTATAACTATCTTATTATTGAAACATGACAAACGAGCTTCACGATACTGATGAAAATACGGGTACTATGGAGGTCTTGGAGAGGCATCAATTTGATGTAAGCAAACTCAAAGACTACATGCATGAAAATGTTGAAGGTTTTGAAGGGGAAATAGAAGTTGAAGAATTTAAAGGCGGTCAATCTAATCCGACTTACAAAGTTATAACACCAAAGCAGTCTTATGTTCTCAGACGAAAGCCTCCGGGAAAGCTTCTGAAATCTGCTCATGCAGTTGATAGAGAATACAGAGTTATTACTGCCCTAAATAACACTAACGTTCCTGTTCCTAAGAGTTATGCACTCTGTGAAGATGATGACGTTATTGGAACAGCTTTTTATCTTATGGAATTTAAAGACGGAAGAGTTCTATGGGATCCTGCAATGGAAGAAAGTGATAATGCAGAAGCCAAAGGTGTTTATGAATCAATGAATGATTCAATGGCTAAATTACACTTTGTAGATCCAACTGAAATAGGTCTAGAAAGTTTTGGTAAACCTGGAAACTATGTGGGGAGGCAGGTTTCGAGATGGTCTAAACAGTATATAGATTCTGAAACTGAAACTATTGAGTCAATGAATAATCTTATTGAATGGTTACCGAACAATTTACCCACAGAGAAGAAAACTAGCATTGTTCATGGTGATTACAGTTTGACTAATGTAATGGTTGGAAAAGATGATCCGAACGTTATTGCTATATTAGACTGGGAACTCTCTACTCTTGGAGATCCTTGCGCTGACTTTAATTATCATTGTCTCCAATACACAATGAACCCAAAACTAGCGGACAAAGACTACTGCATAAGTAAAGGAATACCAATTATTGAAGACTATGTACAAATGTATTCTGAGAAAATAGAAATAGATCTTATCGAAGAATGGGATCTTTATTCTGCTTACAATTTATTTAAATTAGCTGGCATCTTACAAGGCATTCTGGGAAGAGTAAGAGATGGAACTGCAGCTAATCAAAATGCTGCAGAACGAGCTAGTGGAGTGAAGAATCTGTCTGATACTGCTTGGGATTTAGTACAAAAAAATTTTTTATAGGAGAGGAATATGGCAATTGATAAATTTTTAGTTGAAGCAAGTCACATAATGATGTTTGCAAGGTCTGTTGGAGATGCAAATCCAATATATCATGACGAAGACTATGCGAAGAAAACGGAATTAGGTGGAATAATTGCTCCGCCAACATTTGCGCAATCCAGTGCTCAATTTGATCCAGACTATTTTTTAAGGCCGAAGATAGGAGGGGAAGGCTGGTTTGGTTCAGGTAAAGAAGCAACTGGTGCGAAACCATCTAAAGAATCAAGTGGTGGCGGTGGTGGAGCCGCTATGGGCCTTCATGCAGAACAACATTTTGAATACCACTTACCCGTAAAAGCTGGAGATGCGCTTACAGCGACTACTAAGCCAGGAAATTCTTGGGAAAAAGAAAGTAAAAGAGCTGGTAAATTGAAATTCAGCGAGAGTGTTACTGAATACAGAAATCAAAATGGAGAATTAGTTATAACTGCTACAGGTGTAGGAGTTCAAACTGAAAGAGCTGTAGATAGCTAGGAGAAAGAAGATGCTAAAAGAAAACGAAATAAAAGTTGGAGATACTCATTCTGCCGTCCTGGTCGAAGATCTAAAACGAACTCAAATAGTGCAGTATGCAGGGGCGTCAGGTGACTATAACCCCTTACATACAGACGAGATATTCACAACCCAGATTGCCGGATACCCAAGTGTGTTCGCTCACGGGATGTTATCTATGGGACTTACAGGCACTATGCTGACAGACTATGTTGGTGATGGAGCTCTAAAGAAGTATGGTGTTAGATTTACTAATCAAGTATGGCCAGGAGACACACTTACCGGTAAAGCGACCATAATTGAGATTCGTGAAGAGGACGGCGCTAAGGTAATTGATCTAGCGATTGAAACTACCAATCAAGATAATGTTGCTGTCATTACAGGAAACGCTACAGCTAGGATCGAAACTTAATACCTATTAAATAAAAGGGAAAAATTTTGTCAGAAGAAAAAAAGTCTGAGGTAGGAGGCTATCACGCTAAAGTTGCTCTAAGCCTTCTGGTACTTGTCTATATATTTAACTTTGTTGATAGACAGATTCTTTCAATCTTGGCTGAAGATATAAAGGCAGATTTAGGAATTTCTAATAGCGATATAGGCTTCCTATTTGGGACAGCTTTTGGAGTCTTTTATTCTGTTGTAGGAATACCAATGGGCAAGTTAGCAGATTCTTGGAACAGAAAGAATCTTATAAGTATCGGCTTGGCCTTCTGGAGTTTTATGACTTTTTTATCTGGAACGGCAAAATCTTTTTTAAGTCTTTCAATTTACAGGTTTGGAGTTGGTATAGGTGAATCAAGTGCAACGCCTTCAGCTTATTCACTACTCTCTGACTATTTTTCTCCAAAAGTAAGAGCTACTGTCCTTTCTATTTATTCTAGCGGTTTGTATATTGGTGCTGGGATAGGACTCTTTTTAGGTGGAGCGATATTAGATACTTGGAACTCTTGGTATCCTGACCATACACAAGCTCCTTTTAATCTTAAGGGATGGCAAGCAGCATTTATGGGTGTGGGTCTTCCAGGAATTTTGTTAGCAATTATCACATTTACCTTTATAAAAGAGCCAGTGCGAGGTTTAAGCGAAGGTATAGTTACAGAGCCTAGCAAAGAACCATTCAAAGATACTTTTAAGGAATTTATAGGACTCACCCCTATTTCACTTCTGGGTAATAAAGATTCATTAAAGTCCCTAGGAATAAACTTTCTTATTGCATTTACAGTTTTTATTCTATGTTTTTCTCTTTATCAACTTACGGGGGATTTTCTCCAATGGGTAGCTTGGGGAATAGGAACCTACCTAGTTTGTACCTGGATACAGAGTCTCAGCAGAAGAGATATTGTTGCGTTTACTCTAATGTTTAGGAGTAAAGCAATACTTTATTCATTTATATCATTCCCATGTATACCTTTTGTAGGTTATGCCTATTCAGCTTTCACGCCCTCTTTCTATATTAATTATCATGGTATGACTGCACTAGAAATAGGAACCCTCATTGGCTTAATAACAGCCATCGGTTCTTTCATAGGAGTTATTGGAGGGGGTTATTTTGGCGATAAGCTAAGAGACAAGTACGTTGGCGGAAGATTATATGTAATTTTCGTTGGTGGCGTTATCATCACCGCTCTAGGTTGCCTAGGAATGATCTATTCCGATTCGAAGAATTTGTCCCTGCTCTTTAATTTTATCTACCATATTGGAAGTTCAGTTTATGTTGGGTGTGCAGCTACCACGGTCACAAATCTTGTATTACCAAGAATGAGAGCGATGGCTGGAGCTTTCTTTATTCTAACTTTGAGTATGATTGGATTAGCTTTAGGACCTTATACCCTAGGAAGAATAAGTGACCTCTTTGAATATCAAGGTTACTCGCCTGGTGATGCAATGCAAACATCAATGGCACTAATTCTATTTATATTATTGATACCCACCATCACACTATTTTTAGCAGTAAAACACTTGAAAGCAGATGAAGAGTCAGTTTCTGAGAGAGCACAAGCTCTAGGAGAGTCTATATAAGTTACCTAGATACCTAGTTCTTAGGTATCTAGGTTTTTTTTAATTTAACTTCCGAAATAAAGTTGTTCGCAGATATCCATATTATCTGACATTACCTCTCCAAGAAGCATTAGACTATCGTAGTCTGCTGCCCAAGAAGCTGTTCCGGCAAAATAATCGTCAAATAGCACTCCCATTGATTGAGCATCTCTTGTAATTGACCTTACCATCAGAGTTTCTATTTCATGAGTGCCACCTCCGATAGGTACAAAAACTCCATTGAAGAAATTTGGATGTCCTGCTGCTTGAATAGATGCCTCCAATTTTTCCAGACCTTCGGTAAATGCTTGAAGGTTTTCAGCTGGAACTTTAATTCTTTGGACTCTCTCATACCCAGGCTCTAATCGAAATGGTGTTAAAGGCTTCCATGTAACACCATACTTTAAATCTCTTAAGTTTTTAAATTGCCTTGGAGCCTGTTGAGGATCATACTTAGTTCCTCCAACAAGCGCTGAAGCTACATCCGGAAATGCACTCCATACCATCATTTGACCTTCATACTCATTACCAGAGTTAGTAACACAAACCCCTGCTCCAGTAGTTCCAGTAGCTTGAAAGGCTGAAGGGTTGTTCCTAAGAGTTTCAGTATACTTCCCTATATCTGCCGCTGCGATCATCAAAGTTGTGAAAGCGCCATCAGTAGTCTGAGGAGCATTTTCGCTATTTGCATATGCCGCTAAAGAAAATGCGGCAGCTATTATTAATAAAAATCTTTTCATAATGATTCCTTAATTGTTATCTCTTTAGGGTACATCATCCAAATAGGAGTATTCAAGTTAATACTTTATTGTCAAAAAATATGCAGGTGGCTATAGGAAAGAACTTTCCAGTAAATCCTTGTAAGATTTTTTTAAAATTGGATGTATGTCATCTGGAGCAATCTCGGCTAATGGTTCTAAAACAAACTTATATTTTTCAATATCAGAACTTGGAAGCTCTAAACCATTTCTATTGATTTGAAGGTCTCCATATAAAATTAGATCCAAATCTATGACTCGGTTTGACATGCCTTTCTGGGTAGATGTTCTACCCATATCCTTCTCTATATTTTTGAGAAGTGTGCGCAGTTCTTGAGGGTTTTTGTCTGTATCGAACTTACAAACACTGTTCAAGAAATCCTCTCCCTCAAAGCCTTCGGCCGAGGTTTTATAAATACTAGAATAAATCACATCAAAGAGAGAGTTTAGGGATTCTTTGACAAGAAGCATGTTGGCTTCTGCATTTATATTAGTTCCTATGCTAACAAAAACTGTCTGCATTAAGGTCTTACTATTGAGACACCAACAGAGTCAGAACCCCTCATTGCACCTGGCTTGCTGACTTTAATTTTTACTTTTGACACAGGAAATTCTTTAAGAATAATTTTAGAAATCTTTTCTGCTAGAGTTTCTACTAGTTGAAATTTAGATTTTTGGATAAATGCAGTTACTCTCTTGCCAACAAGCTTATAGTTTAATGCGTCTTTTATATCATCAGATTTAGCTGCAGTTTTATTGTCAAAATCCATTTCTATGTCTACAGAGATCAATTGCCTAACCTCTCTCTCCCATTGAAAGATTCCAATAACTGCCTCTACTTCTAGATTGTTTATGAATACTTTATCCATGATCTAACTCCGAAAGTGGCCATCTAGGTTTAATCTTCAAATCATTATCCAATTCTTTCTTTCCTATGTAAAAACTGCCTGTATAGGCAATCATTGCCCCATTATCGGTGCATCTTGAAATTGGAGGAAAAAAAATTCTTTTATCGCTCAAGCCCGTTACCAACTTTTCTCTTATATATTCGTTAGAAGCAACACCACCTCCAATAACTAATTCCTCAAGGCCTGTATCGATTAATGCTTTTTGGCACTTGCTAAGAAGTGTTTCTGCCACTGCAGCTTGGAAAGAAGCAGCTATATCCGCTTTTTGGCTTTCAGAAACTTTCTTTATATTTTTTAATTCGTAAAAAACTGCTGTTTTTAGGCCGCTAAAACTAAAATCGAAATTATCTTTATCTGTCATTGGTCTTGGGAAATTAAATGCAGAAGAATCTCCTTCCTTTGCCAACGCTTCTATTTTTGGCCCACCTGGATAGCCTAGGTCTAATATCTTTGCAACCTTATCAAATGCTTCACCTACCGCATCATCTAGTGTTTGACCAATTATTTCATACTGCCCAAGGGCTTTAGCATGGATTAATAAACAATGACCTCCAGAAATTAGTAGAGTTAAGAAAGGAAAAGATGGAGGGGGGTTCTCTAAAAGGTTAATCAATAGATGGGCCTCCATATGATGAATGCCCACAGAAGGCTTATTTAGAGCTAATGCTAGTGATATAGCCGTTGAGGCACCTACCAAAAGTGGGCCACGTAATCCAGGTCCCGCAGTGTATGCTATACCGTCTATATCTTCCAAGGCTAGTCCAGACTCTTCCATAGTCAGACGTAAGAGGGGTATTATTTTTTTTAAATGGTCCCTTGAAGCAATTTCTGGAACAACTCCTCCATATTCAGCATGTTTTGAGGCTTGACTATAGAGTTGCTCAGAAACGATAGAATTATCCTCAGTATCGAAAATAGCTATACCTGTTTCGTCGCAAGACGTTTCTATTCCTAAAACTTTCATGACTTTAAAGTAGGCTATTCTCGTCGAAAATAAAAAAAAAGAAACACTTTCCAAATTAAAAATGGTTCTATAGAATTGCGCCCTCTTAAGAGATTATTTATGCCATCGATTAAAATAAGACCAAATGAATCTTTTGACGTGGGACTCAGGAAGTTCAAACGAGCTTGTGAAAAAGCGGGAATCATACCTGAAGTAAGAAAAAGAGAATTCTATGAAAAACCAACTTCAGTTTTAAAAAGAAAAAAGGCCGCAGCTGTCAAAAGAGAACAAAAAAATCAAAGAAAAAATAGACTAGGAAGACCTCCTAGATTCTAATCATCAGCCAAATGGCAAGCCCGATCAGACATCTCATCGAAGAGGCAGTCAAGACCTCTATGAGAGATAGAAACAAAGAGAGAACATCTACTCTTAGAATGGCCTTGTCAGAATTAAAAAAAGAAGAAATTGACAAGAGAACAGAACTGTCTGATGAGGACACCATCAAGATCCTGCAGAAGATGATAAAACAACGAAAAGAGTCTATGTCTCAATTCAGTGATGCTGGTAGAGAAGAACTAGCTGAAAAAGAAGAGTTTGAGATTTTGATACTTGAAGATTTTCTCCCAGAACAAATGAGCGAAGAAGAAATAGAGATCTTAGTGAACGAGACAATTTCAGAAACTGCAGCAAAGGAACCACAAGACATGGGAAAAGTGATGGGCTCTCTGAAGTCTAAAATTAAAGGCAATGCAGACATGGGTCTTGTGAGCAAGATCGTGAAAGAAAAACTTCTAAGTTAATAAGAATCTAATAGATTAATTGCCATTACTCACACTAGTGAGCATTGAGTTAATCTAAGCCTAAGCCTCTTTTAGTCTCTCCTCTGCAGCTTTTATTGCAGCATAAGTGGCTTGATCTATCTCAATATTTAGTAAATCTCCATCTGAAATCTTTGATAAATTAGTTGCATTGAGTGTTTCAGGAATTAGATATACCGAAAAGGAACATTCCTCCTTTTTCGCAACAGTAAGACTTGCACCATTAATAGCAACGTATCCTTTATGGAGAATATAACTGCTCCACTCTTTTGGACACTCAACTACTAACTCTACTTCGTCAATTTTCCTAATAAGTCTTGCAGGTGCCCTACAAGAAATATGCCCTGATAAAATATGGCCACCAACTTCATCACCGAATTTTAAAGATCTTTCAAGATTTACTTGTGAGTCCACAGATATAAACTCTAAATTTGTAATTCTTAGGGTCTCAGGTATTACATCAAAAGAAATAGTTTCTTTAGTGAACTCAACAACAGTCAAACACACACCATTAACAGATATACTCGCTCCTATCTCTAAATCTTTAAGAAATGGCTCAGGTGCGTGAACTATGAGCCTAACACCAGCCTTAGTCTCTTCTTTATCTGTAACCGTACCCAGTTCTTGAACTATTCCTGTGAACATCTTAAAGGTTTGAAAGGTAATTTCTTATTACTTTAGCTTCGTCTTTACGACCAGATAGATCAAAAAAATCAATAAGTTGAGATATTCTGGCAATAGAAGTAATTTCGAGATCAAACTCTTTAGAGATTTTATCCCGCGCGGTTATCTGATCAAATATCTCTTCTCTATCTAATGCAACCATGCATCCTGTTATTTTCCCTCCAGCATTAGATATTAATTCCATTGATTTTTTGAGAGCAGTTCCTGCAGTGAGGACATCATCTAAGATAAGAACTTTCTTGTCTTTGACTTCTCCAACTATATTACCTCCCTCTCCATGAGACTTTTCTTCTTTTCTATCAAAAGCAAATGGAATTGGTCTTGAAGTCTTCATGCTCAAGGAAGTAGAAACAGCAGCTGCCAAAGGTATGCCTTTATAAGCAGGACCGAAGATAACGTCAAACTCAAATTCACCACTAAGAATTATTTCAGAGTAAAGGGCTGCCAGACCCTCAATGTGTCCCTCGCTGAAGAAAGACCCGATATTAAAAAAATAAGGACTCTTTTTACCAGACTTAAGGGTGAAATCTCCCAATAGCAGAGCATTAGACTTAAGAGCTAACTCAAAGAATGTTGTATCTACTTTTGACATAAAATTTAAAAACTTAAATATTTTAAAGGTATTTCACCTACAATAAACTTTTTTTAGTTATGGGCAAATTATTTGTTATATCTGCTCCGTCTGGTACGGGCAAAACTTCTCTAATACGGGCTATACTTAAGGATTCTGAGGTTAGAAATACAAGTCTGGGCATTTCTTGTACAACCCGAGAGCCTAGGGCTCAGGAAGAAGACGGTATTTCCTATTTTTTTGTAACGACTGAGAGATTCAATGAAAAAATTAAAAATGATGAGTTTCTTGAATATGCTGAAGTGTTTGGGAATTTATATGGCACCCCTAGAGATTGGGTCCTAGCTAGGCTTGCTAAAGGAGAAAATGTTTTACTTGAGTTAGACATTCAGGGGGCTTTGCAAGTAAAAGAAGCCTTTCAAGAAACACAAACTATTTTTATCATCCCCCCTTCTTATGACGATCTTGAGAAAAGACTTATATTAAGAGATCAAGATTCAACAGATGAAATCAATAGACGACTAAAAGAAGCCAAGAAAGAAGTAGGAATAGGCAAAACTTTTGATCAAATAGTAGTTAATAATGACTTTGATCAGGCATTGGACGACTTGAGAAGCTTCATTAGTTCTGGAAAAGAGCAGAGTCAAGAAAGAAAAGATCTAGTAAAAAAATCTTTAAATCTATTACTGGATTGAATAAAGACTTTGCTTTAGAATGCCGCCTTCACAGATAAAACGGATAGATAATGGCTAGAATCACAGTAGAAGATGCTTTAGAAAAAGTTTCCACCAGGTACGAGTTAATAATACTCGCTGCAAAAAGAGCAAGACAACTTGCTACAGGTGGCAGGCGTCCTACCTTAGAGTGGGAAGATGACAAGCCAACTGTAATGGCTCTTAGAGAAATAGAAGCCGGAACAGTAACGACAGATAATATTAACGAATTAAAAGTTGATATTGCTGATCTTGAACAAGAGTTTTCAGAAGAACTCTCTGCTGAAGATCTGCCTCAGTCTTAACTTACTCAAAAAAAATAGCAATAAGCTCTAAAAACAGAGATACTTTGTTTCTGTAAATAATATTGTTATGGAATCAATTGGAGCCTTGTCTAAGAAACTTTCGGATTATTTAGATCCTAAGAAAGTTAAGCAAGTGAATAAAGCATATAACTTTGCTTGCGAGGCTCATTCAGGCCAATTTAGATCAAGTGGTGATCCGTATGTTACCCACCCTATTGCAGTAGCATCGATACTCAGCTCTTTTAGAATGGACGAAGACAGCTTGTCGGCGGCGATGCTTCACGATGTCATTGAAGATACCGGGATACCAAAAAGTGTAATAGAAGAAAATTTCAACAAAGAAGTTGCAGAATTAGTAGACGGTGTCAGTAAATTAGACAAGTTATCTATTTCTAGCAGAAATGAAGCGGAGGCGGAGAATCTCCAAAAAATGGTCTTGGCTATGTCGAAAGACATACGAGTTATCGTAGTTAAGCTAGCTGATAGGTTGCACAATATGAGAACTCTTTTGTATTTAAGTAGGGAAAAACAACTCAAAATAGCCAAAGAAACTCTTGAAATATATGCCCCTATTGCTCATAGGATAGGAATGAATAATGTCTATCGGGAATTAGAAGATTTAGCTTTCAAAGTTATTTATCCAACTAGGCATGAAAGACTGACCGCTGCTGTTAAAAAAAATAGAGGTGGCCAAAAAAGAACTCTTAATAGAATTCAAAAAGAGCTAAGTAAAAAGCTTTTAGATCAGGGAATACCAGCTTTAGTGGAAGGAAGAGAAAAGCATGTCTACAGCATTTATCGAAAAATGAAACAAAGACAAAGATCGTTTGAAGAAATAATGGATGTTTATGCGATCAAGATAATAGTTGATACTCCCGAAAACTGTTACAGAACCATAGGACATATACACAGCTTATATAAACCAGTTGAAGGAAGGTTTAAAGACTATATTGCAATTCCTAAATCAAATGGTTATCAATCTCTTCATACGGGGGTGGTTGGCTTGAAAGGATTTCCTGTTGAGGTGCAAATAAAAACCCAAGAAATGAATGATATGGCTGAAAATGGTATAGCCTCTCATTGGCTATACAAATCAGGTAATCAGTCAGATACCAGCCCACAAATACGAGCAAGAAGATGGGTCGCAGGACTACTTGAAATGAGAGATAACTTTGAATCCACTGAAGAATTTATTGAATCTGTTAAAACTGATATTTTTCCTGATGAAATATATGTCTTTACGCCCCAAGGTAAAATAATAGAAATGTCAGGTGGGTCAACTGCGATTGATTTTGCTTACGCTGTCCACACAGACATTGGTCATCACTGCAGAGCCTGCAGAATTAATAGGAGACTTGCGCCCTTAAGTGTTCCACTTGAAAGTGGACAAACTGTAGAAATACTTACCGAAAAAGTTCCTCAAACTTCGCCTGCCTGGCTAAACTTTGCCGTAACTCCTCGTGCAAGAAATAGTATTCGTCATTATTTAAGCAATCTTAAAACCTCAGAAGCGAGAAAATTTGGAAAGAAATTACTAGATCAATCGCTAGCTAACATGGGTATAAAACTTAGAGATATAGAGAAAACAGACCTGAGAAAAGTTTTAAATAATATAGGTGTAAGAAGCTTAAATAGATTATTAGAAGAAATTGGTCTCGGTTTAAGAGTTGGAAATATCGTGGCTCAACAAATAACAGGGTTTTTAAAAGGAAATCATAAAGTACAAGAAAAAGATATGGTGCCTTTAGAGATAACAGGATCCGAAGGTTTAATTGTCAATTATGCTGTTTGTTGTAAGCCCATACCGGGAGATTCTGTAATTGGACACTTTACTGCTGAAAGAGGATTAGTTGTACATCAAGAAAGATGTAAAAATATTCTTTCAGTTAGAGAAGATCCTCAACAATGCTTTCCTGTAAATTGGGGTGAACCTTCTGGTCGTTCATTTAACGCACAGATAAAAGTTGTTGGAAGAGATGAGCCAGGCCTCCTTGCTAACTTGGCATCAGTAATTACAAGCCAAGAAACAAATATTGCTTCTATTCAGACAACGGAAATAAACACTGGCATGCATGAATTTGTCCTAGATCTAGAAGTATCTGATAGACTTCACTTATCAAAGATACTTAGAAAAATTAGAACACTGAATAATATAGTCTCAGTCTCTCGCATTCATGATTGGGAGATGAGGCAAGCCACTGCATTACATTAAAATGAAAAAAGAAATTAAAACCGCTAACGCTCCTGAGGCAATTGGTCCTTATTCTCAAGGCATAGAGACTGAAAATTTAATTTTTCTTTCCGGGCAGATCCCCCTCGATCCAAAAAGTATGCAACTAGTTGAAGGACAAGAAAATCAGATACGACAAGTTTTTAAAAATATTGATGCGCTTTGTAAAGAAGCTGGTCTTAGTTTAAATCATGTAGTAAAACTCAATGTATCTCTTCACGATCTTGCTCTCTTTCAATCAGTAAATGAAATTATGAAAGAGCTTTTTGTAGAACCTTATCCTGCTAGGGCTGCTCTCCAAGTGGCAAGACTTCCTCTAGATTCATCAATTGAAGTTGAGGCTATTTTAGCTAAAACTATTTAGATGACTGAAGAATCTTCAGATCTTCACTCAATTCAAAATTTAAAAGGTGTAGGCCCTAAAAGTGCAACCTCTTTAAATAATTTAGGAATATTTACTATTCCAGATGCAGCCTTCCACCTTCCTTTCCGTTATGAAGACAGAAGTTTCATAACCTCTATTGGCGAAGCAAATTACCAAACACCTGTCCTGATAGAAGGAGAGATAATGAAATCTACCGTGGTTTTTAGAGGAAGGAGAATGCTTTTATCAGAAATATATGATGGAACTGGTAGATTAACAATGAGGATGTTCAATTTTGCTATGGCTCAGCATAAAGCCTTAGAAGAAGGAAAGATGATTAGATGTTTTGGGACAATAACTCCAGGTCCGCAAGGAAAACAAATGATACATCCCCAATATCAAGTTTTTGAAAAAGATGATTCTATTGAGGTAGAGAAAAACTTAACCCCCATCTATCCCACTACTTCCGGACTTCAGCAAAATAAGTTGAAGAAAATAATTGAGAGCTCCCTTGAATTTTGTGATAAGAACAACCTCCTCAAGGAGGAATCTAAGAATAAACAATACTCTGAGTATGGAAATCTTTTGGAAACTCTAAAATTTCTTCACAAACCTCCGGTAGAAACTAATATTAGCGAATTGATTGAAGGCAAGCATCCTGCTCAACAGTCCCTAATTAAAGAAGAGCTAATTGCTCATATGCTTTGCGCGGGTATATTGAAAAATGAGCTTGAGGGAAGAAAAGGTCCGCTGATGAAAGATAATTCATCATATCAAGAAACTTTTTTAAGCTCCTTACCATTTGATTTAACAAGTGCGCAAAAGAGGGTTTGGGAAGAAATTAGAGAAGACCTTATAGCAGTTGTTCCTATGAGGAGATTGCTTCAAGGAGATGTAGGATCAGGAAAAACATTAATAGGCGCCTTAGCTGCTTTGCATGCAAAATCAAATGACTGGCAAACTGCCCTCCTTTGCCCAACCGAAATACTTGCTGAGCAACATTTTTCTTCATTTAAGGGGTGGTTTGAAAATGTTGGCATAAAAGTTTGCTTACTTACTGGATCAACTAAATCGAAAGACAGAAAGTTGATTATCGAAGATCTTGAAAAAGGAAATATTGATATTCTGATTGGTACACATGCAATTTTTCAACTAGGTGTAAATTTTCATAAACTTGGATTAACAATCATAGACGAGCAGCACAGATTTGGCGTTCACCAAAGATTCTCCATGTTGGAGAAAGGTGGAGCAAACAATCAGAGCCCTCATCAATTAATCATGACAGCCACTCCAATTCCCAGAACATTAGCCATGACAGTATACGGCTCTTTGGAAACTTCAATAATTGATGAGTTACCACCTGGCAGAAATCCTGTTCAAACTTCTTCAAGACCAGATTCCTATAGAGATAGAGTTATCAAAAGAGTAGAAGAAGTATGTTTAACAGGTAAAAGAGCTTATTGGGTATGTACGCTAATTGAAGATTCAGATGAACTGGAAGCTCAGTCTGCTGAGGAGTTATACAAGGAAATAAGTGATTCTCTACCAAAACTTAAGGTTGGATTAGTGCATGGAAGGCTCAAAAAAGAAAAAAAAGATTCTGTTATAGAAAAATTCAGAAATGGAGAGATACAGTTATTGGTTTGTACCACAGTGATTGAAGTTGGAGTCGACGTACCTGAAGCTACCCTCATGATAATTGAAAATCCTGAAAGACTAGGGTTATCTCAATTACATCAATTAAGAGGTCGTGTAGGTAGGAGAGCTAATACCGACTCCCACTGCCTTCTATTACACAGAGAACCTTTATCGAATTTGGCCGAAGAGAGAATTAAAACAATGGAATCCACTAATGATGGATTTGAAATTGCGGAAAAGGACTTAGAACTAAGAGGGGCAGGCGACATCTATGGCCTAAGGCAATCAGGCTTAATGGATCTGAAAATTGCTAACCCTATAAGAGACTCAGATTTATTGATAGCTGCTCAAAATGAGGCTCTTGAATTAGGTAAAAATGAAAAAGCATTTGCCAAAACACTTGTTGAAAGGTGGATTGGCAATAGAGTTGATTATTCAGATTCCTAAGACTTTTGTCCTAAAAGATAAAATTTTCTAGCTGGTGCAGGATATCCCTCTATAGTTAGCGTTGTATCTTTAGAATCCAAAGCTGATTCAAATGACTTGAATGGCATCCATCTGGTTTTTCTTTGCTCTTCAAAATTTGTAAAAACGGGTTTAGTCTCTCTTATAACTTCTAGATTTAACTTCTCAAATAATTCCTTACATCCAAAATCAGTATGTACATAATGGACATTGGGCATAGAGGCATAATTGCCCTCAGTTGGCTGTATACCGGATCCAAATTGATCGGGGGATATAATCGTCTCTATTATTATCTTTCCTCCAGCTGCCAATAAAGAATTAAGTTCATGTAAGTGTTCTATAGGATTCCTTTGATGATACAGAAGACCCATACTAAAAATAAGGTCAAAATTTGTATTTCTCAATCCACTATTCTCTAGACGTTCGGGTACCATCCTAATTTTTTTAGAACCTACAAAATGATTAATGGATGCAAATTGAGAAACATTTACGAGATTTGGTTCTAAGCAAAGTACTTGATCAGCTCCATCACCGATCATTCTAAAGGCGTAATACCCATTACCGGAACCAACATCGAGTATTGTTTTGTCCTGCAAGTCCAACTCTAGCTCTTTAAATCTTATCCATTTCTTACTCGAGTCCCATTCGCTATCAATATTTATATCATTTAATTTGAAAGGTCCTTTTCTCCAAGGAAGTAGTTGTAAGATTAATTCTTCTATCTCCAGCATGTCTTCACATTGAAAATCAACACTAACTTGATTTTGTAAATTCACATTAACTTCTTTTATTAAAGGCAGTTTGTTCAGGATTGATAGCCAGTTGCCTATTCTTTTATCTTTTTTGGAGCCAAAGGGATTATGCAAATAATCACCAGAAAAAATCTCAACCTCTTCAGAAATAAACACAATTACTTACAAAAAATAAAAGTTCTGAAATTTAAATTAGATAGAACTTTAGTTGAATGAATAAACCCAGTTCGGATGCCTCTTAGGATATGATCTTCTTCAGTTTCTGTAATCAGGACTCCTTCAAGAGAATCTCGCTTGCCGGATATTTCCAGATCAGAATAACCATTAGACGACTTAAACTTATGGTGTGTTTCAAAAACCCGATTAGACTCATAGCTATTCTTATAATGTACTTTCTCAGATAGAAGCAATAGCCCTCCTGGCAGAAGGGCTTTATAAATTTTTTTAAAAAGTGTTTCCCGCTGATTTAGGTCTAAAAATTGAATTAAATAATTAACAACAACCAAAGATGCATTATCTAGCTCACTCTCCATAACGTCTTCTTGAATAAAATTTATTGATTTGAATTGAGGAAATTTTTCAAATCTGTTTCTGCATTCTTTGATCATTGCTTCAGAATTATCAATTGCAATTATTTTGGCATCTTGTCTAGCCTGCAATATAGATAGACTTGATGCACCTAATGAGCAGCCTATATCGTAACAATTTGTTTCAGGTTGATAATAATTTTTTGTGTATTGAGTTATCAATCTTAAGCTGGTTTGATAGCCAGGAACAGATCGCAGTATCATATCCTCGAATACTTCTGTTACTTCCTGATTGAAAGTAAAAGGTAAACCACTTAAATTACCGTCTTCAAATATATTATCCTGCTTTCCCACAGAAGACATTGTAAAATCTAAAGACCAAATATGCCTAATTACTCTTTAAAATCACCCGAAAATGCCGATGAATGGGACAGATATCTGTTGTTTAGGTGGGAAATGCTAAGAAAGCCATTAGGAATGTCGATGGAGTCTCTTGCAGATGATATCGAAGATAAAAGTTTTCATTTAATGGGAATTGATCATGATGGCAATGTCATCGCTTCTGGCAGGGTTCACTTTAATTCTAAGCATGAAGCACAAATAAGATATATGGCAGTAGATGACAAATTTAAAAGGCAAGGAATTGGCTCTGAAATAGTAACTGAGTTAGAAAATTACGCCCTTTCAAAGCAGGCAAGAACAATGACGCTCAATGCTAGAGAAAAGGCGATCAGCTTCTATCTAAGTCTGGGGTACAGTGAGGTATGCCCGTATCAATCTGACACAGGCATTCCACATAAAACTATGAAAAAAAGTCTTAGCTATTAGAGTAAAGGAGCAATTACTAAACTAACAATTGCCATTACATTAATTAAGATATTCATTGAAGGTCCTGATGTGTCCTTGAAAGGATCTCCAACAGTATCACCAACTACAGCGGCGGAGTGAGTATCTGT